>NZ_MJUZ01000001.1 GCF_002237645.1 Desulfovibrio sp. MES5
CTTCGCAAAGAAGAAAACGACGGGAAAAATTGATACACTGGCACTAACAACCTGAACCGAAGATGACAAAAAATTTGAATTGAATAGCAGCTACGCGCCATGCATGATCTATAGCGAACGCAGTTAAGAAAATTGGACCGCCAGGCGGGTTGAACGCGGGCATTGAGAGCCTCATGGCAGAGCAGACGCTACTACTCTTCCACAAACTCAAAGATCGGGTGTGCGCCCAGGCAACGCATCAATTAAAGCGCTCATTACGACTTAGTAGATATTATCACAATTTTTGCGACAATCATTCCTTAACCTCTGGTGTGAAGTCAGCAACGTTGATAAATGATAAAAAAGGAGGGCAATCGATTCGCCTTTGCTTGAGCCTAGCAAGTTCACGAAGTTTACCCTCGTATCACTGAAAAGTGGGGAGAGAATGGGGAGAGATATTGACAAAACAAAAAAGCCCTTACGGTTAATAACCGTAAGGGCTTGATTTTTATGGTGCGCCCGAAGAGATTCGAACTCCTGACCTACAGGTTCGTAGCCTGTTGCTCTATCCAGCTGAGCTACGAGCGCGCAACGAAGGGGAATCTATATTAAGTCGCAGTGGCCGTCAAGCGTTTTTTCAAAATATTTTTTGAAAATCTACGAACTTAGTTGAAATTTTCAAAAAGCGTGCACGCAATTGCGGGCACCGTTGGCACTTGCGCGCCGTCAAAACACAATAAACTGTTGGCAGAAAAATCTGCCCTCAAAGGCACTAGGCTTCGATGCCGTTAACGGCGCGAGCCAGGCGCGAAATCTTGCGCGCGGCCTTCTTCCAGTGCATGGCGCCCTTGCTGGCAGCCTTGGAAAGCACGGAAGTGGCGGCCACCAGAGCTTCATTGGCCTGAGCCTTGTCGGTGGCCGTGATGGCGGAGCGCACCTGTTTGATGGCGTTCTTCACGCGGGTACGGGCGGCGCGGTTACGACCGGCCCTCTGCAAGCTCTGCCTGTGACGCTTGATGGCTGACTTATGGTTGGCCACGGTATCCTCCACTATGTTGGGCTTGCGCTGGCAAGCCATGAGTCTGAATTCTGATGCGCTATCGCGAAGACGGGTTGTTAGCACAGCCCCGTATGGCTGTCAAGCTCTGTGCCGGATTTCCGGCGGCTTTCTTTCTTTTTGTCAACCATTCCGGTTGTTCTGATCCGGTTGTTCCGATCCCGCCAATGAGCGGGCCGGAACAACCGGAAACGGAACATACCCAAACAGTGCTATATTTGCAAGGCCGCAAAATCGGCCAGGCGTGCAAAGCGCCCCCCAAGGGCCTGCAACATGGCCAGACGGTTGCGCCGCAGGGTCGGGTCATCGCACATGACCATAACGCCGTCAAAAAACGCGTCCACAGCCGGGCGCACTTCGCTGAGGCAGGCCAGAGCCGCCGCGTGATCCTGCGCAGTCCACATCTGGTCAAGCCTTGGCAGCAGTTGATCCAGAGTGGAGGCCAGGGCCTTTTCCGCATCTTCCTGCAAGAGTTCCGCAGCCCACTGAGCCGGGATTTCCTCCGCCTGACCCTGTTTGCGCAGGATGTTGGCCACGCGCTTGAAGGTCTGGGCAGCCTCGGCAAAGCCAGCCTCGCGGCTGAAGGCCGCCAGAGCGCTCAGGCGCGCGCCGCATTCCGTCACCTGTGCGGAACCCGCGCCAAGCACGGCGTCAACCAGCAGGGTGTCCTGCCCCTGACTCATGAAATAGTTGCGCAGCCGGGCGGCGAAAAATTCCATCAGTTTGTCGAGCGCTTCGGCCGGGGGCAATTTCCACTGCCTGTCGCCATACAATTCCTGCGCTTTGGCGAAAACCTGGCGCATGTCGAGCGGCAGGCCGAAATCCAGCACAATGCGTATGATGCCCAACGCGCAACGGCGAAGGCCATTGGGGTCCGCCGCGCCGGTGGGTATCATGCCAAGGCCGAAGCAGCCAGCGAGGGTGTCGGCCTTGTCGGCCAGAGACAAAAGCGCTCCACCCATGCTGCCCGGCAGGGGAGAATCCGGCCCGGCGGGGAGGTACTGTTCGGCAACGGCCTGGGCCACGGTGGCGTTTTCGCCTTTGCGTCCGGCGTAGATGCCGCCCATGATGCCCTGAAGCGTATCAAATTCGCCCACAAGCCCGCTGACGAGGTCAGCCTTGGAGAGCCGCCCGGCGCGCGCGGCGTCAGAAGCAAGGTCAGGAGCGCACCTTTCAGCCAGCCATTGGCACAGCGCTTCAAGACGGCGTGTCTTGTCGCCCATGCTGCCAAGGCCGCCGATGAAGATGACCGTATCAAGCTTTTGCAGCCAGTGGTCAAAGGTTTCGCGCAGGTCGGCACGCCAGAAGAAACGGGCGTCGTCGAGGCGGGCGCGCAGCACTCGTTCCCACCCGCGTTTGACAATATCCATATCTTCTGGGGTGATGTTGAGAACCGTCAGAAAATGCGGCAGCAACTGGCCCTGGGCGTCTTCAATGCCAAAGCTCTTCTGGTGACTTTCCATACTGGTCAGCAGCACCTCGCGCGGAACCTCAAGGTAGGCCGGATCAAAATCCGCCAGCAGGGGCACGGGATGCTCGGCAAGCCCCTGCACCTCGTCAAGGAGGCTGTCTTTCCACAGGACCTTGCCCTTGGCGGCCACGGCCTGCGCATTGCCGCCCTCGATAATGATTTTGCGGCGTTGCGCGGGATCAAGGGTGATGGCGCACGGCCCGGCAAGGGTTTTCAGAAAATCGTCGGCATGGGCCACGGCAAAGGGGCCGGGGCCGTGGATGCGGTGGCCGCAGGTTTCGCGCCCGGAGGTCACGGGGCCAGCCTCAAAGGGAATGACCTCGTCGTCCAGCAGGGCCAGTATCCAGCGCAGGGGGCGGGCGTAGGCAAAGGAGTAATTGCCCCAGCGCATGCGCTTGGCAAAGGGCAGGGCCGTAATGACGGCCGGGCATATGGCCGCCAGCAGGCCGCTGGCGTGAGCGCCGCCGGTGTGCTTGCGCACGGCGACATAGACGCCTTTTTCGGTTTCCTGCTGAAAAACGTCGTCCAGGGTGCAGCCGTTGGTGCGCACAAAGCCTTCAAGGGCCTTGGTGGCCTTGCCGTCGGCGTCATAGGCCACGCGAACGGGCGGGCCAGCCACGATGTCTTCGCGTTCAACCTGCACGGGATTGAGATTTTCAATCATGACCACGGCGCGGCGCGGCGTGCTCATGACGCGCAGATCGCCATATTCCAGACCGGCGTCATCAAGGGCTGCGGCAAATCGTGCGGAGAGTTCCGCTTCTTCGGGGGCCAGAAAACGGGAGGGCAGTTCTTCGCTGCCAATTTCAAGCACAAAGGTGGCCACGGCTTTACCTCGCATCCTTTTTGAGCATGGGATAGCCCAGTTCTTCGCGCTGAGCCGCGTACAGGCGGGCCACGCCCGCCGCCAGGGCGCGCACCCGGCCAATGTAGCCGGTGCGTTCAGTGATGGATATGGCCCCGCGCGCATCCAGCAGGTTGAAGGTATGCGAACACTTCAGGCAGTAATCGTAGGCGGGCCAGGGCAGGCCCAGCTCCAGCATGGCCTTGCACTGGCCTTCAAAATCACTGAAATGGCGCAGCAGCATTTGCGCGTCACTGGCTTCAAAATTGTGGCGCGACTGTTCCACTTCGTTCTGGTGGTAGATGTGGCCGTAGGTCACATTCTTGTTCCAGGCCAGATCATAAACGGATTCCACACCCTGAAGGTACATGGTCAGGCGTTCAAGACCGTAGGTCAGTTCAACGCTCACGGGCGAAAGGTCAATGCCGCCCACCTGCTGGAAGTAGGTGAACTGGCTTACTTCCATGCCGTTGAGCCATACTTCCCAGCCGAGCCCCCAGGCGCCGAGAGTGGGGGATTCCCAGTCGTCTTCCACAAAGCGGATGTCGTGCTGGGCGGGATTGATGCCAAGGGCATTGAGGCTTTGCAGATAGAGGTCCTGCACGTTGTCCGGCGAGGGCTTCATGATGACCTGAAACTGGAAATAGCGCTGCAGACGGTTGGGATTTTCGCCATAGCGCCCGTCCGTGGGACGCCGTGAAGGCTCCACATAGGCCACGCTCCAGGGTTCGGGACCGATAACCCGCAAAAAGGTATGGGGGTTAAAGGTGCCTGCCCCGCATTCCACACCGGAGGGCTGCTCAATGACGCAGCCCTGCCTGGCCCAGTAATCTTGTAGGGTGAGTATCACGTCCTGAAAATACATGTGCTGTCCTTTAGGAAACGCTGATTGAAACGGATTACGGCTCGTTGCCATGATAGGCGCAAGTGTGCGCGCCCCCGAAACCTTAAAAGTCTGCCACAGTGCGCAGAGCAGCGGAATTGAAGGCAGAAAGCCGCCAGTCAATGTTTCCCTGTTATGCAGTGCCCCCATGGTCTGGCAAAAAAATTTGCTTGAACCAGACCCATAAAA
This sequence comes from Desulfovibrio sp. MES5, assembly GCF_002237645.1. Taxonomy (GTDB): domain Bacteria; phylum Desulfobacterota; class Desulfovibrionia; order Desulfovibrionales; family Desulfovibrionaceae; genus Desulfovibrio. Next base: position 4,424 of record NZ_MJUZ01000001.1, read on the forward strand.
CCGCAAAACCACAAGCCAGGCGAACCGTCCTTGTCATACGCGGCGAAAAAAGCCCCCTTCCCACGCCAGCCCCAGGTGGTATTGCACAAAACCGTCAATAACCCGCGAGCAGGCCCGCCGGTCCGCAGGAGGCAGTTCCTCCGGGTGCCAGGCGGATGGCAATTCTTGCTGCACATGGCGCAAAAGGTCAAGCCCGTAGGCGCTCAGTTCCACGCCATAGCGCACTGGCCCGGCCTCGGCACGGCAGGAAGGGCAGCGCACGTGTCCTTCGTCCACCACAAACTGTCCGGGCCCGTTAAGCTCGCAGCCGCACTGCCCGCACACGTCAAGGCTTGGCGCAAAGCCAAGAGCGCCCGCCAGACGCAGGCGGAAGAAAAGGGGAAATAGCGCGGGCAGCGACGCGGCCTCCTCAAGAGTGCGCCGCATGTCTTCCACCAGCACAAAGGCCTCGTCCGCCCCTTCGTCTCCCACCCCAAGAGCCTCCACAAAGCGCAGGCAATTAGCGGCAAGGCCCATACGCCGCCAGTCACGCCGCAGCGCCTGGGGGCCGTTCAGCAGCACGGCTTCTTCCAGATTGAGAAAGCCGCCGCGCGGCGAGGTTTTCACCCGGCAGTGCAGACTGTTGAGCACGTCAAGGCAGCCGCAAAAGCGACGCCTGCTTCTGCTTCCGCCAAAGGCGAACAGCGTCAGCAGGCCGTGCTTGCGACAAAGGGTTTTCAGCCAGAGGTCCGACTCACGAAAGTGCCCCATCCGCAGCACAAGCGCGTGATCGGCCCATTCGGTCATGGGAGCGCCGGGGGGAAGGTCAGCGTGCGCACCTGACCGCTTGAGCCCACGGGGGGAAGCTCCTCGCCGTCATAGCGCAGGCGCACTCCGCCCGCGTTGCCGAGCTTCAGCTCCAGGCTCTTGGTGAACGTAAGGGCAAAGGTGTCGCCCTTGCGCAGAGAAAACTGCCGCGTATCGGTATGGTCGGCATTGGAGTGCACCCAGCATTCTTCCGTGGCCGTAATGATGACCTTGTGGGGGCCAGACACAGGCGTCTGCGCCGATGCGGCTGGTGCGGCTGGTGCGGCGGCTGCGCCAGGGGCAGACGTTGCAGCGGGGCCAGACGTTGCGGCGGGAGCAGATGTTGCGGCGGGGGCCGCCGGTGCGGAGGCCTGCGCGCCAGCAGCAGACGCTGCGGAGCGGCCAGCCTGCGGCCCGCTGTCTGCGGCGGCTGCGGCGGGTTGTCCGGCAGTGCCGCTCTGGCGTGCTTCACGCCCTGGCGCAAGATTGCGCGCCTCAACTCCCGCAGGCGGCGTTTCCGCGCTGTCCGGGCTTTGCATGGGGGCGGGCTGCGCCTGGCGGCGCGTCTGGCTGGTCAAAATATCCAGCGCGCCGTGCTGCCAGACCAGATAAGCGCCAATACCCAGCAGCAGCACGACAAAGACGGACAGAAAAGGTTTGAAATTGCGCCGTGGAGCCAGAATGACGTCCGGCAGGGGCGTCTGCTGTATGGAAGCCTCTTCGTTTTCAGCCTCCAGAGCGGACAGGGCCGCGCTGACTTCTTCGGCTGAAAGCCCCACATATGCGGAGTAGGAACGAATGAAACCCTTGGTATACGCCAGATGGGGCAAAGAAGCGGAGTCCCCTGCCTCGAGCGCGCGCAAAAGGCGTGCGCCTATCTTCAGGTGGTTGGCCGCATCTTCAATGCTGAGGCCCCTTTTTTCGCGCTCCGCGCGAAGGACCGCGCCCAGTTCCTCTAAGGTCATGCAAAGCCTCGGTAAAGGTCTTTGCCGCCCCGTGGGCGGCTGTTGCCGGTGGTCTGTCCCCGGCCAGAGGCCGAAGACGCTAGGCCGCCGGAAGGGCGCGGCGCGGCCGGGGCCGCGCGCACGCCTGAACGGTTATGCTACAATCGGATATCGATTACCGCTTTTTTGCGCAATTGTCCCGTATAATCGTCAAAGCGCTCCATGGCCTTGGGCTGACGCAGTATGGCGTCGATCTGCGGCTTGGCCTCTTCAAGCGTGAGTATTTTCATTTCGCTGCTGCCGCCAGGGCGGAAAAGATGCACTTGCGCCTTGTGTCCCTGAAGGTCAAAGATTTCCGTCACATCGCCGGGTTTCATCTTGGTGAGCCGTGACTCCCATTCGGGGTTCAGACGGTCCCATTCCACCGGCCCCATGTCGCCGCCCTTTTCTTTGTTGGGCGCGATGGAATACTTCAACGCGGCTTCCTCAAAAGTCAGCGCCCCTGAGCGGATCTGGGCGGCAATGGAGGCGGCGTTGACCTTGGGCGAATAGACCAGAACCCCCATGTGCAGACCGCTGCGGTCATACATGGTGGATTTGTGGGCGTCGTAGTATGCCTGAATTTCTTCTGGCGTGACCACAACCTTGCGGCCCACTTCCATTCCCATGATCTTCTGCCGCAACAGCGTTTTTTCGATGTTGGCGCGCAATTCGGCCACGCTGCTCTTCTGGCGCGTAAGCTGTTCTTCGAACTGCTGCTTGGTCATGTTGCGGCCCTGCATCACCTTGGCAATCTCATTGTCGATTTCCGAAGGGGAAACGCTTACTTTCAGCCTTTTGGCTTCCTGGGCGATGAGAATATCCATAATCATCAAATCCAGAACCTTGCGGAAAACCGTGTCCACCTGCTTGGCGTTGGCCGGATTTTCGGGGTTAAGCCCGGACCGGAGAAGATCAGGCAACGCGTTTTTTTGCAGATCAAACATGGTAATGACTTGTCCGTTGACAACAGCAGCCACCTTATTGAGCTGGGCGGCCTGCACGCTGCATGCGGTCGTAAGTACGATCGCCAGCAGCAAAACAAGTATTTTCCTCACAGAGATTCTCCCTCGTGCAAAGCGCGGTGCGCCTGTTTATCTTCTGATTTTTAGCCCAAAACAGCACGACATGCAATGACCGCCTGGCGGGCTTAAAGCCCCTGCCGGTCAGGCCTGCCGGACGCCCCCGTTTTTTCCTGTGGCCCGTACGTTCCGCCACCGCCCTCAGGGGCATTCAATCCATCGTCGCCGTCCGCCGGAGCGGAACCGACATCGCCTGAACCGTTGACGCCGCCGCGCATGGTCGGGCCAGAAGCGTCGCCGGTGCCGTCATCACGCATGGATGGTCTGGCGGAGGGCGGCGTAAGCAGGTCGGCCATGAGATCGGGATTGACGCGAACCTGCGCCCTGCCCAGCGCCGTGGTCAGCCAGTTTTCAAAAGCGGCGTCCTTGCGCTGCTGCTGCAATATGTTTTCAATGAGCGGGTAGGCCTCGGCCATGCCCATTGTATGGGCGGCGTTGCGTTCCGTCAGGGCAAGGCCGTACCAGCGCCCGTCTTCCTGAACGAGGGCGGCGCACTGCCCGGGCGCGAGTTTATCAGCTTTTTTCTGCCAGTTGGGCGGCAACTGGGCCGCGCTGACTTCCTGGCACTGCACCATGAGATTTTCGGACGGTTCTTTCTCTGCCGGACGGCCAGAGGTCAGGGCGCTGCAAAATGCGTCAACAAGTTGGGATTCTACGGCGGAAATCAGGCAAACGTCCAGGATTTCGGGCAAAGCGAACTCTGCTTCGTGTTCCTTGTAGTAAGAGCGCACATCGCTCAGAGAAATGCGGATGCCGGGCAGAAGGATGCGCTTTTCAAAGCTCTGCATGGCCAGATGGTCGCGCATGAGCACGCGCCATTCATTTTCGTCCAGTGATTCGTCGGCCAGAAAACGCGCCAGCCCTTCCTCGCCGCCGTAGTCCGCCCTGATGGCCGCCACTGCGGCTTCAAGGGCGGCGTCCGTGACGGGAATATGCAGATCACGCAAATCCTGGCGTACCAGGGCGTAAATGATCAGCGTGCCCAGAGCGTCGCCGTACTGACGTTTCATGTTTTCGAGAGAAGGGCGCTGTAGGGTGCCCAAGGCTGCGGAGCGGCTGTCCAGCAGGGCCTGCACCGTGCGCAGGTAAATGGGCTCTCCATTGACAGTGGCCACCACGCCCTCGGGCAGGCGGGCCTCAAGGCAGGCGCAAAGCAGAAGGCAGCAGGCCAGCAGCGCCAGACGCGCCGCCCAAAATACGCCCTTTGGTCCCGGCGCCGAAGCAGGGGCCGCCCTGTACCCCGGGCGCCGCGAGTCTGCGGGGGCGCAGCCGGAAACCGGGAACGGCAGCATGTCATGCTGGCCGGACGTGGCTGAAAAAATCAGGGGCATGGGCATCCTCTTTTGACGTCGGCTGGAGCGAAACGCAGCCGGAGCGGCCTGGCCTTCTGGCCAGGTCAGGCTGAAACCTGTCCCGCAACTGGTATGCGTATGTCTTCCAGCGCCTGACGCAATCTGTCAAGCCCCTGCGCAAAGGGGACGTCTTTTTCCAGCGTCAGCGCAAGGCCTGCCGGGGGCAGCACGCGCGCGCCCGGCAGGGACGCGGCAAGAGCCACAATGCGTTCTGGCTGCACGGCCGTCTGCCCGTCAGGCCAGGTCAGGCGCACGGATTCGCGGCGCACCTCGGCCTTCTGCACCTGAAGTTCCGTAAGAAACTGCTTGAAGTCCAGCACGGCCAGAAAGTTTGCCAGTTCTTCGGGGAAGGGCCCAAAGCGGTCGCGGATGGACAGGGCCGTTTCTTCACGCGCGGCCCCGCCTGAAGCCGAAGTGAGGGCCTTGTAGCAGCGCAGGCGCTCGCGTCCGTCATCAATGTAGGACGCGGGTATGTGCGCCGGAAGGCCCAGCGTCAGTTCCGTTTCGGCAACGATGCTTTCGGGCATGCCCTTGAGGCGGCCCACGGCTTCTTCAAGCATTTCAAGGTACAGGTCAAGGCCCACGCGGCACATGTGCCCCGACTGGACTTCACCCAGTATATTGCCCGCGCCGCGCAGGCGCAGGTCTTCCATGGCCACCTGAAAGCCCGCGCCCAGGTAGTCCATATCCATAATGATGCGCAGGCGCTCCTCGGCCACGGCAGTCAGGCGTTCGGCATCGGGCACCACAAAAAAGGCGTATGCCTGCCTGTCGCTGCGGCCCACGCGGCCACGCAGCTGGTACAGCTGCCCAAGGCCGAACATCTGGGCCTGATCCACCACCAGGGTGTTGGCGCGGGGAAAGTCCAGGCCGGATTCCACTATGGACGTGCATACCAGCACGTCCAGTTCGCCATGCCAGAATTTGTGCATGGTGTCTTCAAGCTCGGTTTCAGACATCTGGCCGTGGGCCATGCCCACGCGGGCCGCAGGAACAAGCCCGCGCACGTATTCCGCCACGCGCTCCAGCCCCTGCACACGGTTGTAGACCCAGAAGATCTGTCCTTCACGCTCCATTTCACGTTCCATCACCTTGCGCAGCACGTTGTCGTCCCTGCGCAGCACGGCGCTGGCCACGGGCTTGCGATCCTGCGGCGCGGTTTCGATGATGGAAAGTTCGCGGATGCCCGACATGGAAAGCTGCAGGGTGCGCGGAATGGGCGTGGCCGTGAGCGTCAGCACGTCCACGTTCTTTTTGAGGGCCTTGAGCTTTTCTTTATGGCGAACCCCGAACCGCTGTTCTTCGTCAAGGATGAGCAGGGTCAGATTGGGCAGCTTCACGTCGGTGGACAAAATGCGGTGGGTGCCGATGAGAATGTCTATCTGCCCGGCGGCAGCGGCCTTGAGCACCTCTTTTTGCTTGGGGCGCGTCACAAAACGGCTGAGCAGGCCCACATTGACGGGAAAACCCGCCAGGCGCGCCCTGAAGGTCTGGTAATGCTGCTCGGCCAGCACGGTGGTGGGGCAGAGCATGGCCACCTGTCGCCCCTCGGAAGCGGCGCGGAAGGCGGCCCGCAGGGCCACCTCTGTTTTGCCGAAGCCCACGTCGCCGCACACAAGGCGATCCATTGGGCTCGACTTGTCCATATCGTCCAGCACGTCCTGAATGGCCTTGGCCTGATCCGGGGTTTCCTCAAAGCCGAATGTGGCCTCGAACTCGTGATACAGCTCGCCGGGCGGGTCATAGCGGAAGCCCTTGGTGACCTTGCGGTAGGCGTACATCTCCACCAGATCGGCGGCGATTTTTTCAATGGCCTTGCGGGCTTTTTCCTTGCCGGTCACCCAGGCAGCGCCGCCCAGGCGGTCAAGGGCGGGCTCCACGCCTTCGGTACCCTTGAAGCGCTGGATAAGCCCCAGCCTGTCCGCAGGCACATAGAGCTTGTCCTTGCCGGAATACTCCACCAGCAGAAAATCGTTGGCCGCCGCGTTGAGGTCCAGGTGGTGCAGGCCCGCAAAGCGCCCGATGCCGTAATCGCGGTGTACAAGAAGATCGCCGGGCTTGAGGTCGTCAAAAGTATCCAGCCCCTTGAACACGCGGGAAGATACGCGGGGCGTTTTTTCGGCCTTGGGGTACAGGATGTCCTCGCCAAGCACCAGGATGTCGTCCCAGACAAGGTCCGCGCCCGACCTGAAGGGCGAAACAAGCACAAAAAGTCCCTTCTGATCCGGCGCGTAGCGCATGGCGGGTATAATGCCGTCCTGCTCGGCCAGTTTCAGGAATTTTGCCCGGCTTCTGCCTGATGAAAAACTGAGAACCACCTGACGGCGGCTGTTGCGCCACTCCTTGAGGGCCGAGGAAAGGTGCTGCCAAGGGCGATCCTGCGCGCCCGGCAGAGGGAAGAGGTCGGTAAAGGAGTGCAGGGGGCGTTCGGCCAGATCAAGGCCGCGCTCTTCAACGCCCATGACCAGCGGTTCGGCGTAGATACGCTGAAAGCCGTTCCAGGGTGCGGGCTGCGAGCTTTTGCGCAGTGTGAGCGTGGCGGGTTGCGGCAGGGGAGAGTCCGGGGCTTCCAGCCTTTCCTTGAGGCTCAGGCGGCCATCGCGCAAGGCGTCGGCGCTGTCGGCCTCGCCGGGCAGCAGCCACAGGCTGTCTTTGGGCAGCCAGTCTTCTATGAAGCTCGTGGTTTCAAGCACGCTGCCGGGCAAAAGCCCAATGCCGCCGCTGTCCAGCGATTTTTTGAAGGAATAGCACTCGTTTTCGCCAATGCGGCCTTCGGCGAACATGCGGTCGCAACGCTCGCGCGCCGCTGTCAGGGCTTTGGCGTCCAGGGCCAGCGGGCTGGCCGGAAGGAGCGTCAGTTCGTCGCAGCCTTGCAAAGAGCGCTGGCTTTCAGCGTCAAAAACACGCATCTCATCCAGGGTGTCGCCAAAAAATTCCAGACGCACGGGCTTGGCGTAACCTGCGGGAAAAATATCGAGAATATCGCCCCGGCGCGCCATTTCTCCGGGCCGCGTGACCATGGTCACGCGCTCGTAGCCCCATTCCACGGCCTGATCGAGCAGTAGCTCGGGCGCATAGTCGCTGCCCTTGCGCAGATCAAGATTGCGTGAAGAGAAGAAATTCAGGGGCACATGGCGCAGCAAAAGGCTTTCAACACTGCAAACCAGACAGCGCGGCTGTCCGAGGCCAAGACCATACAGGGCGGCCAGGCGCGCTGCCCACGAGGCTCTGTCCTGCCGCTGGTTCAAGGCGGGCAAGGCCAGGCAGGGGCTGCGCCACAAGGGTTCGGACAGGGGCTTTTCGCCAAGGGAAAGTTCCGGCGTAAAGAGCGTCAGCAATGCGCGGGCAAGCGTATACTCTTCACGTTCGCGCGCCACCAGAACCACTGTGCGCCCACGGGTCATGGCCTCAACGGCGAGACGGCAGCGCGTGGCCATGCCGCTGCGCTCGATGTATATCTGATTTTCCTGACTTGCCAGTACTGCGTTAAAACTGTCCATTCACCCGTTCCAATGACCTGGCCGTTCTTCTTGCGCGGCCATGACGCGCGCGAACGATCCGCACAAAGTTTTATATGACGTGTGGTTATGAATCCCGAAAAAGAGTTTCGCCACAAAGTGACAAGGGGGCGGCCCTAAAGCCGCCCCCGGTCAACCGCATCTGTTTGCTTTTTAATTGGTGCCGCAACCGCCGGAGCAGCCGGAGCAACCACCCGCGCTCTGAGGCAGGGGTACGCTGGGTTCCACCATAAAGCCCATATGGGTGAGGTCGATTTTTACGCCTTCAACCTGGGCCAGCAGATCTTTGTTGATGCAGAAGGTGAAGCCGCCCTGTTCCTCGCTCTGGTCCTCATCTGTGGCGGCGTCGAGGGCCAGCGCAAGGCGCGGGCCGCTGCAACCGCCGGGGGCAAGGTATATGCGGATATCGCTTTTGTCCTTGCCTTCAAAGTAGGCTGCCAGTTCTTTTTGAGCGCTTTCGGTAAGTTCGAGCATGGTTCCTCCATGATTTTTTCGGGTATATTATATATTCCGAAAAACAGGCTGAGATGCTTCATCGGCTGACGGGGAACCAGGCCCGTTTTGGTTAGTGGCTTCCGCAGCTTGAGCAGCTGCTGCAACCATCGCCTTCTGAAGCAAAGGGCACGTCGGGGGTGAGCGTGAAACCCATGTAGGTTAAATCCACAGAAACTCCCTTCACTTCATCGAGCAAAGACTTGCTCATGCAGAAGGTGTACCCAGCCTGTTCTTCGGTTACATCCTGGTCATTAGGCTCGTCCAGAGCCAGAGCGAGGCGCGGGCCGCCTCAACCAGCCGAGAGGTAAATCCGAATCGGATCCTTCTTCTTGTCCGCAAAGAAGGTATCAAGCTCCTTGCGGGCGTTGTCGGTCAATTGAATCATGATGTCCTCCATATTTCTGGTGCCCATAGTAACTAAGGCCATGCTTCTGCCTTGTCAATTGTCGGGGGACTTTTCTTCAATCACAAAAAGCTGTAGGGTTTTAGCAGGCAGATGCCACGGGAGGAAACATGAATACAACCCTGCTGCTTGAGCAGCACGAAATGGCGCGTATGCTGGAACGCCTGGCGTCCCAGATTATGGAGCGCCACGCCAAGTGCGACCATGTCATGCTGGTCGGCATTGAAAGGCGCGGCGCTGATATCGCCCGACGCCTGGCCGTCCTGCTTGAAGAACGCCTTGGGCATCCCGTGCTGCTGGGCACGCTGGACATAAATCTCTACCGTGACGACTGGACAAGCCTTGAAGGCAAACCCCACATCGGGCAGTCACGCATACCGGCCAGTGTTGACGGGCGCGTCATCATTCTTGTGGATGACGTGTTGTACACGGGGCGCACCATACGGGCCGCCCTGGAAGCTCTGCTGGACTACGGACGCCCCAGAGCTGTGGAACTGCTGGCTCTCATTGACAGGGGGCACCGCGAACTGCCCATTCACGCGGATTATGTGGGCCGCACGGTCAACACCAGCCGCCAGGAGCGCGTCGATGTGCTGCTGGCCGAACGGGACGGGCAGGACGCCGTGCACCTGACGGCAAGCCCCACATAATATGTGATGGCGGCAGGCGGCCTGGCAGAAATGCCGCCCGCCTGCATGAATCATCTGGCCGCGTGCGGCCCTCACCCCTCCCCACGGATACAGTCCGTGCGGCGCAAATTACGGAGCGCACATGCCCAAGCGCAAGACCTGACGCAACCCCGGCAGCTTCACGGTGTGGAGTGTAAGCGGGCGGCGGCGCGTTTTGCAGTACGGGAGCATGACGCGACAAACCTGAGCAAGAGGTAATCCTCCGTCCGCGTTCTGTCGGTCTTTATGGCCGTCAACGCAACGGGCGCAAGCCCATAAAATGGAGCAGGAGGATACCGATGAAACAGTATTTCAACATCCTTTCCACCACTACTGGCATAGTTGTGGTGGGCCTTGTTTTCGGCATTTTGGCCGTATTGCTGCAACAGGCTGGCAATCCGGGCAATATGGGCATCTGCGTGGTTTGTTTTAACCGCGATATCGCCGGGGCTGTCGGTCTGCACAGGGCTGAAATTGTGCAATATCTGCGGCCAGAAATTATGGGCATGGTACTGGGAGCCTTTGCGGCGGCCATGCTCTTTGGCGAATACAAGCCCCGCGGCGGTTCCGCCCCCATCACCCGGTTTTTTCTCGGAGCCATCGCCGGTATCGGCGCGCTGGTTTTTCTGGGTTGCCCCTGGCGCGTCATCCTGCGCCTTGCCGGCGGCGACGCCCATGCGATCTTCGGACTTGTGGGTCTTATCACGGGCGTCGGCATAGGCACCATTTTTTTTCGCATGGGCTTTTCACTGGGCCGCAGTCAGAATCAGGGCAAGATATCGGGCCTGCTGCTTCCCGCGCTCATGCTCGGCCTTGTGGCCTTGTACCTCGCTGACCCCCAGGTCATAGGCGAACTCAAGAGCGGCGTGCTCTTTTACTCCATCAAGGGGCCGGGCTCACAGCACGCGCCCTTTATCTTCTCCCTGTGCGCGGGGCTGGCCGTGGGCTTTCTGGCCCAGCGCAGCCGTTTCTGCACCATGGGCGCGCTGCGCGACGTCATCCTTTTCAATCAGTGGTATCTGGCCCTGGGCTTTATAGCCATGTTCGCGGCGGCTCTGGTCATGAATCTCAGCCTGGGCTCCTTCCATTGGGGATTTGAAAACCAGCCCGTTGCCCAGCCCGATGACCTCTGGAACTTTATGGGCATGGTTACGGCGGGGCTTGCCTTTGCGCTCGCTGGCGGCTGCCCTGGCCGCCAGCTGTTCATGGCTGGAGAAGGCGACAATGACGCCGCCGTCTTTGCGGTGGGGCTTATCGTCGGCACGGCCATGGCCCACAACTTCGGCATGGCCTCCAGCACTGCTGGCATCGGCCCCCACGGCATGGCCGCCACCCTGGCCGGGCTTGGGATTTGTCTGTTCGTCGGATTTTTCAACTGCAAGCGAGGCGCGTAATGTCTGAACTTATTGATACCCGTGGCCTTTCCTGCCCGCAGCCGGTGCTGCTTTTTCTCAATGCCCTCAAGGGCGGTGCTGCGAGCTCCTTCAGCGTGCTGGTGGACAATGACGCCAGCCTTGAAAACGTCAGCCGCGCGGCCCGCAACCGGGGCTTCAGCGTCACGAATTCTGACGAAGGGCAGGGAGTCACCCGGCTGGAAATAGAAAAGTCCTGACATAACAATCCGCAGTTCTGCATGCGATAAACAGCCGGGCGGGCTTTGCCGCCCGCCCGGCAGGATACAGTAATGGACAACATGCCGAATACGAACAACAAGCCTTCCGGCGGGCTGCTCGGCAAGATGGGAAGCCTCCTGCGCGGATGGCGCGACAAAAACGCGCCGCCCGTTCCGGAAAGAAACACCGGCCCGGCAGGCGCTGGCAAGGCGCTCAGTGACAGGGGGCTGCTGGTCTTTTCCCATACGGGAGAGGTCATCAAGGCAGAGGGCCTGCTCCGTCAGGCGGGGCTTGCCGTTGAGGTCAAGGGGCCGCCGCCGCAATTGCGCACTGGCTGCGATATGGTGGTGGTTTTTGAGCTGGTCAGCCAGGCCGCCGTGCTGGAAGTTCTCAATAAGGCAGGCATCCGCCCGGAAAACGTCGTCACCGCCCACGATGTGCTGCTTGAGCCCGTGTCCCTGTTTCAGGTCAAGCGTCTGGACCACTGGCTCATGGTGCGGGCCGCCAACATGAAGATCACCCTGGACACGCGCGACGGGCGCATTGTAAATATTTCCGGCGGCGGCTGCCCGGATGTGCCGTGGCTAGCGCATTGCCTGTGCGGCATGCGGCTGGACGAAGCGCCGGAGCCCCGGAGCCTCGGGCAGACGCTGTGCTGCTACAGCCTGCAAAAGGCCTATGAAGAACTGCGGAGGCAATATCCGTGTGGTATATAACGGGAACATTGCCGGATAAAGATATGGGGTTTTGCGAGGCGGCAACGCAGGCTCCGGCGTCGGTGCGTGACGGCATGCTGCATCTGCCGGACGGAAGTTTAGTCCCCGTGCAGCGCGGCACAGCGGCCCTGGCGGCCACGGCTCTTCTGGCCTGTGAGGCTCTCGGCTTTGAGCCGCCACGCCTTCTGCTGGCCGGAGACACCGGTTCCGGAGCGGGCAGCCGCACCCTTTACGCCTGGCTCACGGAGCATGCGGCAGCGCTGGCCCCCACAGGAATGACATTCCACTATCTTTTTCCGGATGTGGACTGGCACAACCGCGTGCTCATGGCCATACAGGCCTTGCCGACGCCACCCCTGCTGGTGGCCGACGCGGGCTTCATGTACGTGGCCAAGATGAGCGGCTACGCCGACGCCTACGATCTTTTTACGCCAGACCTGGGCGAACTGGCCTTTCTGGCTGACGAAAAAGCGCCGCACCCTTTTTACACCAGAGGATTTTTGCTGGCCGAGGAAGAGGATATCCCGGGGCTGCTGGCCCGCGCCCAGGCGCACGGCAACTGCCCGGCCAACCTCATCATCAAGGGCCGCGCCGACCATATCGTCTGCGAGGGACGCCTTGCCGCCACCATTGATGAACCCTCGGAACCCGCCATGGAGTGCATCGGCGGTACGGGCGACCTCGTGACGGGCCTTGTGACGGCCTTGCTGGCAGGGGGGATTCCCCTGTGCAGGGCCAGCCGCGCCGCAGCGTGTCTGGCGCGGCTTCTGGCGCGTTACTGTTCTCCTGACCCGGGCATGCAGGTGGCCCAATTGCTGGCCAGGCTGCCCAGGTTTTTACAGGAGCATGCCGAGGTTGTTCTTGCGATGGACTGAGCCTGTCCCCACCTTGTCAGAACTGGCAACACCATAAAAAGATAAAGGCCGCCACGGTGAATGCCCGTGTGCGGCCATAAGCGCCATTTACCCTGAAGTTGCGCTAATCTTCTTCTTCCAGCACCTTGAGTTCTGCGGACAACTGACCGGAATTATAACGCAAAAGAACATAGCCCCCCTGCGCCAGAGCGCCGGGGTTGACCACAATGGTGCGGCCCACGCGGTCTACGGCCCGTGCCTCGTGAATGTGCCCGCACAGGCAGATGTCCGGCTGGGCTTCTTCAAGAAATTCGCGTACCGCAGTGGAGCCCACATGCACGCCGCCGGGTATGACGTCGCACGCCGTATCCTTGGGCGGATTGTGCGACACAAGAACGCTGTGCGGATAGGCGCGGGCCTTCTGCCAGCAGGCTTCAAGCCATGCGGCGAAAGCGGATTCAGGAAATTCGCTGGGAGTGCCAAAGGGCGTGAAGGTGGAGGCGCCAACCCCAAAGATGGCCGTATCCGGCGTGAGTTCGCGCGTTACGGTGTGCAGGTTCCAGCCTTTTTCGCTGAGCCACTGGTCCACTTCAGGGCGGTCCATGTTGCCTATCTGTGCGAGAATCATAGGATTATAGCTACGCAACACGTCCATGACCTGTTCCGCCTGCTTGACGCCGCCTGTCACTGTGAGGTCGCCGGTGACGATGATGCCGTCAGCCTGGCTCAGTTCAGGAATCTTGGCAAAACGCCCGGTTTCATCATGTATATCGCCCACGGCGATCCAGAGGTAATCCTGGGTGGTAGAGCTTGGCATGGTGGCGTTTCCTTTGTTATATTGACGCTGCAATAATGCTGCCATACTTCAGTACATAAGGAAAGGCCCGGCATGAGTGAAAATCCCCCTGTGCAGGCCGTACGGCCACAGTCGCCGGACGCGGTGGCGGCCCGCAAACAGGCTCTGCGCGAGCGCATGACCAGGCTTCGCCGCGAGCAGCCCCCGCACCTTGCCAGCGAAAGGGCAGTGGCGGCGCAGGAGAACCTGCTCCGGGCGGACTGCTGGCGTCAGGCGGAGTCAGTGGCGCTTTACGTGGGCATCAAGGACGAGATTGGCACCAGCCTGTTGCTGGACGCGGCATGGCGTGAGGGGCGCACCCTCTGGCTGCCGCGTGTTCGGCGTGGACAGCCCGGTTTTATGGACTTTGTGGCTTGCGCCAGCCGCGAGCAGCTGCGGCCTGGGCCTTTTGGCCTTCTTGAGCCGGATGCGGCCCTGCCGGGCTTTGGCCCGGAAGACGTGTCTGCTGGCGCGGGCATGGCCAGTTCCCCGTCGGGCGGCGTTGCGTTTGCCCCCTCGTTGATGGTGCTGCCCGGTCTGGCTTTTGATCTTGAAGGCGGCCGCCTCGGTTACGGCGGGGGCTATTACGACAGGTTTTTACAGGCCGGGCTCAAGTGCCCGCGCGTGGGTTTCTGTTTTGATTTTCAGCTTGTCCCTCCCTTGCCCCTGGCCCCCTGGGATCAGCGGGTTCACCATTTATGCACCGAAGAGCGTCTGTTGTGCCTATAAGCTATATCCCATTTGCGTTCCCCGGCCTGGATTCCGTGCGTTGCGCCTTTCAGACCCGCCCCGGCGGCGTGTGCCGTGGAGAGTATGGCGGCGGCAATATTTCCTTCAGTGTGGGGGATGACGCGGCCCTGGTTACGGCCAACCGCGAGAGCCTGCTGGCGGGTCTGCAACCTCGGGGCTTGCGCCGCTGGGCGGAATTGCAGCAGGTGCACGGCGATGTCATGGCCTTTGAGCCGACCCCTGTGGCCTGCGACGCGGTGGCGGTGGAAGAGGGGGACGGCATGGCCACGGCCGAACCCGGCCTGGGCCTGCTCATCAAGACGGCGGACTGCCAGCCCATTTTGCTGGCGCACAAAAGCGGCAAGTACGTGGCGGCCATGCATGCTGGCTGGCGCGGCAATCGCTGCGACTTTCCTCTGACAGGCGTTGTGCGCTTTTGCGAGCGCTATGACCTCAAGCCGCAGGACGTCTTTGCCGTCCGAGGGCCGAGTCTTGGCCCCGGCAAGGCAGAATTCATCAATTTCGACAAGGAATGGGGGCCGCAGTTCGTGCCCTGGTTTGACGAAGAAAACCGCACCATGGATCTTTGGGGATTGACCCGCCACCAACTTGTGCAGGCCGGTATTCCGGGACGCAATATTTTTGGTCTGGATATCTGCACCGCCACCAACAACGACCAGTTTTTCTCTTACCGTTGCGCCAGAGCTTCGGGCCGTCAGGCCAGCATCATCTGGATCCAGAAAAACTGAAGAGCGCTCTGCATCGGCGTGGACTGGCGGGATGTTTGAGCGCCAGGCGGCTTCGCCAGCCCGGCTGAATGCCGCCAGCGGCGCGGCTCGTCTGCCCTGTGGTTCTGGCGGGCTCTCTCGGCATTGACAGGCCTGCCGCCCCCGCCTACAGTAGGCGCGGCAATGGTAGCCGGGGTGCCCGGCTTGAAAAGGGAATCCCGTTAGATGCGGGAGCGGACCCGCCGCCGTAAGGCTCGCCAACCTCGCACCACACAGCGCCACTGGAAACGGGAAGGCCGGTGAGAGGGAGCCAAGCCGGAAGACCTGCCTTGCCCCATGCCCCGCCCTTGGCTAGAGCAGTTAACGAATGAAGTGAGTTAACTACTCTGCAAGGATTTTTCTGAAAATCCTTGCAACGAAATGCGAGCAGGCAGGTTTTTTGCCTGCCATACGTGAGCATTTCATGTGGTAAATAGGGTGCATGGCAGCGGCATGAGCCGCCACGGCAACGGGATTTTGTCGGCAGGATTGAGGAAATACGGGCCTCTTCCTTCATGAAGCAATAGCTGTTTCATGCGGGAAGAGGCCTTTTTTATGCCCACGCGCTTTGCGCGGGGCCTTCAAAGGGCGGGCATGACCGCGACATCACATTCCTCCTCTCCCTCCGGGTTGTCATCCGTGCGCCTGTGGCCTGCGTTCACGGCTTTGGCGGCGCTGTGGCTTGTTTCCCTGCCGCTGGCCTGCCTGCCCGGGCCGGTTCCGCTGGCGGCCGGTCAGGTTTTTCACGCGCTGGCGGCGCAGCTCGGGCTGGCCGCGCCGCCGCAGGATACCTCGCTCATGCTGGTGGTGGGGCAGATACGCCTTGCCCGCGTGTGCCTTGCGACCCTGTGCGGCGGCGCTTTGGCCGTGGCGGGCGTGGCCCTGCAAGGGGTATTGCGCAACCCCCTGGCCGATCCCTTTACTCTGGGGATTTCGGCGGGCGCGGCGTGTGGGGCAAGCATTGCCATTGCCCTTGGCGGCGTTGCGGGCAAAGCTCTGAGCGGGCTTTTGGCGGCAGCGCATATTTCCCTGCCGGGACCGGCGGCCCTGGTGGCCCCGGCGGCCCTGGCGGGAGCGCTGCTGGCCCTGGCCGGAGCCTTGTGGCTCGGCAGGGGAGACGGCGGCTTCAGGCGCGAGAGCGTCATACTTGCCGGCATTGCAGTGGCGGCCTTTCTGGGGGCGCTGGTGGCATTGATCAAGGCGCTCAATGAGGAATCCGTAACCAGCATTGTTTTCTGGATTATGGGATCATTTCAGGGGCGCGGCTGGGACAGCCTGCCCCTGTTGCTGGCTACCTTCGTGCCTGGCCTGCTGGCTGTGGCTTTGGGCTGGCGCGCGCTGGACGTACTGACCCTGGGCGACGAGCAGGCCGCCCAGCTCGGGCTGAATGTGGGGCGAGCGCGGCTTTGGCTGCTGGCCGGTGCAAGCTGTATGACGGCGGGTTGCGTGGCGGTGGCCGGGGTGATCGGCTTTGTGGGACTGGTGGTGCCGCATGTGCTGCGCCTTGTGCTGGGCTGCGGTCACGGCCCCTTGCTGGCCGGAGCGTTTTTTGGCGGCGGCGTGCTGCTGGTCTGGGCCGATGTGCTGGCCCGCAGCGTGCTGGACGGCGGGCAGGAATTGCCCGTGGGCGTGGTTACAGCGCTGCTTGGCGGACCATTTTTTGCCCTGCTGGTGCGGAGGCGGCCATGACGCAGAGAGCGCCCGTGCCCGATACCACGCGCGCAGGCCCTGTGCCTGAGCAGGCCGCAGGCCAGTTCGCGCAGTCCGCAGTCGGTTGTATGGCGGAATCCCCAGGGTCGCCTGTGGAACCGCTTGCCAGAGTTTCCGCCGCACGGTCCACCGCACCACCCGCTGTGAGGCCCCCCGCCAGCGGCCTGTCTGCCACGACGCCCCCGCCCATGCTTGAGGTGCGCAACCTGCATTCCGGCTACAGGGGGCGGCCAGTATTGCAGGACGTGAGTTTTGCGGCGCGTGGCGGTGAATGTCTGGCCTTGCTTGGCCCCAACGGCAGCGGCAAGACCACGCTGTTGCGCAGCCTTTCCGGCGTGCTGCACGCGCAGGAGGGGGAGATTTTTCTTCAGGGCAGGTCGCTCGTGGGCATGAAGCCGCGCCAGCGCGCGCGGCTGGCGGCTGTGGTGCCGCAGGGCGGCGAATACCCGCGAGAGCTTACTGCGCGGCAGATGGCCTTGCTTGGGCGGTATCCGCACCTTTCGTGGCTGGGCTGTTATGGCGGCAGGGATTATGCGGCGGTGGACGAAGCCCTGGAAGCCTGCGGCGCTGCAGCGCTGGCTCCGCGTCGTCTTGCGGAACTGTCGGGCGGCGAACTGCAACGGGTGCTGCTGGCCCGCGCTCTGGCGCAGGAAAGCCCGCTCCTGCTGCTGGACGAACTGGCCGCAGGGCTGGATATGGCCCGCATGGCCGGACTTTTTGATCTGCTGGAACGCCGCCGGGCCGCCGGAGCCTGCGTGCTCATGGCTGTGCACGACTGTAATCTGGCGGCCATCTATGCCACGAGGCTGTTGGGCCTCAAGGCCGGAAGGCTTGTTTTTGACGGCCCGGTGGATGCGGTTTTTACCGAGGAGAAGCTCAGTGCCCTTTATGATATCCCTATCGGCGTTTTGCCGCATCCGCTCTGGGGCCTGCCTCAGGCCCTGCTGGCGCAAGCGCACGGTCCCCGCAGCCATGCCGACCTTGCCGCATGTTCTGGTGACGCAGGCTCTGGCGACGCGCGCTCTGCCAAGGCTGGCATTGACTCTGGTTGTGGCGCTGGCTTTGGCGCTGCCGCCAGTTTTGCCAACCGCGACGCTGGCCGCTGAATCAGCGCAGCAATTCGCTGCCGCCGATCCCGCCAATCCCGCCACCCCGACCGCTGCAGCCGCGCCCGCCGTGTCTGGCGTGTCCCCCGTATCTGGCGTGCCTGCCGCATCCACTGCGTCCACTATGGACGGCAAGGGCATGGCCGCAGCCGCCAGCGCGCCGGGATTGGCAGCGCCAGCGGCAGGGCCAGCGTCGGCCCCTGCATCGGCGTCTGCATCCGCCTTTGTCCCGGTCAGCGTCCGTGACGACACAGGGCATGAGGTGCGGCTGGACGCTCCGGCAAAGCGCATCATAGCCCTGTACGGAGCCTTCAACGAACTTTTGCTGGCGCTGGGCGCTGGCGACAGTCTTGCTGCCCGCACCGTGGCTGACGCAAACATTCCCGCTCTGGCGCATCTGCCCGCCATCGGCACCCATATGCGCCCCAATGCCGAACTTATCGTGCAGCAGTCGCCCGATCTGGTCATCCAGCTTGCCGGGCGCAATGAAGCGCTGTTGCAGACCGAGGCCCTGCGTGCCCTCGGCCTGAATGTGCTTGTTTTTGAAATGAATTCCTTTGAACAGCTGTTTGGCGTGCTGCAAAAGCTCGGACAGCTCACCGGGCGCGAGGCTGAGGCCGCCCGGCTGACAGACGTGTGGCAGGCGCGGCTCGGTGCCCTTGAGGCCCGCTACAAGGATCAGAAGCCGGTACGGGTTTTTTATGAGGTGCGGTACCCCAATCTGCTGGCGGCGGGGCGGGGCGGCATTGTGGACAACATCATATCCCGTGCTGGCGGGCGGAATGTGGTCACGGACGAAAAAAAGCTGGTGCGCTTCAATGAAGAGGCCCTGCTGGCCGCTGACCCGGATGTGTATATCATTCAGAGCGGCCCTATGAACCCCGACCCCCAGCCATTGGACCAGCGCCTGCATTACAAGGACCTGCGCGCTGTGCGCGAGGGCAGGGTGCTGACGGTGGATGAAGACCTTTTTGCCCGTCCCGGGCCACGCTCTGTGGACGCCGCCGAAGAACTTGGGCGGTTTTTGCACCCCGAAGCGGCGCGCTGATTTTCTGATATTTTCCTTGATTTTCCCTTAACCTGATATTCTGACCACAGGACAAGAGAGCTGAGCATGACAGGAGTTTTGTACGGCGTGGGCGTTGGGCCCGGCGCTTCAGACCTGCTGACGCTGCGGGCGGTGAACGCCCTCGGCAAGGTGGACGTGATTCTGGCGGCGGCTTCGCCCAAAAATGACTATTCCGCCGCGCTGGAAACCGCCCGGCCACACTTGCGGTCTGACGCGCGCATGCTGCGTCTGGAATTTCCAATGACGCGGGACCGTGCCGTACTGCGCGAGGCGTGGCGCGTGGCCGCCGAAAAAACGCAGCAAGTGCTGGAAGGCGGCGAAAATGCGGCCTTTCTGACCATTGGCGACCCGCTTGTCTACAGCACCTTTGGCTATCTCATTCAGACGCTCAGGGAACGCGCGCCGCACCTGCCCATTGAGATCATCCCCGGCATTACCTCCATTCAGGCTGCAGCCGCGCGCGCGGGCGTCATTTTGTGCGAAAACAGCGAAACCCTGCGCATCATTCCCGGCATCAACAGCGGCGACGAGCTTGAAAAAGCCCTCGAAGGGGCTGATACCGCCGTTATCCTCAAAGCGTACCGCAACCTCCCGGCCATTGCGAACGCTCTGCGCGCCACAGGGCGGCTGGACTCCTGTATTCTGGCCAGCCACGTTGAGCAGCCCGCCGAAAAGCTGCGCCGGGGGCTGGGCCCGGAAGAAGGCACCCCGCCTTATATGTCGCTGATCATCAGCAGAAAACCCGTGAGCAACGACTAGAACAAGTTCACTTTGAAATGTTTTGCGGGTGGGAAGTGTTTTGTGGGGGGGGGAAGAAGGAATGCTTTGTGGGGGAGGGACCCTTTTGAAAAAGGGCCCCTCCCCCACGCCCCCACCCCCTAAAACTTTTATGGTGCTTTGTTATATTAGAAAGAATATTCTCATATAAAATGGGATGTTAAAGGCGGTGTCCCTCTGGCGTCACAGCGCTTCAAAGGGTATCTGCGTCAGGCAATTTCAAGGCGAAGTTGTTTTGTATAAAAAGAAAGCCAGCAATTCCCACATGATCGGGAACTGCTGGCTTTTGTAGTTGCGTCTGTGGCTGGTTTGCGCACGCGGCATTATGCGTATCGTCTGCAAGCCGCATTCACGCTCGGCATACGTAGTGCGCATAAATGCGCAGTGGACCCTCGCAATCAGCAGATGCGCGGCAATTGCGCCCCTTCAAGCATGCCCAGCAGGCGGCGGCCGCCGATGCGGGTTTGCAGGCTCACCTGCGCCTTGCCCTCCGTGACCGTGCCCACGCGCGCGGCTTCCTTGCCGTAGGGCGAGCGGCGCATGGCCTCCAGGGCGGCTTCAGCCCTGTCTTCGGGCACGATGCAGATGCATTTGCCCTCATTGGCCAGATACAAGGGGTCCAGCCCCAGGAACGAACAGCCGTTCCGCACGGCCTCGTGCACAGGAATGGCCGTTTCATCCAGAAGAATGCCCACCTGCGACTGCTCGGCAATCTCATTCAGCGTGGTGGCAAGGCCCCCGCGTGTGGGATCGCGCAGCACATGTACTTCACCGGCAGCTTCGAGAATATCCGCGATCATATGGTTGAGAGGCGCGGAGTCCGAAGCCACGTCCGTGAGAAATGACAGTCCTTCGCGGCTGCCCATAACAGTAAGCCCGTGATCGCCCATGGCTCCGCTCACCAGCACCGCGTCACCGGCGCGCGCGCTGTGCCCGGACGGGGCGGGATTGGCGAAAACTTCGCCTATGCCGGTAGTATTGATAAATATTTTGTCACAGGCTCCCTTGGGGACAACCTTGGTGTCGCCAGTGACGATGAGCACCCCGGCTTCGCGGGCCGCTGCCGCCATGTCGGCGGTGACGCGCTCAAGCGTTTCCAGCGCAAGGCCTTCTTCAAGGATGAAGGCGCAACTGAGGTAGCGGGGGCGCGCGCCCAGCATGGCCACATCATTGACGGTTCCGTGCACGGCGAGGCTGCCGATGCTGCCGCCGGGGAAAATCAGGGGCGTCACGGTGTAGGAATCCGTGCTCATGGCCAGAGGGCCGCGAATGTCGGTCAGCAGGGCCGCGTCGTCCATGCGCTCCAGCAGGGGGTTGGCAAAGTGGCGAAAAAAGCACTGGGACACAAGACGCTGCGAGGCTCGGCCACCGCTGCCCGCATCGAGAAGAAGACAGTCTTCCATTATCTCTCCGAATATTTGAAGTAGGCGGCGCAGCTGCCCTCGGTCGACACCATGCACGGCCCCACAGGCGTGGCGGGGGTACACTTTTTACCGAACAGGGGACAGTCCGGAGGCGCCATGCGGCCCTTGAGCACGTCCCCGCAGCGACAGCCGGGCAGGGGGGGCACATCGGGCAGTTTGAGATCAAGGCGAACCATGGCGTCCATATCCTGGTATTCCGGCCTCAGGGTAAGGCCGCTCATCGGAATGCTGCCAATGCCGCGCCAGAGGGCGTCCGCAGGGGTGAAAAACTGATCCAGCAGCGCGCGGGCGCGGGGATTGCCCGCATCGCCCACAGCCCGGGGATAGGCATTGACCACAGCCGGGGCATTGTCGCGTATCTGCTCGGCCATCATGCACAGGGCAAGAAGGATGTCGGCGGGCTGAAAGCCGCCCACCACGCCGGGCACGCGGTATTTTTCGGCAAGAAAGGCGTAAGGTTCCAGCCCAAGGATGGTGGAGACGTGCCCCGGCAGCAAAAAGGCTTCCACAGCGCACTGGCTGTCGTCCAGCAGGGCGCGCAGCGCGGGAGGAACCAGTTTGTGCAGGGAAAGCACGCAGAAATTTTCAAGCTTGCGCTGGCGGGCCGTCAGCAGGGTGGCGGCCACGGTGGGCGCCGTGGTTTCAAAGCCTATGCCCAGAAAAACCACGGTGTCGCCGGGGTTTTGCTCCGCGAGGGTCAGGGCGTCCAGGGGAGAATAGACGATCTCCACGCGCGCGCCCTGGGCCTGCGCGTGTTTGAGGCTGCGCCCGCCGGGGCCGGGAACGCGCAAAAGATCCCCAAAAGTGGCTATAATGACCCTGTCGCGCTCCGCCAGATCAAGAAAGGCGGCCACTTCAGCGTCATGCGTGACGCAGACGGGACAGCCCGGCCCGGAAAGATGGGCCACCGTATCAGGGAGCAGAGAGCGCAGGCCGCTCTGAAAAATGGCTACTGTATGGGTGCCGCACACTTCCATAAAGCGCATGGAGCGTCCGTCCAACGCCCGGTTGAGGCGGTCCAGCAGGCCGCGGCAGAGCTGGGGATCCTGAAAGGCTTGTTCCAGTTGCATGATGCTCCCTTTGTGGCTGTGTACGTTAGGGTCTGTGCATTCAGCTCGATCAGATAAACGGTGAAATAATCAACAGTTCAAATTGTCATTCTGCGAAAAATGCGGGCTTCGGCAGAATCCATGCCACGTTGCGGCGCGTCGCCCCTCGTGCAGCGTTAGAGCATTTACCCTTTTTCTAAGGGTAAATGCTCTAAACGAACCGCATGACATTGAAATTCGTGCTTTCCGGCAGGGAGAAGCTGTGACCCAAAGAGGTGCCGTTATTTCTGTCAGCCGCATAAGGCATTATGCGGAGTGGACAGATCGCGAAATCCGTTTGGCGTTCAATCTGTCCCCCAGCCGGAGCGCAAAAAAAACTCTGTACCTGTCCCCGCCTCAGGGCAGGGGAGCCAGCATGTCGAGACCGGTACCCACGGGCAGGCCGCACATGAGGTTGGCGTTGGCCAGGGCCTGCCCTGAAGCGCCACGGCACAGATTGTCGATGGCCGATAAAATGGTGAGCCTGCCCGTACGCGGATCTACCACAAGACCAAGGTCGCAGAACATGCTGCCGCGCACAAAACGGGTTTCGGGCAGTGAGCCCTTGGGCAGCACGCGTATCCAGGGGCTGTGCGCCCAGGTGCTCGTGAAGGCGTCGCGCACCTGATCCAGCGTGGTGGCAGGGTCTTTCAGCCGGGTATAGATGGTGGACAAAATGCCCCGGTTGAGCGGCAGGATGTGGGTATTGAACGAGAGGCGCACGTCATGCCCGGCCAGTAGGGAAACTTCCTGCTCAATTTCCGGGGTATGCCTGTGGGTGGGCAGGCCATAGGCGCGGAAGTTGTCCGACACCTCGCAAAAAAGCGTGCCAACGGCGGCCTTGCGGCCCGCGCCTGTAGCGCCGGATTTGGCGTCCACCACAATGTCGTCAGTGTGCACAAGGCCGTGCTTGATTGCCGCGTACAGGCCCAGAATCACCGATGTGGGGTAGCAACCGGGGTTGGCTATCAGGCTGGCGCGGGATACCTCGGCCGCGTAAAGTTCAGGCAGGCCGTATACGGCCTTGTGCAGGATGTCCTTGTGGGTGTGTTCCTGCCTGTACCAGGCGGTATAGATTTCGGGGTCGCGCAGGCGAAAGTCGGCCGAAAGGTCCACAACCTTGGTTCCGGCCTTGAGTAGAGGCGCGGCCATGCCCATGGCGGTGCCCGCAGGCACGGCAAGAAAGACCACGTCGCATTCTTTGGCGGCCTGTTCGGCGTCAAAAACGCTTATGACAACGTCCGAACCGGGCATGTGCTCCAGAAAAGGATAGTATTCGCCAAGGCGTTTGCCTGACTCGGCCCGCGAGCAGGCCATGCTGAGACGCATGGACGGATGGCTCGCCAAAAGCCGTGCCAGTTCCATGCCCGCATATCCCGTAATGCCCACCAGACCCGCTTTGAATGTCTTCATGCCCTAGTCCTTATAACACGCCGCAAAGGCATCTGAAAAAAGTGCATAGAACGCCCGCCGGCTTGGGCAGGCGCGCCCCGTGGCCATGTCACCGCTGCGGCAAGCGCCGTAAGGGCGCTCACGCGGGTGTTACGCGGGCTTCCGCTCTTTGCCGGACAGGCATTCGCAGTTGGGCCCGCACTTGATGACAAACTTCAAGCGCAGTTCGTAGAGTATGCCCTCAAGCAGCTTTCGCTCCTGGTCGTCAAGGCAGTTCTGCGTTTTGGCGTGCAGCATCTCAAGCACGTCAATGCTGTGCTTGGCCAGCGGCAGGTTGGCCTCCGTGGCTCCGGTGTCAGGGCTGGGAACTTCGCCCAGATGCACCAGCGCGGATGAGGCCAGCGAAAGTATAAAGGTAGAAAACGTCACTTCAGGCATAGGCCCGGATGAGCATCCACAGGATTTCTGGCTCATGGTGACCTCGTGGCGCACTGCGCCCGGCTTGGCAGGCGCGGCAAGTCGCGCCATGGTAATCGGTTGAGGGCAAGTTTCTGGCAGTTTCACTGTGAAACGGCTCTGGCGCCGCGCATGCTCGCCGTGATGGCAATGGCGCTGGTTGCCCGCGCTGATAAGCGCCTCACGACGTGCCGCGTTTTTATGAATGCGCAAACATCTGAGAATGCGCATTCTCAAGGGTAATCTGCTCCAGGGAAGCACTGATTAAAGAGCCACCTGGAAACGCGCAGTTATTTCGTTTGGCGGCGTTGCTTCACTTTTTTTGAAACAGTCGAGGACGGAAGAGTCCACTCCTGTTTCAAAAAAGATCGCGCCTTGCCAAACGAAATAAATCAGCGTTTCCCTAGCTGTTGTACACCAGCGGCAAGGGTTCGCCCGGCT
This sequence comes from Desulfovibrio sp. MES5, assembly GCF_002237645.1. Lineage (GTDB taxonomy): Bacteria > Desulfobacterota > Desulfovibrionia > Desulfovibrionales > Desulfovibrionaceae > Desulfovibrio. Next base: position 28,688 of record NZ_MJUZ01000001.1, read on the forward strand.
CTCCCGCCAGAGCGGCCCGGTATGCGGCCAGCCCCTGCTCCAGATAGTCGCGCGATCCGCAGTATCCGCCCACGGCGCACAGGCAGTCGTTAAGGGCATAAATGCCCGCGACCACATCGGCCCAGTCCACCCATCCCATATGCCCGACACGGGCCATGCGCCCCTTGAAGTGGTCCTGCCCGCCAGCCATGGACACTCCGTGCTTTTCCTGCGCCATGCGCAGAACCTCGACGCCATCGACGCCTTCAGGCAGCAGCACGCTGGTGATGCCCCAGGCAAAATGTTCCTTGGCAAAAAGTTCCAGACCCATGGCCGTAAGGCTGGCGCGGGTCAGCATAGTAAGCGCCCACTGCTTGGCATACAGGGCCTTGAGGCCGTTTTCCAGCAGCATGTCCAGGCTTTCCTTGAGGCCAAGGACAAGCCCCACGGGCGAGGTAAAGAGAGTCTGCCCCTTGTGGACGTATTCCCGTTCTTTTATCAGATTGAAGTAGAAACAGCCCGGAGTCTGCTTTTCAGCGCAGGCCCAGGCCCGCTCGGACAGGGCAAGCAGGGCCAGGCCGGGCGGCAGCATGAGGCCTTTTTGCGAACCCGTAAGCAGGCAGTCCACTCCCCATGCATCCATGGGGCAGGGCGAGAGGCCCACTGCAGAGATGCCGTCCACCAGCAGCAGTGCCTGGCTTTTGCGCGTAATGCGGGCCACTTCTTCCACCGGGTGCAGAACGCCCGTGGACGTTTCTGAAAGCTGTATAAGCACGCCTGCAATGGACGGGTCGGCTTTCAGGGCGGCCTCCACGGCCTCAGGCGTGACAGCCTCGCCCCAGGGCACAATAATGGACTGTACCTCAAGGCCGTGCGAAACGGCGATTTCGCGCCAGCGCTGGCCGAATTTGCCGCCTTCGATAACCAGAACCTTCTGGCCGGGGGCAAAAAGGCTGTACACAGCGGCCGTCATGGCTCCCGTGCCGGAACAGGACAGGGGCAGCACCGTGCTGGTTGTGCCAAAAAGCGTTTTGAGGCTTACCTGTAGCTGCGCCATGATTTCTTTGAATTCGCCCTTGCGGTGGTGGATCATATCCCTGGCCAGAACAAGGCGCACGCGCTCCGGCAGAGGCGTGGGACCGGGGGTGAGCAGGCGAAACTTGTTGAGCATGTGGCTGTTCCTCGTGGTTTATGCGCCGGATGATGCGTGTTCCTGTTGCGCCGTAGGTGTACGGTTGCCGTTCCGTCCGTCGGAGAGCGACATCATGAAGTATTGCAGGCCAGCAGTTTGCGCCCGCGAGCCTCCGGCGTCAAGCCTTTGCGACGCGGGCGGCAAGGTTGCCCCTGTTGCTCTTCATCGGGCTTGCCAGGTTGTGGCCCGATTTGCCAGCCACCGCCCTAGCCATCGCCCAGCCGGGGCGTTGCCGGATCATTGTCAGGGCGCTGCCATGCTGCAGCCAGCAGGCTTTGCTGCGCAACATCCCTATTGTTGCTGCTGCGCGTTCATGACCTGTACGGCCTCAAATGTCAGGCGCAGCACCTCCATCTGCTCCACAAGGGCGCGATCGCCAGGTGTGGCTGCTATGGTAAGCAGCATGCCGGGATTGTCCAGCATGGCAATGAGGTCAAGCACAAGCACCGTGCGCCCGGGAGTGGTCTTGATGTCAAGGCTGCCGGGTCTGGCGGCGAAGGCTTGCAGATTTTGGCGTATGACAGCGTTCTGCGGGGTGTCCCTGATGCCGGGCAAGGCGGCGAGGGCTCCGATGGTGGCCGCCGCCTGCGGCACGTTCGGAAAAAGGTTCAGCCCCATCCATGCGACAGCGCCGTCATCCTTGTAGCTCAGCGTAAAATCACTGAAGCTCTGGGTGAAAATTTCTTCGGCCATGCGGGAACCGGGTTTATCATTCGTGTTCAGCGAGCATGCGATCTGCCCCAGCCCCGGAGCGCGCACTTCGGCTGTCTTATGACTGACGGCTCCAGTGGTGCGGGATTCAAAGACCATATCCACGTTCAGGGGGGGCAGGGTCATGTCCAGCACCGAGTGAAGGAGCCTGGAAGACGCGGTTAGGCCGGTGATGCTGCTTTTGGTGTGCGTGGGCGTGTTTGAAAACCACTCGAACTGGCTTTCCTTGACCTGCACGGTGCTTGTATCCACGGCAAAGGTCATGTCGGTGGCCTGAAATTTGCGCAGCAGAGGCGGATCATAGTTAAGGATGGTTTCCATGAGCGGTATAAGCTGCTCCTGGGTTTCCTTTGCCTCAGGATTTTCACTAAGGGCCATAAGCTGGCGCATCATGTCTTCTTCAGGCAGGGCTATGCCTTCCTGAACCATACGGCCGATGGCCATGGTCTGCGCGCCGCCTATGCGGACCTCCATATCATCGATGGCAAGGCTTGCTATGGAGCGGCCCTTCCAGCCGGACATGCGCATTTCCTTGAAGCTTACCTTGACGGAGCCGTTGGCGTCGATGATGTCCGCGCTGACAAAATGGGCGCTGGTATTGTCCGCCCCCATGTCGTAGGTGGCGGTGATCATGTCGATAGGCTCGTGCCCTTCAAGGGCCTGGCCAATGACAAAGGGCGTAGCGCGGATAACGTCCATTTCTTCACGCTGCACCAGAACCCTGCTGTTGGGGGTCGTCATGGCGATATTGCGCACCACGACATTTTCGGCAATGTCCATAGGCTCATTGCCTTTGAGGATCATGATCCGCAAGGGCGTGAGGGCCAGCAGCATGCGCAGGGGCAGTCGAAAAGAGATTTCAGAGGCGAGCCATGTTTCCGGCCCATTGGCCTGCTCGCCACGCAACGCCAGGCCCCGGATGAAAATTTCGCGCGTAAAGGGTGAAAATTCCACTTGATCAGCCGAAGCTGCATAGGGCTTGCCCTGAGGACTGCGGGACAGGTTGCTGAGCCCATTGAGAACTTGCTCCTGTATGGAGGAGCGCAGCCCGAATCCTAGAGCCGTCAGGCCGCCAGCGACCAGAATGGCCAGTATGATCAATGTTTTCAGCAGCTTTTTCATGAGGGGGTTTTTCCTTTATGTGGTGGCTGGCGGGCGGTTCAGCCGCGCCAGCCTTGACGCGCGTTACGGGTTTTTGGTCAGTCCACCCGTTGATGGCAGCCCAGACTTGCGCGGTTGCGCATGGCTGCCTGAGTGATGACGTAGGCCGTCTGTGAACCATGAAAAAGGTCCACCAGACGGCGGGATATGCGTGTATGCTTGTAAAAGTCGTGTATATGGCGCACAAGGTCGCGCATGTCTTCAAAGGCCCGGCGCAGGCGGGCCTCGGTACGCGATATGCCCACATAGTTCCACATGGTATTGCGGATGTTGGTCCAGTCCTGCGCCACCAGGGCCGGGTCATCGCGCCGCTCGTCGCCTTCATGCAGCCAGTCGGGGATGGAGGCGGCGAGATTTTTTGAAAGGCCGCGTTCGCTGTTCAGGCGGTGGGAGAGGTCCTTGCCGCAACTGACGCCCCACACAAGGGCTTCAAGCAGGGATGTGCTGGCAAGGCGGTTGGCCCCGTGCAGGCCCGTGCAGGCGCATTCGCCGATGGCGTAAAGACCGCGCATGGACGTGCGCCCGCGTATATCCGTGAGTACGCCGCCGCAGAAATAGTGGGCAGCCGGGACCACGGGGATGGGCTCACGGCGTATGTCGATGCCTGCCTCAAGGCACTTCTGGAACACGGTGGGAAAGCGCGTGGGCAGGTCCTGCTGCACGCCGCTTACGTCCAGAAAGAGGCAGGGCGCGCCGTTGTGCAGCATTTCGTCCATCATGGCCTGCGAGACCACGTCACGGGGGGCGAGATCCGCGCGCGGATCGTAGTCCTTCATGAAGGGCTGCCCCTTGTGATTGAGCAGACGCGCGCCCTCGCCGCGCATGGCTTCGGTGATGAGGGAGCGGCGGTTGCTGCGTTCTTCATACAGGGCGGTGGGGTGAAACTGCATGAATTCCAGATTGGCCAGCGATACGCCAGCGCGAAAGGCCATGGACACGCCCGTGCCAACGCAGCCGGGCGCGTTGGTTGAATGCAGAAAAATCTGCCCCACGCCGCCTGTGGCAAGCACTGTCCAGTCGGCCAGGATGGTTTCGGGTTCGCCGCTTTCCTCGTTGAGCACATAGGCCCCCAGGCAGCGGTTGTCGACCTCGTAGCGCAGTTGCGAATTTTTGGCGTGGTGGTGGCTTGTGAGAAGGTCGATGGCGGCGCGGCGGTGCAGCCGCGTAATGCGTGGGTGCTGCATAACCTGCGCGGTCAGGCCGTCCATCATGGCGCGGCCGGAATAGTCGCGGCAGTGCAGAATGCGGTGGGCGGAGTGCCCGCCTTCACGCGTGAGATTGAAGCTGCCGTCCTCATTGCGGTCAAAGGGAACCTTGGAACGGTCGATGAGCACGCTTTCAACGCATGCGGGGCCCTGACTGCAAAGAAAGCGCACGGCCTTTTCATAGTTGTAATTATGGCCCGCGACCATAATGTCTTTTTCCAGGGCCAGGGCATCGCCCTGAGGCCCGGCATTCTGCTTGTCCGGGCTGCGGGCAGTGTCGGCAGCCGCGTTAGCGGGGGGATCGGCGCGGTAGATGATGCCCCCTTGCGCCAGTTCGGAGTTGCCGTCGGCCAGTTGGGCTCCGGCATTGATAAGAAGCACTTCATAACCGGCGTCGGCCAGGGTAAGGGCGGCGGTGCATCCGGCAATGCCCGAACCGATTATCAATACGGGCACATGACGGCGACTGGGATTCACTGGGCAAACCTCACAGGCCGCATGCTTCAAGCATGCGGGTTAATGAAAGACGGGCGGGGGGGCAAAGTTGCGCCTCAATCTCCAGAGGAGTGGCTTTTTGTGAAACAATTTCAGTCAGTATAGTCCAAAGCTTCTTTTCCGTCACCTTGGCCATATTGCCGCAAATGGCGTGCCCCAGAGGGATAATGCGGCACTGGCCGTTAAAACGGTCGGCCAGGCGGTGAACAAGGTTGTTCTCAGTGCCCACGATAAGGGTGGAGCCTGGCGCTTCCGCAGCCACACGGGCTGCGTCCTTGATGAGAAAGGATGTGGAACCTGCGCCGTCGCAGACCGCGATGACGTCTTCGCGGCATTCGGGATGCGCAATGACGCGGCAGCCGGGGTGCGCGGCGCGCATTTCGCGCACATCATCAGGGTCAAAGCGGGCATGGATGGCGCAGCAGCCGGGCCAGAGCAGCAGTTTTCTGTCCAGCGCCTGGCTTTCCGGGTCTACCAGCCCTTTGGAGCCTATGCGCAGCACATGCCGGTCGTGCGGCGGTATGCCAAGGGCCGTGGCCGTGTTGTTGCCCAGGTGCCTGTCGGGCAAAAAGAGCACGCCGTCTCCCTGTTTCATGGCCCATTGCATCATGACGCCCGCGTTGGCCGAAGTGCACACCGCGCCGCCGTACTCGCCCACAACGGCCTTGAGGGCCAGATCTGTGTTGACGTAGGCCAGGGGAATGATCTTGCGCCCGGCCGCGTAGAGCTGCTCCAGAACCTTGCGGGCCAGGGGGGCGGGCGTCATTTGCGACATGAGGCAGTCCGCGTCCAGGCTTGGCAGATAGACGGACTGCCCCGGCTTGGCCAGAAGCGCGGCGGATTCGCCCATAAAATAAACACCGCAAAAAACAATAAAGTCCGCGTCAATCTGGGGCACGCGCCGGGCCAGCTCCAGTGAGTCTCCCGTAATGTCGCAGTGCTGCACCACGGAGTCATTCTGGTAGTGGTGCCCCATGATGCAGAGTTTGTCGCCCAATTGTCGCTTGATAGCCTGAATTTCGGCACTGATATTTTGCATGGTCATTTTCCTGCGCTGAAAAGATGCGGCCCTGGGCGGCCTCAGGCCGGCAGCAGCGTCATGCTGAAGTCTGCCGCCACTGCGGAGTGGGTCAGCCGCCCCACGGAGATGAAGTCTGGCCTGCGGGGGACTGTAAGAGCGAGCTTGCGGATATTCTCCAGACGGACGCCGCCGCTCACCTCGGTTTCAATGTCCGCCGGCACCAGGGCCAGGGCCTCGCTCAGAAGCGGGCCTTCCATATTGTCCATCATAATGCGTTCAGCGCGCGCCGCTATGGCTTCGCGCACATGTTCAAGGGTGCGGCACTCAACCTCGATGGGCGGGCAGGGTGTGTAGCGGGCGCGCAGGGTAGCCACTGCCGCCGTGATGGAACCTGCGGCGTCAACGTGGTTGTCCTTGAGCATGAGCATCTCCGCAAGGTTTTTGCGGTGATTGCACGCGCCGCCCGCCTGAACGGCGTATTTTTCAGGCCAGCGCATGCCGGGAGTGGTCTTGCGGGTGTCGAGCAGGCGCACGCCCGTGCCCTCAAGCTCGCGCACGTAGCGGGCCGTAAGGTTGGCTATGCCCGAAAGATGGGTTATAAAGTTGAGGATGACGCGCTCGGCTTTGAGCATGGCCACGGCGGGGGCCGTGATGCGGGCCACCTCCGTCATGGCGGGCACAGAGGCTGCCTCGACGGCCAGCGCCTGCCATTTGAAGGGTGAGCCCAGACTGCGGAACACCGGGCCGATGACGGGAAGACCCACCACCAGGGTGTCCTGTTTGGCGCGTATTGCTGCGTTCAGGTACGCGTCGGGAGCAAAAAGGCCCATGGCGGTCAGTTCGGGGCCGTCTTCTTCCAGGGCGAGGTCTATACATTGTTGGAGAAGCCGCTGTCCTTCCGGTGAAAAAAAAGCGGCCCAGGGCGTGTACATTGCGCTTGTCCCCATTTCTTACGCATGCTAAGTGAGAGGGCGCCCGATGTGGCCAGACGCCACGCGCGGCGTGTTGGCCCTCACACGGCGGACTGCGCCGATGTGCGGGTGTTTTGAAGTAGATAGAATGCCCAGTGCGTCGCGTCAAGCCGCGTGATCCTCGAGAGCATTTTCACATATGCGCCATTCACTCTGTGAGGCGCGTTTTCCGGCATCATTGCTCCTTTGGGACGTATTTTTTTTGGATGAAAGGCGCGCCATGGCAGACTACAAAGATAAACAGCACATCAGGGCCCAAGAGGGCATGGGGCAGGATGACGCCCGTGGAGTTCAGGCTGCGGCTTTACAGCCGGACCAGCAGCCGGACGCGCCCGCAACCTCAGTGCCCGCAGATCCCGTGTCTGAAAGGCCCGCGCCCATAAATTCCGCGTCCGGCGGCAGTGACCGCGCAGCAGCCGTGAATACGGATGCCGACCGCGTTGAAGCCCGTGCTGAATCCCGCTCTGAAGGCTGTGCCGACGCCGGGGCCAGTCCCGTTGCGACGGCTCCTGAGCATGACTCAATGCAGGACTGGTCTGCCGAGGACTCCTCTTTCAGTGATGACGCATACGACTCCGACTATTCGGATCAGGAGTTTATGCACCCGGCCGATATGGCCGATCATCTGGAAAATCTGAGCCTTGAAAAGCAGGTAAGCACGCTTTCCAGCATGCCCAAGGAAGAGGCCGCCGAAGCTCTGGCCGAACTTGACGGCAATGTGGCCGTTGACGTGCTGGAAAATCTGGATACGGACGTCGCCGCCCAGATTATTGCCGAAATGTCCCCGGACGACGCCGCCGACGTGCTGGATGAGCTGGATGAGGACCACCGCGACGCCCTGCTGGAAAAACTGACCCGCGAAGACTCCGACGAACTGCGCAGTCTGCTCAATTTTGACCCGGATTCCGCGGGCGGGGCCATGAATACCGAGCTCATCCTGCTGGAATGCAACCAGACCGTGGATGAGGCCATAGCCCATATCCGTTCGGAAATGGCTGAAAAAGAAAGCCCCTATTACGGCTATGTGGTGGATTCGCACGACGTGCTTGTGGGCGTGCTCTCCCTGCGTGACCTTATGCTGGCCCGCCCCGGAACCATCGTGGGCGACGCGGCGGCAGGGCAGAGCGTTATCAGCGTCACGTATGATACGGACAGGCGCGAAGTGGCCAGCCTGCTTTCGCACTACAACTTCATGGCCATGCCCGTTGTGGATAATGACGGACACATCATGGGCGTCATCACCTATGATGATATCATGGACATCATGCATGAAGAGGCCAGCGCCGACATGCTGGGCATGGTGGGCGCTGACCCTGAAGAAAGCGTGGACACTCCCTGGAAGGAGAGCGTGCGAAAGCGCCTGCCCTGGCTGTTCGTGAACATGTTCAACTCGGCCCTCTCGGCTTCGGTTGTGTACATGTTTGAAGGCAGCATTGCTGAAATGGCTGTGCTGGCCGTGCTCATGCCTATGGTGGCCAATCAGGCGGGCAATACGGGGCAGCAGGCCCTGGCCGTCATGATCCGCCAGTTGGCTACGGATCGCTTTGACCAGAAAAAGGCCTGGATGGCCGTTGTGCGCGAAGGCAAAATCGGCATTGTGACCGGTCTTGTGATGGCTTTTACAGCCTTTGTGGGCGCGTGGATGTTTACGGGCGTGGCTGCCATCGGTGCTGTCATGGGCGGCGCGCTCATGTGCGACATGCTCCTCGGCGCTGTTTCCGGCGGCTCGATACCGCTTATTTTTCGCGCTCTTGGGCGTGATCCGGCGCACGCGTCCAGTATTTTTCTTACCACAATTACGGACGGAGCGGGCTTTTTCATTTTTCTCGGTCTGGCGTCGCTTTTTCTCTTATAGCGCATGTACTTTAGAAAAAAATCACAGGCTCTAACGCTGCACGCGAGTGCGGCGCGCCGCGACGTGGCGTGGATGTTGCCGCAAATCGCATTTTTCGGAAGAATGACACCTTGAAATGTGAAGTATTTCAAAGGTAATCTGGTCTAGCTCTGCATACCCTGAACCTCCCGTTGCAGGCCGCCGAACCCCAAGGGGCAGGCTGGCACGAACAGCCGGGAGTGCCCGGACAGGCATATGACACAGACGCAAGGCGAAATCTGCCGCATCCTGCTGGTGGATGATCACAAACTGCTGATGGAAGGCGTGCGCAGCCTGCTGGCGCCCTACGCCCATTTGCGGGTTGTGGGCATGGCGCTCACCGGTGGAGAGGCCGTCGCCCTGGCAGCCTCCATGTCGCCGCACCTGATGGTGCTGGATCTCGGAATGCCCGGCATGAACGGCGTTGAAACCGGGCGCGCCGTGCTGGAGGTACGCCCCGGCACGCGCATTCTTATTTACACAGGGCATGAAGACCAGCGCTGGCTGCCGGAACTTATCGACATCGGCATCATGGGCCACGTGCGCAAGTCTGAACCGCCGGGCGTGCTGCTGCGCGCCATTGAAAGCGTGCGCCAGGGCAACATTTTTTTGAGTTTTTCCGACCCTGGGGGGCGGCTGGCGGCCCTGCTTCGAGCGCGCCGACAGGCCGCCGACGAAACGGGGGGCGAAGGGAGCGGCGATCTGAGCGCTCTTTCACCCCGCGAGAAAGAAATATTCCGTCTTCTGGCAGACGGCTGGAGCGTCAAGGCCATTGCCGGTGATCTGCACATCAGCCCAAAAACTGTTGAAACCCACAAGTACAACCTTCTCACCAAACTTCAGGCCGGGTCTGTGGGGGATCTTGTCAAGATCGCCATACGTCACGGCCTGCTCAAGGTCTGACCTTCTCCATCGCCGCCGCTGAACCGGGCAGGCATGTGCCGATCCGCCACATAACCAGCCTGCCGATGCGCCGGACCGTCATGAGCCAGTTAGGCCATGAACCGTACCGTCGGCGCGCCGGACCGCTGCAGGCGTGTCGCTGAATCGTGCGGCTGAACCATGCCGCTGAATCGGGCGTCTGAACTGGGCGGCAGAACTGGGGGCAGATGCGCCAGCCAGTCCGGGTTGTGCCGCAAAGCTTGCCGCCGCAGTGTTCAGCCTACCTCTCAATTGGGGCAAAATGTGCACCTCAGTGCGGCAGCCCGCCCAATGATTTTGCAGTGAGCAGGGCAGTGTTTTTTCGTGGCACGACCTGGCGGCATCGGGGGGATCCCCATCCTTCTAGCCTCTCGCACAGGGCGTCTGGGGTAACTGCGTCCATACCGGCACCGGGCGGCTTTTTGGCCTGGGGAAAATCCTTAGAACTTTCTTTCACAAATCAGGAATCTCCCGATGGTGCGCGCCCGTCCCTCATCCTAGTCTTGCCCTAACCGAAAAAACAAATGCGTCGGTCAAGGGCGCAAGGGGGAGACAATGGCCTGTGTTTTTCGTGAATGCTTCAAAAGAGGCGCAAGGGACTATGCGGCAAAGCTCGTGCTGTTGCCCGTCATGCTTTTTCTGTTTTTAGCCGCGCCCATGGCGGCTCTGGCCCAGAACGGGGATCAGACCCGGCCCGACGCGCAGAGGTCGGCTCCCACTTCCGGTTCCGTTGGCGCCGTGACTGCCGCTCCCGCTGCAACCGCCACTTTTGTGGATGGATCCGCCCTTTTGGCGGCGTCGTCCACGGTGCAGGATTCCGGCCAGGCTCTGGAGCAGACTTCTGCGCAACCGGTTGACATGACCCCCATCGATAATCATCCTTGGTGGTTCTGGCCCCTTGCCCTGCTGGGGTTCTGCTTTATTCTCGGCATCATCGCCGTCATGGCTGGCGTTGGCGGCGGCGTGCTCTTTGTGCCGCTGGTCAGCGGCTTCTTTCCCTTTCATCTCGACTTCGTGCGCGGAGCGGGCCTGCTGGTTGCCCTGGCGGGCGCACTGGCCGCCGGTCCCGGTCTGCTGCGCCGCAATTTCGCCAACCTGCGCCTTGCCCTGCCCGTAGCGCTGATCGCTTCAGCCTGCGCCATCGTGGGGGCAATGCTGGGTCTGGCTCTGCCCACAAATGTCATCCAGACATGCCTTGGCGCTACCATTCTGGCCATTGCCGTGCTGCTGCTGCTTTCCAAAAACTCCGTGCGGCCCGTGGTGAACAAGCAGGATGCCATTGGTATGGCCCTGGGCATGGATGGCGTTTTTCTTGAGCCCAGCACCGGCGAAGTGGTGGAATGGAAAACCCACCGCACGCTGGCGGGCCTTCTGCTCTTTATTGTCATCGGCATCATGGCGGGCATGTTCGGCCTTGGGGCCGGGTGGGCCAACGTGCCAGTGCTTAACCTGCTTATGGGCGCGCCGCTCAAGGTAAGCGTGGGCACATCCAAGTTCCTTCTTTCCATTACAGACACCTCTGCCGCCTGGGTTTATCTCAACCAGGGCTGCGTCATTCCCCTTATGGCGATTCCCTCCATTGTGGGCCTCATGCTCGGTTCTGTGGTCGGTGTGCGCCTGCTTGCCGTGGCCAAGCCAAAGTTCATCCGCTACATGGTGATTTTTGTGCTTCTTTTCTCCGGCGTCAAAGCCCTCATGAAGGGCTTGGGCTGGTAGTTTCACGCCCGGACTGGACTTTTTGGGAGGATAGTATGAATACTGTGGATGTTAAAAACAACATCAAGGCTTCACCGGCGCAGCTGCGTTACGCCGATACGCTGTTTTACGGTTCGCTTATAGGCTTTGTGACGATGCTGGTCACGTACGCCCTCTATGTGTTCGGCGTGCTTGAACCGCAGATTCCTCTTGATGAAATGCCGCGCCTTTGGACGCACAGCGCCGCCGCCTATCGTGAGGCGGGGAACATTCCCCAGGGGTGGGGCTGGCTTGCGCTCGTGGGCAAAGGGGATATATGCAATTTCCTGGGCATTGCCTTTCTCGCGGCCTTGACGATTTTCTGCTTTGTGCAGCTTGCCTGGAGCCTGGCCCGGCAGAAGCAGTGGCTCATGATGTGCATCGCCATTGCTGAAGTGCTGGTTTTGAGCCTTGCTGCGTCCGGCGTGCTTGTGGCCGGAGCGCACTAGCCTGCCCGCCAAGGTCTGCGCGGCAAAAACGCACGGCTCCAAGCCCCAGTGCGCCTTGCGGCGCAGACCTCGGAGGAAACCATGTTCGCTGTCATAAAAAACACGTTCGCACACCTGCTGGAAGTGCCCGATGCCGTGTCGCCGGCACGGTATCGTTCGCTCCGGCGGCTTATGACCATGCTGATGGTGGCGGTGTCTGTAACGCCGTTGCTGCTGCTCTCGGGCATAAGCCATGTGCAGTATACCAGAACCCTCGAGCGTGAGGTGGAAGGCCCCATCTACGCGCTGGCCCGCAAGTCGCAGGCCGCTCTGGAACTGTATCTTGGCGAGCGTGAGTCCACCGTAAGCTTCATCGCCCATGCCTATACCTTCAAGGATCTGGCGGATGAGCGCACCCTTAACCGGATTTTTCTGTCCCTCAGAAGCGAGTTTCAGGGCTTTGTGGATATGGGGCTGGTCAATTCCGAAGGCATGCAGATTTCCTACGTGGGGCCGTACAAGCTCAAGGGCGTGGACTATTCGGGCAAGCCCTGGCTGCGCGAAACGGAAATCAAAAGCCGCTACATGAGCAATGTTTTTCTGGGCTACCGCGGCTATCCGCATATGGTCATAGCCGTTCACAGGATGGAAGAAAGCGGCGTCTCATGGACACTGCGTGTGGCTGTGGACACGCTGCGCCTGCAACAGGTGCTTTCTGCCGTGGGGCCGGAGCAGGATACCGACGTTTTTTTGCTGGACAGAGAAGGAGTGTTGCAAACAGATTCCCACCTCTACGGCAAAGCCCTGGAATCCTGCCCCCTGAACGCGCCCCCGGCCACGGCCGAAACCGTGGTGCGCACTATTACCGAACCGTCCGGGCGCAAGCTCATGGTTGCCTCATGCGGGCTGGCGGGCACGGATTTCACGCTGCTGGCAGTCAAGCCTATGGCTGACGCCTTTCGCCCGTGGACAGCCCTGCGCACCGAACTGCTGATTGTTCTGTGCGGCGGCGTGGCGCTTATTGTCCTTGTGTCGCATCTGCTCATGAAGCAGCTCGTCAACAGGCTTCAGGCCAGCGATGAGCGCCGGGTGGCCGTTTTTGCCCAGATGGAGCACAACCAGAAGCTTTCGTCCATAGGGCGGCTGGCTGCGGGAGTGGCCCATGAGGTTAACAACCCCCTGGCCGTCATTTATGAAAAGGCCGGGCTGGCGCGTGACCTGATCAGCCTGGGTCAGGTAGGCGGCGAGGGCAAAGACAAGGAAAGGCTCAATACCCTGCTTGAAGGCATTGAAAGCACGGTGGAGAGGGCGCGCGGCATTACTCACAGGCTGCTGGGCTTTGCCCGGCGCATGGAGGCCAATCGTCAGAGCCTGCATATTGACGAAGTTATCGCTGAAACCCTGTCTTTTCTTGAGCGTGAGGCCAAGAACAGGGGCGTCAGCCTGCAAATGGAACTGGATGACAATCTGCCCGAAATTGTTTCTGACCGTGGCCAGTTGCAGCAGATTTTTCTGAATATCGTGGGCAACGCGCTGGATGCCGTGACGGGCAGCCCGCTTCCCGGCGACACGAAGAACGGGCAGGAGCGCTTTGTGAAGGTGCGGTGCGTTCCCTCAGGCGGACAGGCGCTTGAGGTCACCGTGTGCGATAATGGCAAGGGTATGCCTCCAGAGGTGTTGCGGCACATTTTCGAGCCGTTCTATTCCACCAAAAAAGACAAGGGCACCGGGCTCGGCATGTTTATCACCTACGGTATCGTACGTCGTCTTGGCGGCGAAATCCGTGTGGAAAGTGAAGAGGGTCGCGGCAGCACCGTGCGCGTGATCCTGCCTTTGACCCCGCCCGACGGCTCTGTGGAGGTATAGAGATGGCCCTGCGTATACTTCTGGCTGATGATGAAAAGGATTTTGTTGAAACCCTGGCGGAACGGCTTGAACTGCGCGGGCACAGCGTGCGCGTGGTTTTTGACGGCCTTGCGGCCCTCAGCGCCGTTGCTGAAGAAACGCCCGATGTGGTGGTTCTTGATCTGCTCATGCCGGGCCTGTCTGGCGATGAGGTTTTGCACCGCCTCAAGGCCGCACAGCCTGATCTGCCGGTCATTCTGCTTACAGGGCACGAGGTCGTGGACGACACTGGGTTGTCGCCCGCGAGCCAGGCCTATGCCTGCCTGACCAAGCCACTGAGTTTCAATGTTTTTCTTGAAACTTTGGAGGCCGCAGTCCGTGAGTGCCGCGAGGCCGCGTCTCGCGAAGGAGGCCGCTCATGAATACCAGTCAATGTACGGCCCGCCTGCTGGCGTCAGCAGTGCACGACATGCGCAACGTGCTTGCGGTGATTCGTGAATCTGCCGGGCTTGCGCAGGATCTGGCGGCCATGGCTGACGCTCCCGCCGCCAGGAACGTGGGCGGCGGCGCTTTGGCGGGCAAACAGCGGCTTGAGGCCGCCCTGGCCGAAGCGCAACGCTCTGTGGGGCAGGGAGCCGCCCTGGCAGAGGCTATGGACTATCTGGCCCAGTCTGGCGGCGCTGAAAGCGGCGAACATAGCGGCCCGTGCGATCTGGCCCGCGTGAACCGCAGCTTTTGCCTGCTGGCAGCCCGTCAGGCCCGCGCGGCGCAAATTGGGCTTGTAAGCGGCGAAAGCGCCGAGCCCGTATGGGCGGCTGTGCCTCCAATGGACGTGCTGCGCGCCCTGCTTGAAATTTTCGACCTCTGCGCCTCGGTGGGCGGTCAGGTGCAACTGCGCTTCACCGCCGGACGTCGCCAGAAGGAAGAAGGTATTGTGGTGGAAGTGCTGGAAGGAGCCAACCGGGAATTGGCTCTGGCTGCCATGACGGGCAGTCCCATGCTCAGCGGCATGCGCCCAGGCTGGCGGGCCGCGCTCATGCCTTGGCGAGAGCAGGGGCCGCGCTTCTTTCTTTCACTTTCCGCCTGCGACTCAGATGCAGCATAACCGGCTCCGGCTGATGTCCGGGCCTTCAAGGAGAGTTCCATGACCAAGGAAGACATCAAGATTCTGCTGGTGGACGATGAAAAGCAGTTCGTGGACACGCTGGCCGAACGCCTTGCCATGCGCGGTTTCGTGGCAAGAGTGGCTTATGATGGTCCTGAAGCCCTGCAAGCTGTGGAACAACCCACGGACGTCATAGTGCTTGACCTGCGCATGCCCGGCATGGACGGTTTTGAAGTGCTGCGCAATGTGAAAAAGAGCAATCCGCAGGTGCAGGTGATCATCCTGACCGGACATGGCGGCGATGCCGAAGAGCAGACCGCCTACCGTATGGGCGCGTATAATTTCCTGCGCAAGCCTATGGATATTGACGAACTGCTCAGCAGCATCCGCATGGCTTACCGCGACAAGCTGGAAAATGCCATGGTGGCGGTATCTCTGGCAGAAGGCGGCGACTTTGATTCCGCCCGCGACGTCATGAATGAAAAGGACATTATGCAGGATCACGAAAAATAGACAGGTGGCGGCGGTCAGATCAGACCGCCGTGCGGGAGCGGCCATGCGCGTGCTGATTGTTGATGACGAGCCGGCGTTTGCCGGGCCTCTGGCCCAGCGTCTGAGCCTGCGCGGCATGGAAACGCGCACGGCCCATGATGCCGGTGATGCCCTGAATGTCTTGCACGACTGGCCTGCGGAACTGGTGTTTCTTGATGTGGGCCTGCCCGGCATGGACGGTGTGGCGCTGCTCAAGATCATGCGTGAAAAGCATCCCCAGACGGATGTGGTGATGCTCTCCGGCGCTGCGGATATGGGCAAGGCCGTGCAGGCCATGCGCCGGGGGGCTTTCAACTGGCTTTCCAAGCCTGTGGACCTTGAACAGGTGCTGGAAGAGTGCCGCAAGGCGCAGGAACGCGCAGCCGTCCGGCAGGAAGCAGCCCGGCTGGCGGAAGCCGCGCGCTGGCGCAGCCTGGGCCGCGTGGCGGAAGGTGTGGCCCACGAGGTGAACAACCCGTTGAATATCGTGGTGCAGGCCGCCGGGCTCATACGCGACTGCCTGGAAGAGCCCGAGGCGCAGGCCCTGCCGGATATTGACGAGCTGCGCGAGGCCGTCAACACCATCCGTACGCAAAGCCTGCGCGTGCGCGAGATAACCCGCAAGCTGCTCATGGTCGGGCATGGGCTGGACGCGCGCACGGGCCCGTTGGACGTCGCGGCGATCATTGACGAAGTTATAGAGCTGCTGCGCCACAGGTTTGATGCGACCGGCTTGCAGTGTCTGGTTGATCTTTCAGGCGCTTGCCTGCCTGAGGGGCAACGCATGGCAGACGATCTGGCCGTTGAGGACTGTTTGCGACCCTGGGGGTCCGCACCGGAGTTGCGGCAAATATTTTTGCATCTGTTTGAAAACGCTCTGGATGCCATGCCCCACGGCGGCGTTGTGCGCGTAACGGCCAAGGTAAGGCGTGACGGCCAGGGCAGGAGCTGGTATGATTTGCTGGTGGCTGACACCGGCCCTGGCATAGCGCCGGACATAATGCCCCATATTTTTGAACCATTCTTCAGTTCGCGTGCCCTTCAAAGCGGATGCGGCAGTCATGACCAATACCATGACAGCCACAGCGGCAGCGCCATGCGCCCCGGTTCTGCAGCACAATCCCATATGGGCCGCTATGCGGGTCTCGGTCTTGCCGTAGCCCGTTCACTGGCGCACGCGCGCGGCGGTGAGCTCTCCGCCGTAAACAGCCAGGAAGGCGGGGCAGTCTTCTGCCTCAGTCTCCCCTTGGCGCAAATGCCCTCAGCCACCGGTCAGGCTGTGGGCGACCGCTCTCCGGGCGGCGGCCTTTGACGGCCGCCCCCGGGTGGCGTTGACGCGCAAGATGCGTCAATGAAAAATCCCGGCACGAACCGGGATTTTTTATTTGCAGCTTTATCTGCAATGCTGCCGCCTGTCCGGCCATGCCATCAGATCAAACTACCTCTGAAATGCTTTATAGTTAAATTCGTCATTCTGCCGAATCCTGTGGTTTTTGGCTGAAGTTGCGCCATGTTGCGGGGCGCTGATCCTCGAGCAACTTTCAAGCATGTACCCTTTTTCAACGTTGCATGCTTTAAGGGGTCTGGCAGATTTTTGCGGGCGGTACGGCTGATGTTTGCCGTGCGCCCGTACTGCGGACACTGCCGCAGCAGCGTTTACTGCAACAGCCGTTGCTGCAACAGCCTTGGCCGCACGCCTTGGACGCAGCCGCCTTGTCATTGCAAAAGCCGATCAGCTTTTCCCAATGAACCGCCGCATCCTGCCAACAGTTCAGGTGTGAGCTCCTGCTCGCGTACGCAGTCGCGCGTCCTGCCTTTGGCGTCAGGCGGCAAAACGTGGATGGGCGTGTTGGATGCACCCGGCAAGGGGCTACTCGGCGTTCTCGCCGAGGTTGTTCAGCCATTGCGCCATGCGGGCGGTCTGTTCCAGATACCACATCGAAGCAATAAGCGGAGAAAGCGTGCCGCCGTCAGGGTCATACATGGCGGAGGAGCCGTTTTTGCGCAGGCTTTCCCAGGCGACTACAGCTTCATGCAGTGACTTGGCGCGTTCTTCTCCCAAAACAGGGGCCAGGGCGACCTGCTTGAGGGCGATGACCTTCTCCAGTCGCTCCAATTCCGCAGCAATGCAATCCTGCATGTCAGTGGTCACGCCAGCTGCGCGGTCCATGCAGGCCTGGTAGGCGGGGCTGAACAGACTGTCAGCCTGTGCTGGAGAAAAGTCGTCCTGATCTGCATCCGGGGCGGTGCTCTGGCTGCCTGTCGGCGGATTCACGGAGGCAGGCGTATTGCCGACTGCGTTTGTCTGGGCGTTTTTTGCCGAAGGAGCGCCAGAGCCGTTCGTATGGACGGTCGGGGCTTCAGCGTGGCGCTCTGCGCTGAATGCGGGTGGGGCAGTGAACAGTAGAGCCAGCATGGCCAACGCAGGCAAAATTACGCGAAAAGATTTCAGACAGCTTCGCAACATCCTGGACTCCTTGATGAATAAAACAACCAGCAGCTTCAGTGTACGCGCAGGGCCAGAGGGGCGCAAGGGCGGAGGCGCAGACGCAGCGCCACAAAGCTTCCGTGCGCAAGGTCTGTCTGACCGCCTGGGCAATTTCACGCTCAGCCGCTCTGACGGCTGCGCGAGTCGGTGCAGGCCGCGGCACTTTTGTGCAGCGTCAGATCATTTATCCTCGTTCAAAGGGCAAATGTTCTAACGGTATTCGCGCCCGGACCAGAGAACCCGGCCAATAACCCTGAACTGGTCGGCCATGTCGCCGCGCAAGTCCAAACTGACAGGGGGATATGCCGGATTGACGCTGTGCAGTATGATCTTGCCAGGAACCTTGTCAATACGTTTGATATAGATAGCGTCCTCAAAGCCCACTGCGTACAGGCGGCCGGGGCTGATTTCCGTCTGCCCCTTGTCCAGCAGCACCAGATCGTTGTCAAAGATTTCAGGCACCATGCTGTCGCCGGATACGCGCATCAGCACCATACGCCTGGGGTTGCCCTTGCGGCGCAAAAAATCGCCTCTGAAGGCATAGCTGTCATCACTGCGTTCGCTGACCTCAAGGCTGCCCGTACCGGCGGAAAGCCGCGCTTCAGCCAGAGGAATATGGATAAGGTCTGCTTCACTGTCTGGCGAAGCTGCGGGAAGCTCACCCTCCGCCGCTTCGGGAAGGCGCATGGGGCCGCTGCCAAAGAAGAGCCAGTGCGCGTTTACGTTGGTTTCTGCCGCGCATTCCTGTATCCAGGCTGGCGGCACTTCGCCGCGCTTGCGCGCGCCGCTGACGGACTGGGGGGTGATGCCCAGAGCGCGCGCCAGTTCAGCGTCGCTCGTGGCGTTCAGAGCCAGCATGAGCCTTTGCAGGGTCGCTTCGAAGCCGGTTTTTTCGGTCATGGCATACCTCGCGGGCCGCGTCAGCCGTGCCTTCAAGCTGGGCATGCCGCGCGGCGGGCCTTGATCAGCCCGTACACTACGGGCTGTGGGGTTTTGTGAGGGCTGGCAATGTTTCTGACGGGCGGCATGCCCACCAAAAGCGTATATGCCAGGGTCAGGCTATCAATCTTGATGCAGGCAGGCAAGGATTTTATCAACTTTAAGTTGATAAATGTTTTCTATGGGTAATCAAAAAATGATTGATGAAATATGTAATTGTTTTTCACTGCGTTGCGTCAGCTTTGTTTATTCGCGGTCTGTTGTTTTGCGCGAGCCAGCAGTCTGAGGGTCAGGTTGGCCACAAGAACGCCGCCGCAGGCCAGGATAGTGTCGATCAGCCGCCAGCCGAGCAGGGATATGTCGCCCCCCGTAGTCAGCATGGCCATGTCCACAAGCAGGAGCACGCTGAAGGTAATGATAAAGCTGAACTGCATGTAGTGTCCGGCCTGGGCGTAAGGGATGAAAAGGGCGACCAGGGCGATGCAGCCGGCAAGGGGCAGGGGGGCCTGTATGTTGAATACTACCGGAGCCGCCGCAGCAACGCCAAGCACCGTGCCCAGGGCCCGGTCGCGTATGCGCCGCAGTTCGGTCGCGCCGTCACTGTGCATGACAAAGAGCACGGTCAGCCCCACCCATGCAGGATGACTGAAATTCAGATTGCGCGCAGCCAGCGTGCAGAGCAGCACCGTAAGGGGCACCGCCACGCCGTAAAGGTGGTCATTGACGGCCCCGCTCATGAAATCCCTGAATTCTTCAAAGGGGCTTGCTCCGTGCCCCTGCCCGCTGCCAAACGGTATGCCCAGCACGCTGAGCGTCGCGCCCAGGGCAAGCCCCGACATGAAGACGCCCGCCGAAGACAGAGAGTTGGTCAGGCCAAAATGGGTCAGCAGGGCGGCGGCGGCCATATTTTTGACCACAAGGCTGAGGTAGGCCTGATCGGGGCGCGGCAGGGCGGCAATCCAGCTGAATATAACCAGAGGGATAAGAGCAAGGTTGTTATTGCCCTGTGTAAAAACGCCCACAGCGGCTGCCAGGCACACAAGCAGCCCACCCGCGCCGATGCACAGCACGCGCGGCAAGGGCGTGTACCGTGGTGCAATAAACAGGGCAAACAGTGCTCCCAGCGCGCCCAGCAGGGCGATGTCCGGTTTGTTCCATGCCTGGCTGACGCCTATGGGTATGCACATGGCCAGCAGGTAAAGAACGCCTCGAACCATGAAATCACGTGTTTGCGGGGAAATGGGCATGCAAGCTCCAAAGGATCAGCGAAACCAGTTGTATTGTGTTTTGCCACCTAGTTACTACATGGTATATAGGCAGGCATACTAAGGTCAAATGTGCCGTGCGCGCCTCGGATAATCCTGCCTCGTTCAATTATATCAGGGCGGTTGCCTTTAGTCGCTGGCAAGAGGTACGCTGTCGGCACATGTCAGCTTCGTGGCCGCCCGTGTGCGGAAGTCTTACGGTACTGTCTTGTCTTTTTGGCAAGCTGCTGACAAGCTGAGAGTATGATACCCGTATCATACTGAGGATGGGCCGGAGCAGGCCGTTTTTTTGCAGAAAAGCTCAGGGCGTTTTCTGGCGCTCTTAAGAAACGGGCCAGACTGGCGATTAATTGTATATGCTGACAGATCCCTGAAACATGATGGGGCAACCAGATCCCGAATGCCATTTGAAAGTGTCTGAAGGGTGAGAACAGGCAGAGGAGGTTATGTACATGACTATCAAAGTAAGGGTTATTCTGGGATTGCTGCTGACAATCGCTATCATGGCGGGCAGCACCATACCCTATGTAACCAGCAAAATGAATGATAACGCGGAACAGGCATATCTGGACGCCTCAGGGGAACAGCTGCAGATTATGGGCAGCTATATCGAGGAATTCATTGGCGAAGCCGAGCGCAACCTTGCTGTTCTGGCGGCCAATGAGATGCTGATCAATGCCGAAGGGCTTTTTCCCAGCTACGTGAACAAAACGAGCGAGACCCTCTATAAGCGCTCCGACCTTGGCCCGGAGGCCGCCAGGGCCATCCGGCCCATAGTGCGTCTGGCTGAGGTGAACCCCTCCTACGCGGAAATTTACGTGGGATATCCTGACGGCAGTTACGGAACCTCGATGAAGGAGGGGCCGGTCCCCGGGGGATACAATTCTTCCAAGCGACCCTGGTATGTAGGCCGTATGAACTCGGACAAGGACGTGGGCCTCGCCGACAGCTATCTGTCCATTACAGGCGAGCTGGTGCTGGCCGTGACGCACAGCATGCGTGGCCCCAATGGCGAAATCAAGGGCATACTTGGAGCCGATGTCTCACTCAAGGGCCTTTCTGACAAGTTTGCCACGCTGAATTTCGGCAGTACCGGTTATTTTATGCTCATTGAAAATACCGGGCGCATCCTTTGCGATCCCAGAGACAAGGAGCTTACCGGCAAGATTATAGGCAAGGAAGTCAAGGATCCGGGCCTTGAACAGATGTTCAAGGCCAAGGATGGCCTTGTGCTCACCCGTATAAAGGATGTGCCGGTTCGCGCCAACGTGTTTACCACCCGCTTTGGCTGGAAGATTGCCGTCATTCAGGATGAGAGCGAAATTTTCGCCAGCGCCAATGAGGCCATCCGTTCCGTGTCCGTCATCTATGGAATCGTGACGGTCATCATGCTGGTTGTGGCCTGGGGCATCGTGCGGTCCATTAACCGTCCTCTGCGCCTGATTGTTATAGAGGCGGACAAGATTGCCCAGGGCGACCTTAACGTGCACCTTGAACCGCGTGATTTTTACGGTGAACTGGCCGAATTGCGGCATTCGCTGCTGAATATGGTCACCAATCTGCAAAATATGATTGAAACCGCGCAGCAAAAGAGCAAAGAGGCTGAAGAACAGGCTCTGGTGGCCAAGGCCGCCACAGAACAGGCCGAAGCAGCGCGGCAGCAGGCTGAGAGCGCCAGGCGCGACGGCATGCTTGCAGCCGCCAGTCAGCTGGAAGAGGTGGTGTCCATCATCTCCTCCGCGTCCAATGAGCTTTCGGCCCGCATAGATCAGTCAAGCCATATATCAACGGAATCCGCCACTCGCCTCGGCGAGGCCGCCACGGCCATGAACCAGATGAACGCCACCGTGCGCGAAGTGGCGGGCAACGCTTCTTCCGCATCGACCATGTCGGACGAAACGCGGGGCAATGCCGAAAACGGCGCGCAGATTGTGCTGCAGGCTCTGAAGAGCATTGATCAGGTTCACAGCGTCTCAATGGAGCTCAAGGACGACATGTCCCAGCTGAATGAGCACGCCCAGGCCATCAACCGCATCATGGGCGTCATTTCGGATATCGCTGACCAGACCAACCTGCTGGCGCTCAATGCCGCCATTGAGGCCGCACGCGCCGGCGACGCGGGACGGGGCTTTGCCGTGGTTGCCGACGAAGTGCGCAAGCTGGCTGAAAAGACCATGGCGTCCACCCAGGATGTGGGCAATGCCATCAAGGCGATTCAGGAAAGTACTGCCAAGAGTGTCGGCGGTATGGACAAGGCGCTTGCAGAAGTTGAAACCGCCACCGGCTTTGCCCGCCAGTCTGGTGAAGCTTTGCGCCAGATTGTGCAAAATGTGGAAACCACGGCGGATCAGGTGCGGGCCATTGCCACGGCCAGTGAAGAGCAGTCTGCCGCCAGCGAAGAGATCAACGAATCCATCCTGCAGGTCAATGACATGTCCGGGCAGACAGCCCAGGCCATGAGCGAAGCAAACCATGCGGTGAACGAACTTGCGCAGCAGGCGCGTCGCCTGAGCGCGCTTATCGAGAATATGAAAAAGGCCTGATGGCGCTCGCATAAATAGAGCATGTAACTTTGAAAAAAGTTACATGCTCTGACTCTGTACGAGAGTGCAGCGGGCCACAATGCAGCGTGGATTCAGCCGAAGATCGCATTTCTCGGCTGAATGACAGATTGGAATGCGCCGCATTTCAAAGTGACTCCGGTCAAAAGGCGGATACCCGTTCGACGGGTATCCGCCTTTGTGCAAGGCTTGCGACGACTCGTGGCGTGAAAGGTCCGTCTGGCGGGCCTCATGTGCGGGGCAGAATCCAGGGCAAAAATACCCTGAAAACGTCTGGCGTTCATGATATGCCCCCTGGTCGGCACTGTTCCGGCCCGGGGGCATTTTTGTTTTGGCTGCATGGCGCCCTGCTTATGGCAGGGCCGGGAACTTTCCACCGCTCCCCAGCCCATGCCAGCCCATGCCAGCCAGGGCAGGCCAGGGCCAGGCAGGGCGGCCAGCGCAGGTCATGCAGGCCTGTGCCCGTCAGTACACTGGTCAGCGCTTACTGGTGCGCCGCATGAGCGGGTGAACTTATTTTTGCAGCCACGCGTCAACCTGTTCAGGATGGTCTTTCATGAACTGGCGGGCGTTTTTCAGCGGATCCGCCCCTTGTTCCTGATTTTTGGCCATGAGCTGCTGCAACTGGTCCGCCCCGGTGAAGGAGAATTTGGACAGGAAGGCGTGCGCGTCTGGATGATCCTTTTTCAAGCCTTTGCGCCCAACATTGTAAATGGCTTCCTCAGTGCCAAGGCTGCCCTTGGGGTCGTCCAGATAGTGCAGGGGCCAGCGTCCGAACATCCAGTGGGGCGACCAGCCTGTGACGACAATCCATTGCTTCTTGCGAATGGCCTCCGCCAGGATGGAGGTCATGATGGCATCGCTCCCGTCGACCAGTTCCATATTATCTATGCCGTAATCCTTCATAAGCTTTTCCGTCAGAAGCATGATGGCTGATCCGGGGTCAATGCCGATTATCCGTTTCTGAAATTTATCAGCGTTGGCTTTCAGTTCCTCAACAGACTTCAGGGGCACATAGTCGGGCACGGCAAGACCCAACCGCGCGCCACCAGTAAGCTTGCCCAGAATTTCCAGCTTGTCCTTGTATTTTTCGTACATATCCTTGTGGGTATTGGGCAGCCATGCGGTAACCGTGGCGTCGGCGTCGCCCGTGGCCAGGCTGGTCCAGAGGATGGGAAGCGTGACGGGCAGCAACTCAACCTTATAGCCCAACCTGTCTTCAAGCACCGCCTTGGCCAGATGGCTTGAAGCTTTGGCGCAGGCCCATTCCACGTAGACGATCTTGAGGGTTTTGTCCTCTTTCGTATCCTTGGCTGTGGCGTTGACGGCCAGCAGCATGACGGCGGCCAGGGCAATGCCCAGTATGCGAAGTTTCATGGGTACTCCTTTTTTAAAAGGTTGTTCGGGAACGTTTACACTTTGCGAACGTCCATTTGCGAACGTCCATTCACAAAGTGCTAAATACGCCCGCCGCATCGCTTGGCAGCGCAATGAACGCGCTTTGAAAGTAAAATGTTCTTGCTGGCTGAGGCAGGCGTAGGGGTACAATGTCCGCCACTGCGCGTGCAGGTGATTGCTGGGCGCAAGCGTGGACGCGGGTCTTCAACTCTTTGAGAATGTTACTTCTCAAAGGGTTGAAGCACGTTAATGGGTCTTGCCGGAGCTTTTTTGCGCCAAGGCACGGAACATACGGTCAAGGGTGATGGCCACAATGACGATGCCAAGGCCCGCCTCGAAGCCCATGCCGATGTTGAGCCGCTGAATGGCCTTCCATACCTCGCCGCCAAGGCCGCGCGCGCCGATCATGGCCGCAATGACAGCCATGGACAGGGCCAGCATTATGGTCTGGTTTACGCCAGCCACAATGGTGGGCATGGCCAGCGGCAGCTCAAGTTTATAGAGGCGCTGCGCGCGCGTGGCCCCAAAAGCTTCGGCGCACTCCACCAGATCGCGCGGAACCTGCTGGATGCCCAGGCAGGTAAGGCGGATTGCCGGCGGCACGGAAAAAATAACCGTGGCGACCACAGCGCTGACCTTGCCTATGCCAAAGAAGGGTATGGCCGGGATAAGGTAGACGAAGGCGGGCATGGTCTGCATGACGTCCAGCACCGGCATGATGATTTTGCGCGCCGTGGGGTGCATGGCCGCCAGAATGCCGCAAGGCACGCCAACCAGTACGGAAAGCAGCGTGGCCGAGAGCACGAGGGCCAGGGTGCTGATCGTGGGCGTCCATAACCCCAGATTCCACAAGAGAAAGAATCCCAGAACCACAAATACGGGCAGCCCGGGACGGCGCGTCACACGCCAGGCCAGAGCGGCCAGCAGCAGGATAAAGAGCCACGGCGGCGGCAGAAGAAGCGCCTCTTCAAAGCGATCCAGCAGGTTGAGCATGATGGCTGAACCGGCGCGGGTAATGCCGGAAAAATGTTCGACGAGAACATCTATGCCACTGTCAACATAGCTTGCCAGGGGCAATCTAGGCAGCATGGGCGCCTCCCCGGTTGTGTTCCACCAGAGCGCCGAGCAGCAGCCCACGTACAATGACGCCCTGCAAGCGCTGGCGTTCGTCCACCACTGCCAGGGGGTAGGGCAGGTCGGCCATCAGTGGCACAAGTTCAGTTACGGGGGTGTCTGGTCTGACGGTTATGATGTCCGAACTGGTTATTTCCGTCAGGTCCGAACGCCCCTCACTGACCATGCGCTTCGCGTCGGCGGCGTTGATAATGCCCACAAAGCGGCGGTGCCTGTCCAACACGAAAAGCGAGGCGATGGAGTGCACGCGCATCTTGCGCAAGGCGGCGCGCGGGCCGTCCAGCCCCAGCACGGCGGCATCCTCGGAACGTTTCATGACGCTGGCCGCAGTGAGCACCTGCGAGGCGTCCGCCGAGGCGACAAAACGGGCCACATGTTCGTTGGCCGGGGCGTGCAGTATTTCTTCCGGCGTGCCGGTCTGCACTATGGCTCCGTCCTGCAGCAGGATGATGCGGTCGCCGAGTTTGAAGGCCTCGTTGAGATCATGCGTGATGAAGACAATGGTTTTGTGTATGTCTTCCTGAAGCGCCAGCAGTTCATCCTGCATTTCTTGTCTGATAAGGGGGTCGAGAGCGCTGAAGGCTTCATCCATGAGGAGAACTTCCGGTTCCAGGGCAAGAGCCCGGGCAAGGCCCACACGCTGTTTCATGCCGCCGGAGAGCTGGCCGGGATAGGCGTTTTGCCATTGTGCCAGCCCCACGCGCTCAAGTACTTCCTTACTTTTTTTCATGCGGGTGAATTCCGGCACGCCCATGACCTCAAGGCCGAAGGCAGTGTTTTGCAACACCGTTCTGTGGGGGAAAAGCGCGAAATTCTGAAAAACCATGCCAAAGCAGCGCTGACGCACGTGCCGCAGTTTTTTGCTGCTCATGCTGGTGATGTCTTCGCCGTCCACAAGAATGCGTCCGGCGGTGGGCATGATAAGACCGTTGAGGCAACGCAGCAGCGTGGATTTTCCGCTGCCGGAAAGCCCCATAATAACCAGTAACTGGCTGTCTGTGATGTCGATGGATATGTCGAACAGGGCAACAGTGGTGCGGGTCTGGCGCAGGATGTCAGCGCGCGAAACGCCTTTGGCCGCCAGCCGTAAAGCCTGTTTCGGGTGTGGGCCGAAGACTTTTGAAACATTTTGGATAGAGATTTTTGCCATATACCCTCCTTCTGCCGTGGCTCGATATGCCGCGGGTGTAGCCCGTAAGCGGGCGAGTATATGGAAGGACGATCAGGTTGTGACCGTCAAAACGAACTTGCTGGAGTCATCAGCGTTGAGGGCACCAGCAGATGAACGCCTCCTCGGTATGTACCGAACTTCCATAAAGTGTGTAAATAATTGCTGTTAAAACAAACAGCGCCATCATACGAAGTTTGTTTGGCGTCTTTTTTTCCTCCATGTCGGACAGAGGCTGGCCGGGGTCGGGTGAAATGCCCCCTGGCCGGAATTGCAGAGTATGTGTGGTAAGGACAGGCATAATGCAGTGCAAGCTGTTTGGAGAAATATTGTGATTTGTCAAACACACATTACGATAAAAATATGTTTTACAACCGGTATTTCTGGATACTCCACATGTATCAAACTGGTATGAAAAAAATTAACAGAAAATTACGAGATATTATTATTTTCATAATCTTGAGATGAGAAAAATAATAATATTCCGTATGAACTTTTCATGATGATAAAGTAAAAAAGCATGCAAATCAAGGGCTGCTTTTGTTTTGCTGTTTTGTCAGCTTATTTGTTCGCTTGTTTGTTCGGCAAAGATTCTAGGGGTGAGGGCGTGTGGCGGGGGCTCCTTTTGCAAAAGGGGTCCCGCTACAGAGCATTTCAAAGCGGCACTGTTCCGGCGTGGCAAGCTGCCGTGTGAATTCTGGTGAAGGCGCGCCGCAGCAGGGCTATGCCAGAATGACGTCCACTGCCATGCCGCGCCGCAGCGGCGGACATCCTGCGGGAATATCCACAAAGCAGTTGTAGTCGTCGCGCAGGGCGGGCTGGCCTATGCCCCCGTTTTCAGGGCGCATGAAAACCTCGGTGCCTTCAAGCCTCGCCATTATGAGGCGGCGCGCATCCTTGCGGCAGGAACCGAAGTCATTGAGCATGACGCCGCGCAGGCGCTTCAGGCCGAACTGCGCGCGGCCGGACATTTTGCGTATGACGGGCCCCGCCAGCAGGCCAAAGGCCGCAGCGGCCGCCACGGGATTGCCGGAAAGGCCGAGCAGCACACTGTCGCCTATGGCCGCGCCAAGGGTCATGGCTCCGGGCTTCATGTGCAGGCCGCGAAATAGCAGGCGTCCGCCGCGGCGGGCTGCCAGATCCTCCGCCAGGCGTGAGATCAGGTCACGTGGGCCAAAGGACACGCCGCCAGTGGTGATAATCAGGCGGCTGTGCTCAAGCATGGCCTCCACATGCTGTCGCAGGCTGTCGTAGCAGTCGGCGCTGGTTTCCATTCGCAGAATGCGCGCCCCCATATTTTGCAGGCGTACGCCCAGCAGCGTGCCGCTGATGTTGTATATGCCGCCTTCAGAAAGCGGGCGGCCTGGCGGGCACAGTTCGTCGCCGGTTGTAAGCATGCTTGCCGTCGGCTTGTCAAAGACGTGCACATGGGTGTGGCCTTGCCCGGCCAGCAGGCCGAGTGTGCCGCTGTGCAGCACGTCCCCGCGCCGCGTCAGGGGCTGGCCCACAGCCACGTCATGTCCGCAGGGGCGGCAATTGCGGCCCGGCGTCAGGCGGTGGCGCACAGTGACGCGGCTTCCGTCAGTTGTTGTGTCTTCCTGCCACATGACGCAGTCCGCCCCCGGCGGCATCATGGCTCCTGTGGTTATGCGCGCGGCCTGTCCGCGCGGCAGGGGCGCGCCCGACCCTCCGCCCGCATACAGGTACTGGCTCACAGGCAGGGTGACGGGGGAATCCGGGCGCGCGTGGGCGATGTCGTCGCTGTGCAGGGCGTAGCCGTCCACCTGGGCGCGGTCAAAAGGCGGCTGCGGCAGACTGGCGAATATGTCGGCGGCGTTTACCCGTCCGTCGGCCTCAAGCAGGGGCAGGCGAAGGGTCTGCTCTGTGGGGCGGACGCAGGCCAGCAGCGCCGCCAGGGCTTTTTCCAGCGGCAGGATGGTCTGCTGTCCAGAACTATGGGGGCAAGGGGGAGAAGGAAAAAAAGACATGTCAGACTACCCTGTACGGACAGGTATAGATATTGATATTGTCTTTACGTACGAAGCCCAGAAGGCTTATCCGCATGGCTTCGGCCAGCTCCACCGAGGCCAGCGAAGGCGCGCCCGGGGCCATAAGCAGACGCACTCCGCTGACAGCTGCCTTTTCCAGCATGTCCACTGCCAGACGCCCGCTGAAGATCATGAGCTTTCCCTGAGGGGGCACGCCCTGGAGCTGCATGGCCCCTATGAGCTTGTCCAACGCGTTGTGCCGGGCGATATCTTCATAAAACAGCAAAATGCCTTCAGGCGTCGCCAGGGCGCAGCTGTGGGCGGCCCCTGTTTGCCGAAACAGTGCGCAGCGTTCTTCAAAGGCCGCCTGAAGACTGTGCACCTGAGTGGCGTCAAGCCGCACGTCTGCCTGTTTTATTTCAGCCTCTGGCGCAGGCGGCGGGGCAAGGCTGACGCGGATGCTTCCGGCGGCGCGGAGCTTGAGAGCGGGCGGGGCATCGGCGCGGTCGCCTGCAGGCATATGTGGAGGCTCGGCAACTGATGCCGTGGAGGCGCACGCCAGAGAATCCTGCCCATGGGCGTTTTCGGCAGCAAGGCGCGGGCTCTGGGGCGAGGCGGCGTCGTGTCCTGCAGGATGCCGGATGGTCAGGGATGTTATCTGGCGCGCATCACGCAGCAACCCCAGGGTGAAAAGCCGTCCGACGGCCAGTTCCTCAAGGTTGGTGGGCATGCAGTGCATACGGGCCACGGTCTGGCCGTCACAGATGAGGTCATAGGCTTCTTCACGCAGAAGCACGTCCTCCACCTCATGCCTGCCCGTATGGTTGATACGGGTAATGACGCGCAAAACACAGGCTGGTGAAGGCGGGAAAACGGGCATGATGGCTGTGGTCTCCGGTAAAGATTGCAGGCGGCAGAAGGGCCTTTGTGATGGAAATGTCCTGGCCAGATTGTAATCAGCGCCTTGGTGCGGCACTTGCCAACTTTAGCCAAAATGCGTTGAAAAACAAGCGCAATGGGCCGGTTTTGACCAGTTGCGCGGTTTGCATATTTTTTGTGAGGCTGCCACAATATAGGTCATGATTTGCCGGGAATGAAGATAGCCTGAAAAAGGAAGCTTTTCATTACCCGTTTGCTCACATATACATAAATGAGTGGCACACTGGATATATGCATGCCACATCATGAAATTCTTGAAAAAGGAGACATTATCATGAAAAAACTGCTGCTCTGCCTTTTTCTTTTGCTTCTGGCCGCTCCTGTTGGCGCGGACGGAGGCGAACTGGTCTGGAAAGAGTTTGAAGCCAAATGGATGAAAGCCTTCACCCCCGGTTCCGTTACGGTTCAGGATCAGGGGCAGGTAAAAATATGCACGTTGGAAGAAGGGGTTACGGCCACATTTTTTCTGAACACGGACGACATGGTCGAGCGGGCCGTTGTGGTCAATACGGCCGCGTCTTCTGCCCGTTATTTTGAGGGCATAGCGCAGACCATCAAGGTTCTTGCCGGGCAGTATCCCCAGGCGGAGGCCGTCAGTGCTGCCTTTGCCACGGTGCAGCCCGCCACCCTCTGGCGTGCGGTGGGAAACTTCTGTTTTGAGCGCACGCAGGACTCGGATACTGGCTGGTTTTTTTACGCCAGCCGTAGTGAACAGTGCCCTACGGAAGTCAGGTAGGGTCTAACGTCATTAAGGTATTTGCGGGATATGGGCCCTATGGAACAGCTTTCGTTTCATGAGCTTGAGGGGCACGCCGGGTGGCAGCGGGCTGCCCTGTACTCAGGACAGGCAGACCCCTTCTGCTGTACGCCCGCCTGGCAGCTTTCCTTTCATGAGGTTTTTGCCCCTGAGCGCCGCCTTCTTGTGCGGCATGAGAACAGGCTCGACGCAGACAGCGTGCTGGTGTTCGCCGAACAGGCGTTTTCAGCCGAATCCCTGTTGCTGACGCCCATAGACACGTTGTGGTTTTTTAGCTCGCCTTTGCTCGGGTCCCATGCCGTGGACATGCTGGACAACCTGCTGGACGAGCTTGCAGGCAGTCACAAACCGTTCTTTCCGCGTATTGTCATCAGTGGTTTGCAGCCGGGCAGCGTTTTGCCGCGCCGCTTGCTGCGGACTTTCGGGCGCAGGTTTGATTTTTTTATGCATTCTGAAACCGTACAGTGCGCAGCGTCTCTTCAGGGCGGGCTGGACGGCTTTTTGTCTCGCAGATCCGCCAACCACAGGGCCAAAATGTCCAAGGGGCGGCGGCGCGCCCAGAACCGGGGCATTGGCTATGAGCGGCATGTGCCCGCCTCGGAGTCAGAAGCGCAGGCCGTTTTTGCGCGTATGCTGGCCGTAGAGAATAAAAGCTGGAAGGGCGAAGGGCAGTGCGGCATGGCCGAAGAACCCGCCCGCAGCTTTTATGACGCGATGTTGCGGCGGCTTGCCCCGACACGCGGTGCGCGCGTCATGTTTGCCGTGCACGAGGGCCGCGATGTGGGCTTCATTTTTGGCGGCATGGCGGGCGATGTATACCGGGGCCAGCAGTTCAGCTATGATTCTGACTGGAAGGAAGCGGGCATCGGCAACCTGCTGCAGGTCGAACAGGTGGCCTGGCTGTGCGAGCAAGGTGCGGCCCGTTACGACATGGGGCCGTTGACCGGCCCGCGCATGGGCTACAAGGCCCATTGGACAGAGGCGCGCCTGCCCATACAGACATGGCTGATGGTCAAAAAATAGCCAGCCGCACCGTATTCAACCTTTTCATCCACAACGCCTGATACCTGCCTGACGTTCCTGCACCGCTTCTACGCCCACTCTTTCCTGTGCTTGCACATGCCCAACCCTGCCCGCGTTTGTCAGCGTCAGGTTCTGCGCTGCGCAGATTTTCGTGCGCCTGGCTTCCTCACGCCCGGAGCTTCCGCCTGAGCCAGTCCGGCAAACGTGTCCGTGCAAGAGTCCTGATGCGTTACGGATACGTGTGGGCAGCGCCCGCCCGGGTCATGCCAGGGCATGTTGTTCGACGTCCGTGTTGTGGGGCGCTTGGCAAGTATGCGTGCAAGGGCGGGAACGGCAAAAACGCGCCCGAGACGTGCCTGTGCGGCCTGTGTCGCAGGCTGGGTGCGGCTTACGGCGCGGCGCGCAGATTTCATGCGTTGGGAAGGCCCCGGCCAGTGCTGACGGGCTGCAAATCCTTGCTATACGGGCCTGCGAAAGGAAAAATGTAGAAAATTTATTGACATTTTCTAATGAATGTCCGAAATTTAAGGCTGCCCTCGAATAAAAACTGAGGGTAAGTACTAGGAGGACTGTCATGAAACGTTTTATAGTTGCTATGGCACTTGCCCTTTCGTTGGCATTGCCCGGCTTGGCCGCTGCCGAAGGCACCGGCATGTACCTGGCCCCCAAATTTCTTATGAGCATCCAGAGCACCGGACAGATGGAACGCAGCAGCGGTCTGGCCGGCAGTGGTGTGGACGACTACAACCAGTTTACCCTGGGTGGCGCTCTGGCCCTTGGGTACGATTTCTGGCCCCAGCAGATGCTGCCCCTCCGTGCTGAAATCGAATTTGCCCTGCGTGGCAACAGCGAAAAAAGCTGGAGTGATGGCGGTTCGAACCTGCGTGACATCAAAGGCGTGTGGAACAATTCCACCCTGTTTGCCAACGTGTTCTGGGATTTTCATAACGACAGCGCCTTCACCCCCTACGTGGGCGGTGGTCTTGGCATGGCGTTCAACTACACCGGATACACCTTCAAGGGCAACGACGGCAGCAAGTTTGAAGCTGATGATCGCTTCACCAACTTCGCCTGGAACGCGGGCGCCGGTGTTGCTTACAACATCAATGAAAACTTTACCGTTGACGCTTCTTACCGCTTCGTGAGCCTTGGCTACAATGAAGTGAGCTCCACCATCGGCGGCGTCAAGTATGAAGTTGGCAACCGCCCCTACAACAATGAATTCCTGCTTGGCCTGCGCTACGGCTTCTAAGGCAAACCGGCGCTAACCAAGGCCGCAAGGCCTGGTAA
The DNA here is from genome assembly GCF_002237645.1 of Desulfovibrio sp. MES5. Lineage (GTDB taxonomy): Bacteria > Desulfobacterota > Desulfovibrionia > Desulfovibrionales > Desulfovibrionaceae > Desulfovibrio. The sequence continues at coordinate 60,810 of NZ_MJUZ01000001.1, forward strand.
CCTGCCCCGTTTTGCAGCAGGCAGCGCTTTGTAAGGCTGAATGCCTGCATCTCTGCCGGAGGTGTAGACCGTTTTTTCAGTCGCGGCTTCTGGCCGCAATGCCACCGGTTTTGAAAGCCCCCCGGAATCTTCGGGGGGCTTTCACTTTGTACGCCCCGGGAGTACTTCGGGAACACACAAACATATCTAAAAACCTCAGGTTCGTTACGCCTCTCATCGCAACGCCCGCCAGCGCGGCTGACAGCATTGCCAGTCGTTGCACGCAGTTTTCCCTCTCCATTTCGCACGCCCCAGCGACCCAGGCAAAAGATGTGAACAGCGCAGGAACCTCGCCCACCGTGGTGAAGCGCCGTGGGCATTGCATGCCAATTCCGGACATCCGCCCGAAGTAGAGCGTATGCGGGAAAGCGCGGAGCTGCGCCGGTTCATTATCCACAGTTTGTGCGGCAAGAGCCCAGGCTGCCAGAGCGCCCTCATTACATGCATCTGCCTGTATGGGGCCTGTGTGTTTCACGCTCAGGACGCCCTGTGGAACGGACGCTTGCCTTTACCTACGCCAGTATGATTTCAAACTGAAGCTGTCTGGAATCGTTTGGGTGATGAACTAAAAAACGTCAAGAATTTCTATATAGTTTTTGTGTGTGGCGGGGTATAAAAAAGTAAAATTTCCTGTCTCAGAAGGAGTGAAAAAAAGTAAAAAAATGTTTTTTCCCCCTTGACAATCAGCCTGCCCTTATGGTTCGGAACTTTTGGTGAACATGCTAAAAAAATGGAGTATACGTAAGAAAACAAGAGTAAATTGAAAGTATAAATGTTAAAAACAATGACAGTTTTTGTTAATATAGGTTATCATATTTTTAAAACCCTTGTGGGCTAAGGCTTTTCAGCACGGCCCGAACTGACCGGTAATTATAAAAACATAAAGCATTTCTGCCGATTATCCGTCGTTGCTATTGGGGAAAGCAAATAAGCGTTCTGCCCCAAACTGCCAGTATTCATCAATTGCCCGCCAACCTCCTTTTACGCTACAAGGCCTCATGCGAGAAAAATGGGCTGAAATTTCTGAAAATCTCAAAAAAATGCTTAAATCCGGGCTTTTCAAAGTCTGGATTGCTCCTTTGCATGCCAGCGTTGACGAAAAAGGGTTGCACCTTGTGGCCCCCAATTCCTATGTGGCCAGCAGGCTGGAAAGCATGATGCTAACGACCTTGAAAGAGGCCGCTGCTCCAGTATTGGGCCTTGAACCGGGACAGGTCAGCGTGCGCATCACGGCTGCCGGTCAAGAGGCTGAAGCGCCTGCCCAGGAGTCCAAGGCTTCTGCGGCCAAACCGCAGGCTGCGCTGGCGACGCCCGAGGTCCGGCATGAACCTTCTGCGGCGGCAACGCCTGTCTTGCAGCAGGCCTCACTTCCCCTTGTTGCTCCAGCCATATTTCGCAACACGCAGAACTGGCGCTATTCCTTCGCTGATTTTGTTGTAGGCCCCACCAATAATATGGCCGTGGCCGCAGCGCAGGACGTCAGCCGCAGGCATGGCTGTGTTCGCACCCTGTTTGTAAATTCCGCATCCGGGCTTGGCAAAACACACCTTGCTCAGGCAGTGGGCCGCGCCATCAACGAAGAGGGCGGCAATGCTCGCGTGGGCTACCTCACCGCCGAGGAATTTGCCTCGCGCTTTGTCACCGCACTGCGCGCTCAGGACATTGAAGGCTTTAAAGCCCGTTTTCGCGAACTTGACGTGCTGCTTATGGAGGACGTGCACTTTTTCCAGGGTAAGGAAAAAATGCAGGACATGGCCCTGGCCGTCGTCAAAAACCTTCAGGCCAAGGGCGGCCGCGCCATATTCACATCGTCCTTTTCGCCGCGCGAGTTGCAGCGTGTGGACAGCCAGCTTGTATCGCACTTCTGTTCGGGCATTTTGACAGACATGGGCCGTCCCACCAAGGACATGCGCTGCGACATCCTTGGGCAGAAGGCCAGAAGTTTTCAGGTGCTTTTGCCGGACTCGGTTTGTGAACTGCTTGCCAGCCGCCTCAATGGCGATGTGCGCCAGATGGAATCCTGTCTCAACAGCCTTATTTTCAAGGCGCGTCTGCTCAACTGCGGCCTGAATCTTGATCTGGCCATGGAAGTGCTGAGCCAGTACGCGGACGTCGCTTGCGGCCCGGATTTCTCCATCATAGTGCGCCTTGTTTGCGAGAGTTACGGTCTCAACGAGCGTCAGCTGGCCTCCAAGTCGCGCCGCAAGGAATGCGTAACTGGCCGCAATACAGCTTTTTATCTGGCCCGTAAGCATACGGAAATGACCCTGGAAGAGATTGGCGAAAAATTCAATCGTCGTCACTCCACTGTCATCAAGGGCATTACCTCACTGGAACGCGAGCTTTCCAAACAGTCCACCGAGGGGCGGCGTATTGCCCGCGCGGTGTCGCTGATTGAGCGCAATGCCGGTCTTGCCAGCGCACGCGCCATGTAGCCACGTATAACGTGGCCACGCCTCTTAAAAATTGCGGCCCGTTCCAAAAGGAGCGGGCCGTTTTTTTACGGGTTTAGCCAGTTGACGCGTTAAGGCGCGAAGCAAAAGACCACCTGCATGACAGGTGGTCTTTTGCTTGTGAATGCAGCATGTCAGGAAACCGTGTCGCTGGTAATATATACGAACAACATATACTCGCAACGTGTGAGAATGCCGCTGCTGGGCTAAAAAGCCCGGGCAGGCTCTGCTGCGCCTTTTGACAGTGCGCTCCAAGCCGCACGAACAAGCAATAAGGGTTTTAGGGGGTGGGGGCGTGGGGGAGGAGACCCTTTTGCAAAAGGGTCTCCTCCCCCACAAAGCATTTCAACAAGTGCATCAACAAGCGTACCAGCATTGCGATAAGCGCGCCGCCGCCCCCACAAACCATTCCAAAGTAACATTGCTCAACTGCGCCCTACTGGAGCAAGGCATCCAGCGCGGAGGCCGACAGGCGGCGCGGGTCATTCCGTCGGACGGGCTCAACCCCCCAGCGCCGCAGAATTTCCAGCGCCATGTCTTCCCCTTTGTTCAGGCATTGGGCCACAGCGGGCGAAAGGGGCGCGCCCAGCGTCATGGCCGCAGGCTGCGCACCAATAAGGGCGCAGTGGTCGGGCATGTTGCCGCGCAGCGTGGCAAGACCGAGAACTTCAGAAAAACTGTTCTGATGCGGGCCGATCTTTTGGGCAGTGAGATAGGCGGGCACCTGATCCCGCAGCACCATCTGCCCCGGTTCCAGGCCAAAATCCACAGCATCCAGCACCAGCAGCTTGTCCGCACGTTCAACGTGGGTCAGCAGGGTTTGCCCCTGGGTGCCGCCATCAACTATGTCCACATGGTCGGGGAAGTCCCAGTGAGAATAGAGGTTTTGCGCCAGCCTGACGCCGTAGCCTTCGTCGCCATAGAGAATATTGCCCAGTCCGATGATTACTACCGCTTCCATGAAGTGTCCTGTTACGGTGCAGGTTGTGCCTGCAAGCAGAGGGCGGCCCCACTCGTGCGGGACCGCCCTGGTATATGGTCTTAAAGGGCTTAAGGCTTGCGCCGCTCCCTGTAGCCGCTGAACATGCCGGAAACCAGGGTGGTTTTGCCCATGATTTCTTCGCGTATGACCATGTAGATATGCACGGTCACAAAGGTGACCAGCAGCAACATGCCAAGGCGGTGCAGGCTGCGCAGCTCCTGGTCATTGCCGCCGATCCAGTAGGCGAAGTCCAGCACAAAGAGGAAGGGCCTGAAAAAGGCCTGATGGCTGCTTTCAGCGTACATGCCAAGGCCTGTAAGCATGATGACAAGCATGAAGACCATGCCCACGGCCATTCCGGCCTGGGCAAGGGGGTTGTGCCCGATATAGGCGCGTGGTTCCTTATCCAGAAAAAGGTACCAGCGTATGTCGTGCCACAGTTCGTTCCACCAGGTTTTGCGCCAGACCGGCAGGATGATCAGCTCGCGCGAGTAGCGGTTGCCGAAAAGGCCGTAGATGTAGCGCAGTACAGTGGATATGATGAGCACAAAGCCCGCGATGAAGTGCGCCATGCGGGTATAGCCCATGTAAAAGGTGTCGTAGGCGGAGGTGCCTGCCACGGAAAGCCAGGGTTTGCCAATGATATAACCCGTGACAATGAGCACGCACACGCAGATGACCATGACCCAGTGCCAGATGCGGATGGGCAGCTGGTACACATATATGCTCTTGCCCAAAGGCATTTCAGGCGGATTTTCTTTCATCTCGCTCATGATGGTTCTCCTACGCTTGGGGCGCTTGTGCGCCGGGGCGTCAAAGGGCGAAGCTACATGCCCCGATCCATGCGCACAGTGAGCAGGTCTTTGCCGTCAGGCCCGATAATGTGGGTCGAGCAGGCCAGGCACGGGTCAAAGCTGTGGAGCGTGCGCAGGATTTCCAGAGGTTGTTCCGGAATATCCATATGCGTGTTCATAAGCGAGGCCTCGTAGGCGCTCAGCTGGCCGTCGGGGCTGCGGGGCGCGCCATTCCAGGTGGTGGGCACCACGCACTGATAGTTTTCGATCTTTCTGTCCTTGATCTTGACCCAGTGGCCAAGCGCGCCGCGCGGAGCTTCAGTAAAGCCCACGCCCCGCAGTTCGGTGGCGGGCCAGGTTTCGGGCTTCCACTTGGCGGTATTGGCAGTGGTGCGTATGCCGTTCTTGAGGTTGGCAATAAGCCTGTCATAGAAATAGCGCATTTTTTCCGCAGACCAGGCCAGCTCCAGAGAGCGGGCGGCGATGCGGCCCAGGGTGGACTGCAGCACGGTGACGGGCACGCCGCCCGCACGGCCCAGAAAGTCGTCAACCAGGCCCTTGATTTCGTCATTCTTGCGGGCGTAGCCGATGAGCATACGGGCCAGAGGGCCGACTTCCATCTGGTGTCCGCGCCACAGGGGCGTCTTGAGCCAGGAGTAGCGGTCTCTTTCGTCCACCTGCTTGAGGTCAGTGGGCGTTCCCTTGATGTTGGGGCCGGGGTTGTAGTGCGGCTCGGTGATGCCTTCCCAGGGATGCAGGCCGGTCTTGCCCGCAGGATAGGTCTTGTACCAAGAGTGGTTGACCGTCTCCTGAATTTCTTCGGGATTGGTGAGGTTTACGGGAAAAACCTGATCAAAGTTGCCGTTGATGATGGCCCCTGGGGGCAAAAGCAGACTTTTATCTGTGTAATCATTGGCAATGCTGGGGATGCCGCCGTAAGCCAGTACCGAGAGCTTGGACAGCCCGCCGCCGATATTGAGCCAGTCGCCATAGAAGCTGGCCAGGGCCAGCGTGTCGGGAATCACCACCTGCTGGGCAAAGGTGCGGCAGCGTTCGATGACCTGCAGGATGAAATCCAGGCGTTCCTGATTGATGACGTCGGCAGCGCCCACGCCGTCAATGTTGAGCGAGCAGGGCACGCCGCCCACCAGCCAGTTGGGATGCGGGTTTTTGCCGCCGAAGATGGTGTGAATGTGCACCACGTCCTTCTGGAAATCCAGAGCTTCAATATAGTGGGCCACAACCATCAGGTTGGCTTCGGGCGGGAGCTTGTAGGCAGGGTGTCCCCAGTAGCCGTTGGTAAAGATGCCGAGCTGATCGGAATTGATGAGCTTGAGCAGCTTGTCCTTGACGGATTTGAAGTAGCCCGGCGAAGAGTTGGGCCAGGGCGACAGTTTTTGCGCCAGCTCCGAGGTTGCCTTGGGATCGGCGGTGGAGGCCGAAACCACGTCCACCCAGTCCAGACCGGTCAGATGGTACAGGTGCACCAGGTGGTCATGGTACATGAGGCAGAGCTGCATGAGGTTGCGGATGATATTGGCGTTATCGGGGATATCAATGCCCAGGGCGTTTTCAACGGCATGTACGGAAGCCAGGGCGTGGGTGCCCGTGCACACGCCGCAGATGCGCTCGGTAAAGGCCCATGCGTCGCGCGGGTCGCGGCCTTTAAGGATGATTTCTATGCCGCGGAAGATGGTGCCGCAGGAAACGGCATTGGTGATGACGTTGTCGTCATTGATGTTCACCTCGCAGCGCAAATGCCCTTCAATGCGGGTCACAGGGTCCACAACGAGGCGGCGGCCCGCGTCAACAACAGTATATCCTTGCGTATTGTATTCGTAGGACATGGGTGCGTTCCTTAGCTCTTGCTGGTGTCGTCGTTAGCTTCCGGGGTTTTTTTCTTGTCGCAGCAGGCATGGCGAACCATGGTCGCCGCGCCGTGAATGGCCACGCCTGCCGCCACGCCGGCCACTGCGGCAACACCCACGGTTTCGGCCGTGGAGTTGGTGCCCATGTGCGGGATGGTGGTGATGCGGTCATAGAAGGACTGCTGATCCCAGAAGTTCTGTTCCGAGCAGCCGATGCAGCCGTGCCCGGACTGGATGGGGAAGGAAACGCCGTTGTTCCAGCGGGTGGAAGGGCAGGCATTGTACGTGGTGGGCCCTTTGCAGCCCATTTTGTACAGGCACAGGCCGGAACGCGCGCCCTCGTCGTCCCACGACTCAACAAACTGCCCGGCGTCGAAGTGGGCGCGGCGGTAGCACTGGTCATGCACGCGCACGCCATAGAACATTTCGGGCCGCCCCTGTGAATCAAGGCTCGGCAGGCGGTCATAGGTGATGATGTAGGTCAGGATGGAACTCATGACCTCAGGAATGGCCGGGCAGCCGGGAACCTTGATCTGCGGTTTGTTGGGAAAAAGCTTGTGCAGGGGGGTGGCGCCGGTTGGATTGGGCGAGGCCGCCTGCACGCAGCCCCACGATGCGCACGTGCCCCAGGCCACAACGGCCTTGGCATGCTCCACACCCTGTTTGAGCTTTTCGTAAAAGGGCTTGCCGCCGTCAATGCAGTACATGCCCTGTCCGTTCAGAGGCACATTGCCTTCAAGGGCCAGAATATACTGCCCCTTGTATTTTTCGATGGCCTGCTCGTAGGCGGCGTTGGCCTGGTCGCCAGCGGCCGCCATGATGGTATCCTGGTAGTCCAGAGCGATCATTGAAAGGATGATGTCCGCCGCAAGAGGGTGGGCGGTGCGCAAAAAAGATTCGGTGCAGCAGGAACAGGAGAGTCCGTTGATCCAGAGCACCGGCAGACGAGGTTTGGTGGAAAGGGCCTGGGCAATGGCCAGATCCGCGCCGGGGCCAAGCCCCATGGCAACGGCGGTGATCGCGCAGAATTTCATAAAATCTCTGCGGCTTACGCCCTTATTTCGCAAAACCTCGGCGGTTGTTTCAAGACGAGCCATAGTTACCTCAACGCTTGCTGGTTGGAAGTGAGCCGTGAGGGTGCGTTATGCAGCAAAGGAGGGAAGCAGTCCGGCTTCCCCAGACCATAAAAGCTACTGTTAAGGTTATAGTTCCACTTGCCCAAAGGCAAGAGAAAAATGATTTTGCAGACTTGCGACCTTAATGACAGTTTTTGCCAAAGAGTATGCCGCGATAAATAAGTAAGTATTTAGCTGTATATAGATAAAGCTATTTAGTGCGGGCTGTTGTTTGCGGCGTAAAAAAAGGGGGGCCAACGCCCCCCTCTGATCAGCACAGGCAAGCGTGGCTGCCTGTCGCGAATCCTTTCAATTATTACTCAGCGCCTTCTTCACCTTCAAACTTGATGAATCCGGGTTCCACGTTGGTCATGGCGTTGACAATCAGTTCCACCAGACCGCCATAGGCGAAGTTGTTCTTGGTGTACAGATCATTGTGCTCAAGGATTTCGCGAATCTGGCCCTTGCAGTTGGAGCAGGGGGCGCAGATGTACTTGCGAGTTTCGGGGCCAAGGCAATCCTTGAAGGCTTCGCTGATCTGCCACATCTTTTTGCGGCCGGAGATGTTGCCGCGCCATTGCTCGATGTTGTTGCGGGTCATGATGGCAAAGCCGGAACCGCCGCCGCAGCAGTAGTTGTCCACACCGTGGTGGGGCATTTCACGGAACTGGGGCGCGATTTTGCGGATGATTTCGCGCTGGGGCTCAACAATGCCCATGAGGCGCACCACGTTGCAGGGGTCGTGCAGGGTCACGGGAAAGTCATTGCGCGAGGGGTCAAGCTTGAGGCGACCGCTCATGACGATGTCACGCAGGGTGACGTAGCAGCTTTCGCGCGGAACCTGGTATTCAAAAGGAATAACGCGGTCGGCAATAACCGTAAGGGCTTTGTGGGCATGGCCGCACTCGCCGATGACGATTTTTTTCACGCCAAGTTCCTTGGCGGCCATCATGTGTTGCAGGGCGATACGGGCGGTCTGCGCGTCGTCGTAGAATACGCCGTAGTTCACGCCGTCATAGGCAAGAGCCTTGCTGGAAAGCGTCCATGAAAGGCCCGCTTCCTGAAAGATGAGGGAGAAGGAAGCGATGTTTTCAGGCCAGGCCATGATTTCACCGGCATTGTGCAGCAGCATGATGTCCGCGCCCTGCACGTCAAAGGGCGTGTGGATGCCCACGCCGGTGATTTCTGTGTAGTCTTCATCAATGAATTCGACGTTTTCTTTCACCACTTCGGACGTCATGCCCGTGGAAGAACCGGCCTTCATGTGATTCATGGTGCCGCGGTCGTGCAGTTCGCGGGGGTAGATGCCCAGTTCCTGGCTGAACAGCTTGCGGATCTCGCGGGCCAGCAGGCCGTTGTCAACGCCGATGGGACAGGTCTGGGCGCAGCGGCGGCACAGGTTGCAGCGGTAGGCCAGTTCGCCCAGACGCGCCACGGTCTTCCAGTTCAGGTTCATGTCGCCGTAGCGCCATTTTGCCAGAGGTTCCTTCTTCACATACTGCTTGTAGATGCGGCGGAAGATTTCGGAACGGAAGTTGGGGCGGTACATTTCGTTCTCGCCCGACATTTCATAGAGATGGCAGGCTTCAGAGCAGGAGTTGCACTGGGCGCAGTAGTCCATGCTGGTTTCAAGCATGGGCAGGAAGGTCCAGTTGTTTTCCTTGGTGAACAGCTTGCGCATGCCGTCGAGGAACTTGTTGACCAGCTCTTCCTCTTCTTCACGGTTCTTGGGCTTGGGGATGTTCAGCACACAGACTTCATCAAGAATACAGGCCGTGTTTTCCTTCTGCTCATCGGTGAAGGGTTTCCAGGGCATGGTATGCATATCCACAGCCAGATCGGGGATTTCCTTCAGGTCAATGCTGACCATCTGCCCGTCGACGGTGGAAACGTCAGTCAAACGGAGGTTGTCTTTCATGTCTGGACTCTCCCTAGTCTTCTTTCTTTTCTGTGGGGTTGGTCGTGGCGACGTCTACCCAGCTCTTGGGGGCGCCATCACCTGAAATATGCTTGGCCGACCAGGTCACATTGAACTTGAGGGCCTCAAGGATTTTCTGCTTGTTCTTCTCGCTGCAGCTGGTGGGCTCATCGCCCCAGCGGATGTCATGATAGGTGAAGTACTTCATGAAAACGTGCCCCATGTGCGTCATGGGAATCCAGATGAGCAGGAAGAAGCCCACCAGCAATTGCAGGCTGAACAGCATGCTGGTCTGCGGGGCGAAGTTGAGGGTGATCAGGTTGTAAATAAAGGTGCGGGCCAGTTCGAAATACGAGGGAGAGAAGGCCCAGGCGGCCAGGCCAAGAAGGCCGAAAACGATGAAAATGATCAGGTTGAAGTAATGCTCGGGCGTGCTGTAGCGGCGCAGGCCGTCATCGTTGCGGCGCCTTTCGATAAGGCCGATGCCGCCAATGATGATGCACAGCGTGCCGACAAGCACCATGGCATTGATGACGTTGCCCACAAAGATCATCACTCCGCCCTGCGGGTTCAGGCCGAAAAGCTGGGCAAAAGCAGCGCAAAGCACGACTATCGTGCCGCCCATGAGCATGTACATGCCCACATGGAAGGGATACGAGCGCACCCACAACTTGATGTTGTGTTCAAATGTGGCATGCAGAAAAAGCACTTCAGTGAGCAGTGCCTTGATGTCGCCCCAATGTGAAATGTGGCGCGGCTTGGTCCACCAGTCCTTTTCTTCCATAAAGCTGCCGCCGTAGACGGTTTTGCTGCCTTCATGCGGGACGGGGTAAAGTTCCCAGCGCACATGCAACGGGCTGGCGGCCATATAGGACCTGATTTTCAAGTATGCCATGCAAATAAAGCCGGCTACCGCCAAATAGCCCAAGATGTAAAACAAAATGGTCATGCGTTTTCTCCCGTAGGGTCAAGATGCCGCTGAAACGTGGGTTCGACGGGCCCGGCCCAGCCGTGCGCCGCTAAAAGCCCGGCATGCGTCTGCTTGCCTGCAACCTCTCCTTAAAAGGTACCGGGTATGCGATTATGGCGGACAGCCTCTGTTGAGAACTGATCACAATAAGCCATGAAGTCAAGTTTCCCGGTGGCACTCCTGATACCTTAAATCAAAAAAAATGCAAAGATTTCATAAGGATTGATCATGACAATTTTAATCAAGATTAAGATAATTTTATTTAAGTAAATCAACAAGATTAAGCCCAAAATTTTGTTTTAGGCAAGCAGAAATTTTTTTTTCTGTGGCAAGAGTAAAAGCAGCAATTGCGGATGCTGTCTGACTGCTGAAATAGTACTAAAAAACTATGAAATAAGTTGAATGAATGATCAATCCATGTAAATTGCCTGCCAATAGAGTCGGTTAAAGAGACGGGGTTAACCAAGCACTATGATAAGAAAAGACAGTAGACAATAATAACCAATGTTTTCTTTTGCTTGGCAAAATGGCCCTACAATGATGGTAAGCGGTAGGCAGGATGTCCAGCCGGGATTGGGGAGCCTTTGTTGGTTGCTTGAGAGGCAGATCAAGAAGCGTCACGCAAGCGTGACGCTCAAAGGGGGGCTGGCGTAGTGCCCGGACTTCATGCGCAGCACGGGCAGGGGAACGGAAGAGGTTGGGGCAGAACAGGTGTGGCGGCCAGACTGGAGGGCTGGGCGTAGGGTACAAGGGAGCGGCGCGAGGAGGTTCAAGAAGGAATCAGGGTGGTGGCTGTATACTGCCCCCCATTAACAAGGCAGCCCTGTTAAGGTAGTTTTCTTCAAGCTCTGGAGGAAACATGAAACGCCGTATCTGGGACAGCAAAAGTAAAGCCCGCATCGTGCTTGAAGGCTTGCAGGGGCGCTCTGTGGCAAGCCTTTGCAGTGAATATCAAATCACTCAGAGCATGTACTACCGCTGGCGAGATACGTTTTTGGCCAATGCCGCCCAGGCATTCGAAGCCGGCACGACCAACCGCCGAGAAGAACGCCTTTCGGCAGAGAACCAAAAGCTTAAGCAAGCCGTTGGCGAGTTGACGCTGGAATTAAAAAAAACCGACTGGTAAGCGGGAGGCGTCGAACCGCCCAGGTTCAGCTTCAGCGCGATGCCGAGCTCTTGCCGTTGATCGAAGCCCTTAAAATGGAGCATCCTTTTTGGGGCTACCGCCGCGTGTGGGCTACCCTTCGGCATAAAAACGGCATGAACGTCAACGCCAAACGGGTGGGACGCTTAATGCATCTGCATGGACTGGGAGTTAGGAGAGCAGTTTTGCGGGCAAAGCGCACTCCCACTGGAAGCAAAACGCGTGCTGTTCGGCCCTGCCAATGGTGGGACGTCGATATGACCAAGGTCATGACGGAAAGTGGCTGGGTGTATGTTGTACTGGTAGTGGACTGGTTTTCTAAAAAGATCGTCGGCCACCATGCTGCCTACCAAAGTCGAAGTCACGAGTGGCTACAAGCCTTGGAAATGGGCATTCAAGCGCACTTTCCCGAAGGCGTCCGAGAACAGGGTTTGAGCCTGATGAGTGATAACGGCTGCCAACCAACGGGAAAGGCTTTTGTACGTGAGTGCGCGATACTAGGCATCTCACAGGCATTCACTAGCTATAACAATCCCAAAGGAAACGCGGATACTGAACGGACAATGCGCACGATTAAGGAAGAACTTTTCTGGCTGCATGAATGGCGCAGCCTTGAGCACTTGGTCGACGCACTTTCCAGCTGGATAGAAATCTTTAATACCACATACCTGTACTCGGCGCTTGGCTGGAAGACCCCGAAATGCGTGCATCAGCAGGCTGGTAAAAAACGGAAGGATACTCCCTTAAAGGCCGCTTGATTCATGGGGGGCATTACAAGCGCACTGCCAGGAGTTCTCTGAGTGTTATTAATTTTTCGTTTTTTTGAGTTCTCGACTCTTACACGGCGTGATTGCGCTGGATAACCCTTTTGGCCGGAGAAAGAGGCAGACACGTGTTCTGATGCAGTGTGAAGGGCTTGGGAATAGCCCCGCATTCTTCAAGGGCATCCCGGACTTTCTGAAAGCTGGCGTCGGGCCTCGTACAGACTGAAAGCTCAAGGGTAAAATCATCACGCAGAACTGCTGTATAATCCAGAACTTCCGGCAGAGCGAACAGGATTTCATCCAGCATATGAATGGACAATCTGCCGCCGCCGGAAAAATGCAGATCATTGTCAAAGCGTCCCGCGATGCGGTCAAGCCGGGGCAGGTCACAACCGCAGGGGCACGGGGTGTTCAAAAGGCGGCCCCGGTCGCCCGTACGGTACCGTATAAGCGGCATGGCTTTGCGTCGCAGTGTGGTAATGACCACCTCCCCCCACTGGCCTGGCGGTAAGGCCGCGCCTGTCAGTGGATCTACGATCTCAAGCAGGAGGTCGTCATGTCGCCAGTGGTACCCTTGGCGCGCGCAACATTCCACCCCTCCGCCCAAACCGCTTTCAGTGCTGCCGTAATGAGTGAATACCTCGCTGCCCCACATCCTTTCAATACGGGCAATAATTGAAAGCGGCACATAATCCGCACACAGCAGTACTCTGGTGGGGCGCAGCCCGGGATGCGCATGGGCTACACGCAGAATAGCCACAGGCTGCCCCAAAAGGCAGTCAGGGTGTTCTTTCGGAAGCGCGGGCAAAGCAAAAAAATCAATTTTTTCCGGCTGGCGTGGAAAGCCATGCAGCGCTACCCTAACGCCATCCCGGCCCAGAGCGTTATGGAGCAGGTCTACTGTTCCGCCTTCCGTATTGCCGGGCAGAAGGATATGAACCAACCCACCGGGGCTGACCATATCGCGCATGCCTTGGGCAAAAAAATCCATGCATCGTGCCAGATCGTGTTCGCTAAAAAAAATTCTTTTGTGGCGTCCGCTGGTGCCGGATGTGGCGAGTGTAATGATACGGGCCACTTCCCCTTGTGAGACGCAGACAAGGCTTGCAGGCGCATGGCGCAAGTGTTCCGCTGTGGTGAAGGGCAGCCGGGGCAGATCCTCTGTCGTTTTCAAGTCGCAGCCCTGAATGTGACGCAGCGTTTGCCTGTAGTGCGGAGCTCGTTGCGCCCAGGCAATCTGCTCACGCAGTCTGTCCATCTGCCAACGTGCAAGACTTTGCGGCGACAGTGCGCCTCCAAGTCCGGTGGAGCGGGCCACAAGTTCTCGAACCGAGGAAGTGCGCATCATCAGGACTCAAACCCAAATTCCGCCAGAATTTCTCTGACAGCCTGCCATGTCTCTACAACCAGGGGCATGCATATGTCCGGCCGCAATACGCCCCCCGTGATTTCCATACAGGTTTGGCCTGAAAATTTTTCGCGACTGATTTGATCGTACCATTCCAGCAGTTGTGGAATCATCAGCGGAGCATTCCGGGGGCCTCCCACGAGAGCCAAAACCTGGGCAGCGGACGTAATGCAGCCACATGCCTCCCCTGCGTACATACCCTGGCACAGGCCGGATGCCGCCGCCACCATAGAAGGATTTTCTTCATCACGTAAACGCAGGCCCATAGTCACGATGGCCTGGCTGCAGCATAGACCTTCCTGAAGAAGCGCCTGTATGTCCTTTGCATCACTGTCGCTCATATGGCGTTGTCTCCCATATTGTTTTTGGCCCGAGTGCCTCATTTGTCCTCAAGAAGCTGTTCAACGGGGATCATGCGGTCGCGGACGAGATTCTCCGGCAGGTATACCATGCCGCATTTCGGACATCGCGGAACCTCAGCCGAAAACGTATGCTTAAGGTAGCTGAAGTTGGTTTTTACCATCTGCAGCGGCAAGTTGCAGCTATGGCACAAAAGCTTGTCAGACATGAACGCTCCCTGGTCTTACAGGCTGTCTTCAATGGTCATGCGGTGGTTGTACACGTTATAGACAATAATAGCGCCGTCTTGCGTGCCGTATTCCACCCAGCAGGTCGTCAGTCCCAATGATTTGTGTCCTGTGAAACGGCCTGTAGCGGGATTGAACACTTTTTTTCCGGTACGTTCACAGTAATCGATCACCTGGGCCACTTCTTCTTCAAGAATGAGCAGCCATTGCATTTTTTCCTTGAGCTGTTGGGTAAAGGTTATTTGCATGTCTGGGCCGCCTTGTGGCTGTGGGGTACGGGGCTGCCCCCCTATATTTTCATAGTAATTTCTGAGCCATATCCTGTTGCGACGCCGTTCGCTGATTGTGGGCGGTCTGCGGAAAGGGGAGTTGCCCGTGAAGAGCAGGTCGAGAATATGCCTGCAGGGCTTGCCGCTTAAGGCAAAACTATCGCGACAGTTGGTGCAGTAAGTGATGTATTCCCGCTCAGCCAATGCGGCCCGCTGCGCTGCGACTTCACGCACGAATTCCGGCCTGACGGCATGTACCTGCCCGCCGAATCCGCAACAGCGGGCCAGCGGGCCGCCTACAGGAAGTTCGTGCACCGTAAGTCCCATTTGCACGACCAGCTCTCTGATATCCTTTTGCAAACCGGGATCATCGCGGCTGGAGCAGGGGTCATACACGGATATATCATGCCCCCTGCAAGGCTGATCGCTGCTGCGCGGCAGGTCTGGCATACCGGCTAACAGCTGAAAAAGAGAAATGCTCCGTGCCTCAGGAAAATAGCGTGAAAATGTTTTACGGCAGGTAGGGCATGCCAGCACCAACTGGGGCTTGCCAAGGCTGAGCCAGGTTTCGCGCACTAAATCCAGAGCCGTATCGCGGAGACTTTCGTTGCCCGCCCATTCGGCAGGGACGCCACAACAGCCCAGCAACAGAGCCGTGCGGGGGTATCGCGTCAGCAGAGCCGTACAGCTTGCCGTGACATAGGCCGGGTCTGAAGCGCCAAGCTGGCAGCCAGGGAAAAACAGATACTCAACCGAATGGCCGGTATATGGCTTGTACAACAGAGCCGCAGGGCCATTGGAAAACTCCATATCCCTGAGCCAGAAATCATGATAGGCCGGGGGCAGAGCCTTATCCAGGTGAAGGCTGCGCCGCGCTTCCAGAAGGCACTGCTCCATATCCACATTCTCCGGGCAGACTTTTTTGCAAAGACCGCATTGGAGACAGGAATTCAGCATCTTCATCCCCACGCGCTGGGTGATGTTTTCTCTGGGCCCCATAGAAGATATGGTATCCTGCACCATTTTAGGGGGATAGGAGCGGAAAGTCTGCATCAGATCGCACTGGTCATGACACAGGGAACAGTTGCAGCGCAGACAGCGCAGGCTTTCGGCCTGCACCGCCTCGGGGCAGGTTTCTCCTTCTTCCATAGCTGTAGGCGCAAACGGCAGGGGCATCTGGTAAAAAGCCTGGCGTACCTGGGGCTTCATATAGGTTTCAGGCATGCCGTCCATAGCTCCGCCCTGAAGAAATTTTTCAATGGAATAGGAAGCGCGGATGCCGTGTTCAATGGCCTCGATGGGATTACAGCCCAATATTTCTCCCCCCACGAAAATTCCTGTTTGCGCAGACCCCAGTGAATTGACGTCAAGACCTTCAAGCAAACCGAAATCTTCCCCCCCCTTGCCTGTAGCCACATATGTGGCGTCGGCCTTCAGTGAGTCCAGTCTCTTTACCTCCGTGGAAAAATGCATACTGCACTCCACCTCTGAAAACTGCCCGGCGATTTCCTTCAGGTAAACTTCTTCGGGCATGCGATGGCGCAGGCTCCCTCCTGGCTGTTCTTCCCTGTCATACAGCAGAACGCCGTAATTGCGCGAAGCCAGCTTCAGGGCGCAGCTCAACCCGCTCAGCCCGGCGCCGATCACTGCCACGGTGTACGGCTTGGCAGGAACATTGAAAGAAATGGGAGCGGCGTTTTTTGTATGCGCCACACAGGCTGCCTCGACGGACCTGAGCAGAATTTCCTGCCCAGCGCCGCGCCGCACGCAGGCTTCGCGGCAGGGTTCATGACAGATGGCGCTGACGATGGCAGGAAAAAGCACATGATTGCGGTAAAGCCTGTAGGCGCTGGTAAAGTTTTTTTTCTGCACCTTGTCCATAACTGCCCGAACATCCACGCCAAGCGGGCAGGCGCAGGAACAGGGGGGAGGGCAGTCGCGGAAACAGGCCTGCGAAAAAGCCTTGAAATTTTCTATGCTCATAAGCGCCGTCCGTTTGGCATGGCGAAAATACAGGGGGCACGTTGTGTCTGTGGCGCTCCGCGCCCTCCGCAAACCTTCGGAGGGCCTTGCCGGGAGTCGCGTCCGGCCGGAGCAGCCTTTTTGGTCAGGACATTTTGACAACGGCCTTTATGGCGCGGCCTTTTTCGCTGTCTTCAATGGCCTGGTTGATTTGCTCAAAGGGATAGAAGGTAATCAGCTTGTCCAGAGGAAAGCGTCCCTGATGGAACAGGGCTATAAGTCTGGGCAAAAAGCGTTTGGGCACGCAGTTGCCTTCAACGGCGCCCATGATGGTTTTGCCCTGGTTCATAAAGGTCACGGCATCCAGATTGATGCGTGTGCCTTGCGGCGAAGCGCCCACGATGACGGCCTTGCCCCTGATGTCCAGACAGTCCACCTGGGCATTGAGCAGGGCTTCCCTGGCTGTGGTGTCGAGGCTGTAGTTCACGCCCCTGCCGCCGGTGGCCTCGCGCACTGCAGTGACCAGATCGTCAACCTTGGCGCTGTTGATGGTGTGCGTGGCGCCCAGCTCTTTCGCAAGGGCGAGCCTTTGCTCATTACGGTCCACGGCCACTATGACAGTGGCGCCGCACACCCGGGCAGCCATCACCGCGCTGAGGCCGACAGACCCAGTGCCGAAAACCGCCACGCTATCTCCTGGACGGGCGCGCATGACATTCATGACCGCACCGGCCCCCGTCTGTATGCCGCAGCCAAGCGGGCCGAGACAGTCCATATTTTCCGTGGTCTCTAGCTTTACAAGATTGTCCGGGCGGGTAAGGGCGTATGTGGCGAAAGAGGACTGCCCGAAAAAGTGGCTGTGAATTTCTTCATGCCCGTTGCGGAGCGCGGTGCTGCCGTCCAGTCTCCGGGAGGCGAAGTTGTAATCCCAATAGTGATGGCACAGGCCGGACGCGGCGTCCAGGCAGGTGGGGCAAACGCCACAGGAACTATAGGATATGATGACAGGGTCGCCAGGGGCGAAGCCGCTTACGCTCTGGCCGATTTTTTCAACAAACCCTGCTCCTTCGTGTCCCAGCACAACAGGCTGCGGTACGGGATACACCTGATCGCGCATGGCCATGTCAGTGTGGCATACGCCGCAACTGGTCACTCTGACGAGCACCTCATTGTCGCGCGGTTCTTCAATGTCCAGTTGCTCGAAGCTCAGGGGATGCTGGGGGGCGCGGCAGACGGCGGCAGTGATTTTCATTGCTGTGTCCTCGTGGTAAAAGGTGAAGACTGCGAAGCGACCATTTTGGCAAAAAGATGTTATTCACACCGCTGTCTGGTCCCCGCCGAAGCACGGCGGGAACCAGACAGAGCCTTTACACCGGGTTTTCGGCGATATCGTCCAGGGCGTCGTAAAGGTCAGAGCCAAGAAAGTACTTTTTGGGCTTGAGGGACTTTCCCGCAGCCTTGGCTTCCAGCGCGGCCTTGACTTTTTCAGGCCGTGCCGGGAGCTCATAGATGCGCACCCCTGTTGCGTCATAGATGGCATTTATGACCGCCATATGGCTGGATGACTGGAAAAGCTCGGAGCAGCCCGAAGAGCCGAAGGGGCCGTCGGCACGCGGCGTTTCAAGGAACATAAGCTCCATATTGTCGGGGATGTCCTTGATGTAGGGAACGCCCGCCCCGGCAAGCGTCGCGTGGCGCTTGAAGTCGGAGTAGTCCTCGGAAAGGGCGTAACCGATGGTGTGGGACAGGCCGCCATAGCCCTGTCCCTCCACAGCCAGCAGATTGCCGATCTTGCCCACGTCGCCGGCGCAGCGCATGCTGAGCACTGTGGTCTTGCCCGTTTCCACCTCCACCTCCACCTCGGCGAGGAAAACGCCGTAGGTCAGGGCCTGTGTTGGATCACCTACCCCCGTATTGGGGTCGAGAGCACTGAGGCCGGTGCCGGTGACGTCAAATACGCCCACATATTTTACGGGAATGTTATCCGCCAGCATCTCCGCGTAGCTTCTGTAGCTGCCATCCGGCTTGCGCATGGCGGAAAGCAGCTGATTGGCCGCGTGGATAGTGGCATTGCCCACCATATAGTGCAGGCGGCTGCCTGCGGCGATGCCAGAATCCGGGCAGACATGGCTGTCGTTCTGCACCAGAGTTATCTGGCCGGGAGCAAGCCCCAGAGGTTTCAAAGCCTCGTGCGTATGGGTGAGCGTGCCGATATCGCCGCCCTGCCCCTGGTCCTCCCACGTATTATAATGGGTAACAGTGCCATCAGGGTTCAGTTCCAGCGCCACCTCGCAGTGGTCGTGGGGGCCGAGGGTGCAGGAGAATCCGCCGCACACAAGACCGACGCCGCGTTTTCTGCTTTCGGTGCTGCACGTCCTGGCATCTTCAATGGCCTTGTCGTAGTAGGGCTTGATCATATCCATGAGCGTCTGCATGGGATATTCCCTGAAAGGCACGCTGTTTATGTTCAGGTCGCCTTCACGGGCTATGTTTTTGTATCTGAATGCAAAGCGGTCCATCCCCATTTTTTCGGCCAGCATATCCACAAGCGCTTCGGAGCAGGTGTATGCCTGCGGCGAACCAAAGCCCCGGTAGGCAGTGCCGTAATTATGGTTGCTGTGCGCTATGCGGCACAGGCCCGACACATTGGGAATCGCGTAAGGGAAGCCCATAAAGCGGGCCACTTTTTCGATGATATGATCCGACACCTCGGTGTAGGGGCCGTGGTCTATGCCGGTATCGAATTCCAGCGCGGTGAGCAGGCCGTTTTCATCACAGGCCATGCGTCCATTGGTGTACGAGGCTGTGCGTTTGCCGCTGAAATGCTGGTGTTCTTCATAGGACATGGTAAGCGTGAGGGGATTGTCCACAAGCATCAGGCAGGCCCCCATTATGGCGTAACTGCCGGGGGACGCGGCCCAGCCAAAGCTGGCTCCCGTGGGGTTTTCAATGATGCGCACGCGCTCCACATCCATGCCGATGCCGCCGGCAATGCCCGCCCGGTGCCAGCCCACGGCCTGGGTCTTGCAATGAATGGTCAGGTTGCCTTCCGTATCCCAGTAGCCCTGGAGGGTGTCGCCCTCAATACTCAGGTGGGGTTCGCGCTGACTGTGAAAACTTCCTTCCACTGAGCAGAATGCTTCATCAATGGCGTCTTCGGCTCTTTGCCCTTTGAGTACAGGCTGCATCAGGTAAGTGTTTGGGCCGGTGTGGATACGCAGGGCGTCGGGGGCAACGGCGTCCAGAAAGCTGAGGTATTCAGGCAGCGGCTCAATTTCCACCTTGACGGCTTTGGCGGCTTCGCGGGCTTTTTTTTCTGTAGCGGCGATGACCACGG
Organism: Desulfovibrio sp. MES5; assembly: GCF_002237645.1. GTDB lineage: Bacteria > Desulfobacterota > Desulfovibrionia > Desulfovibrionales > Desulfovibrionaceae > Desulfovibrio. The sequence continues at coordinate 80,420 of NZ_MJUZ01000001.1, forward strand.
CCACCACGTCGCCGTAGCGGAAGATTTTTTCATCGGCGATAATCGGGCGTTCCGTACCCGGCTCAGTGGAGCGCGGATGCACGACCGGAACTACAATGCGGTTGGTCCCCTTAATGTCTTTGGCGGTTACAATCTTGACTACGCCATCCATTTTTTCTGCCGCAGAAGTGTCAATGGCGATGATTTTGGCATGGGAGGCCACCTTGGGCTGCACAATGGCGAGGTGCAGGGTGCTGTCGGGCATCTTCAGCTTGATGTCGTCGCCGTAGTCGCACAGGCCAGTGACCTTGGCCAGGGCCGCCGGGCGGGGATATCTACTCCCGTAGATGGATGCGCCCTCTTCTTCACGATACGTGATGTCCTCAATGGCGGCCTCGCCGCGCATGACCCTGGCTGCGGCCATTACCGCGTCCACCAGAGGCTTGTAGCCAGTACAACGGCAAAGGTTGCGGTGTTTCTGAAACCAGTCGCGAACTTCTTCACGCGAAGGGTCGGGATTTTTATCCAGAAGCCCCTTGGCGGAAACAATGAAGCCGGGCGAACAAAAACCACACTGAACACCGCCGTAGGTTATCCAGGCCTGCTGGAGCGGGTGCAGACATGTGGGCGTGCCAATGCCCTCAATGGTTTCAATTACACTGAACTCTTTGACGTTTTTCATCTTGCGTATGCATGAACGGATGACTTCGCCGTTCAATATGACAGAGCACGCGCCGCACTGACCTGCCTTACAGCCGATCTTGGTTCCTGTGAGGCCAAGCCTGCGCAGCATGTCCGCCAGAGAGTCCTTTTCTGGATCACAAACAACCATGCGCCGTGCGCCATTGATGGTTAAAAAGAGTCTTGCAAGTTTCATATGGCCTGTCCCTGTTATGGTTGGAGCAGATTGTTGGCTTATACGGCCCGGGTTGACGTGGATTCTGCCGCGTCGCGCCAGCTCCGCATGAGGAAGTCAGATGGGGATGAACCCGTTTGACACGACCATAGGTTGCAATAACATTGCCAATTTGCATGTATTGGCGCTAATTATATGTAACATGCAGTTTTTATAGGGAGTAATTTGTTTTTATGGTTGTTTTAGTAAAAAATATTTTTGCCTTATTGACTGTTTGTGGTATGCCAAATTATGCTGTTTTACATGAAACGACGCATCTATGTTGCAAAATGCAACATAGAACTAGTGTAATTTATTTAAAATTTTTTAAATAATGCATCATGCAACATGCTTTTTAGCGGCAATATTGCTTTGTGCAACATGAATGCTGAGTCTGTTGCAGTTTTCAAGCTCGGACGGCGTGAAATAATTTCAAGTGCAGCTTTACCACCGGTGCAGTTATGACAAGTCAAATCGAGAAAAAGATGGGGCAGCGCGCTTCATTGGCGCGCATTAGAGAAGCCTGGAAAGCACTTGCCGTGAACCGGGAAGTGCAGACAACTTTTTTGCGTCCGGAAATAGCGGCCTCGTGGCAGCGTTGTCTTAATCTTGCGGTAAACCCCTATGACTCCTCCTGCTCTTTCGTGCAGGAGGCAGAAAGCGTCGTGGCAAAGAATAAACTTTTGCTGTCAGTTGCCACCAGCCATTTGCGGCAACTGCATGATCTGCTGTTCGGCAAGGGGTGTCTGGTCATGCTGTACAGCAATGACGGCTATATTCTTGACCTTCTGGGCGCGAGAGGACCAAAGCGGCTCGCTGAGCAGCTCTGTGTCTTTCCAGGGGCAAAGCATTCTGAGGTGGGCATAGGCACATTCGCACCGGGCATCTGCCTGGCCGAGAAACGTCCCGTCCAGGTTCGCATGTGTGAACACTACCGGGAAGTGTACCACGACTGGAGCTGTACCGCCGCACCCATATTCAGCCCGCAAGGGGACCTGCAGGGTGTGCTTGATATCACTACAGTGGGGGGAGGCAGGCATCCATCCCAACTTTTGAGTCTGGTTCAGCTAACCGCCGGAGCCATCGGAGCTGAGTTGGGCTATCGCGCGCAAAGTGACGCCAACCGGAAACTCCGCACCCAGTTTTCCACAGTGCTGAAAAGCAGCACGGAAGCATTTTTTATAGTGGACAATAAAGATGTGCTGACGCATGTCAGCCCGCGAGGCTTGAAACTGCTGGGCGTCAAGGATGACAAAGTGATCGGGCGTGACATACACACCCTTGTTTCCAATTATGCCTCTGTAAGGCAGGGGGTAAAAATCGGTCGTGACCTGGCAGAATTGCACTTCTTTTCAGCTTCTTCCAGTCCTCTTGTGGTTGAAGCGTGTTTGCGCAGCGCCGGGGATGCCAATGGAGAATGCGAGGGAATTGTCGGGGTGTTGCGAAGGAAGGTAGACGAGCCGAATCAGGGCGGGAAAGGCCGTTATGGCTTTCAGGATATCATCTGGCAAAGTGAGATCATGCGTGGCCTTATTGACGATGCCAGAAAAATTGCCGCCACGGAACATACAGTCCTGATCCAGGGTGAAAGCGGCACTGGAAAAGAAATGCTGGCCCAGGCCATGCATCAGGCCAGTGGACGGCGTTCGGGCCCGTTTGTCGCTGTAAACTGCGCGGCCCTTTCGCCCGAATTACTGCAAAGTGAACTGTTCGGTTATGAGGGCGGGGCCTTTACCGGTGCGGACAAGGCCGGGAAAAAAGGCAAGTTCGAGCAGGCCCAGGGCGGCACCATATTCCTTGATGAAATTGGAGATATGCCCTTAACGGCCCAGGTTAACCTCTTGCGAGTATTACAGGAAAAAAGCGTGACAAGAGTGGGGGGCGAGCGCGCAAGGCCACTTGACATACGCGTCATAGCCGCGACCAACGTGCCTCTGATGCAGGCTGTGGAAAGCGGCCGCTTTAGAAATGATCTTTATTACCGCCTTTCCGTCATCAGCCTGCAGGTTCCGCCTTTGCGCAGTCGCATGGATGACCTCGTTCCACTGCTGGAATTTATGGTAGATAACTATGCTAACGAACACGGCCTGCCTGGCGGCATAGCCTTTGGCCCTGAAGTCATGGCAGCGCTGTATGCGCATGATTGGCCAGGCAACGTGCGTGAACTCGAAAATGTGGTTATCAGCACGCTGACGAAGATGCACGGTAGTGCGCCGACCCTCGTCGACCTGCCGCAAAGCCTGCGAGGCGGGGCAGAAACAGCTTCCAGCAGCGCGAGTTGTGCGAAGTCTCCAGCCTTGGATTTGCGCGCGCTTGAGTTTGAAACCATAGGGGCAGCGCTGGACAAATGCGGCGGACACATGGGGAAAGCTGCGGCATTGTTGGGGATAAATCGAGTAACCTTGTACCGTAAACTGAAAAAAAGCGGGATGCAGGCAACACAGCACCCTGTTTGATCAACATGCCGAAGCTCAGTGTAATAACGGTAAAGGCGCGCATCAATATCTACACGTGAGCACCCAAATGGGCCCGTTGCTTCATGTGCGGTCAGGTTCACATATTCTTTTCTGAATTCCAGAGTGCAGATGGTTTCCACATCCAACTTCTGCTGCCGAACTGTCCGGGGCGGTCAAGTAGCCCGTGGTAGCCCAACGAAAAAAGCCCTTGCAGCGATTAACTGCAAGGGCTTACTTTCTTTTGGCTCCCCGAGACGGACTTGAACCGCCAACCTAGTGATTAACAGTCCATAAGTAAATAGTTACCAGGACTTACTAAAGTTTACTAAACGTGCTGATAACACAGGAAAATTGCCATTATTTGCTTACCATTTTATACTAGGTTATACCGTTACTTCTGCTATGATAGCGGGATAAGGGCGGGATAAGCAGGAGGCGTCTATGGCAGTTGCTTGGCATAAAACAAATTTCCTCGGAGTGCGCTATCGGGAACATGCAACACGCAAGCATGGTGTCCGTCTCGATCGCTGTTTCTCCATTCGATACAAGTTGAATGGCAAGGACAAAGAGGAAGTCGCGGGGTGGGCCTCTGAAAAGATGACTGCTGAAAAAGCGTTCGGTTTGCTATCTGAATTGCGCGAAGCCATTCGCACTGGAAGAGGGCCGCAGACCTTGGCAGAAATGAAAATTTCCAATGAAGCAAAAATAATGCAAGAGAGGGAATCTGCGCATGCAGCTTCCTTGGCTGCAACAACCTTTTTGGAGTTTTGGGATGCGGAATATTTACCGTATGCCGAGGCAAGCAAAAAAAGAATGAGCATACACAGCGAAAAGCATCTTTTTAAAAATTGGATTCGTCCAATATTGGGCGAGATCCCTTTGCAGATGGTTACAAGTGCACTGGTAGAGAAGATCGCCATGAACATGCAACAGATGGGTAAAAGCGCCGCTAGTATCCGTTATGCGTTAGCTGTTGTTTCTCAAGTATGGAACTATGCTTCGGTGCGCGATTTTGTTCAAGGGGATAGTCCTACACGACGAATTAAGAAACCCAAAGTGGATAACCGGCGTGTTCGATTCCTGACGCGAGAGGAAGCTCGTATGCTACTTGATGGCTTAAAGTCGCGTTCTCAAGATGTGCACGACACTGCGTTGCTGTCTCTGTTCGCTGGATTAAGGGCAGGGGAAATTCATGCTTTGACATGGGGCGATGTGGATTTTGAACACGGAAATTTGTACATCCGTGACCCTAAAAATACTAATAGTCGCCATGCTTATATGACACAAGAAGTCCGAGAAATGCTATGCAGTAGAAATAAAGGTCAACATAAAACAGCTCTTGTATTTCCTTCTGTAACGGGTAAGCGGAGAGTGCAAGTGTCGGATTCTTTTCAGAATACGGTGCGTGAATTAGGCTTGAATGATACTGGAGAGTTTGACGCTGAAGGCAAAGCCATTGAGATAGATGATGCCCGGCAGCGTGTGGTATTTCATACGCTTAGGCATACATTTGCATCTTGGCTTGCCCAAGCAGGCACACCCATGTTTACGTTGGCACAGCTTATGGGGCATCGTGATATGAAGATGACGCAGCGTTATAGTCATCTTACTCCCGACAATATGCAAGCAGCCACGTTAGTGCTGCAGGGTGTGTTGGGATAACGTATAGCGCAAAAATGACTGGGCTAAGAAATGGCACAGGTTAATTTTTTTGCTTGGAGCGGAATTTCAACGGAGGATGTCACACCTTTAATATGATTTATTTGAATGCCTGGCTAAAGGGTTGGGCATTAAGTCGTAAATACATTTTCACAGATTTTTAAAATAAGCGGGTATTTAAGGGGGAAGGGCAATGAACACTGATGATGTTATTTATTGCTATGATGATAGTTGTATAAACCATACAAATATATTGCCAGGATGGGATGCTGAACGTTTGAATGATATATATATGTTTGTGACTACATCTGATGTAAAATTAAGAAAAGCTGGAATGGGTGTTATTCCAGATGATATTCCTCAGATATACCCATCAAAAAATTATTTTGAAATAGAAGAACGTTGGAATGCTGCCACAAGGTGTATTGATTCGAGATTTTTTCGCAGATTTAGATTCTCAAAAAATAGAATACCATTTAGAAATTTTGATGCTATGGAAAAATGGCAATCTTGGCTCCAGTACGAAACGTGGACGACAGAATTAACATGTAAACTGTTGTGGTATGGCCCATGGCATCCCATTGATAGTAGTATATATGAATCTAAGAAATCACGCTGTATTGATGAATTTTCATTGGTTAAATCAATTGTCAAAAAAAATAATAGTCCATATTTTATCATGAATGCGATAGTAAATAAGTATAACGGGCCTGGACTGACTTTTTCAGTTCCACTTGATATGGTAAAAATGTCAAATTGTTTTCCTGAAGTTATAAAAAGTGATCGTTGTAATGTCACTATGAATATATTAAATTTTCAGAGTAATAAATTTGAAATAGAAAACGTTAGTATAAATAATAGCATTAATTTGAATGCTGATATTATTAGAAAGTTTGATGAGCGCCGTTGTGGAGATGCTGCAACCATTCATGAAAAATGGGAGCGGGGGATCTGTGGTGCGCATGGTCAAGATCAAACAAGACTTTGTTGCTACTATGTATGTTACGGTAAGGATCTTTCACAAAAAATGAGAGAAAAGTATCTTAAAGAAAAGTATGGCATTGAATACTCATATAAAACGATAGAAAGGGCTGCTAAAAAAGTTATAGAGGATGAATTATATAGTAAATATGGACTTGATCGGCTTCATGAATAAGGAAATTGTTAATATAAGTATTTATGCTGCATACATTCAACAATCATAATTTTTTTTAAGTTATATTTTTGCTTAAACTTCAAATTTTTTATTATGAGTGAGGCACTAACGGCCACGTTCTCCTCTCAGGCTGTGTCCGCCAGCAGAATGTCTGGCTGGCAAGAATAAACGTCCTTTAGTCGGTGATCGGTTATTAGTGCCTGGTTACGTCCAATTTAGTGGCCCAATGTTGCAAGTCTTGTCTCGTCTGCGTGATCCGCGAAATGGAATCAAAAACAGCTCGTTTATGCCCACGTCAACTCCAGATCCGGATATTTCCAGTCTGGTCGTTGCGTGGAATTTTCTCCATAAATTCCAGTTATTAATTCCGTTAGCTGGGCATCGAAAACCGTCCTTCTTCGTCTATGTCTGCAGCAATAGTCGGTCCATTCTTCGCGACCACCTCAATAATGAGGTCTCCCTTCCTAGATACTTGTCCCAGATTGTCTCGGTTTGTACTAATTTTTCTCTATAATTTTAGTGTGTTAGCGTTGATTTTCCCTCTGGTCGTGAGTTATGGTTGACCCATCTCAACAAGGAGGAACCTATGACCACAACTAATGAAATCATCTCTGAATTTAGACGCACACTGCCTGTGGCCTTCAAGCGGAAGGATGTCCCGGCCTTAATCGGCGGGATCATCAAAGCTCAGACTTTGGCAAACTTGCAGTGCCAGCAGCAAGGGCCCCCAGCGGCTAAATGCAATGGTCGTGTGGTATTCTTTCGAGACAGTTTTTGTGACTGGCTGGAAAGTAGGATGAGCTAATGGTGGGCTGCCTCTTCGGCCGAGGGCCCCCTATTCCATGGGTCTATGCGGCAAAGGAGGGTCAAATGAACAATCCAGCGCGCTCCTGACAGCAAGGGCTGTCAGGAGTGCAAAGAGGAGGGGGTATGGACGGATTTAATCATAAGGTGACGCTCTCGACAGAAGTCGAAGCTGCCACATTCCAAGCGGGCGAAGACCTAAAAGACTCTTCGCGTAAAAGTTCGAAAAATCGCAACCGTCTTTCAGCCAAGGATAAAAAGGCAAAACGTGAAGCCGTAGCGGCTGATTGCCGCGCAGGGCATCCACGACGCGCAATTATGCTGCGGCATCACCTCAGCAAGTCCCAGCTAAATGACTTTCTTGCGCAGCTGCTCATGGCTGGAGAGCTCACCCCTATTGTCCCTTCGTACGAACTGGCTCTGGCATCTACGCCAATACGGTCAGTGCTCCCAGTTGCTGACGATTCTGTTGAATACATTCGTGTGGAGCATACCGAGCGTGGCACGCTCTTAACCCCTTACCGGACTGGAGATGAAAATGAACTCACCTGCTAAAGCTGGAAACATCGCTTTCCCCAAAAAAGAAACTATTGATGTGGAAATTCTTTCCCCGGAAGTTTGCGAAACGCAAGATATAGGCGATGTTGTCCGCATGGCGACGGAAAATCTAATCAATACTACTCTAACTACGGTAGCCAACTTAGATTCAACCAGGGAAATAAAAGTTAAAGCGATCACTTTACAGCAGCATTTTGCTGTAATGCCAACACGTATTACCTGCAGTGTAGAACTGAAGGATTAACGCAAACCAGAATAAACTTTTTGCCAAGCGGGGGATTCTCCCCGCTTGGCATGCAAGCCAGTTAGGAAGTAGCCATGGATCACTTCAATATTAACCAGCTCGTTGACAAAACGGAACGTGAAGGCAGGAGGATTTCTCAAACCATTTCCATTTCGCACACTATAGGGCTTAAGAAAAAAGAAATGCTAGAACAAAGCCACGTTAGTACCTCTGGATTTAAAGATTCAACTACGAGGTCTTCATCTCTAGCGAAATACATTACCCCGATTGAGTTTGATGTTATCAACGATAGCGATGACCTACTTTGGAGGTTAGAAAAAGAAAATCGGCTGGTTAAGGCTCTGAAGGAAAGTAAGAAAAATCGTGAAGAAAGGATTCGCAGGCTAAATATTGCTTGGGCGCGGCGAAAACTTGCACGGCATAAGATTAAGCCGCTTTTACAACCAAGATTTGATTCACGCGCCATTAAATATCTGCCGGATAATCTCGTTAACATTGCTAAATATTTAGCAACAATTACAGGGCTAGATCCTCTAGGTATATGTTTAGCAATACTTGGGTCCGTTTCAATCGCAACCTGGGGCCGTGTTTCGATAACATTGACACCAGAGTGGTCGGAACCCGCCATCGACATGTTGCTTCAAGTCTCAGGCTCCGGAACTAGGAAATCATCACTTGCGTCGCATCTGCGCATGCCCTTTGACCAATACTGCGCTCAAGTCAATGGCGGTGCTGAAATTCGTATGAGGCAGAAAAAAAGGGAAATGACGTTGCTGAAGAAGGCTGCGGAGAAACGTGCCCACCAAAAAATTGTAACTGTCCTAAACGACGAGAAGGAATAATTATGAGCTCGATTATAGATCAAGATGTTGAACGCATACGTGAAGCGGTCAAAGAGTCATTAGAATTTGAAAAAAAACTTCTTCAAGACGTTGAAGAAAGCATTCTTCATCCTGTTCAGTTGCTGGTTGATAAGGCAACACCATTTCAACTTGCAGTCACAATGCAAAATCAGGGAGAGTGCCAGGGATCTATAACCGCTGAAGGTAGCATGATTAAGAGTAATCTTATTAGCTCTTCAGACGCCGTTAATATTTTCCTCCGGGGGCACACTCAAGAACCCTTTGTTTACGAAAATGCTCGGAAGCCAATTTGCTTGGCGCATCCGGCACTGCCGATGGTTAACTTGGTACAGCCTACGATTGCCAGCAAGTTTTATTGCAATGAAAACTTGAACGAAGTTGGTGTGACCGCACGGTTTGTGCCATTCTTTCATGGGGGATCACTGTAATGGGCGTAACCAACTTGGCTACTGATGACTACAATCGAAAAATCACTAAGTTGCTGGGATTATTCCATACACAAGATAAGAATGCTCAACGGTTTCAGGTTAGTGTCACACCTGAAGCCCTGCAGCTTATCAGGCGGTTTGAGGACGAAATTCGTTGGGATGTCATCCAAAAAATGCCAGCGGCAGCACAGCCGTGTTTATTAAAAGCACATGGGCAAGCCGTGCGGTTTGCTTGGGATATTCATGCTTGGAATCATGACTATCCACACCTATGCCCAATTACAAAAGCTGAAATGCAGCATGGGATTGATCTGATTTGTGCGTCTTTTCCGCATATCCAGTATGCTTATGATCCCTGCGGATTAACTGCTTTCAGTACCGCGAAAATGATCCTTGAGAGCGTTAAAAAAATTACCGACAGATGGGAGCAGGATAAAATTCTTGATGATGGGATAGATTCGACAACTATCCAGCAGCGCATCGGTGTTAAATCTAAGGAGGTCAATAACGCCTTGCAGCTTCTTGATAAGCATAATTATCTGGCTGTCTACGACGATGCAACTAGTAACCTTAAGATTGCGTTGCACCCTGATTTCTTCGCTTATGCCTAAGCTTAGAAAAAGGCAGAAAATCCCGATTTGAGCATCAAAAAAGCGTCTAGGATGACCTTCTAGGCGCTTTTTCTATCTTCTTTCACGGCAAAATGGGAGTTTTCTTGTCTTAGCTTGATAAACTCCATCATATTTACAAACTCCCTGTAACTTAGATCTGCTGCATAAGGTTATAATCATTTTTATTTTTGAGAATGATATGTAAAGTTAATTCCCTCAAATTCATATTTTAAAAACATGAAGTTTGCCTGGGGTTATTTTATTTATCTCCAGGTTTTTCCTGTGTATAATTTAAAGGTATGATTGTAGTACTTATATAAGACTTATTAATAGTAAGACTATTAGCATTATCATTACAATGTTTGCAACAATAAGTCTTGTAACGATTATTGTTAATCTAAATAAATGATATATTTTTCAAATTAAACAGAGTGTCACAATTAAATAGAAATAAAATTAATCACACAACTACAAGCTGAGAAGGAAAATGAACAGCATCAATTTTTCACAGATGATCAAAGATTACGATCCTACCATGTACAGAGATTCTATTTCACAAAAGCTATTCGAACTGCTTGAAGAATATACTAGGACATTTAGCAAAACCATGGTTGTTCGTTTTGATGTAACCTACCCCAAAGGGTTCATAGCTGTTGAAGATAACAGTGACATATCAGATCTCATGAAACTGCTTATTCAACAGTGTTCACGTAATGGGGTATCTCCAGCATATTTTTGGGTAAGAGAGCAATCCCTCAGAAGCGACAACCAACATTATCACTGTATGCTCTTGCTAGATGGCAACAAGACTTGCAGATACTATCCCTACATCGAGTTGGCAGAAAAGATATGGGGCAGGATGCTTGGTGTAAACCCTAAAGGGTTGGTCCACTATTGTGACAGAGGTCCTGATGGCAACAGGCAAGCTAATGGCATCATCCTACGCAGTGATGACCCCTACTACGAAGACAAGATTGATACCGTTGTACGACAGGCTATGTACTTGGCTAAAGACCACACCAAGGGGATTTATAACGATGGCGTTCGTGATTTCGGCATGACACGTTTGGCGAATGTTTCACGCCGTAGATCTCATCGTGCACGCTGTAAACAGGATTGTGCAGATAGCTTCAGCTACGCATAAACGGGGACGGCTACGCTACAGGAGGCTCTAATACTATGCATTCCTTCCGCTGCCATTATCGGCCCACAGCACATCGCAAGGGGTACCCATGCAACAAAAATTCCCACACATCGATTCAGTATTTGCCCAAGGTTTCGTTACGGAAGACTTTTTCAAAGCTCTTGAACGCGAGCTGCCCCCTATGGTCTCGCGAGCTGAAGCGTCACGTGCCACTGGCGGGCTTATCTCTGCCAAAACGCTCAGCAACAACGACGCCCTTCATATCGGCCCATGCGGTAAAATACGGGTTGGTTCCAAGGTCGGCTATACACGTGAGTCGTTCATTGCCTATCTGCGAAACAAACTGCAAACATATACGCTGCAATAGCCCCTAGAGGGGTATCGCCCCATAGCGATACCCCTCTGCTAAACAAACTCAATGCACATACGGAAAGGGTTCGACAATGAGCAGCCTTAACAAACCACACAAAGCATCCCCTCAATTGTTATCCTACGTGTTCAGCCTGGCTGTGCAGTATGGTGTTGACGCAGAAGCATTATCGTCGATGCATTTCAGCAAAGACATGGCTGATCTGTCTGAGATCGAAGCAGGTGCCCTTATTGAAATAATCAAGAGCGACGATGTGACCTACAGTGCAGAAGAACCCCTTGCTGAATGCCATTGGTAGATGTCTAACGAAATAGGAAATTCTCATGCTGCAGGAAAATGGGGGGGATGGTCAGCCGTCAAATTGAGAATTCTTGCCCATCATCTAGCTTGGCAATGTTAGGGAAGCCATCCATACCCGGTATCCAGGCTGTCCCATGCACGGGTAACAACACTTTGGCGTTCATCTTCTGCGCGAATTCTTTAAGGTCCGCAGTTGAGGCATGACCGCTGGTGTGCAAATGGGTGGAAGGCGTACCAAAACCATCAAACCATGCCTTAACTCCTTGCCCTGGTGCTTTTTCAAGATACCCGCCCCACATGGACCACACCCAGGCATCGTTAGCATCCGGGATCACGCCTTTGCGCTCGTAATCGCCTAAAAGCGAATGTCGTGTCATGACAACCCATTGCCCAGGCGTCTCAACAAGCCTTTGGGCGGACATGCCATACTTGACCATACGTTTCGTCACATCTTCACGCCCTTTTCGCCGATAGAATTCAGACAGTCTGCTGGTGATAACTACCTTGAGGTTTGGCCATCCAGGCTGGGGGATTTTTGCATGCTCGCCAAGCATTTCGAGTACTTCTGCTGTGTAGAGATCGACTACAAGCGTGCGGCCTGTCTTCTTGCAAGCACGATAGAGCGAGACGGTTCGGTCAAGATTTTGCGCGGACCATGCAACGAACACTCTACCCGTGGTTTTTTGAAAAAGGTCAACGAACTGCTCCTCAAGGGCTGATTCACTTATGCAGGGCTTATCACTACCGAGGTTTGTCCCCTCCATGATGAGCGCATCAAGTTTCTTTGGGGGTAACGACATCATACGCTCAACCAGCACCTTCTTGCGACCGTGCGCTCGAAAATCTCCAGAGTAGAGGATCTTCTTTCCAGCTATTTCGACCTGAATCATGTAGGCATCGAACGCGGAATGGTCTGTCAGCATAGGCGTTATACGGAACGGCCCAGCCTGAAATGGGCTACCGCTGAGCCATGGCGAGATCGAGCGGGTGATTGGTTCGTGTATGATCTCAGAGGTCAGTTTGATGAGCTTAGCAGCGGCTTTTCCAGAAAAGACCGGCCACGAGGTTGGCAGCTGTTGGAGAAGTCCATAGTGATCTTGATGCGGATGAGAGAGCAGAACCCCTTCAACAGGTTTCGAAAGATCAAGGCTGGCTGGGAGCTGTGGCTCTAAACCTTCTGGTGCGTCCAAGGGCCTGCCAGCATCGAGAATAAGGCGAGCCCCATCTCCATTGGTGATCTCGATGCAATTGCCACCAATCTCTGAAGCCGCACGATGAATGGTTATGCGAACGTCGCTCATGCGATGTTCTCAGGTAGGCGACGCTGATGGGCGTCAGATACTTCAAAATAGATGGGGTCGATTCCGTGCTGCTTGAGCTTTGCTTCGTGCGTAGACCAATTCGCTCGTTCACCATTTGCGGAGTCATTCAAGATGACCAGGTGCAAGCCCGGATGGATGGTGAGATCTGATGTCCCTTTCGCAGCACGGGTGACAGCTTCCGGTAGAACAACACCGGGGTGACCGCATCGTTCCGCCATGCCCTTGAACTGCACTAGGAGCTTACAAGTTTCGCAGTATGCGGTTTTGACATGTTCACGATGGGTCTGCACATTGAGAAAGTCTTTATAGCTCTGTATTTGCCGTAGAACTTTAGGTTCAGTTTCAGAGACGAGACGAGCGTCGCTCAAGAGTTTTGCTTCCCAGCAGGTAATACGAGCCTCACAAGATTTGTGCGTTAGTGTAACAAAATCCATCCGCAGGGCTGAGGTACGCTCTCCCCATGCTGTCAAAGCCATTTCAACATCAATAACGGATTCATTGGCCGCCACAATTTCATCTACAAAACGCTTTTCATTGTGTGTGTATTGGGAAGCTCGGTCTATCCATTCATGCATAGTGCGCACCCCATTATAAGGCAGTACCGTGTCACTGTGTGGTAGGGAAATCTGATTTCCTACCAATTTTGCATGATCTTGGACCGGTTGTCCCTCGGCCACATATTTTACATGGGTTTCTATGCGTGGAACTCCACCGTGGCCGAAGCACACTTTGGCGATCGACTGTCCATGGAAGTAAAAATTCAAATAGCCGTCGCGAATGGCTAGGCGAAGGCCATCCTTTCCGCAGGGCTGGCCGCTGGGACGCCAGAGTGAAAGTAAATCTTTCCACCAGTTTTCACCGGCATCGTTCGCCATTGCATGGAGAGCCTTTAACCCTGCAGTGGAGATGCGTCTTTTGAAAATACTCATCTTTGTTCCCCTCTATCCTCATGCAAGTGCACTGGTTGCATGAGATCAAGTTCGTTGCAGGTTAAAAGCGCTGTTCAATCCCCCCCACCGCTGCTAGCGTCGACAACCTCAAGCCAAATAGTGGGCTCGGGTTCATACTCAGCCAAGTCCCTAACCTTCGAAGTGATCCAGCCACGCTAAAGCGTATCCCGATCACGTTTTCGCAAAGGCCGGAGGCACTTCACGATCCGATGGTGATCTGTGTGAACCTCCCGCAAGCCTGAAAGCCTATGGTCAATGCAAAAGGAATCGCCCGTGAGTAACTAGCCGCTTTCATTGCATACCCTGCTCGGGCTTGAAATACAAGCCTCGAGTAGCCGCAATGCACTAATCCGTAGGTGGAAATTCCGCAGCGGCCACATTCCCGAGTCCGGCATAGCAGCTAGCTGGATAATTGAGAGATCGAGGAGAGAGGGCCGGGAAAAGCCCCGGCCCTCTCTATTCTGGCAGGCTACTTTCTGATGAACAAGGACAAGCCGTCACCGATTGGCAAGCACAATCCAGGGCACGATGCCGCGAAGCCAGCTTGACCCAAAGAACCATATTCGGTATTTATTTAGTCAAAGGAGCGTCAATATGCAACTCAGCACCGCAGTACGACCAATTAGTGAGGTCAAGGCGCAGGCCGCAGAGATCATTCGCACTTTTAGCGAAGAAGCTGCACCGCCAGTTGTGATCACCCAGAATGGCGAGGCGAAGGCCGTACTCATGGGCATCCATGAATATGAGCGCATGCAGGAAACGCTTGCCATGCTCAAGGCTCTCAGCCTTTCCGGCAAGAGCTTTGAGGCGGGCAAGGGACGCCCCGCTCGGGAAGTTTTCGCAAGCCTGCGCGCAAAGGGTAAACGATGACCCTTCCCACTGGGACGCCACTTCTGGAGGTCTTGCTCTCCCCAGAGGCCGAACAAGACTTGCTGGAGATATACACCTATACAGCAGCCAATGTGGGGCAGGAGCAAGCTGATACGATTCTGGGCAAGCTTGAGCAGGCCATCCTCTCTCTGGAAAGTTTACCTCTGCGTGGCAATGTTCCCCCTGAGCTAGAAATAGTGGGCATTACCCGCTACCGTGAAATACATGTCCACCCATGGCGCATAATCTACGAGGCGCTTGAGGCTGTGGTGCATGTCCATTGGGTATTCGATTCTCGACGTGATGTGGCTGGGCAGCTTGCGCACAAGGTGCTGCGGGGGTAATCGGCTACTGGCTGCCAGTGGGCGCAATCCGATCAACCATAACTGTGCATACAGGATAATGAGGCAGAATAACCTGTTGATGGCACAGGTTACTGGTAGCCGACATGACAAAACGCACTACGGGGAGCGCGCGCGATATTTTTTGCCCTATATGTAACTAGAAAAACGGTAGCCTTTGCCGGTGCTTTGAGGATGTGAGCCGGAGTAAACCGGCTAACAATGCCCAACGCACCGGCATGACTGAAGCTCTCGCTAAATATTCAAAGGGGTTTACGTTCTCTGCAATGATTGACCTGATACCGAAACAGTGATGGCGTTGCTCCTCGGAATGAAAACGCCCCGCACAAGTACGGATACTTTCACCTTGTGAATTCATCCGTTCTTTGAAAAACATGGGTGTCCGGCTTAACGGGGCAACTCCAGAAAAACACATTACAATCGAATAGCTAACTTGGTGAGATAATGAACAAGCAGCAATTGGCGTCAAAAATTTGGGAATCCGCAAACAAAATGCGTTCCAAGATTGAGGCGAATGAATATAAAGACTATATTCTTGGATTTATCTTCTACAAATATCTTTCTGATACTGAAGTAAAGTACGTCCGCAATGTTCTGAAGGGCACCACTGAAGACATCAAGGCCCTGTCGGAAGAAGACACTGGTATCGTCAAGACCATACAGCAGAACATTGGCTACTTCATCGCCTACGAAAACCTGTTCTCCACCTGGCTTGAAATGGGCAGAGACTTTGACGTGTCCAATGTACGCGACGCGCTCTCTGCCTTCAGCCGCCTCATTAACCCCACGCACAAAAAAGTCTTCCACCGCATTCTTGATACCCTGCAAACCGGGCTTTCCAAGCTTGGCGACAGCTCCGGCACGCAAACAAAGTCCATCAGCAATCTTATCCAGCTGATAGATGTCATCCCCATGGACGGCAGGCAGGACTACGACGTTTTGGGGTTCATTTACGAATACCTCATCAGCATGTTTGCCGCCAATGCCGGAAAAAAGGCGGGCGAGTTCTACACGCCCCACGAGGTTTCGCTGCTCATGTCCGAAATAGTGGCCGACCATTTGAAAGACCGCAACGAAATCAAGATTTACGACCCCACCAGCGGCTCCGGCTCACTGCTCATCAACATCGGCAAATCAGTAGCCAAGCACATCGCCAGCGAAAACAACATCAAATACTACGCCCAAGAGCTGAAAGAAAACACCTACAACCTCACGCGCATGAACCTTGTGATGCGCGGCATCCTGCCAGACAACATCGTCACAAGAAACGGCGATACCCTTGAAGACGACTGGCCGTACTTTGACGACAGCGACCCCGCAGGCTCGTACAATCCGCTTTATGTGGATGCGGTGGTATCCAACCCCCCTTACTCTCAGGCGTGGGAGCCCACCCACAAGGATGCGGACGCCCGTTTTGCGGCCTTTGGGCTGGCACCCAAGACCAAGGCCGACTTTGCCTTTCTGCTCCACGACCTGTTTCACCTGAAGCCAGACGGCATAATGACCATCGTGCTGCCGCACGGGGTGCTGTTTCGTGGCGGCGAGGAAGGTACGATCCGCAAGAACCTTATTGAGCAAAACCATATCGACACCATTATCGGCCTGCCCGCCAACATCTTTTTTGGCACAGGCATACCGACAATTATCATGGTGCTGAAAAAAACGCGGGCAAGCACAGACGTGCTTGTTATCGACGCTTCCAGGGGCTTTGCCAAGGTCGGCAAAAACAACGTGCTGCGCGCCTCGGACATCAAAAAAATTGTCGATACCGGAACCCAGCGCATTACAGTGGACAAGTTTTCCCGCGTGGTCAGCCAGCAAGAGATTCGCGACAACGAGTACAATCTCAATATCCCCCGCTATGTCGATGCATCAGACAGTGCCGAAACGTGGGACATTTACGCCTCCATGTTCGGCGGCATACCCATGAACGAGATAGCGGCACTGGATGCGTACTGGCAGACCTTTGGCGGCCTGAAAGAAACCCTGTTCGCTCACAACGGCACCCCCTACGCAACACTTGCGGTGGAGGACGTGGCGGCTGCCATACATGGCAATGCCGCCGTACTCGCCTGGCAGCAAAAATACACTGCGGCTTTCGCAGACTTTGCCGCGTATTTAAAGACCGAACTTATCGACAACTGGGCAACGCTCAACATCGGCAAAGAAGAATCCGCCATTGCGGATGCAATATTCAGGCGGCTTGAGCAGATCGCCCTTGTGGACAGGTACAGTGCCTACCAGACCCTTGACGACCAATGGACAAAAATTGCCGTGGATCTGGAAATTCTGCAGACCGAGGGTTTCGAGGCCGCAAAAAAGGTCGATCCCAACATTGTGCTGAAAAAGAAGGACGGCAAGGACACTGAAGTACAGGATGGCTGGCTTGGGCATGTCATTCCTTTTGAACTGGTGCAGACCTCCTTGCTGCACGTGCAGCACCATGCCCTGAAGCAGAAAGAAGAAGGCCTTGCGGAGATTCAGTCCACCTACGACGAGATTCTTGATTCCCTGGCGGAGGAAGACAAGGAAAGCAGCGTGGTCAACGAGGCCAAGGACGCCTTTGTCGTTGCAGAGGTAGGCAAGCAGATCAAACAGTTGTTTGGCTCGCTTGCAAAGGCCAAAACCGCCGTGCTTGCCTATGATGAAGATTCACTGGAGCGCAAGCTCGTACAGGTTCAGGAACTGGTAGACAAGGAAAAAAGCCTAAAAAAACAGATCAAGGTCGACGCGGATGCACTGCACAATGCGACCAAGACCATGATTGAGGGCATGACGGACGCACAGGTTGCAGCCATGCTGGAAGCCAAGTGGATTCAGCCGCTGATTGCCGCGCTGCACAGCTTACCGGGCAGCATCATTGCCGACCTTGTTTCCCGCGTGCGGGCATTGGCAGAAAAATACGCCACCACCTATGCGGAACTGGCCGGGCAGATCGCGGAAACAAAGTCGTCACTCGCCACCTTGATCGACGAACTGACAGGCAACGAATACGACATGAAGGGGCTTGGCGAATTTCAGGCACTCCTGAAGGGTGAAAGATATGAATAGCCCCGCCATCCGTTTCGCCGGATTTACTGAGGATTGGGAGCAGAGGAAGCTAGCGGATTATATCGAACCATCCTCGGAAAAAAATATTGAGGGCGCTTACACTATTGCTGATGTTTTATCAGTTTCTGGTGATTCTGGTGTAGTCAACCAAATAGAATTTCAAGGCCGCTCATTTGCAGGAGCTTCCATTGCTAATTATAGTGTTTTACACAGAGAGGACGTCGTTTATACAAAGTCACCTTTGAAATCTTGTCCTTACGGAATCATCAAGACAAATAAAGGGAAAACAGGGATAGTTTCGGTACTCTACGGTGTTTATCATCCGAAGCAAAATCTCCATGCAGATATTGTCCAAATTTACTTTGAACAAAATGCACGTCTGAACAACTATTTACGCCCACTTGTCAATAAGGGCGCGAAAAATACACTTTTGATAAGCGATGATGATGCATTGCAAGGTGATGTACGCTTTCCCCCAACCGTTTGCGAACAGCAACAGATAAGCGCTCTTTTTTGTAAACTCGATCGCCTTATCACCCTTCACCAGCGTGAACATGACAAGACGGTCAACATCAAAAAAGCCCTGCTTGAAAAGATGTTCCCAAAGGATGGCGAGGATAAACCCGAAATCCGTTTCGCTGGCTTTACTGGCGCCTGGGAACAGCGGAAGTTGGGGAACTTGGTTGAATTCTTCTCCGGGTTGACATATTCCCCCCATAATGTTGTCAGCGATGGCACTCTTGTCTTACGTTCTTCAAACGTCAAGGAGGGAGCGATAATTAACGCTGACAACGTCTTTGTCGAAGCAGAGTGTGTGAATGTATCCAACGTACAGGTTGGCGATATTGTCGTCGTTGTTCGAAACGGATCGAGAAATCTAATCGGAAAACACGCGCTAATCAAACGATCTATGCCTAATACCGTCATTGGCGCGTTTATGACAGGACTTCGTTGCCACATCCCGGAGTTCACAAATGCGCTTTTGGATACTCATCATTTCGACAATGAAATCAAGAAGAATCTCGGCGCGACAATCAACCAAATCACAACAGGTGAGTTCAAGAAAATGACGTTTTTCGTGCCTGAGCAATCGGAGCAGAAGAAAATCGGACGAATCTTTACTCTCCTTGACAATCTTATCGCCCAGCACCAGCGCGAATTGACCAAGCTCCAAAACATCAAGAAAGCTCTGCTTGAAAAAATGTTCGTATAGGGGACTGCACAATGGCGTTCAACAAAGAATCCGAATTTGAAGAAGCCCTCATCAAGGTGCTCACCACGCAATACGGATGGGAAGCGGCAGTCATCAAAAACCCCACAGAGCAGCAGCTTATCGAAAACTGGGCTGGCATTCTCTTTAACAACAACCGCAGTGTCGACCGCCTCAACAACCAGCCGCTCACACCGGGCGAGATGCAGCAGATTATCGAGCAGATACATTCCCTCAATACTCCGCTCAATCTCAACGGCTTTATCAACGGCAAGACCGTAGCAATCATACGCGACAACCCGGATGACGCGGCCCATTTTGGCACGGAAGTTTCGCTCAAGATCTATGACAGGCAAGAGATTGCCGCAGGCCAGAGCCGCTACCAGATTGTGCAGCAGCCCAAGTTTCCCACGCACGGCATTTTGAACGACCGGCGGGGCGACATCATGCTGCTCATCAACGGCATGCCGCTCATCCATCTTGAGCTGAAAAAAAGCGGCGTTTCCGTTATGCAGGCCGCCAACCAGATTGAAAAATATTCCCGCGAGGGTGTGTTTAGCGGGCTGTTTTCGCTGGTGCAGATTTTTGTGGCAATGGAGCCAGCAGAAGCCCTGTATTTTGCCAACCCCGGCAGAGACGGCAAGTTTAACCCCGATTTCTACTTCCACTGGGCAAATACCAACAACGAGCCCATCAACAACTGGAAGGAAGTGGCAGAAAAGCTGCTCTCCATACCCATGGCGCATCAGCTTATCGGCTTTTACACCGTGCCGGACGACTCGGACGGCATCCTTAAAGTCATGCGCAGCTACCAGTACTACGCTGCAAGCGCCATCTCTGACCGCGTAGCAAACACAAAGTGGGGAGAAAAAAACCAGCGCGGCGGCTACATCTGGCACACCACTGGCTCCGGCAAAACCATGACAAGCTTCAAGTCTGCCCAGCTTATTGCCAACTCCAAGGATGCCGACAAGGTTATCTTTCTTATTGACCGCATCGAGCTTGGCACGCAATCGCTCAAAGAATATCAGGGCTTTGCCGATGACAACGACGAGGTGCAGGCCACAGAAAGCACGCACGCACTTGTCGCCAAATTAAAAAGCAATGACCCTGCCCATACGCTCATCGTCACTTCCATACAAAAAATGAGCAACATCAGCCAAGAAAACGGCATGAATGCCGCAGACATCAAACAGATGGCCGACAAGCGCATAGTCTTCATCGTGGATGAGGCGCACCGCTCCACCTTTGGCGACATGCTGCATGACGTGAAGCAGAACTTTCCCAACGCGATATTTTTTGGCTTTACCGGCACGCCCATACACATTGAAAACCAGATCAAGGGCAGCACAACAGCCGACGTTTTTGGCAACGAGCTGCACAGATACAGCATTGCCGACGGCATACGCGATGAAAACGTGCTGGGATTTGACCCCTACAAGGTGCTCACATACAGGGACAAGGACGTGCGCAAGGCTGTTGCGCTCGATGAGGCAAAGGCCGCCACAGAGCAAGAAGCCATTGCCGACCCGCACAAGAGCAAAATCTACTACAGATTCATGAACAGAGATGTTGTTCCAATGGCCGGGTACGTTGACAAGACCGGCAAATATGTGAAGGGCATTGAAGACTACCTTCCCAAAAGCCAGTACACCCGCGACGAACACACAGAACAGGTTGTTGCAGATATTCTTGATAACTGGGTGACGCTCTCGCACGCGGGCAAATTCCACGCACTGTTTGCCACAAGCAGCATACCAGAGGCCATTGCCTATTACCGGCTTTTCAAAACGAAAAAGCCGGAGCTGAAAATCACGGCGCTCTTTGATCCGCATATCGACAACGGCGACGGTGCCACAACGGCGTTCAAGGAAGCCGGACTGGTGGAAATCATCACCGACTACAACGCCCGCTACAACCAGACCTTTGAGCTTGGAACACACGCCAGATTCAAAAAGGACATAGCAGCGCGCCTTGCCCACAAAGCGCCCCACCAGCGCATAAAGGCAAGCGAGCAGATTGACCTGCTTATTGTGGTTGATCAGATGCTCACGGGCTTTGATTCCAAGTGGATAAACACGCTCTACATGGACAAGAAGCTGGAATACCAGAACATCATTCAGGCATTCTCGCGCACCAACCGCCTGTTTGGGCATGACAAACCGTTTGGAACCATACGCTACTACCGCATGCCGCACACCATGGAGCGGAATATTGCAGAGGCCGTTAAGCTCTATTCTGGCGACAAGCCTATTGGCCTGTTTGTGCAGAAGCTTCAGACAAATCTCGAAACCATGAACAATCTGTTTGCCCGCATCAAACAGGTGTTTGTTGATGCCGGTGTGCCGGATTTCACCAAAAATCCGTCAGACAAAAGTGCTTGCGGCAAGTTCGCCGCTCTCTTCAAAGAATTCAATGCGGTTCTTGAGGCAGCCAGAATTCAGGGTTTCACCTGGAGCAAGCGGGAGTACACCTTTCAGAGCAAACCGGGCGCAAAAAAGACCATCATCAAGACCGTTTTTGACGAGAACGACTATCGTGTGTTCGCGCAACGCTATAAGGAGTTGTTTGCCGGTGGCGGTGGAGACGGCGGTAGCGAGGGTGGCGAAGAAATCCCTTATGCCCTTGACGGACACCTGACCGAGATTGATACCGGGAAAATTGATGCCGACTACATGAACTCGCGCTTCGACAAGTATCTAAGGGCGTTGCAGGCAAAAGAAGAAGTGGAGCAGGTCAAAAGCGACCTGCACAAAACCTTTGCCCTGCTGACTCAGGAAGAACAGAAATACGCGGGTATCTTTTTGCGCGACATAGAACGCGGCGATGTTATTGTAGAAGACGGCAAGACCCTGCGCGACTATATTACCGAGTATCAGGCACGGGCAAAAGCCGACCAGATTCACCACGCAGCGGTGGCGCTTGGTTTGGACGAGGCAAAGCTCAGGGACATGATGGGCCTTAAGCTGACAGAAGCAAATATCAACGAATACGGCCGCTTTGATGCGCTGAAAGCAACGGTTGATATGGAAAAGGCCCGTACTTTTTTTGCTGCCCAGCAAGGGGCAGACGTTAGCCTGTTTAAGGCACTCAGCCTGCTTGATGGATTTTTGCGCAGGTTCCTGCTCGAAGGCGGCTTTGATATAGAGTAGCACAGATAAAAGGCGCGGTTTCAAGTTCAAAGTGCAACACCCAGTCCTTGGGTATTGGCGTCTTCTAAAAAAACTTCATAGGGTGTCTTAAACCCAAGGCATTTTCTAGGCCGCCAGTTCAAGCGGCACATTGCCGCTAT
>NZ_MJUZ01000002.1 GCF_002237645.1 Desulfovibrio sp. MES5
CGACTCCAAGTCATGTTTAAATTGCTTTGTGGGGGAGGCTCCTTTTTAAAAAAGGGTCCCTCCCCCACGCCCCCACCCCCTAAAATTTTTATTGTAGTTGATTGCGTGAGCCAGAGACGGCGTCTTCCTGCATCACACGGGCTCAAGGATTGTCTGTTTGGGGGGGCAAGCGAAGAGGCGAGTTGGCACGCTGGCGCATCGGCAGATCAGTACCTGGCCAGGGCAGGCTATAGAATAAAGCGGCATATCCTGCAGAGAGTGGCGAGGATTAAGCAATACACCCGGAGAACGGCATAAGGGCAGAGCCGTGCGCATAGATTAAGCCGCGCACCCGGCAAGCGGCGTATTCAGTCCGCGGCATCCGGCCATGGTGCACAGGATGGAGTGAGGCGCATAGTGCACAAGATGGAGTGGAGCGCATGGCGCACAAGGTGGAGTGGCACGTGAGGATGCGCCAGGACGCAAAAAAAGGCCGCAATTGCTTGCGGCCTTGAATCGTCAGCTAGCGGCTGGAACTACCAGCGGCGGGGAGCGGGACGCTTTTCTTCAGCCTGATTGACGCGCAGGGCGCGACCTTCAAATTCCACACCGTTAAGGGCGGAAATGGCGTTACGGGCGTCGTCTTCATTCATTTCCACAAAGCCAAAGCCACGGGCGCGGCCGGTTTCGCGGTCAGAAATGAGCTTAACAGACAGGGGTTCGCCATGAGCAGAAAAGAGATCACGAACACCGTCTTCAGTAGCGGACCAGGGCAGGTTGCCCACGTAGATGGAAATAGCCATTTGAGACTCCATTTTTGTTGTTCTGGGTGCAGACTTTCCGCTGGAAGCCTTACCCACGTAAGTCTCTGGCAAAAAAAAATACTGGACCCAATCAGTGGAAGCACTCTACGAGGGTCGGAAAAGACTGTCAAGAGAAATGCGCGGCATGTAACTCTGCAAAAGTGGACAAAATCCCTGCCTGCCATGGCACGAGGCTGTAAAACCCGCACGTTTGTAGGGTTTACTCTTTATATGCCTCAATAGTCAGGCTCACTACAAACTCTGCAAGTTTTTCGCCATGGGGCAGATTTTTTGCAATTTCTGCGTACAGCGGGTCATTCCAATCCTGCATGCTTTGCACATACCCGGGGTTGGTGCGCAGCGCGCAACGGGAAAAACCGGTTTTTTCCACAATGGCTCTGGTTTCCTCAACCAGAATGGCTCCTCCAACGCAACCCACCAGAGCCGCGGCCATTGCACGGATGTTATCCGGCAGCGGCTTGAGGAGGGCAAGGTCTGACACTGCCGCCTTGCCGCCGGGTTTCAGAACTCGAAAAATCTCCCGCCACACCTGTTCCTTATCGGGCGAAAGGTTGATGACGCAGTTGGACAGAACCACGTCAACGCTGTTGTCGGCAACAGGCAGGTGTTCAATTTCTCCCAGTCGGAACTCCACGTTATCAAGGCCGGTGAGCTGACTGTAGGACGCAATGTTTTTTCGCGCCCGATTGAGCATTTCAGGCGTCATGTCCACGCCGATGACGTGTCCGCTTGCGGTCACTTTTTCGCCAGCCTGAAAAGCGTCAAATCCGCCGCCGCTGCCAAGCTCAAGAACGGTCTGGCCAGGCGTGAGCGCGGCCATGGCAACAGGATTGCCGCACGAAAGGCCCATATTTGCGCCTTCGGGCAAGCGGGCAAGGGTCGCGGCATCATAGCCCAGAGTTTGCGCCAGCCTGGCGGGATCGGCAGCATTGCTGCGCGGGGCGCCGCAACACGAGCGCTGCTGTCCCAAGGCTATGGCCGCGTAGCCGGAACGGACGGTTTCCTTGACATGCTGGCCGTTTGCGAGAGTGCTGGAGGGTTTCATTCTTTTTCTCTTTATTTTAACATTTCAAATGTAATTGAAGTGTTGTGGCAAAAAAATTACTTGCAGCAGCGCACAGGCAGCATTTCTGCCGACACAGCGCTTTGAGCGCGGAATTTCTCGCACTGCTCCGGGTGGCCTGCGCAGCATTCTTCCGTAAGATAGGCGATGGTTTCCAGCATCAGGGGGATGTTGGCCCGGTAGCGCAGAAAGCGTCCTTCTTTTTCCACCGTGATCAGGCCGGTGTGCAAAAGCCCTTTGAGGTGGAATGAAAGGTTGGTGCCGGGGATCTGCAGGTGTTTGGCAATTTCGCCAGCCACAAGCCCGTCGGGAGCAAAGCGCACAAGCAGCCGGAAGAGCTGCAGGCGTATGGGCGAAGACAGGGCCTCAAAGAGAGTGCTGGCGTGGGTGACTTCCATAGATCAATATTTCAACTTCTTTTGAAATATGTCAAGAGTCTTGGTGCAGGGCCAGATTGCCCGCGCTGTTACGCATTAAGCCGGGTGTTTTCAATCGTTGCGACAGTTGTTCGCAACGGTGCGGCGCTTGTGGCGCTATATCCTTTGCCTGCGCAAAAGAAAGCAGCAATGAACGGCGGTTGCGGCGGCAAAGGCGGTGATCAACGCTCCCAGCATGTCCAGGGGGTAATGCACGCCAAGATATATTCTTGCCCAGGCCGTCGCCAGGCCCAGCAGCAGCATCACTGCGCCCGAAGTGCGTTCCTTGGGGCAAAAGAGAAAGGCAGCGGCCATTGAAAACAAAAAGGTGCCGTGAAAGCTGGGGAAGGATGCTGTAGGGGCGTGGTCGATCAAGGTGCGCCCGAGGTCAATAACAAAGGGCCGGGGATTATAATGGATTTTCCTGATGGCGTAAGCTGCGGCCATGGCCAGGGACACCGTCAGCAAGAGACGCATGGCGACAATTTTTTCAGATTTTCGCCGCACCAGTATGTAGAGCGCCATAAGCACCGCAAGAACTATAGGCAATTCAGCCAGAAGGCGGGCAATGGCAATGAGTGCAACAGGTGAAGATTCATCGGCGTTCAGCGCCAGAAAAAGTTCGTGATTCAGGGACTGCATGGCTGTTTTTTCGTGGTGGTGTTTTTATATGTGGCAGGCCGCCTGGTGGCGGTTTTCTGGTGTCGCGGGGACATGCCGTGCCTGTTCGGCAGACGGTGCGCAGGCGTTGGACCCGATCTGCCGTGGCGCAGACTGACATGCTTTATCCTAGAGCATTTTGCTTTTGAAACACTCTTTGTTTCAACGCATCATTCTGGCGAAAAACGTGGTTTTCGCCAGAATCCACGCCACTTCGTGGCGGCTGTCGCCTTCGCGGCAGCAGAGCAATTTCAAAGTGAGATTGCTCTAATGCAAAGTCCGCCAAGGCGTGTTGCGCCTCAGCGGACTCTACTGATTGTCTTGGTGGGCCCACCAGGATTCGAACCTGGGACAGGCCGGTTATGAGCCGGAGGCTCTACCAACTGAGCTATAGGCCCCAAGGAGTGGAACTATAGACGCAAGTTGTGTGGCGGTCAAGTCGACAGAGCGATACCGCCGGTTTTTCTCGGCATTTCGCCAGACTACGCCCCGGAGCCCTTAGGCAGGGCCACAACGCGCCGCCCATTGCCGCGTTGCCGCATGTTGCCGCGCGGCTGGCCCCGGCTGACGTTGTGTCCGGCACGGCTGCGCGGGCATGCCTTGCGTGTTGCGCGTGCGCAGTCGTAAGTCCTGTCAGCCAGGCTCTCGGTCCAGTCAACAACGTCGGGGTTTTGTAGAGCCAGCGGCAATGCGCTCGTTCTTGGCCCCCGTGCCGTCTTACATGGCGTTGCCGGTTTCAAGCAGGGCGATCTGTTCGTCCATGGCCTTTTTCAGCGGCAGGGGCAGGCCCATGATGTCCACATTGAGGAAGCCCCGCACGATGGTGGATGCAGCTTCATCTTCATCCAGGCCGCGCGCCATGAGGTATTCAATTTCTTCCTGGGCGATCTTGCCGACGGCTGCTTCGTGCGACAGTTCCACGCCGTCCTGGTTGCTGTCGAGTTCGGGTATGGCGTGGATGCGCCCCCCGCCCAGTATGAGGCCCTTGCACTCAAGGTGCCCTCTGGCGGGCGCGGCGGAAGCGCCGATGAATCCCCGGTTGATGATGGTGCCGCCCGTGGTGAGAGTGCGCGAGATGACCTCGCCGCGCGTGTCGGGAGCGTTGAGTTCAATGCGGTTGCCGCAGTCCACATAGGAGCCTGTGGGAGCGACGATGACGGAGTTGAAGCGGGCCACCGCACCCTGACCTTGCAGCTTCATTGTGGGGTACATCTGCAAATCGGCCACAGGCTTGAGCAGGATGTAATTGTTCTGAAACTCGCCCCCGGCTTCCACAATGCCCGCCGAACGGGGGCGCACAGTAGTGCTTGTGCCCCAGTTGTGAATCATCGTGAAGGTGAGCTTGCCGCCTTTTTCCACAAAGTATTCGGTAATGCCGAGGTGTGCGGTATCATTGGCGTCGTGGGCCGTGGCGCAGCCGCCAAGGATGTGCAGCTCCGCGCCTTCTTCAACAATCACGATGTTGTGGATGCTCTGCCCAGCGCCGTGCCCCTTGATGAACATGCAGGACTGCACCGGCTGCCTGATTTTGGCCCCTTTGCGGGCGCGGACAAAATAGCCGCCATTGCAGTGTTCGCGTGTGAGCCGGGTGAACTCGTCCTTGTCAGGATCAAGCAGCTTCCAGAAATACTGGGGCAGTCCGTCGAATTTTTTAAGCGCGGTACGGATGTCCATAAGGTCAAGACCTTCATGGCTGGTCTGGCAGTGCACACCCGCATGGTTGAGTTGCATGAACGCGCCGCTGACGGAGCGGTCGTTGACGTCAATGCCTGCCAGAACAAGGCGTTCCTTGTCCTCGGCGGACAGGCTGGCGAGGTCTTCAATGGGGGCGGCGCTTTCGTTGCCGCTGAAGCTGTACCGGGAAAGGTTTACATTGCTCATTTGAGGGGAGCCTCCGCAATTTGACCAGACATGTCGCCAGCGAGGCAGCGCAGGCATTCCTGGTAGCCGTGCCTGGCAATGTGCTCCAGAATTTCACGGGGCCCGGCTTCACAGCACAGTTTGCCGTTGTACATGACCTGGCCCCTGTGGGCGTTGACGTACTCCAGGATGTGCCCTGTGTGGGTAATGATGAGGCCGCTGGTGCAGCGCGTCTTTTCACGCTGCCGCAGCGTGGCGCAACATCGCTCCGGCATGCCGTCAAGCAGGTTGCGCACGGTCTGGCCCACGAGGGTCATGTTTTCAAGGTCCACGCCTGATTCCGGCTCGTCGAAAAGCAGCAGGTCGGGCTGCTGGGCCATGAGTTGCAGGAGTTCAGACCGCTTGATTTCGCCGCCTGAAAATCCCGCGTTGACGTCACGGTCCAGAAATTTGTCAAAATGCACTTTGCGGGCCATGCTCAAAATATCCATATCTCGTCCGCGCCCGCACAGTTCCACCAGTTTGCCCGTGGGCAGCCCGTGGATGGTGGGCGGCCTCTGAAAGGACATGCCAAGGCCAAGGCGCGCCCGCTCGTACATGGGGGCATGGGTTATGTCCGTACCCTTGAAAATAATCTGCCCCCGGGTGACCTCATAGCCAGAAACGCCCATAAGCGTCATAAGCAGGGTCGTTTTGCCGGAACCATTGGGGCCAAAGAGGATGAATGTTTCACCAGGTTTTATGTGAAGGTCTATGCCTTTGAGCACGGGCGTGCCCTTGACCTCCACATGCAGGTCATTAAGTTCAAGCATCGCTGTCTCCGGTTTCACCAAGATATTCCATCACATCGTAATGCACATGATCCAGAATGTGGGTCAGCCTGGAGACGCATTCGTCTCCCACGGCCTTGGCCAGCAGATCCACGATAAAGGCAGCTCTTTTGGCATTGACCAGGGCGTCGTAGCCCGGGTCAGCGCTGTAGGGTATGGCGCTGACGGCGTCACTGAAGTTTTGAAGCATTTCCCGGCTGAGGTTTTTGATGGGCTCGGGTTCATCGTTAATATAGGCAATATCGTCCCGCAGCTCCAGCATGACCGGCTTGCCGTGCATGTACGCAATGCACACTTTCATGGTATTCCCCTTGGTTTTGCAGATGCCGCATAGTGGCAAACTTGTAGACCTGTGTCCAGTGGGGGCGGCGGTGGAACAGGGTCAGGCCCCGTGGCCGCGCTTGCGGTACTGTACGCTACTGGGTATCATAAAAAAAGATCGTATGGAGGTATCCATGTATGTGATTACCGGTGGCGCGGGTTTTTTGGGCAGCGCTCTTTTGTGGCAACTCAACTGCATGAATATTGAAGATATCGTGGTTGTAGACAACCTGGCCAAGAGCGACAAGTGGCGCAATCTGGTCAAGCGCCGCTATGTGGACTATCTGCACAGGGATCAGTTTTACGATCTCATGAAGCGCGACGCCCTGCCTTGGGAAGTCAGCGCTGTGGTGCATCTTGGCGCGTGTTCGGCCACCACCGAAAAGGACGCGGATTTTCTGATGGAAAACAACTTCCATTACAGCCGCGACCTCTGCCGCTATGCCCTTGATAAGGGGGCCCGCTTCATCAACGCCAGCTCCGCGGCCACTTACGGCGACGGATCGCTGGGGTTCAGCGACGATGAAGCTCTTGTGCCGCGTTTGCGGCCTTTGAATATGTATGGCTACTCCAAGCAGCTTTTTGACCTCTGGCTTTTGCGCGAAGCTTTGCAAAACGAAGTGGTCAGCCTGAAGTTTTTTAATGTTTACGGCCCCAACGAGTACCACAAGGGCGATATGCAGAGCGTGGCCGTCAAGGCCCACAGGCAGATCAGAAAAGAGGGCAGCCTGGACCTGTTCAAATCTGACAGGCCGGATATGGCTGACGGTGAGCAGAGCCGCGACTTTGTCTATGTCAAAGACTGCACGGCCCTCATGGCCTGGCTGCTGGAGCGCAACGACGTTTGCGGCATCCACAACGTGGGCACCGGCACGGCCCGCAGCTTCAATGAACTGGCCCGGGCCGTGTTTGCCGCCCTTGATCTGCCATGCCGCATCAACTATGTGGACATGCCCGATACGCTCAAGGGGCGGTACCAGCACTATACCGAAGCCGCTATGGGCTGGCTTGACAGCGTGGACTGCCCGCTCGCCTTTACGCCCCTTGAAGAGGGTATTGCCGACTACGTTTGCGGGTATCTGGAGAATGAAGACCCCTATCTGTAGTGGGGTCGACAGGTTTTTCGCATCGGACTTCACGCTGTTTTTGGGGCGGATGTAGCGCTGAATTTTGTTTGAGGTTTCGCGTCGGATTTGGCTAGAAATTTCGCGGGGGAGCGGGCTTTTTATGGCCGCTCCCCCGCACTGCGTACTGCTCTCGTCAACCATTGGCTCCAAGGCCGATGCGGTATGCCCGGCGCACCAAGTGATCGGCCCTGTGATCTCAGTAAGTCCAGTGCGCCCAGTGAATTTTCATTGCGTAAAAAAGCCCGGCACGCGTAGAACGTACCGGGCTTTTAAGCGTTATTGGGCAGCGGCTTGAGCGCGTCTGGAGCAGGTACCCTTTGAGATGGCGCGCTGCACTCTCGTGCCGCGTTAGCGCAGTTGACCTTTTTCAAGGTTAATATGCTCTATCCCCCGCGTGGATCAGAAAACTCATTGTGCCACACTAAAACATAACAAGAGTTTCAGGGGGTGGGGGCGTGGGGGAGGGACCCTTTTTGCAAAAGGGTCCCTCCCCCACAAAGCTCTGTAACGTTTAATGCAGCGCCTTTAGCGGCAGAACAAGCCGCCCCTCCACCACAAAAGCATTTCAAAGTAAAACTGCTTTACTCCGCCGCATCATCCTCTGATATGGAGTCCTGTGGGGCTTCCCCGTCCAGTCCCAGGCGGGCCAGCCGTGCGGCCTCCTGCTTGCGCTCGCGCGTGCCCAGGGGCTTGCGTGACTCAAAGTCCTGACTGCGTTGCTGCTGGCGGGCAAAAACCAGAAATCCCGTATGCGCGGTCATGCGGTCTTCGGGCCGCAGGCGGTCGGCCACGGGCTTCCAGCGACGGATGAGAATTTCGCAGACTTCCACATCCGCAAAGGGGCCGCGTTCAAGCCCGAGCAGGAGCTTGCTGACCTGATCCACCGTGGGCAGCAGAAAGCCGAAGCTTGCGCCGGGGCGCACGGCCGCCACCGCGTGGTCGAGGTATTCCCAGGGGGTGCGCACGTCCAGAAAGAGCGCGTCCGCGCCTGTGACGGCGAAGCCTTGGGCCACGTCGCGGTTGTGGAGCTCAACATTGTCGCCCACGCCGGCCCATTCAAGGTTCTTGCGGGCCAGAGCCATGAATTCCTCGCGCGCCTCATGGCTGACAACGCGCCCGGTGGGGCCGCAAAACCATGAAAGGCCCGTGGTCAGGCCGCCGGAACCACACCCGGCCTCAATGATGGTGCGGCCGGGGCCAGCGCCAAGGCGCAGGCAGATATAGGCTATATCCTTGGGATATATAATCTGCGTCTGACGTTTAAGGGTCTTGAGGCGGTCGTAAAGGGTGGCTTCCATTACCTGTATGGGCACCTGCTGATTGGTGTAAACCACGCTGCCGAAATCGCAGGTGGTCACATCAGAGGCCAACAGGGTGCCGTCGTTGCTGTGCCAGTTCTGGTCTTCGACCAGGCGTTTGGTGTAACGGCGGCCCTTGGGCGTCACGTAAACAACAAGAGAGCCATAGGGAATCATGCATTTCCTTTGTGTTGCGGCGTTGGGCGCGTAAAGTCGCGGAAGGGGCCGGTTGTTCGGCCCCTGGAAGTTGAGAACTTAGGGAAACGCTGATTTATTCCGTTTGGCGGCGCTGCGTCACTTTTTTTTGAAAAAGTCGAGGACGGAAGAGTCCAGTCCTGCTTCAAAAAAAGATTGCGCCTTGCCAAACGAAACAACTGCGCGTTTCCAAGAGGCTCTTTAATCAGTGTTTTCATAGAAAAAATCAGAACATCTGGCGCATAAGGTCTTCGCCGCCCTGTGAGGTGTCCACCACGCTGTCGTCCTCGGTTGAGGGGGCTGTGGCCGAAGCGCCTTCTATGGGCATGTCGGAGCGGAAGGCGAGGCCGTCCTTCATGACAATGCCCTCCGGCATGACGAAGTCGTCGGCAGGATAGCGGTCTTCCACTTCCACGCGGTAGGCGCGGAAGATGGGGGCGGCGGTGCGCCCGCCCTGTTCAAGGCGGCCCAGGCTCTGCAGTTGGTCATACCCAACATAGATGCCTGTGACCAGGTGGGGTGAAAAGCCCACAAACCAGGCATCGTGCTCTTCGTTGGTGGTGCCGGTTTTGCCCGCAATATTGTGCCCCGGAATCTTGGCGCGGCTTCCTGTGCCCGCATTGACCACCTGCTTGAGCAGGGTCGCCATCATAAAGGCGTTTTGCGGGCTGAGGGCCTGCCATTGTTCCACATCCTGCCGGTAGAGCACGCGGCCCTTGGGATCGGTAATGGAAGTGATGATGCGTGGCCGCACGCCCAGGCCCTTGTTGGCAAAGGCCGCGTATGCCTGGGTGAGGTTGAGGGGCGAAACCGCCACAGCGCCCAGGCTGACAGAAAGTTCCTGCGGGAAGTGGGGTTCAAGGCCCAGAGCCTTGGCCCGCTGGATGACATTGGCAATGCCTACCTGCTGGGCTATGCGCACCGTGCACGTATTGCGCGACAGCGCAAGCGCGGTGTGCAGGGGCAGTTCGCCCTTGTAGTTCTTTTCGTAGTTGGAGGGCCGCCATACCTCGTTGGTATAGGGGTTCACATACACAAAGGGCGCGTCCAGCACTGTCGAGAGCGCGGTGAAGCCCATGTCCAGCGCCGTGGAATAGACCACCGGCTTGAAGCTGGAGCCGGGCTGACGGCGGGCCTGGGTTGCGCGGTTGAAATGGCTGTCGCCGAACTGGTAGCCGCCGATGAGGGCCACCACGTCGCCGTTTTCAGCTTCCACCGAGGCAACGGCGCCCTGCACCGCCGGTTCCTGCTGCAAGAGCAGGGGAATGAGCGTGCCTTTTTTGGCAGAGCCTGGGTCAAAGGGCAGGGTTTTCTTTTCTTTGCGGCCCTTGGCTCCTGTTTCCACCACTGTGGTTTCAGCGGCGGACACCCAGATGAGGTCGCCAGGGCTGAGCACCAGTTTGGCGTCCTTGATGGCAGGGGCATAAATGCCCGCCACCTTGGCATTGGGTTTACGCGCCCAGGACATGTCGGCCACGGGGATGACGCCCGTATACCCCTGCCCCAGGCTCACGCGCGCTTCCTTGGCTTCCACCTGGGTCACGATGGCCTTGACCCAGCTGTCGCCAGCGAGATCCAGCGGACTGAAGCTCTTTTGGGCAAGAAAACTCTTCTGCTTTTCAGCATCCAGCTTTTCCAGGGGGCCACGCCAGCCCTGGCGCTTGTCCAGTTCTTCAAGGCCCTGGCGCAGGGCGGCTCCTGCCGCGTACTGATGGGCAGGCTCCATAGAGGTATGCACGGTAAGACCGGCTTCGTACACGTAGTCCGCGCCAGCTTTGTCGGTTTCTATGCCCAGAGCCTTGAGGTTCTGTTCCGTAAAGAACTCTATGAGCAGGCGGCGGGCTTCTTCAAGGTACCACAAGGCCGCGCCGCCCATGCCCTCGGGCATGCTCCAGTAAACCAGAGGTTCGGCAATGGCTTTTTCGTATTCTTCAGCGGTGATCCATTTGAGGTCGCGCAAGCGTCCAAGAACATACATTTGCCGGTTCTTGGCCTCTTCAGGCCGGCGGAAGGGGTTATACGTGCTGGGAGCCTTGGGCAACCCGGCGATAACGGCGCTTTCAGCCAGCGTGATGTCCGAGGCGTGCTTGCCAAAGTAGGTGCGCGCGGCGGCCTCCACGCCATAGGCGTGTTCGCCGAGGTATATCTGGTTGAGATAGATGGTAAGGATCTGGTCCTTGGTATAGGTCTTTTCCAGATCATAGGCCAGAATGGCCTCTTTCATCTTGCGGGTATAGCTGCGCTCGGAGGTCAGCAGAAGCTGCTTGATAAGCTGCTGGGTGATGGTGCTGCCGCCTTCGCCCTGGCGTCCCTTGCGAAAATTGTTGATGGCCGCGCGCAGGATGGCCGTGGGATCCACGCCCATGTGGCGGTAGAACGCGTCGTCTTCAGCGGCCAGAAAGGCCATGGGCAGATAGCGCGACATCTCTTTGAGGCCGATGACGTAGCGCTTTTCATGAAAAAGCGTGCCCAGGGTCGAGCCGTCGCGGGCCAGAATGACCGTGGCCTGAGGCTGCTTGTATTCTGCGATGCGGTTAATGTCCGGAAGGTCGCGCGAGGCCCAGTAAAAGAGCATGACCACGCCGCTTCCGCCAAGAAGCCCGCAAATCAGTATAATGCCAATCAGCCAGAGCGTGAATTTTTTCCATGACAGACGAATTTTCATGGCAGGGCGATACCGTTTTTTTGCTTCGGCGTAAAGTGCGCGTCCAAAGCGCCGGGTGCGGCGGGCTGTGAAATGTGCGGACGGAGGCTGTACGCCTGAAATGGTGGATGGGGACGCATTTTACAAACAAACAATTGTAAATTGCAAATATACTGGTTTGTCGGGCAAGACCCTTTTGAAGCTGCCCCTGCGGCTGCGCCAGCGGTTCACGCCGCGAGGGCAGGCGCATTTGTCCGTGTGGTTGCGCACGGCATACCCGCGCGGTTGCGGGCATCTGTAAAGAGCGTGGGGTAATGCGCGGGCCGTGTTCTTTGGGGATGTATTTTTTACGACAGGCAGCGCTGGAAAATAAAAAGCGGAAGGTTTCCCTTCCGCTTTTTTTCCGAAATGTAACGGCTCGGACTACACGCAGCCGGTGGGCTTGGGCAGACCGGCCATTTTGCATGCGCCTTTGCCGGGGCCGGAGGGGAACAGTTCGTAAACTTCCTTCAGCTTGTACCCGGTGTTCTTGGACAGAATGCGGACCATGGGGGCGATGCCGTTCTTCTTGTAGTAATCCTGCAGGAAGTCAAGAATCTTCTGATGGTCGGCGGTGATTTCAGAGATGCCTTCGGATTCTTTCACATAATCCATCCATTCGGGGCACCAGTCGTCAAAACGCAGAAGGAAGCCGTCTTCGTCAACTTCAAAGCTTTTACCTTTATAGGTGATCTCAGCCATGCGTGTGTCCTCCTTGGACAGATAGTACTCAACCTCGCCGGAGCAAGATGCTCCTGGCGCAGCCAACCGGGGTATCCCGGCCGAATTCCTCCGATGGGGCGCGAAAGCGTAATGCAATCACAACGAATGCCTTTATGCCATAAAAAAAATTTGATGGCAAGCCCTGGCACGTTTTTTTGGTCTGCCCCACCGATCTAGTCAAATTTTTTTCTCAGTTATTTCACCGTGATAATTGAATCCCGATCGCTCGGCTCAACCATCTTGACGGATGCAATACAGCACTCGGCCAAGCTTTGCAACTTCTTCCATAAGCTTGTCTTCAGCCGCTTTATCGTTAAGTGCACGCACTCGTATAAAAAGGTGACGATTGCCATCTTCGTTGCTTACGGTAAGCACCGACAGCAGGCGCGCGTTGTGGGCGCGCAGCAGGTCAAAGACGGGGCGCGCCGTGCCCGGCTGGTCGGGCAGTTCGATGGCGAACTGGAGGCCGCCAAGGCGTGCGCCGGTGATGTCCACCAGAGCCTTGAAAACGTCGTGGTCAGAAATGATGCCTACCAGCTTTCCGTTTTCTTCCACCACCGGCAGGCCGCCGATCTTGTGGTCAAGCATGAGCAGGGCGGCGTGCTCCACGGAGTCGGAAGGTTTGACGGTTAAGGGGTTAGGGGTCATAATGTTTTTGACTTTCAGCTCGGCCAGCAGGTAGTGCATTTCATACATGTCGAGCGTGGTGGCCTTGGAGGGGGAGGCGTCACGCACGTCACGGTCGGAGATAATGCCAACGACACGTCCCGCATCATCAAGAACGGGCAAACGGCGGACATGATGATCCTTCATGAGTTTGCCGACTTTGAGCAGGGACGTCTCCAGGGTGACGCTGACAACATCGGTGGTCATCCAGTTTTGAACAGGCATGCTACCCTCCGGCTTTTCAATGCGGTTTGATGGTTCTGCGGTCGCCGTATACAGCGGCCTTTTTCTGTTTATACAACAACAAACGGATGCTGCACAAGTGCGCGCCAGGGTATTTCCGGCGCGTCTGCGGCGAATATCGGGTACGTATGGAAGTATATCTGGACTGCGGCGGCGGCATCAGCGGCGACATGACCCTGGCGGCCCTGGCTCATCTTGGCGTGGATTTTGCCCCCCTCACGGCGGCTCTGGAAAAAGCGGGCGTGCCCTGCGAGCTTGAGGTTCGCGAAGAAGTCAGGGCAGCCGGACCTGGCCGTTGTGCTGATGTCCGCTGGCGGCATGAAGGGCAGCCCCTGCGCCACCCGGCGGACATTGCCGCCATCTTCAATGCGGTGGATCTGCCCGCAGCGGTGCGCCAGCGCGCCCTGGCCGTGCTGGACGCCCTGACCCAGGCCGAGGCTCACGCCCATCAGATAGCGCCTGAAAAGGTGCATTTTCATGAAGTGGGCGCTGTGGATACCCTGGTGGACATCCTTGGCGTGTGCTATGGCCTGGAACAGCTAGGGGCGCGCCGGATCACGGCTTCGTCCCTGCCCTGGTTTTCGGGCAGCATAGACTGCGCGCACGGGCGTATTCCCTTGCCCGCGCCCGCCACTGCCTGGCTCTTGCGCGACAAGCCCGTATACGCCACCGATGCGCGCGAGGAACTGATCACCCCCACCGGCGCTGCTTTGCTGCATGCCCTGACGGACGAATTTACCGGCGTCCCCAGCGGCATCCTCAGGGCCATGGGCACTGGCTATGGCTCACGTCCTGCCGCGTCCGGGCTGCGGGTCTGGCTGCTGGAGGCGGCCCCCCAGGCCGACCACGCCCGCGGCGGGCGCGAACTGGTCAGCCAGCTTGAGACCCATATTGATCACCTTACCGGCGAAGAACTTGGTCAGGCCCTCACGGCTCTGGCCGACATGCCTGAAGTGCTGGATGTTCTGTGGCTGCCGGGAACGGGCAAAAAAAACCGTCCTTCAGGCCTGCTGCGCGTGTTGTGCCTTGTGGGTGACGAAGACGCGGCGAGCCGGGCCGTGGTGCGGCACACCCATACTCTGGGGCTGCGCTGTCAGCGCATGGAGCGTCTGGTGCTGCCGCGCAGGGCCGTGACGGCCAGGGTAGCGGGGCGGGATATGCCAGCCAAGCTGTATATGGTCGAGGGGAGCGGGTATGTGCGCCCCGAAGCCGAAGCCCTGGGGCGGGCCGCGCATGAGGATGGCCTTGGGACTCCCGCATTGCGTCTGGCTGCCGACCCCGAAAACTGCTCGGAAATTAAAAGAAACTAGACCAGATTACCTTTGAAATGCTTCACATTGCAAAGTTGTCATTCTGCCGGAAAATGCGATTTGCGGCAGCCGTTAGCGGGTCTTTGCCGCTTACGGACAGCGGACAGCCATCAGTAGGCTGTCCGTTCAAGTAACCAATGCTGTCTTTATCCGTAGCTTCCTTTGTCGCAACGGCTAAAGCAGCGACAGCCATCAGCAGGCTGTCCGTCCAAGCAACCGATTGCTGTCTTTGCGGCAGCCGTTGCCCGCAGGGCTTGCCTGAACCGTTGACGGAACCGTCTTGCGGGGCAGAACAGCATCGCTACGAATGGCGACAGCGATTGCAACGAATAAACACAGCCGTTACGCACGCTGTCTTCAAGCGAAGCTTTCTTCGTCGTAACGGCTGAAGCTCTGCAGAATCCACGCCACCTTGTGGCGCGCTGCACGCATGTGCAGCGTTAGAGCATGTTACCTTATTTCAAAGATAAAAAACTCTAGAAAAAAAGAGTAATAGTTTCAGCCTGAAGGCGGGTAATTTGTAAAGACCTCTTGCGTCCGGGAACGCATAGGCATATGGAAGCTCAGGGCTGTGCGCCCTTTAAGGAGGATACCATTATGACCATGCAAAATCTCTGGCGGCCTTTGGGGTTGTGCGCCCTTGCCGCGACTCTGTGGATCGGGGCTCCGGTTCAGGCAAACGCGGACGTTTCCGGCAATGCGCCGGGCGTCATGCTTGTGGCTCGCAATGACCAGCAGTACAACGACGGCCAGGGCATGAACGCCCCCGCCCCGCACAAGAAGAACCCCAAGGGGCTCAAGGCTGCCAAGGCGCCCAAGGCTCCCAAGGCCGGGCACAACGTCAAGCCCGCGCCCCAAAAGGCTGCCAAGGGCAGCGCCTATGGCCAGCATGCCGGTGCAAAGAACGGCAAGGCTCCTCAGGTTGGGCACCCCGGCAACAAGGGGCCGCGCAACGACCAGATGGCTGGCCCCAATGGCAAGCAGCCCAAGGGCCCCAAGGTGGCCCGTCCCAATGACAAGCGCCCCGGCTCGCGGCCTGATGCGCAGCACCGTGCCCCGCAGCGTGCCCCGCAACGCGGCGATGGCGAGGTTACCAACTAGAGCCTTTCAAGTGAGATTGTTCAAGGCGGCTGCGTAAGCAGACGCCCACAGCCGTGGCGCGGGCGCGATTTTTTCGCTCTTGAGCGTCCGATGTGGGCGTGCCGTAAACTTTGAGAATGTATTTTCGCAAAGGTACAGGGCCCTACGACTGACGCTCTTTCCGCCAGCCGCATGCGGCACAGGCAATCTCTTCGCAGCTGCATTCCCTGAATACGCCTCGTAAACGCATGGTTTGGCAGCAATAATCAAGCCCCGCAAGCTACAATGGCTGCGGGGCTTTTTGCGTGTCGCGGATACGGTTGTCCGCCAGAGCGCTGTATTCTGAAACTGTTTTAAAGCAGATCAGCTTTGAAATACCGTGCTGTCGGAAGAAACTGTCTCTGGAACCCCGCCCTGGAGCATTTACACTTTTTCAAAGTTAAAATGCTCTGAACAACGATGACGGTTTTAGGGAGGGTGTGGGGGAGGGACCCTTTTGCAAAAGGGCCCTCCCCCACAAATCGCTTCAACGTGATAGTACTTTAAGCGGCGGCGGCAGCGGCTCTGACGTTGCCTCGGTGGAAGAAGAAGGCGATTATGGCTGCCATGATGTTGGAGCAGCACAAAAAGCCAAAGGCCACATGATAGTTCTGCACGCCGTCAGCGGCTGTGGTAATGAGCAGGCCCACGATAATGGGGGCCAGAAAGCCCGCGAGCTGCCCGGCGGTGTTCACGATGCCCATGGCGCGTCCCGCGATTTCCTTGGGCACTTCCATCATGGGCAGGCTGAAGACAGATGCCACGCAGCAGAAGCAGAAGTACCCGGCGATGACGTTGAAGATCATCAGATTGGTCACGCTTTCAGCCGTGAACATAAGATAGAGGAAAAGCGCCATGCACAGCTGGGTGACGATGACATAGTGGAACCTGTGCTTTTTCAGCACGCCGTCCATAAGATAGCCGGAAACAATGGCCCCGATGAAGCCCGCAAAAAAGGGCAGCGACGCGGCAATGCCCATCTGCCCCATGGCCAGGCCACGGCTTTTGACAAGATAGGTCGGCAGCCAGGACATATAGCCCCAGGCCACTGTATTACTGAAGAAAAGCAGAAGAAACGACTTCCAGACCACGGGCGTGGTCAACACCTGCATAAAGGTCAAGCGTTTCTGCTCCACGCCCTGAGTGGCGGAGTCTTCTTCCAGTTCGCGGAGTTCCTCTTCGCTGACGCCCTTTTTTTCTTTGGGATTGTCATAGAGGGTGAACCAGACCCAGATGCAGAGCAGAAAGCCCGGAATGCTCAGATAGTGGAACACGGCCCGCCAGCCCCAGTAGGACATGATGGCCACCACAAAAAGAGGGGCCAGGGCGGGTCCGAGCGAGTTGGTGCTCATCATGATGGAGTTGGCGCGTCCGCGTTCAGCGGCGGGCGTCCAGACGGCCAGGGATTTCCACGTGGCGGCGGGGCCGATGCCTTCACCGATGCCGAAACAGATGCGGATGATCACAAGGCCAATCAGGCTGCTGGCGTAGCCAGTGAGCAGGGTAAAGACGGACCACCATGCAATGGCGAAAACCAGAACCTTGCGCGCCCCGAAGCGGTCGCTCAGGATGCCGCCGGGAATCTGAAAAAGGGCGTAGCCGGCAAAAAAAGCGCTCATGACCACGCCCATTTCTCCGGCGGAGAGGTTAAAGTCGTCCGCCATATACGGTATGGCCGTAGACATAACCATGCGGTCAAGGTAGGAAACCAGCCAGACCACAAAAACCACGGCCAGAGATGTGTGCCTGTGCTTCCATGTGAATCCCATAAGGCATCTCCTTCAGCTTGTTATGCATCAGCCGGACCGCGCACGTGCACGTCCCGGCTGTATGTTTGTTATCCAGCTTCCTTGGCCAGCCAGTCCAGGGCGACCTGCGCGTAGAGCGCCGCGCCGTATACCAGGCTTTCGTTATCCACGTTGAACGCGGGGTTGTGCCAGGAGAATTTGATGCCTTTGTCAGGATTGCCGCTGCCGAACCAGGCGAAAATGCCCGGCGTTTCGGCCATGTAGCAGGCAAAGTCCTCACCGCCCATGCTGGGCGTGCAGGGCAGGATGTTCTCTTCGCCGTACACTTCCTTCATGGGGCCCTGACGCATCCATTCCGTAAGTTCCGGCGGGTTGTTCACGTTGGGAACGAGCTTGTTGTATTCAAAGTCGGCCTTAACCCGGTATGCGGCGGCCGTATTGTCGATGACGCGCCGCAGGCGGTCTTCAATCTCATTGAAAAGCTCAAGGTCAAAGCAGCGCACGGTGCCCTGCATGGTGACGGTATCGGGAATGACATTGGCCACCGTGCCGCCGTGTATGCTGCCGATGGTGACGACCACAGCGTCGGTGGGGCGCATCTCACGGCTGACGATGCTTTGCAGCGATGAAACGATGGCCGCTGCGGCTACAACGGGGTCGTGGGCCAGATGCGGCACAGCCCCGTGGCCGCCCTTGCCGTGCACCGTGATGGAAATGAAGGCCGAACAGGCCATGATGGAACCGGAGGAGATGAGGCCCTTGCCCGCCGGATATTCGCAGATATTGTGCTGGCCGAAGATGAAATCCACATGGGGGTTTTCAAGCACGCCTTTTTTGACCATGAGGGGGGCGCCAGAGAAGATTTCTTCCGCAGGCTGAAAGATGAATTTCACCGTGCCCTTGAGGTCGTTTTTATGCTCGGCCAGAAGGCGGGCCGCGCCCAGCAGGGCGGCCATATGGCTGTCGTGCCCGCAGGCATGCATGACGCCCTGATTTTCCGAGGTAAAGGGAACGCCGCTTTTTTCTTCAATGGGCAGGGCGTCTATGTCGGCCCGCAGGGCCACGCACTTGCCGGGGCGGGAGCCGTGCAGCAGGCCCACAACGCCTGTCTCGCCGCCCCAGTCCACAATTTCGATGCCCATGGCGGCAAGTTCTTTTTTCAGATACTCGGTCGTCCAGAATTCCTTGAAGCTCAATTCGGGGTGCCGGTGCAAAGTTTCACGCCACGTCGCCAGTTGGGATCTGATGTCTTCCGCTTCTTTGCGCATATGGTACATGATTTTCTCCTTTGCTGGGGGACAGCCCCGCCCACGGGCAGGGAGGGACTGCCGGCAGCTTGATCACGTAGTGGAATAAGATGACATGCTCGGACCATATACCCAGCCCATAGAGATGGCAATTGATACTACAGTGATTTTGTTAGATTAAAAGTCAGGAAGTTTGTTGGGGGTAAAAGAGTTCGTGAAGTGGACCGCCTGCTTTCAACGGCTGCCGGTTCCAGGGCAATTTCACAGTGAAGCTGCGCTGGCGACCGGCAGCGGGCGCTCGCCCTGAAGGGGAGGCGCAGTGTACCTGCGCAGGTACCTGCCGAAGCGATGTTGCGTAACCATTGAGAATGCACATTCCCAATGGTGAACCGGGTAAAAAAATGCCGCTGGCTGTGACCAGCGGCATTTCCACAATAACGCAGTTGAAACTGTATTACCAGTCCAGCGTGACCTTGAAGGCACGCGCAAGGTCTTCTACGTCTTCGTTGGCAATGACGCTGTCGCCGGACTTTATGGTCAGGCGGCTGTCGGCGGTGACCACGCCCACCCGCGAGCAGAGCTGCCACTGGCCAAGAGCGTCAAAGATCATGGCCAGTTCTGGCTTGACGCTGACAAGCAGGCGGCTGGCGCTTTCGCTGTACAGCAGTTCCGTCTTGTTCATGCACTGCATGGCGTGCACGGCGTCCAGGTTCAGTTCCGCGCCCAGACGGCCGCCAATGCACATTTCAGCCAGGGCCACGGCCAGGCCGCCGTCAGAGCAGTCATGGCAGGCCGAGATGGCCCGCTGGCCCATAAGGGCGGAAACCGCACGGTAGCGCGCCATGGCGGAGGCGGCGTCCACATGGGGCACATGGCCGCCCTTGAGGCCCAGTTCGTCAGCGGCCTCGCTGCCAGCCATTTCGTTCCATGTGCCGCCGAGCAGATAGATGTGGTGGCCGGCTTTCTTGAAGTCCGACGTCTGGGTGGCGGTGACGTTGCGAATGACGCCAAGAACGGAGAACAATACCGTGGGCGGGATGGAAATACGCTCGCCGCCGCCGGTGTAGTCGTTCTTCATTGAGTCCTTGCCGGAAATGCAGGGCACGCCGAAGGCAAGGCTGAACTGGCGCAGGGCGCGGCAGGCGCGCACAAGCTGTGCCAGCTTGTAGCGGCCGTCAGGGTTGGAGGGGCTGACCACAGGGTCGCACCAGCAGAAGTTGTCCACCCCGGCCAGGGCGTCGGGGTCCGCGCCCACGGCCACGGCATTGCGTATGGCCTCGTCCATTGCGTTGGCCATCATCCAGTAGGTGTCGTAATCGCTGAACTTGGGGCAGATGCCGTGGGAGATCACAAGCCCGGCGTCGGATTCCAGCAGGGGGCGCAGCACGCCCGCGTCAGCCGGGCCGTCGCGCTTGACGCCCACCAGAGGCTTGATGACGCTGCCGCCGCGCACTTCATGGTCGTACTGGCGGATGATGTATTCCTTGGAGCAGATGTTGAGGCGGCTCAGCATGCGCTTGAGAAAAGCGCCCTGGTCCGCATCGGCCACATCTACACAGATTTCTTTGAGTTCCGGGGTCTTCCACTCGGCTTCCAGCTCAAGTTGGGGCACGCCCTCGTGCATGAACTGCATGGGCATGGAGGCCACAATGCGGTCATTGTAGCGCACCTCGAAGTAGCCGGATTCGGTGAACGTGCCGAGGGCCGTGGCTTCCACGTCCATACGGGCGGCCAGTTCCATAAACTCGTCCAGCTTTTCGGGCGGCACGGCCAGGGTCATGCGCTCCTGCGCTTCGGAGAGCAGGATTTCCCAGGGGCGCAGGCCGTCGTACTTGAGGGGAGCCTTGGCTATATCCAGCACGCAGCCGCCCGTGTCTTCGGCCATTTCGCCCACGGAAGAGGACAGGCCGCCCGCGCCGTTGTCGGTAATGGCGTGGTAGAGGCCGAGGTCGCGGGCGCGCATGATGAAGTCGTACATCTTGCGCTGGGTGATGGGGTCGCCGATCTGCACGGCTGTGGCCGGGGAGCCTTCGTGCAGCTCTTCGGAAGAGAAGGTGGCCCCGTGGATGCCGTCCTTGCCGATGCGCCCGCCGGTCATGACGATGAAGTCGCCAGTTTCGGCCTTTTTAAACCAGCCGGGGCGGCCGTGTATTTCGGCAGGAATCACGCCGACAGTGCCGCAGTAGACCAGCGGTTTGCCAAGGTAGCGCTCGTCAAAGACCAGGGAGCCGTTGACCGTGGGAATGCCGGACTTGTTGCCGCCGTGCTCCACGCCTTCGCGCACGCCTTCAAGCACGCGGCGGGGGTGCAACAGGCGCGGGGGCAGGGCCTTGTCGTGGAAGGGCGAGGCAAAGCAGAACACGTCCGTATTGCAGACAAGCTCCGCGCCCATGCCTGTGCCCATAGGGTCGCGGTTGACGCCCACGATGCCCGTAAGCGCGCCGCCGTAGGGGTCAAGGGCCGAAGGGCTGTTGTGCGTCTCCACCTTGATGCAGGCGTCGTAGCCGTTGATGAAGGCGATGACGCCCGCATTGTCCTTGAACACGGACTTGCAGTAGTCATTTTCGCCCATGCGCTCGCGCAGGATGGCCGTGGCGTCGCGGATGCAGGTTTTGTACAGGTTGTCCACCACTTCGCGGCGGCCCGTATCCGCATCGACATAGTCAATGCGCGAGGCGAAAATCTTGTGTTTGCAGTGCTCGGACCAGGTCTGGGCCAGCACTTCCATTTCCACGTCAGTGGGATCGCCGGGCAGGCCCAGGGCCTTGCGGCGCGCCACTTCGTCGGGGGCGGTGAACTGCTCGCGGATGCAGTGCATTTCCTTGAGGTTCAGCGCCCAGGTATTGGCGCGGCTGGCCTGGGCGAGGTCGTCGTCGCTCATGCCGGACAGGGTGATGGTGTCCACCGTGTCATTGGCTTCGCCGGTGACCTGCGCGGCTTGCGCTTCAAAGCCGGGGCTGGCCTGCCACTCTTCACGGCTCTTGATGCGGTAGCGCTGGATGAGCGTGTTGCAGAGCAGGTCACGGGCCAGCATGTCCACCTGCTCGCGGGTCAGGGGCGCGGCGGGATCATTGACGATGCGGTGCTGCACGGCAGTGTAGACGCGCAGGCTGTCACGCGGGATGTCCAGCACCATGGCGGCGGTGTCGCGCGCGGTGTGGGCCTCGTTGTCCGTCACGCCGGGGCGAAAGCCCACTTCCACATACCAGTCCGGTTCGGGCTGGCCTGCGGGCAGGGGCTCGAGAGAGGCGGCCTGCAGGATGGGGTCATGCCAGATGCCTTCATCCAGCAGCCGTCTGACCTGGGCCTCGCTGAGGCCCTCGGCCGTAAAGACCTTGATCTGACGCACGGAATCCGTGGAAAGGTT
The DNA here is from genome assembly GCF_002237645.1 of Desulfovibrio sp. MES5. Lineage (GTDB taxonomy): Bacteria > Desulfobacterota > Desulfovibrionia > Desulfovibrionales > Desulfovibrionaceae > Desulfovibrio. The sequence goes on from NZ_MJUZ01000002.1 coordinate 21,680, forward strand.
AAGGGCTTTGAGCAGGTGCTGGGCCGTCTTGCGACCCTGTGTATCGTCCAGTCCGGCGTGCAGGCCGGTTTCCACCCGGTAGAGCATTGGTGCTTCCTCGTGAGGTTACAGCTTATTTCTTTCTGTCGCGCACATAGTCGGCCATGTAGTACATGACCTTGCGCTCCGGCTTGTCGGGCAGGCTGTCAAGGGCACGCCTTGCCGCGTCAAGAAAAGTGTCGGCCTGTTTGCGCACGGCGGCGTCAAAGCCCGCTTCGCGTATGCGCAGGGCAATGGCCTCGGCGTCGGCCTCGGTCATGCTCAGGCTGGTAAAGGCCGCGTCAAAGCTCTTGCGGTCGGCCTGGTTCAGGCTTTCGCGGTACAGGCGCAGGGGCGGGGTCAGCTTGCCCTCGCGCACGTCGCCGCCCGTGGGCTTGCCGGTGGCGCTCTCAGGGGCGAAGTCCAGCGCGTCGTCCACCATCTGAAAGGCCATGCCCAGATTTTCGCCATAGGCGGCGGCAGCGGCCACGGCGGCAGCGTCGGCCCCGGCAGCCAATGCGCCCATCTCACAGGCGGCGCGTATAAGCCATGCGGTTTTGCCGCGTACCATTTCTTCGTATTGATCGGCGCTGGTGTCCACCTTGCCCTGGGACGCGATTTCAAGAATCTCGCCCGCAGCCGTGCGGCTTGTGGCCTCGGAAAAACAGAGCGAAAGGCGCGGGTCGCCCCTTTGGGCCACCAGACCGTTGGCCCCGGCCAGCAGCGCGTCGCCCGCCAGAATGACGCTGGAAACATTGTAGAGCGTATGGGCCGCAGGTTTGCCCCGGCGGCTCACGGCATTGTCCAGCACATCGTCATGCAGCAGGGTGGCGGCATGCAGCATTTCAAGGGTGACGGCCAGGTCCACGATATCTTCATTGCTGTTGCCGAGCAATCGCGCTGTGAGCACGGTGAGCAGGGGCCGCAAACGCTTGCCGCCAGCCTGGAAAATATGCCGGGTTACCGGGCGGACGGGTTCGGGCAATGTGTCCACGGCCTTGTCCAGAGCGCGGTTGATGGCTGGCAGTTCCAGAGCGAGGCGTGCTTTGAGTTGAATCATGTCGCTACTCAGATGAGGTTAAGGGCGGGCAGCACCTGTGCCAGTGCGCGCAGGGCGCCGGGAAAGTCTTTTTCTTCCCTGGCGCGCGGCCCCACCTTGTTGGACACGCTGCGTACTTCCACACAGGGAATACCCTGGCGTGCGCAGGCATATGCCACGGCAAAGCCTTCCATATTTTCAAGATCGGCCTGATACCTGCTCCGCAGGTCCGCCGCTCTGGCAAAGCTGGCGCTGACGCCCGCCACGGTGAGTGAACGGCAGTCAGCCAGAGCGTCCTTGGCGCATTTGCCGCCAAAGGGGGCCAGAGCCTCCACGCCGGACAGCGTCAGGCGGTCGCGCACGGCTTCGCCCTGCGGGGGCTGCCACTGCGGAAAGCCAAAGGCCCCGGCTGTGACGCTTTGGCCGTCGTGCAGGCCGTATTCGGGCCATATTTCTTCCCGAACAAGGCAGTGCGAAAGCAGGGGCCTCACTTCAAGGTCAAATGCGCCTGCCAGGCCCGCGTTGAGCACTGCGCTTACGGGTGTGCCTTCTGCCGTTGCCCGGCTCAGGGCATGACCCATGGCCAGGGCCGCGTTGATGGGGCCAATGCCCGTGATGCAGCACAGGGCGTTCACTGCTTTGAGCCTTACCGGCCACAGTTGCATTTCGGGCCAGTCTGTGGGGGCGGCAGCTGCGCTGTCCCCGTCGGATTGGGCGGCAGCTGCGCTGCCCTTGCCGGATTGGGCGGCAGCCGTCAGAGGCGGCGCAAAATCCGGCAAAAGGCCCGCCAGTTCCGGGCCGGTGGCGGCGCAAACAAGCAGGCTCACGCGGCTCACAGCCTCCAGTAGTCTATGCCCGCGCCGTTCATGGCTGCGGGGTCGAAGAAGCTTTTTACGTCCAGCACCACGGCCTTGTCCGGCTGGGCAAAGAGACTTTTGAGTTTTTCGGGGGTCAGGGCCTTGTAGGCGCTGTGTCCCACGGCGAGGATAATGGCGTCCAGGTTGTGCAGGTCTTCCTGCGGCAGCAGAATCTGGCCGTATTCGTGCAGGGCTTCGGCGGGATCGGCTTCGGCGTCGCTGACCAGCACCTGCACCCCGTAGTCTTCAAGCTCGCGGATGACGTCCACCACGCGGGTGTTGCGCAGGTCGGGCACGTTTTCTTTGAAGGTGAAGCCAAAGATGCCCACGCGGGCGCCGCTGATGACGCGGCCGCTCTTGATAAGGCGCTTGACCGTGCATTCGGCCACGTATTTGCCCATGTTGTCGTTGATGCGGCGGCCAGCCAGGATGACTTCGGGGTGATAGCCCAGTTCCTCGGCCTTGTAGGTGAGGTAGTAGGGGTCCACGCCTATGCAGTGCCCGCCCACGAGGCCGGGACGGAACGGCAAAAAGTTCCATTTGCTGCCAGCGGCTTCCAGCACTTCAAGGGTGTCGATGCCCAGGCGGCCGAAGATGATGGCAAGCTCGTTCATGAGGGCGATATTGAGGTCGCGCTGGGTGTTCTCGATGACCTTGGCGGCCTCGGCCACCTTGATGCTGGAGGCGCGGTGTATGCCAGCCGTGACGACGGAGCCGTACACCTTGACCAGCAGGTCGGCGGTGGGGCCGTCCGAACCGGAAACGACCTTGGTGATGGTTTCGAGGGTATGCACCTTGTCGCCGGGATTGATGCGTTCCGGCGAATAGCCGATGGTGAAGTCCTGGCCGAATGTAAGCCCGGATTCGCGCTCAAGGATGGGCACGCAGATTTCTTCGGTGAGGCCGGGATAGACGGTGGATTCGTACACCACGACGCACCCTCTGCTCATGTTCTGGCCAACGGTTTTGCTGGCGCCCACCACGGGGGTGAGGTCAGGGGAGCGGTGGCCGTCAATGGGCGTAGGTACGGCCACGATGATGACGGCGGCCTGCTTGAGTTCGGCGGGGTCGCAGGTATAGCGCACGTCGGCGGCCTGCAGCTTGACGTCGTCCACTTCGCGGGTGCGGTCATGGCCGTTTTGCAGTTCCTTGACGCGCTGGGCGCTGATGTCAAATCCCAGCACCTTCATGTGGCGTGAAAGGGCAACGGCCAGGGGCAGCCCCACGTAGCCAAGGCCAACCACGGCCAGCGTTTCCTTGCCTTGTTGCAGAGCCTCGAATGTCACCATAATTTCATTCCTTTACAAAACAAGCTTTTTTCGTCACCAAGAAAAGCATGGAATTTAATATTGAACTCTTTTTACGCGCCCTGGGTCTTGCCATTGTGCTTGAAGGGCTGTGCTGGACGTTGTTTCCCGGCGGCATGCGCCGCGCGCTGCTGCAATTGTTGCCTTTGCCCGAAAGCCGCCTGCGCGTGGTAGGGCTGGCGGCTCTGGCGTTGGGGCTGCTGCTTGTGCGGCTTGCCTCGCACTAGGGCAGCTTTGCCGGTAACCGCTCTGGCGGTGGCGCGGGCGAGGCGTTTGCCATGAAATTTCTGAACAGGGCATCCGTGTGCTGGCAAGCCTTTGCCCTACGCGTACCCCCGTATGTTCCCGGCTCAGCGGCGTCCGCCAGCTGAACCCGGGCAGCTTGCCCGAAACCGTGAAAAACCCGCGACAGTTCCCATTACGGCGCGACACTTCGCGCAAGGATTTTCAGGAAATCCTTGCCGAGCAGCTAACTCATTTCATTCGTAAACGGCTCTAGCGCGCCTTTTCTCCCACATGCAGGCATACGATGCCCGACGTGAGCTTCTGGTACCATGCTTTGGAAAACCCGGCCTTGCGCAGTTCTTTCTCCAGCTCAACAGCTGAAGGAAAGGCGCGGATGGTGTCGGCCAGGTAGCCATAGGCCGCAGGGTCCTTGGAAAACAGGCGGCCAACGCGGGGCAGCAGAAAATTCAAATAAAGGTTGTAAAGCCCGCCCCAGATGCGCTCCCGCCCGGAGCCGAATTCAAGAATGCAGGCCCGTCCGCCGGGGCGCAGCACGCGCAGCATTTCGGCAAAGGCTGCTTCGCGCGGAATAATGTTGCGGATGCCAAAGGCTATGGTCAGGCAATCCACCGAAGCGTCGGGCAAAGGCAGGCGCTTGGCGTCAGCCGCCACAGGCAGGATGCGCCGGGCGTTCTCGCCCTTGAGCTTGCGGCTGCCCTGCACCAGCATGGGCGGGCAAAAATCCAGCGCGGGCACAAGGGCCGTGGGGTGCTGGCGGCGTATGGCCAGGGAAACATCCAGCGTGCCAGCGGCCAGATCCAGCACGACGCCCGTATCGCCAAGGCGAACGTTGCGGGCCAGCACCTTGCGCCAGTACTGGTCAAGGCCCAGGCTGAGAACGCGGTTCAGCAGGTCGTAAAAGCGTACAATACGGCCAAACATGCCAGCCACGGCCACGTCGTGGGCAGGCCGGGGGGCCGGTTGCGGCGCGGCGGCCGGGGCGTGCCCGTCTTCCTGCCGGAAATGCCGAGAAGAATCCACTTATTTTCCCTTGTTGTCCTGATCCGTATCAACGCCGATGGCGGCGCAAACCACCCGGTAGACCGAAGGAAAAACCTCGGCAAAGTTACCGGGGGAAACCGTGCGCGTCTCAATGAATTTGGCGGTCAGTTCCTTGGCCACCTGCAGGGCTTCCTTGCGATCCTTGTCCATACGGTCCTCGTGCCTTGTTACTGCAGCTTCTGCCGCCAGCAGTCAGGGTTTACGGCTGCAGCCAGCAGAAAAATAAAACCCGCCCTTTGGGGAATGGCCTTGACCCACAGCGGGTATTGCCTGGACGGGAAACGAACGGAAACTCAAGCCCCCGCCCATTTTTATATATGTGTCAGAGCCTTTTCACTTTGAAATCGCTCTGGCGCTGCGCGCGCTATGCTCGTCGCCAAGGCATGCGCGCAGTTTGTCCGTGCTGCCATGCGCTGTAGCGGGCGTCCTTAGCCTTTGAGAAATGCGTGCTCAAAGCTCATGCGCTCCAGAACCAATCCACGCGTGATGCCGCGATGCCTGCTATCTGCAAGGTTTCAGCGTTCCTGCCCGCCGCCGTTTGCATGCTCCCGGCGCTGCGTGAGCAGCCCCGTTGTGACGGCGTGCCTGCAATGATCCGCGTGGGCAGACTGAGCAACAGCCGCGCCCCCAACCTTTGGGAATGCCATTTTCAACATTGGTCTGTTCCGGGGATATCCCCCGGTTCCGCAGGTTCGGGCATGTTGCCATGGCGCTGCGTTCTTTTTGCTGAAACACGGTCAGCGGCAACAGAAAAACGCCATGACGCCGTAGTTTGGTTTCAAAGGGAAAACGCGCGGCATGGATCAGCGGGCTGATGGTCCCATACTTCTGAAATCGCGCAACAGCATATGCGTTCCGCTGCCGCTTGGCAAGCGCATCCGCCCTGACTGCACGGCTTTGGGGGCCATAAAGGGCTGGTGGGCGTGCCTGCGGCCTGGCAGAAAGGCAAAAGCAAAGGCCAGAAGCGAAGCTTAGCCGTCCGGCGCGCGTGTTTTCGTGCTGCGCGCCGTGCAGCCGCTGGGCAGCGCCGGGCGGCTGCAATGGCAGAGCCCTTGCGGGAAGCGCATTGTCGTATGCAGCTGCCGTGCTCTTGCCCGGCGGTCATAATGGACAGAATCCTTGCGCTTGCGCCTTGCCGCCACAGATAACGTCTGCTTGTCTGTCCTTATTCGTTTTCCAGCAGGCGGCCAATTTCTTCACGCAGAATGCGGGCCGCCGCAGAAGCAGCGGCTTTTTCCACCCGCTCATTGAAGCGTGGTTCCAGTTCATCCAGCCTGCTTTCAACCGCGTCCAGCCGTACGGAAGCGCCGTGCATGGTCAGGTTGACCGCATGCATGCGGTCATCCAGCAGATTTTCCAGCAGGGCGGGATCTTCATGCCCGGCGGGCGCGTCATGGGCCTGCCCCTTGGCGCTTTGAGCAGCCGCAACCGCTTCTTCAGCGGCCTGCCGGGCTGCCGTGGCAGCAGCTTCTGCCGCTGCCGCGTTGATGCTGTCCATAAGCCGCTGGTGCAGGGGATGGCCCGGATCAAAAAGATCTTCAAGGGCAGGCGCGTTGTCGGGCTGCTCCTGTTGCTGCGCAGTGGCGCTGGCCGCTGCCTGCGCCGCATGGAGGGCTTCGGCGGCGGTTTGCGCCAGATTTTCGTGAGTGGCCTGCGTGGCTGCAAGTTGTTCATCCAGAGCAGACTGCATCTGTTGCGCCGCAGTCTTAACTTCATCGGCCTCGGCGCGGGCCTGGTCGGCTTCTGCCCTGGCCTCGGCCACCGCTGCTTCCAGAGCCTGCACGCGCTCGTCGGCCTGTTGCAGCTTTTCCGCGTACTGGTCAAGGCGTGCCATAATCTCCGTCAGGTCCGGGGTTGGGGCCTGTCCGGCGGCGCTAGGGGCGCTGGCGGGAGGCGTGGCGATCTGCGCAGGCGGCGTGGCGGCCTGGCCTGCCGTGGCAGCCTGGGCAGGCGGCGCGGTGACCACGTTGCCTGCCAGGATGTCATCCAGATCCACATCGGGCAGCAGGCTGCTGGATTGCTGCTGCGGTTTTGCGGCCTGATCAGGCTGCTCGGGTTTGGACTGGGCTGCGCTCTGAGCGGGGGCAGGCTGCTGCTCTGCGGCAGGGGCCGCAGGCGTTGCCTCGGGCTTGGCGAGGCCGCGCTCTTCGGCATCGGCTGCCGCCAGAAGGGCATCCAGATCAAATTCAAGCTTGTCGTTGGCCTTTGCCTGGTCAGATGCCGCCGGGGAGGCGTCCTTGGGCTGGCTTGCGGCACTGTCAGCCGTTGGGGCTGAAGCTTCCGGTTTGATGGACGGCAGCAACTGGTCAAGCTCTGCAGAAAGATCATCGGCGCTGGCGTCGGGCGCACTGGCCGGAGTCGCTTGCTGGCTTGCCCCCTGGCCCGCACCTTGAGCCGCATCCTGAGTTTGGGCCACGGCCTGCGGCGCGTCGGGCCCGGCGTCATGACCCGCGTCATGGGCCGCCGCAGGCGTCTGTGCTGTGTCGGAAGGCGTCTGGTGAGGCTGCTGCGCATCATGCCCGGGTTTGTCGGTCATTATGGATTGCAGCAGGGCGTCCAGATCGTCATTGAGGTCATGCGAGGGGGCGTTCTGCGCAGGGCTTGCAGCGGCCGGGGCCGCAGGCTGCGCCGGGGGTTGCGCTTGGCCTGCTGCAGATTCGGTCGCCTGACTTTTGTCTTTTGCCTGCGGCTGTTTGGGCGCGGACTGGTTCGCGGACGGAGCCGATTCGCGCAACAGGGCCTCAAGCTCATCGGAAATCACAGGCTCCGGCATGGTTCCGGCGGCCAACAGTTCGTCCAGGTCAGACATATCCTCATGGGGGGCCTTGCCCGCGTCCTTGGGGGAATTTTCAGCCGCAGGGCGCGATGCGCCGTTCAGGCTGCTGAGCATCTGATCCACGGCATTGTCGGTGTCTTCGGGCGAGGGCGCAGCTTTTTCATGCGGGCGGGGTTGCGGTGGAATGTCCAGTGAATTCAAAAGACTATCCACATCACCTATGCCAGGCATGTGCAATTCTTCGTGGGGGTCCACAATATGGCCGTCAGGCATGCGCACGGGCGAGAAATCAGACGGAATCGTGGTGTCCGAATCCGCCTGCGCCATGCCGCTTTCGGCGCTGCCGTCCCCGGCGTCAGCCTGGGGGGCATGGGCCGCCGCGTCCGCGCCGTCTTCGTCCTTGTATTCCATCTGCGCCAGCAGGTCGTCGATTTCCGCTTCAGCAGCGACATTCTGACCGCTGTCATTCAGGCTGCGCATGTGGGTGTGCAGGTCTTCCTCTTCAGAAGCGGCCGGGCTTGAGGCGACGGCATCGGCCTCCGGAATGGCGCCTTTTTCGATAAGCTCGGTCAGGTCGATGATTTCTTCAGTGTTTTCATGGGTGTCTTGGGCAGCCATGCGCGACCTCATGTGTTTAGGAACATTGGCTTCAGGGCCGGAAGGGGCAGGATTTTCGCCTGTATGCGGTATGACGGTTGCTGGCCGTGCCGCAGAAGCAAAATACGTGCAAAGCCACGGTTTTTCGTATCAGGTTATGAAGAAAGACGCAAACCTCTCTGTCGCGCGACTTCCGGGCGCGTGCATTTCGGGTTTGCCCTGGCGCCTGCCTTGATATCTGGCCTGACGCCTGCCCTTGACATCTGGCCTGACATCTGCCCTGACGGCTGAGCGGGCATCTGCGCGGACAGGCGCGCGTCATAACGGCGTATACGTGCTTTACGGCGCGGTTCTCTGCGCAGGCACGCGCCCAGGCTGGCGGCATCAGACTTTGCAGAGGCGACCGCACAGGCAGTTTGCCCAGGCGTCCCTGCCGCTGGTCTGCGGCCCGAAAAAAAGGCCGACCATCCACAGGGACGGTCGGCCCAAAGGCCGGAGGCAAAACGCAGCGCTTTGCAGCGTCGTCCTACCCGGGCGGGTCAGCTTTGAGAATGTGCATTCTCAAAGGCAATCCGCCTTAGTCTTTTTTGTCCTTCTTGAGCCAGGACATCATGCTGCGCAGTTCCTTGCCCACGGTTTCGATCTGGTGTTCAGATTCGTTACGGCGGGTAGTCAGGAACATGGGATACTTGGCGCGGGCCTCAAGGATGAAGTTGCGGGCGAATACGCCGCTCTGAATATCCTTGAGCACGCCCTTCATTTCTTTTTTCACCTCGTCGGTGATCAGGCGGGGGCCGGTGACGTAGTCGCCGTACTCGGCGGTATTGCTGATGGAGTAGCGCATGCGCGAAAGGCCGCCCTCGTACATGAGGTCAACGATGAGCTTCATTTCGTGCAGGCATTCGAAGTACGCCATTTCAGGCTGGTACCCGGCTTCCACCAGAGTCTCGAAGCCAGCCTTGATCAGGGCGGAAACGCCGCCGCAGAGCACGGCCTGTTCGCCGAAGAGGTCGGTTTCGGTTTCTTCACGGAAGGAGGTTTCGATCACGCCGGAGCGTGCGCCGCCGATGCCCTTGGCATAGGCCAGGCCCATCTTGAGGGCGTTGCCGGTGGCGTCCTGGTGAATGGCCACAAGGCAGGGCACGCCGCCGCCTTCAGTGTAGGTGCGGCGCACCAGATGGCCGGGGCCCTTGGGAGCGATGAGGAACACGTCCACATCCTTGGAGGGCTGGATCTGGCAGAAGTGGATGTTGAAGCCATGAGCGAAGAGCAGGGCCTTGCCCTTGGTGAGGTGGGGCTTGATGTCGTTTTCGTAGACAGAGGCCTGCACTTCGTCGGGCAAAAGGATCATAATCAGGTCAGCCTGGGCAGCGGCTTCAGCTGCGGAAACAGGGGTGAAGCCATGTTCCTTGGCCAGTTCGTAGTTGGCGCTGCCGGGGCGCTGTCCCACCACAACCTTGACGCCGGAATCGCGCAGGTTCTGGGCGTGGGCGTGTCCCTGACTGCCGTAGCCGATGATGGCAACGGTCTTATCTTTCAGGAGATTAAGGTCGGCATCCTGATCGTAATAGACTTTCATCTGAAATTCCTTTGAGATCACTCATGGTTAACTAAAATTGCATTTCTCTTCACCTGAAGAGAACATAGGGGGCCTTGACGTATGCCCCCGGCGGCATTGCTGCCTTGCGGCAGTTGTGCGGCCTGGAGGCGCGACGGACGGAACCGGTCATGCCTGCGCGCAGGGGACCCTTGGGGATAAAGGGCGTACCGCCTGCGTCGCTCGCGCGCCGGAGAGGGCCTTGTGGGCCGTCGGGCGCGAAAGCGGGCAGAGTCCGGGGCTTTGGCCTAATCCGTCTTTTTGGAACGGCGTATGGCCACAGAGCCTGTGCGCGCCAGTTCCTTGATGCCAAACCGCTGTAGCAGGTTGATGATGGCGTCCAGCTTGTCCTGGTTGCCGGTGGCTTCAATGGTCATTTCATTGGAGCTCACATCCACCACCTTGCAGCGGAATATCTCGACGGTGCGCAGAATTTCACCCCGCATGGGGCCTTCCGCCTGCACCTTGACGAACATCATTTCGCGTTCCACGGCGGGTATATCCGCGAAGTCCACCACCTTGATGACAGAAACGATTTTGTGCAGCTGTTTCATTATCTGCTCCAAAATCAGGCTGTCGCCCTCAGTGGTGATGGTCATGTGTGAAACGCCTTCTTCCAGGGCCGGGGCCACATTGAGCGAGTGGATGTTAAAGCCGCGCCCACTGAACAGCCCCGCTACGCGGGAAAGGACGCCGGGTTCGTTTTCCACCAGCACGGAAAGCACATGTCTTTTGCTCATAGCCCCTCCCTTACACCAGCAACATTTCATCGAGCGCCGCACCAGCGGGCACGATGGGGTACACATTTTCCTCACGCTCCACCACAACGTCAATAAAGGCTGGATTGGGCGAGGCCAGGGCCTTTTCAAGCGTGGCGCGCAGGTCTTCGCCCTTTTCGATGCGATAGCCCTCGGCGCCATAGGCTTCGGCCAGCTTCACAAAGTCCGGCTGCGCTTCCATATTGGTGGAGCTGTAGTTCTGGTTGTAAAAGAGTTCCTGCCACTGGCGAACCATGCCGAGGTGACGGTTGTTCAGGATGACCACCTTGATGGGCAGCTTGTTGGCCACCACAGTGCCCAGTTCCTGAATGTTCATCTGCAGCGAGCCGTCGCCAGCCACGGTGATGACCTTTTTGTCGGGAAAGGCGAACTGCGCGCCGATGGACGCGGGAAAGCCATAGCCCATGGTGCCGAGCCCGCCGCTGGTCAGCAGGGTGCGGGGCTTGGTAAAGGTGTAGAACTGGGCAACCCACATCTGGTGCTGGCCCACTTCGGTGGCGATGATGGCGTCGCCGTTGGCAAGTTCGTACAGGGTTTCAATAACTTCCTGCGGCTTGATATTGTGGTTTTTCTGGTAGCAGAGCGGCTTGCTCTTCTTCCATTCACCCACGGCCTCAAGCCACGCGGCATGTTCGCTCGCCCAGTCCTTGCCTTCAAGCTTGGCGTCGCATATCTCGGACATGCCCTCAAGAGCCAGACGGCAGTCGCCCACCACAGGAACCTGCACCTCCACATTTTTGCGGATGGAGGTGGGGTCTATGTCGATATGCACTATGCGCGCCTTGGGCGCGAAGCCCGCCAGCTTGCCCGTCACGCGGTCGTCAAAGCGCGCGCCCACGCAGACCAGCACGTCGGCATTGTTGATGGCCAGGTTGGCGGCATAGGTGCCGTGCATGCCCACCATGCCGAGCCACAGCGGGTCTGTGGCCGGAAAGGCCCCAAGGCCCATGAGCGAACACGTCACCGGAATCTGCAGCTTGCGCGCAAGGTTTGTGAGCGCTTCAGCCGCGTTGGACATGATAACGCCGCCGCCAGCCAGGATGACAGGGCGTTCGGCTTTGGCAAGTTCTTCCACCGAGCGCCGCAACTGGTTGAGGTTGGGCTTGTAGGTGGGGTTATAGCTGCGCATGTAGACGTCTTCAGGCCAGATGAACTCGGCTCTGGCCTGCATGATGTCCTTGGGCAGGTCGACGAGCACGGGCCCGGGGCGGCCCGTGCGCGCCAGATAAAAGGCCTGCCGGATGGTAAGGGCCAGCTTGTTGATGTCCTTTACCAGGAAGTTGTGTTTGGTGCAGGGGCGGGTGATGCCCACAATGTCCACTTCCTGAAAGGCGTCATTGCCGATCAGTTGCGTGGGCACCTGCCCCGTAATGACCACTAGAGGAATGGAGTCGGAATAGGCTGTGGCGATGCCCGTCACCGTATTGGTGGCGCCGGGGCCTGAAGTTACCAGGCACGCGCCCACCTTGCCGGAGGCGCGGGCATAGCCGTCAGCCGCGTGCACAGCCCCTTGCTCGTGCCGTACCAGTACGTGACGGATTTCCTGATGTCGCGGCAACTCGTCGTAAATGTCAATCACAGCGCCGCCGGGATATCCGAACAGCACGTCAACGCCTTCTCTCTTCAGGGACTCAAGGAGAATCTGCGCACCTGTACATTCCATGACCGGCTCCTTCGCAGTCATGCTAATCCTGTTTTTTCAGACGATCCAGGATTGCCATGAGCTGGGTTTTTCCTTCAAGCTTTTGCTTTTTCAGCTGCTTCAAGGTCTGTTCTTCAGTAGGGGTGCGGAAGGCCTTGCCTTCAAGCTTTTCTACCTGCTTTTCATAGAGCACGTGATCTTCCCAAAGGGATTTCAGCTCCGGATCAGTAGCCGCATACTTGGTTAGGATTTCTAGTTCATGCTGATCCATAAGAAATCTCCATTGTTAGATGTTCGGAGGCGGAATCCCGCGAGTGAAACCGGTGTTATTGCATGGTGAGGGCGTACTGCGCCAATGAGGCAACCACAATGCGGTTGAAAAGCTCAATGCACAGCAGCACCACCACAGGTGAAAAATCCATGCCGCTGGTGTAGGTAAAGGGCAGCCATTTGCGGACGCGATAGAACACTGGCTCCGTGAGGGCGCGCAGGGTGCGCACTATGGGATTATACGGATCCGGCCGCACCCAGGTAAGTACGGCGGCAATAATGACTATCCAGAAATACAGGCTCAGCAGTGAACCCAGTATCATGGCAACGGCGCTCATGGTATTGGCCAGAATGATCATGCGCCCTCCAGCGTGGCGGTCTTTGTGTCAACTTTCGTAAAGTTTCGTACAGGCCCCGGCGGGGCCGGGCCTCATATCCTGGCGCTGCTTCTTGGCAGTGCGTCATCCAGGGCCACGCGCAGGTCTGCGTAATCAGATGCTGTGATCTGTCCCCGCAAAGCGCCGCCGTTAAATGCGGCAAATACCACGCCCGCCCCCTGGGCCGTTTCCTTGTCATGCTCGCTGTCGCCCACAAAAAGCACGGTTTCCGGCGGGGTCTGCCATGTGGAGCATATCCGCAATGTGCCTTCGGGCGAAGGTTTGGGCGCTGCCGTATCAGCTGCGACCACAGGATCAAAATAGGAGGGCAGGCCAAAAATGTCCAGAACCGTTTGTATTCCCTCGAGCCTGCGGTTGGTATGCACAGCCATGCGTACCTGTTTGTCACGCAGATAGTCAATGAAATCAACAAACCCTGGTTGCAGGCGCAGCATGGGCATTATATCGCGCTGATAGTTGACCACTTCACTGGTGACATAGCTTATCTGGTTATGCAAATGCGGCGGCACAATGTGCAGCAGGGCCTGCATGGCTGTGGCCATAAAGCAGAATTTTTCCTGCTCTGGCGTCATGGGCGGCAGATTGAAGTGCTCAAGCACGCGGTTGTAGAAAACGTTGTTGGATTCACGCGAATCCACAATGACGCCGTCGCAGTCAAATATGACCCCCGCAAGGCCATTGGTGAAAAGACGGCTCATGACGCGGCCCTCACAAGCCACTGGCGTTCCACATCCAGCGGCTGCGCACCCGTGGGACGGCTTCGGCCCATGGCGCGCCATGCCGGGGCGCGGGCGCAGAGCAGAGCGGCGTGTGCCGGGGCAGCGGCGGGGGCCTGTGCCGAAGCCGCGTGGGCGAAATCCAGCGCTTCCTGCAGGTCTTCCGCCATGGGGCCTTCGGCCAGAATGGGCATGTCCGGCGGCAGAAAATACATGGCATTGGCCACAACCAGCCGCCAGGGCGGCATGAGGCCGAGATCCAGCGAAACGGGCGCGCCCAGAATGCCTGCGCCCGCATAACCGCCGGAAGCGGCCAGTTCGTCGGCGTCTTCATCCTCTACGCCGAGAGACCGTGTGAACGAGCCGGATTTTTGCGCAAGGACGCGGGCCATGTCGGCCAGCTCGCCCATGCGCTCTTCCTGCAGCCATGCCCAGAGAAGCGCCTTTTGGGCCTGCTCGAGCTCGATGCGTTGCTTGCGGGCGGCTTCAGCCTTGAGGGCGGCCTCGGTGTCCGCGCCGTCAAGGCCGCGCAAAAGCGCCATTTCGGAGGCGCGGCGGGCAGCGCGGGGATTGGCCGTCGCTGTGGCGCCCACGGGAAGGCCCGAAAGCGCGGCGTCGCCCATCTGCCGCAGGTCTTCAAGACAGACGGCGGCTTCTCGCTGGCCGAACGGGTAGTTTGTCGGGCAGTATACGCCCTCCAGCGGAGCTTGCGGGAGGCCCGGCCACAGCAGCAGAGCCGCCCCAGCGCCGGGATGCGCGGCAGACACGGCTGCGGCGTCGGCATCCTCCGGGCCGGAGACAGACAGAGGGCCGCGCAAAAAAGGCAGCCGTACACAGGGGGTAGGTGTGGTCATTATATTTCCTTTGGACGACCCCAGCATATCCAGAGCCGGGCCGGAGCGCAAGCCGGGCAGCGTCACGGTTGTGATGTATTGTCAGATGAGCGCTTATGACATATATAGCACCCCAGCAACGCCGCAGCGTGAGCGGTAGACTGCCAATACCTCGCCGGCGGACCCGGCTCAGAAGGAGTAGAAACATGGAACAGGGGACCATCCGCCTGAAGACAGGCCTTGCGGAAATGCTGAAAGGCGGCGTGATTATGGACGTCACCACTCCAGAACAGGCCAAGATTGCTGAAGAGGCCGGGGCTTGTGCTGTTATGGCGCTGGAACGCGTGCCTGCGGACATTCGCGCCGCTGGCGGCGTGGCCCGCATGGCCGATCCCACCATTGTCAAAAAAATCATGGAAGTGGCCACCATACCGGTCATGGCCAAAGCCCGCATCGGCCATTTTGTGGAAGCCCGCATCCTTGAAGCCATGGGCGTGGATTACATTGACGAAAGCGAAGTTCTTACTCCCGCTGACGACAAATATCATATCGACAAGCGCGACTTCACCGTGCCCTTCGTTTGCGGCTGCCGCAACCTGGGCGAAGCCCTGCGCCGCATCGCCGAAGGCGCGGCCATGATCCGCACCAAGGGCGAACCCGGCACCGGCAACGTGGTCGAGGCCGTGCGTCATTGCCGCCAGGTCATGAACGAAGTGCGTGTGCTTTGCGGCCTGCCCGAAGCCGAAGTCGCCAACTTTGCCAAGGAAATCGGCGCGCCCCTTGAAGTGTGCCTGCTTGTGCGCAAAGAAGGCCGCCTGCCTGTGGTCAACTTTGCCGCTGGCGGCATCGCCACCCCGGCTGACGCGGCCCTGATGATGCACCTTGGCTGCGACGGCGTCTTTGTGGGTTCCGGCATCTTCAAGTCCGGCGACCCGGCCAGGCGCGCCAAAGCCATTGTGCAGGCCGTGACCAACTACAAGGACTTCGCCATGCTGGCCGAAATATCCCGCGATCTGGGCGAACCTATGGTGGGCATTGAAATTTCCACCATTCCTTCCGGTGAGCGCATGCAGGAGCGGGGCTGGTAAGATGGCCGCACGCTGCGTGGGTGTTCTGGCTCTTCAGGGGGCCTTTCGTGAACATGTGTCCGCTGTGTCCAGGCTGGGCGTGGCGGCTCGCGAAGTGCGCCAGCTCAAGGATATGGACGGCATCGACGCCATGATCATTCCCGGCGGCGAAAGCACCACCATGGGCAAGCTGCTCAACGAGTGGCATATGCTGGAGCCTTTGCGCGAACGCATCATGCAGGGCATGCCCGTCTACGGCAGTTGCGCCGGGCTTATCCTGCTGTGCCGCACCATTGAAAACTCGGACCAGCCGCGCCTCGGCGTGCTGGACGCCACCGTACGGCGCAATGCCTTTGGCCGTCAGGTGGACAGCTTTGAGACCGAACTCAGCATGCCTGAGGTCGGCCCCGACCCTGTTCCGGCGGTATTCATCCGCGCTCCCGTGCTCATCAGCGTGGGGCCGGAGGTCAGAGTGCTGGCCGAAGTCAAAGGGCAGGCCGTGGCCGTGCGCCAGAACAATATTCTGGGCACGTCCTTTCATCCGGAATTGACGCCGGATACGCGCCTGCACAGCTACTTTCTGAACATGCTCGGCCAGTAGCCGTCTGAAATAACAGCCTTCCTGTTTTGAAAGGGAGGAACGTCGTCTGGCGTTCCTCCCTTTTTATTTTTCTGCCCTGGATTTTTTTCCTCAATTTGCCGTCAACGTGCCGCACGATTTAACATGGGCGACACCTTGCTGCCAAAATGGGCATGCATACTGCCTCAAGAACAACAGTTCAACCACCGGGAAAACCCGGGGAGGCAGTTATGGAAACCACACTCATGCTCAGGCGTCTTCAGGAAGAACTTGCCGACGAATTGCAGCGTATGGGCCAGCTGCGCACCGTATTTCAGGCCCAGCATTTCGCCGACGAGATCGACGCGGCCAGCCATCTGGAGGCTGCCCACCTGGCGCAGTGCAGCGCTCGCCGCAGCGCCCAGCGCATCCGCGACCTTCAGAGCCTATTGCATCTTTTGCAGCATAATGGCCCCCGCCAGTGCGCCGACTGCGGCGACGACATCCCGCTTGAGCGCCTGCTGGCGGCTCCGGGCACCACGCGTTGCCTCTACTGCCAGCAGCAGATGGAAAGTATTGCCTGCCCCCTGGCGGGGCAGAGTGAAAGCGCGTCAGCGGCCTGGCCCGCGCCGTGGTCGGCGTCGGGGCCAGCTTCAGGGCCGTTGTCAGGATTTGACGCATGCGCCGCACCCGAGGCCCGTTTCTGCTGAACACGGCTAACAATCAGGAGATCCCCATGCAAGGAACCACAGACCTGCTACCCCTGGCGCCGGGGCGGGAACCTTCAGGCAGAGGCGGCCCCGGCCGTTCGCCCCTGCGACGACTGGCCGACGACCTGAACCGTCAGATGCGGGCCTTTGGCCGCAGCCTGGCTGGTCTGGCTTCACTGGAGCGGGCCGCGCTGCGCCTGCCTGTCTGCGACGCCCCGCACAGCTGGGCCGCAGCCAGCCTGACGCAGCTGGACGTTGACGTGTGCTGCTCCGGGGAGGATCTGGCCCGCATCCCTGCCGAAGGGCCGGTGATTTTTTATTCCAACCATCCCACAGGCGCTCTGGACGGCCTGATAATGGCCGCGCTGTGCGGCAGGGCGCGCCCTGATCTGAAAATACTCGCCAGTTCCAAATTGCTGCAACTGCCCCAGCTGACTCCTCTGGCTCCCATGCTGCTGCCTCTTGACCTTTCGGGCGAAGACAGGACGGCCAACGGCGCGTCCTTGCGCATTGCCATCAGGCATTTGCGCCGGGGCGGAGCCTTGGGGATTTTTCCCGCTGGCAGGGTGGCCCGCTGGCGCGCCGGAGCGGGGCTTGAAGAGCAGCCCTGGACGGAGCTTTTGAGCCGCCTTGGCGAATGGCGGCAAAAAGAGGGCAGCGGGGAGGAGGCGTCCCGCGTCCATTACGTTCCCCTGCACGTGCAGGCCAGCGCCGATCCCTTCTTTCTTTCCGCCGCCTTCCTGCACGAAGGCCTTGCCACGGCCCTGCTGCCGCGCGTTCTCTGGCGGCAACGCGGGAGCCGCGCGATGCTGCGGGTGGGGGAGGCCTTGAAAGAACAGAGCCTTGCCGGCCTTGACCACGAGCAGCGCACCCATTGTTTGCGCATGTATCGTGAAGCTCTGGCTCCCCGCAAAGGCTCCGTCATCTCACAAAAAACCCCAGGCGACCGGTGGCAGGCTCCGCTGGCCGAAGGCGCGGACCAGCAGGACTTCATGGCGGCTCTGGCGGCTTTGCCCGAAAGCAGCGTTCTGGCCAGGGAAGGCAAGTACAGTGTGTACGCGCTGCGCGGCAGCGAATGCCCACTCCTGCTGGACGAAGTGACGCGCCGCCGCGAGGAAAGCTTTCGCGCTCTGGGCGAGGGCACGGGCAAGGCCAGGGACACTGACCGCTATGATCCCCAGTACGAACACCTGCTGCTCGTGGATGAGGAGGCCCAGTGCCTGGCCGGTTCCTACCGGGCGCGTCTGGTGCGGCCCGAAGATGCCGCCAGCTGCGGACGCAGCAGTCTCTATACGGCCTCGCTCTTTCGCTATGATCGGGATTTTTTCCGCCAGTGCGGCAACGCGCTTGAACTTGGCAGGGCTTTTGTCTGCCTTGAATATCAACGGGAATACGCGCCGCTGATGCTGCTCTGGAAGGGCATTGCCCAATTGGCCTTGCAGCGGGGCGCGCGCACGCTTTTTGGCCCGGCCAGCATAGGGCTGAACTACAGGCCCCAGTCAGTGGATCTTTTGTGGCGGCATCTGCGGCTGCGCCACTGGCATGCTCCCCTGGCGGCCCTGGTGCAAGGGCGTAAACCCCGTCATCTGCGCAGTGAGCTGCCCTTTGCCCGGCAGATGGAGTATAACGGCGTCAACACCGTGGTGCGCCAAATGGAAGGCGGACGCAGCCTGCCCATTCTCTTTAAGCACTATCTGCAGCTGGGAGGGCGCATAGCGGCCTTTCACGAAGACAGGGCCTTCGGCACCCTGGACGCGCTTCTGGTTGTGGACCTGCTTAACGCGCCGGAAAAGCAGTTGCGTCGCTTTCTTGGCGAAGAAGGAATGGCCGCCCTGCGTGGCGGCGCGTGCGGCATATAGGCGGCCGGAGAAGAGGCGTTGACCCAAGAAGAGGCGTTGACCCACGCGCCTTCGCCGTCGGGCGAGGTTTGCTGCGGCGCTCCAGGGCGCAGACCGCCTTTGTGAAAATGTTTTTGCAAGGAATACGGCGCGCCCGATATGGCGCGCGCCAGTGCGGGCACAAGGCGCATGCGCCGTATACTGGAGCAAATGAACTTTTTCAAAGTGAACTTGCTCTAAGGAAGCACTGATTAAAGAGCCTCCTGGAAACGCGCAGTTATTTCGTTTGGCAAGGCGCGATCTTTTTTTGAAGCAGCAGTGGACTCTTCCGTTCCCGACTGTTTCAAAAAAAGTGAAGCAATGCCGCCAAACGGAATAAGTCAGCGTTTTCCTAAAAATTTCAGATCTCCAGACCCTCCTCTCATCCCCCAGGTAAAGCCGCAGGCCGCCCCGACATTGTGTCAGGACGGCCTGCGGTGATTTGAATTTCTGCGCGTCGGTGGGCGCATGCTCACGCAACGCCAGAGTTTTTCAGGGTGAAAGCGCCCTAGTGGATCTGCTCTGGTTCCATATCTTCTTTTTTGAGGTAGGGAAGATAGGTGGGGTCAGTGCCCATGATATGCTGTACAAGCCAGTCCTTGAGGAAGGTCAGTAGGTCCATGCTCACAGTGGCTGTGCCGGATTTGAGCTGTTCCTCAACCTCGTCCAGCTTGGCCACGAACTTTCTGTGGATTTTCATATGTTCGGCAGCGCCCAGATAGGCTGTGGCGGTGAACATTTTTTCCTCGTCCGCAAAGTGCGTGGCCGTATAGTCGCGAAGCTTGCGCAGGATTTTCTGCACCTCGCCTGCCGTACGGTTATTGGCCATGGCCGTGTACAGTTCGTTGATATAGTCCACCAGCAGCCTGTGCTGCTTGTCCACCATGGGCACATGCAGGTCAAGTTTGGGAGTCCACTGCACGAATTTGTCGGAGGTCGCCTGCTCGTAATCGCCGGAAACCAGGGCATTGACAATCATGTCAAGCTCTTCCATGCCGCTCTGAACGCCGAGCAGGGCGGCTGTGAAGGTTTCCATACTTTGGGCGTTCTGCTCGGCCACGTGGCGGATTTCACCAAGCGCGCTTGTGGTGTCGGTGCTGTGCTGCGACTGCTCTTGCGCGCTCCTGGCCACGATCAGAAGATGTTCGGCGGTGTCGTTGATGGACTGGAGGATGTCGCGCATGACGCTGCCCGCGCGTGAAGCCTGCTCGGCTCCGTCCACGCTGAGCTGGGCGGCCTTGTCCACGGTAAGCACGTTGCGCCGTGTCTCTTCCTGGATGGCGTGCACGGCATCTTCCACTTCCTTGGTGGCGCCCATGGTTTTTTCAGCCAGTTTGCGCACCTCGTCGGCCACCACGGCAAAACCGCGCCCGGCGTCGCCCGCGCGGGCGGCCTCAATGGCGGCGTTGAGCGCCAGCAGGTTGGTCTGGTCGGCAACCTCGTTGATGACCGACATGACCTGACCGATGTTGCTGGCCTTTGTGCCAAGGTCGGCCATGGCCTGCTTGAGATGAACGATGGTGTCCTTGAGCTTTTCGATGGAGGTCAGCGCGCCTTCCACTTCACGTTCGCCTGTGGCGGCGCTGGCGCTGGAGCTTTGCGCGTTTTCTGAAAGCTCGCGCACTCTGTGTGAAGATTCCTGGGCGGTTTGCGCAACCTTTTCCATTGAGCCGCTGGTCTCGGTGAGGTGATCGCGCTGCACCTGAACGCCCGTGCTGACCTTGCTCACGAGGCTTGCCAGCTCACGCACTTCCGAAGACAGGTTTCTGCACACGGTGTGCGCCTTGTGCAGCACCATGGCTCCACGGTCAGACTTGTTGCGTATGGCCGCTTTTTCTTCTTCAATGTCATTGATCTTTGCTTGCAGCCTTGCCACCTCGGCCCGCAGTTCTTCAATGACAGAGGCGTCTTCAGCCAGGCTGCTTTCAGCAGCGCGCAAATGGGTCAGGCAGTATTCAGCTCGCTGTACTTCATCACCCTGACGTGCGGGATTGTCTTCAGCAAAAAGAGCATCAGTGCGTTCGCGCAGTTTTTGAGCTCTGTTTCTTTGGGCAAGCCAAAGGGCCGCATCAGCCAGCGCGCACAGGGCCGCCAGGGCCAGAAGACCCCATTGCGCGGCTCTACTGTCGCTTACAACGGCCAGGCCGATGAGGGAGCACAGGATGATGATTTGCAGCAAGATTCCCATAGTTACCTGCCTTGGTTTACTTGCCTATCGGTAGTTTTATAATTACGCTTAACAGCAGAAAAAGTAAATAAAACCAATTGTCACCAAAGGGGCTGATATTATGCAATTTCTTGATTGTCTGGGGCTTGCCTGTCCGCAACCTGTCATCCTTTGCCGTTCGGCTGTGGATAACGGAGTGGAATGCCTGGAAGTGCTGGTTGATAACGAGCCAGCCCTGGAAAACGTGCAGCGCTTTCTGCAGGGCAGAGGGTACACGCTGAGCGCCACCCAGGAAGGGCCGCAGCAGTGGCGCATCCGTGCTGCCGTGGATGCAGCGGCTGCCGGGGCCAGCGTGCTGGCCGCGCCCGAGGCGCGGGATGGGCAGGAGCAGGATTTGCGCACTCTTGTACTCATAACCACTGAAACCCTGGGCCGTGGCGACGACACGCTGGGCACAAAACTTATGGAGAACTTTCTGGCCACGTTGCCGGAACTGGGCTCGCGGCTGTGGCGGCTGGTGCTTGTCAATGGCGGCGTCAAGCTGACGGCCCGTCCTGGCCCGGCGCTGGATTCGTTGCAAAAGCTCGCGCAGCAGGGCGTATCCATTCTTGTGTGCGGCGCCTGCCTTGGGCACTACGGCCTTTTGGAGGCCAAGGCCGTGGGCGAGACGTCCAACATGCTGGATATCGTGACCAGCATGGATATGGCGGACAAGATCATCCGTCCCTGAGGCTCGCGCGACACGGGCGGGAACCGTGCTGACAAAGAAAAACGGCATGAAGAACTTCATGCCGTTTTTCTTTGGGCAACAGTGCGCCTGGAGTTATGCTTTCATGTCGCTGATAAGGCTGGTCAGGCCATGGGCCTGCGCGGCCAGGTCAGACACGGCTTTGGCGGCTTCTTCCATTGCCTGCGCCGTCTGGAGCGACATGGTGTTGATCTGGATAATGGTATGGTTGATTTCTTCGCTGGCTGCGGACTGCTCTTCGCTGGCCGCAGCGATGGCGTTGACCTGGTCGGCGGTGGCGTCCACCGTGGATACGATGAGCTCAAGCGCCGAACCTGACTGGTTGGCGAACTCGGCAGCGCGGTCAACCTCCTGCACGGCCTTGTCGACAGACTCCATACTGGCGGCGGTGCTATGCTGAATGGCATTTATGACCGCCCCCACGTCCTGCGTCGAGGCCATGGTTTTTTCGGCCAGTTTGCGCACCTCGTCGGCCACCACAGCAAATCCGCGTCCGGCGTCGCCCGCCCTGGCGGCCTCAATGGCGGCATTGAGGGCCAGCAGGTTTGTCTGGTCGGCAATGTCTGAAATGACGCCCATGATGCGGCTTATGTCCTGCGCATGCGAGCCGAGAAGGGCCATGTCTTCCTTGAGACGCAGGGAGGACTGGTGCACATGGTTGATGCTGTCCAGCGAACGGCTCACTATGTCCGCGCCATCCTGGGCTTTTTGCCGTGTTTCGGCCGAGGCCGTGGATGCCTGCGCGGCATTGCGGGCCACTTCCTGCACGGTGGCGTTCATTTCGTTCATGGCAGTGGCGGCTTCCGTCAACCGTTGCGAGGTTTCGGCGGTGCCGCGGTCAGACTGCTCGATTTGCGCTGAAAGCTGGGTAGATGCCGTGCTCACTATCTGGGCGACCTCTTCAAGTCTTTCGGCTGCCTGAAGCATGGCCTGGGTTTTCTGCCTGGCCTCCATGCTGGCGGCTTCGGCCTTCTCCATAGCCTCCATGGCTTTTTTCGACTGTTCCTGAGCATTGGCCGATTCACGCCTGGCGTTTTCAATATGCTGCTTCAGGGCGTCGACCATGGCCACGAGCGAAGCGAATACGCCCGTCTTGGGCTTGCCGTCGTCCACATTGTAGTCGCCGTCCACAACACGCCGGGCGAGGATGTTCAGTTCGCCGGGGTCCTTGCCCAACTGCCTGTTGACCGAGCGCGTAAGGAAAAAGACCAGAAAAACGCTGATGACAATGGTGGCCAGGGTCAGAACAATGGCCGTAGTCCGCGAGGTTTCGACAATGTTGAAGGCGTTGTGGCTGGCATCGCTGCTGCCCCTGACGTTCAGGACCACGATTTCATCAAACAGGGCCATGAGCTTTCTGAAAAGGACCCGGTACTCATTGTCGTAAATGGCTAAGGCCTGTCCGTGATCACGCTTGTCCACCATGGCGACGATTCTGCCGCGAATGCCGGATATTGTGTTCAGGGAAGAAATGATTTCTTCAAAAAGTTGTCTGCCCTTGCTGTCGGCAGAGCTGTCGTGCACGGCGAGCAGGGCTTTGTACTTGTCGCCGTTCTCTTTCAGACCCTTCAGGGTCTCGTTAATGCGATCCTTGTAATACGTTATTTCGTCGGGCTGATCGTGCAGCATCATGGTCAAAAGATCGGCGCGCACGGCGTAGAGTTGCTGGTTCATGCCCTGAATGGCGATGACAGCGGGCAGCCATGATTTATCCACGTCTTCAATATTATTATTGATGTCAGTCAGGTTTTTCATGGAAACCCCGGAAAGGGCGAGCATGACGAGAATGACCCCACAAAAGGACAGGATCATTTTACTGCTGAGTTTCATTGATGTGTCCACCTTTAAGTATTTTCATATATGTCTGTGATAACCTGGCGTTGAGGCAAAAGTCGGTAGCTGTAGACAGCAATAAAACAGATTACCCGAATACTGTTACATAAAATTAGCTTTGTGCAAAACAACATTTACATAGCACTAGTCTATAAATTATAGAAAAATGATGTGAGTGCTATGCATTTGCTGCATTGATTCGGATAAAAGCTACAATAACTCCATGCTGTTAGTTATCAATACCAACTATGGCCAAAAAAAGGCCAAGCTATATACCGCTCCGCCGATATTCCGAACGCGCCCAGCCGTAGGGATGGCCCGCGTTCGGGAGGCGTAAACCTGTGACGCGCCATGGGGCGCGTATAACCTGTGCGGCTACTTGTTTAACCAAATAATCATATTTTGCATAGTGTAAAGGTATGTTTATATATCATTCTGAAATTATTAATATAAAAATAAATGTGAAAAAAATAACTTGGAATTGCCAGCCTAGACGTATAGATTGAATACGCAATCAATTGAAACCCCGTGGCCAATGCCAAAGGAGACTATCATGAAAGGGTTAGCGATGCTTCAGTTGAACGCCGTTGGCTGGATTGAGAAAGATGCTCCCAAGTGCGGCCCTCTGGACGCGCTGGTTCAGCCCCTGGCGGTCGCCCCCTGCACGTCTGACGTACACACGGTATGGGAAGGGGCGCTGGGCGACAGGCATAACCTCATACTCGGCCATGAAGCCGTGGGCGAGGTCGTGGAAGTGGGTTCGCTGGTGCGCGACTTCAAGCCTGGCGACAGGGTCATTGTGCCTGCCATCACGCCTGACTGGAATTCGCTGGAAGCTCAGGGAGGTTACTCTATGCATTCTGGCGGCATGCTGGCAGGATGGAAGTTTTCCAACTTCAAGGACGGCGTTTTTGCCGAGCTTTTTCATGTAAACGATGCGGATGGCAATCTTGCCCTTCTGCCCTCAGACATGGACCCCGCCGAAGCGGTCATGTTGAGCGACATGGTGCCCACAGGACTGCACGGCGCTGAATTGGCGGATGTGCAGTACGGGGATTCCGTGCTGGTTGTGGGCGTTGGCCCAGTGGGGCTTATGGCGGTGGCGGGGGCAGCTCTGCGCGGTGCGGGCAGAATATATGCTGTGGGTTCGCGGGCCTTATGTGTTGCGGCCGCCAGAAAATACGGCGCAACAGAGATCATCGATTACCGGCAGGGGGATTTGGCTTCGCAGGTGGCAAGCCTCACGCGCGGTCAGGGCGTGGACAAGGCCATTATCGCAGGCGGCGATGTGGATACCTTTGCCGAGGTGGTCAAGGTGCTCAAGCCGGGCGGCCGCATCGGCAACGTCAATTATCTGGGTTCGGGGGAGTATGTGAGGATTCCACGCGCGGCATGGGGCTGCGGCATGGGGCACAAGACCATAGCCGGAGGCCTGATGCCGGGCGGGCGTTTGCGCATGCAAAAACTGGCCAGCATGCTCGCGGTGGGGCGTCTTGACGTCGCGCCGCTGATCACGCACCGCTTCCACGGTTTTGACAGGATGGAAGAGGCTCTGATGCTCATGAAGGACAAGCCGCGCGATCTTATCAAGCCTGTGGTCACTCTGTAGGCAGTTTCATGTTGAGGCTGCCCTGACGGCTGTGTGACGGGCGGACTGCACTCCCGTGCAGCATTGGAGCATTTAACCTTTCCCAAAGATGCAATGCTCCAGGCGGGCTCTGATCTTCGAGAAGTCATATCCTCAAAGGCAGGTTGCGCCGAGCCTGTCAGCAGTCAGTGCTAGATATTATAGAAAGGGAGCGCCATCCCGACTTCTGCCTGTCAGGCAGGGCGGGCGCTCTTCTTTTATGGCTTTAGCCAGTTGAGCGCGCCAGCGCGCGAAACAGAGAACCACCCGCTATGCGGGTGGGGACAAAGTGTTATACACACAAAAACACCCTTCCTGTACGATGAAGTTGTTCAAGCTCATCGTAATTTTTAAAGAAGGGTGTTTTTGTTATGGGAACCAAGGCCCAAAGCTTAGCTCACACAAAATGGCTGAGCAAGTATCATATCGTGTTTACCCCTAAGTATCGAAGAAAAATAATATTCGCACAACTGCGCGATAGTATAAAATAAATCATGCAGAGTCTTTGTAAGTACAAAGGGGTAGAGATTTTAAAAGGGCACTTGATGCCAGACCATATACACATGCTGGTGAGTATCCCGCCAAAGATCAGCGTATCGAGTTTTATGGGGTATTTGAAAGGCAAAAGCTCACTGATGATCTTTGATAACCACGCAAACCTTAAGTACAAGTTCGGCAACAGAAAGTTTTGAGCCGAAGGATACTATGTCAGCACAGTCGGACTCAACGAGGCAACGATCAGAAAATATATCCAGCAGCAGGAGAAGCATGACATTTTGCAAGATAAGTTGAGTACGCGCGAGTATCAAGACCCCTTCAAGGGGTAGCCAAAGCGACAATGGCACTGGGATTGAACGCAGTGAAAGCCAGCGTCTTTAGGCGCAGCCGGCAACAGGCCCTTACAGGGCCAGAGCAAACCACCCGCTATGCGGGTGGTGCTGATTTCAAACTGAAAATATTCTGGAGGCTTACAGCATTTCCAAAAAGGCTTCGACGCGCACCTTGAGCTGTTCGGTATCGGTTTCGGAGTAGTCGGTCTCTACCTGAAGGTAGGGCAGGCCCAGGTCATTCTGCACAAATTTTTTCAGGGTCCAGGCTTCCACGGCATAGGTCTGGCAGCCCTGCCAGGTCAGGTCCACCACGGCATCCACAGAAAAGTCGGACGTCATCTGCCGCAGGGCGACGTAACGGTTGGGATTGGGCGACATGACGGCGCAGGGCACGTCAAGGTAGCGGCGGGCCATGACGGTCAGCGGGTCGCCGTCTTCTTCCATCATGACGCGGGTTTTTTTGTAGGCAGAGCAGTTGTCCAGGCATACGACGCTGCCGCCGCATTCTTCAATGAGGCGCACAACCTTGTGCGAACCGAGGCCCACGGGAACTCCGGTCAGCAGAATGCGCGGGGCTTCGGGGCTGGTTGCGCCCTGGCCCGCGTCGGCCAGGCGGCCCATTTCTTCCGCCAGCTCTTCCAGCATGGCGATGCCCACTTCCTTGTCGGGAAAGAAGGAGGTTTTGAAGGCGATCTCCACCAGTTCCACGCCGGTGACAGGCGAGGGTTTGCGCTGGGCCAGATCCATGACGGCCTTGAGCGCCAGGCGTTCGCGATTCATGAGCCTGATGGCGTCACGCAGCTTTGCATCACTGATCTTTACGTCGAATTCCTGCTCAAGGCGGCGCACCAGACCCTCAAACTGGTTGCGCCAGTAGTTCAGCGCGTCATTGTCCTGAATCTGCGGCAATTGCAGCAATGCTATGGGCTTGTAGGGCGCCAGCAGCTCATACATTTTTTTCTTGCCGTCACAGGTGGTGTCGGCCACCACGATGTCGGCGGCGGCAAGATAGGGGCAGCTGTCCTTGAGGGCAAAGCCGAAGCTGCTCTTGATGAGGGGGCAGAGAGAGCGGGGCAGGATTTCTTCCGCCGCCGGGATGGAGTCGTTCTTGGTGCCGCAGAGAGAAACCGGAATGGCCCCGGCGGCCAGCGCGATTTCTGACGGCGAGTACAGACAGAACTGCCCAACGACCTTTTTGCCGTTCTGCTTGGCCTCCGTAAGGTTGAGCACATTTTTTTCAAAAGCGGTGGTGATTTTGTCAAAACTGGCGCACTTCATGACTGCTCCTTTGTTTTGGCCTTGAGTGGCCGGACTTTTCTTTGGGAAACGCTGATTTATTCCGTTTGGCGGCGTTGCTTCACTTTTTTTGAAACAGTCGAGGACGGAAGAGTCCACTCCTGCTTCAAAAAAAGATCGCGCCTTGCCAAACGAAACAACTGCGCGTTTCCAAGAGGCTATTTAATCAGTATTTTTTATTTTTTTCGTTCAAGCCTTTGGGCTGCCAGCAGGGCCGCGCCCAGCGCTCCTACCAGTTGCGGCTGTTCCGGCACCTGCACGGGCATGTCGAGCTCCTGGGCAAGAAAACCGCAAAAGGCGGGGCTGGTGGCCAGGCCTCCTGTAAACACGCACTGGCCGGTAAAGGCGATGCGGCGGGCAAGGCCTCGCATGCGTCTGGCTATGGACACGAAAACCCCGGCCGCCAGATCGGCGGGCGGGGTTCCCTGTGCCAGAAGACCTACAATCTCCGTTTCAGCAAAGACGGCGCACATGCTTGATATGGGCACAGGCACGCCATTGGCGGCGGTTTGGCCCAGTTCATCCAGGGGCATGCCCAGGATGCCTGCCAGCACCTGCAAAAAACGCCCTGTGCCTGCGGCGCATTTGTCGTTCATGACAAAGTCGCGCACGCCGCCGTTTTCATCCAGGCTGATGGCCTTGCTGTCCTGCCCGCCGATGTCGAGCACAACGCCGGAACCGGGAAAAAGCCACGAGGCCCCTTTGGCGTGACAGGTGATTTCAGTAACGGTTTTTTGCGCAAAGGGCAGGGCGATGCGCCCGTAGCCAGTGGCCACGACCTGCCCGAGATCCTGGCGGCTTGCGCCAGCCTCGCGACAGGCGGCGTCCAGAACCGCCTCGCCAGCCTCGCGCGTGTTCCACCCCGTAGGCAGCAGGGCGCTGCCAGCCACGGATCGGGCGGCAGAATCAAAGATCACGGCCTTGGCGGCCACAGAGCCTACGTCTATTCCGGCTGAAAGCATTGTTTTTCTCCTGTGCGCAACGAGCGTCCGTCGGGTTGTCCGCACGTGGGCGCATCCGGCGTAAAGGCCAAAAAAAGCCCCGCTGGCGGCGGGGTTGCGCTGTGAAGGAGAAGAACCGGCGGAATCTCTGAACCGCCTTCTGATAAAATACCAGGGCGCTGTTCAGAAATTCAGGCGGGACAACCTGCCCCACAGCGCCAGTATTCAGGTCATGCCGGAGCGCGTCAGGCTCCGGCCGTCACAGGACGCGCACGCAGCGCACAGGCCGCAAAAGGCCGAAGGCGTATATTCAACCGCCTCCCGTGCGCGCGTCAGCACCTGTGTTTGCATATATTCTCCAGAGGCATCAGAGCCGTTTTTTACATGTATTGCCGACAGCGTCAGCCTGCGCCCGTGAAAGCGGCGTGCCGCAATGGGGCTGCCACAATTGGTTTGGCGCAATCGTTTTGGCTTGTCCCTTCGGGCAAGGCCGGATGGACCGGGCAAGGCCGGGTGGACAGGGCAGGCCGGGCAGCCTGCGTCAGACCCGACAGGCAGCACGCAGGGCATATCCGCAAAAGCACTCTTGATGGTCAACTATCCTCAAAAGAACCAGAACTGTCAATTGGCGCGCTTTGCAGAGCGGATGCGCAGCGGCATTGCCTGCCCGCTCCCGCGCGGGGCTGGCCCGCAGGCGGAACTGCAGGGTCGGAGTTGCCCCGCGCCGTCCCCGGTGCGGCATCCAGCACACGCCGTATGTTATCCACAAGCCCGCCAACGGAAGCGAGATAGTCTTCAAGAGTGCCCAGCCACTGTTCAAGGCAGGAGCGCCCCTTGGCCGCAAGGGCATACTGCCTGCGGGCCGGGCCGCTGCCTTGCAGGTCCCAGGCGCAGTGCACGAGCCCTTCCTGCTCCATGCTCTTGAGCACGCGATAGAGACCCGCCGGGTCCGGCGGCTGCCCGTGAAATATGGCCATGCCGGCCAGGCGCTCAAGAATACGATAACCGTGCAGATTTTCGCCCGCCAGCACCGTCAGGATGGCGGGGCGCACCAGCTTAACGAGGTTTTTGCCCGTGCAGGCGCAACCCTCGAAGGGCTTTTCGTCCTGAACCGAAAAATCCTGTGGATCTGTCATGTCTGCGTCATCTCCCGTGCCGGGATGGGGTGGTGGCTTGAGTTTGTTCATTGGATTCATGCGCATTCCGTGACCTTGCGCTTCGTGCGAGGGCACGTGGCTCGCAGCGGCAATCTGCCGCCGCACGGCTCAGGGAAAGCGCCGCTCCTGTGTGTACCCTAGCCAGAGGCGCGGGCCTTGTCGAGTCTGCCCGGCAGGGGGTTGTCCCGATTCTGCACGGGCATAATCAAAGTGTGTTGCTCTGTTATTTGACTTGGTCTAGTAGTGGGGATACTCGGATAACATCGGTTTCAATAAAAGCGTGCGCCATACGCAGGTAGAGCGCGGGCAGAGCGCGACCCGACGCGAACAGGGCACGGCCCTATGCGAACAGGGCGCGGCCCGACTCGGCCATGCGGGGCCATGCGGGGCTTTGTGGGGCGCGGATAAGCGCGGAAAAGGCGGCACAGCCGCCGGGAGGCATATCATGCCAGAGGACGCGGCAAAGGCATTTTCCGTCAGTGAAGAAGCACGTCTGCTGCTGGATACCGCTGTCAGCGACAGGCGCATCGCCCATCTGCTTGAAAAGGCGGACGGCATGAGCCGCAGTCTGGCAGAGAGCCGGGGCTTTGTATGGGCGGCCATTGGCATTGACAGCACACCCTGCGATATGGGCTGTACGTTTTGCAGTCAGGCCGCGTGTTGGGACGTTTATAAGACTGCCCCGCCCCTGACGGCAGAGACGATTGTGGAAAAAGCCGGGCAATTGGCCGACGGCGGGGCGGATTTTGTGGTTTTGCGCACGACGCAGCACTACCCCCTGGAGGTTTTGCAGCGCCTGGGCCGCCTGACGCGGGACCGCATCGGCAGCGATATCCACCTTGTCATCAATACGGGCGAAATGAGTGCTGACGATGTCAGGGCGCTCAAGGATTCGGGCTTTACCATGTCCTACCATGTGGTCAGGCTGCGCGAGGGCGTGGACACGGGGCACAGCGTGGACATGCGCATGCGCACCATCGAGAATGTGCTCAAGGGCGGCCTTGAATTGCAATATCTCATTGAGCCTCTCGGGCCGGAACACAGCGCTGACGAGATACTGGTCGAAGCCCGCCGCGCGCGCGAAGTGGGCGCATCGGGCACGGGCGTGATGGCGCGGGTGCCCATTATGGGCACGCCTCTGGCTCGTTATGGGCAGGTATCCGACGCCTATCTCAAACGGGTGGCCGCCCTTGCCCGGCTGGAGTATCCCGACGGCGGGCGGCATCTCTGCGTACACCCGCCCACGCCCCAGACCCTTCGCTGCGGCGCCAACACCATTATTGTGGAACAGGCCGCCAACCCCCGTGATACGTCCTCAAGCATCAGCCCCTGGCGTGGGTTTGACCTGCCCGGCGCACGCGCGGTGCTGCGCGAGGCAGGACTTGAGGTGCGCCAGGCCAGGGCCGAAGCGTGAAGATTGCAAGGGCTTGGGCTGCCTGGATGTGGCGCGTGGCCGCACCCAGGCTGTTCGGGTCTGGTCTGTGGCAGGCTACAGCACTGATCGTTTCGGCGGGTGTTATGGACATGCACAGCGTGAGGCAACGCCACCTGCGGGCGTTCGCATGTGGGACGCCGGGCCTTTAACCCCGTGCGCCATGTGTCCCTTCCCTATGCGCTTTCGCATATGACAAGCGCCCTCTGCGTGCGGCAGAGGGCGCTTATTTTTCAGTGGGTCAGAGGCTCGCGGGCTTACTTGGCCTGCTGGTCCCCTGAGGTTGACTGGGCAGGTGCGGAAGCCTCTGCCGGGGCAGCCGTCGGGGCCGCAGCGGGAGCGGGAACCTGCGGCGCGGCGCTGACGCTGTCGTCAGCCTTAGCCGCATCAGGCTGCGCGGCCGGCGCTGCCTCCACCGTCGGAGCAGCGGGCTCAGCTTTGGCGGCATCAGCAGGCCCGGAGGCTCCGGGGGCCGCACCCTCACCCGCAGTTCCGGGCGCTTGCGTTGGCGTGCCAGCGGCATTGCCGTTTTTGCCAAATTTGCCGTCCGTTTCTTCCATCACCTTGGCATCGTAGTCCGCGGCTTCCGACGCGGCCTTTTCGAGCGCCTTTTCAATGGGAGACGTCTGCTTGTCCGAATCCGGCTTGGCGCTTTCCGGAGCTGGTGTCTGGGGCGCGGCGGCGTCAGGCGAGGCCGCTTCGGGAGTAGCGGATTCGCCAGCTGGCGCGGTAGGGGCAGCGCTTTCCGGGGCCGGGGTTTCACTGGCGGGAGCTTCAGGCGCGGTCGCGGGCGCGGGGTTCAATATTTCTTCAAGATGGCTCAGTTTGGCCTGGGGAACGGCCTTGAGCTGCGGGCCAAGCAGCAGGGAGCCGGGCTGGGCCAGCAGGATGACGATGACTGTGCAGATGAGCAGCGCGCCGCCCATGCCGCCATGAGCGCCCTTGCGCACCATGCGGGCCAGCAGGATGGCGGCAGCAATGCATATGACGCCGATAATGGGCAGGGCCTTGAGGCCAAGAACCATTTCACGCTGATCAAGGGTGAGGGTGAACTTGAAGAAGCCGCCCATCCAGTCAAGCGTGGGGCCGAAGCCCGCCGCCGTCAGGGCCATGCCCGCGTGCAGCAGGCAGAGCGCGGCGAAGATGAAGAACAGGCGACCGCCCAGGCCCGTGAGGCGCAGCAGCGCCTTGCCCAGCAAGGGTGCAGCGAGGCATATGACGGTGAGAGCGGCGCTGACAGGATCATAGGCAGTGAGGCTCAGCACGGCGGCCACGGCGACGCCTATCCACATAAAGGCGATTCCGGCCCTGTCCTTGCGCGAGGACGCAAGGTCGCCGGGGGCCGTGCGCAGCACGCGAACCCAGGAAACGCAGGCAACAATGGCCAGCCAGGGCAGCAGGCCCGCAGCGGCTATAAGCAGGGGCAGCCACCACTTGGCGCTGGGCCAGGGCCAGAGCATGAGGCGTTCGCCCAAGAATTTCAGATATCCGTCAGGCTGCTGCCACAGCATGACGCCGCCGAGCCAGCAGGCCACCATAAGAAGCAGGAGCACAAAACCCGTCACGCCGTCCAGTCCCTGCGCCCGGCGGAAAGTGCCCCGCCAGCCCAGGAAGAAGATACTGACGACCAGGGGCAGCATGATGTGGAACAGGCCCCCCGTGAGCCCGGCCAGCGCCGCCAGCACAAAGCCCGCAGGCAGGCTTATCCAGGCCTGGGGTTTTTGCCAGCCGTGGCAGAGCAGGGCCAGGGCAAAGAGGGTAAGGGCGGCGGCAAGACTTTCTGGCCCGGTAAAATGGGCCAGGGGCACAAAGAGCGGGGCGGCCAGAAGAATCATGCCTCCTGCCAGCGCCTCCTGCGAGTTCAGGCCTGCCACGCGGGACAGCGTCCACGCGCCCAAAAGGCAAAGCAGCGCGCCCGCAAGCCCCGCAAGGGGGAAGAGCAGGGGGCCAAAGCCCGGGCCAGCCATGGCCATGAGGCTCTGCATGCCCGCAAGATACCAGTGGTACACCGGCCAGTGGGCAAGGCCAGGAGCGGCCGGGGCGAGCCACAGTCCGGTCTGGCTGGTCTGGTTGAACACAAGGATGCTTTCAGCCTCGCGCGGGCAGTACAGGGCATTGCCCATAAAGGCGGGCCATGCCTGCGCCAGCAAGATCAGAAGCAGAAAAAACGGCCCGACGCGGCTGGCGGCTTCAAAAATCTTTTGTGCGGCATTGGGCTTAACCGGAGCATCGGGGGCCGTGCTGGCAGCTGCCGTGGCGGCGCTTTGCCCGTCGGCGGGTTTGCCCAGCTTGGCCCGCCATGAGGAAAGCATACCCCGGCCCTTGGGCTTGCCGTCATTCTGGCTGGCCGCGTTCTGGCCGTAGCCCTGCTGTACGGAGCCGGACGAAGAGCTGAAGCCGTGATCGTGCGCAGAGCCAGCGTTGTAGGAGTGCTGTGGAGCTTCCGGCGGGGAGGAGGCGTCCCGGTTCGCGGCTGTCTGGTCGCAAGACAGGGGGCCTGCCCCCTGCGCGTTGCCAGCCGCGTTGGCCTGAGCGTCCTTGCCGGGCCCGCTGGAAGGGGCATGGTCCGCATTATCCACGCGGCTGTGCTGGTCGTCTTCAGGCTTGGTGGGGTTCTGGGTCATTGATTCGCTCCTTCAGAGGTTACCGCCTGTCCCACGAGCAGCACATGCCGGGACTGGCGGGCGTCAAGGTCAAGTTCCACAGTATGCCCCTGCACGGGCAGGTTCTGGCCGTTCAGGATATTTCGGGCGCCGCGTGCCGGGGTTGGCAGGGTGCAGGCAAGGCGCTGGCTTTTGTCGGAAAAATTGGCGGCCAGCAGCCAGTAGCCGCCGCCGGGCAAGGCGCTCAGCACGCCCACGCAGCCTGCGGGGCCGGAAAAAATGGAAATCACGCGCCCCGCAGCCAGACCGGCCTCGCGGCGGGCGCGCAAAAGCGCGGCCAGTTCGTGAACAAAGCTCTGTTTGTCGGCCCACTGTCTGTCCAGAGCGCCGAAAGCCAGGGGCGCTGGCGGCACTGACCCCACAAGGCCCAGGCGCTCATCCCACAGGGGCACGTTGCCCATGCTGCGCGGCATGCCCGCCGGGGGCTGCGGCAGATTGAGCGCGCCTGTCATGTCCTGCGGGCTGATAAAGGCCAGACCCGGAAGCCCTATGCGAAAAGAAAGCAGCAGCAATACCGTTTGCCGCATGGCCGCAGCCTGCGCGGGGCGGGCGGCGGATGTGGCGTCCAGCCCAAGGGCCAGGGCCGCAAGGCCAGCCTGCGTAGTCCACAGCGTGGTATCTTCGGGCGAGGCTTTTGCCAGTTGCTGCGCCCGGCGCACCATATCTCTTCCCTGGGGCAGGTCCAGCAGGGGCCGCCAGTCTATGCTCTGCAAGTCCTTTTGCCCACGCGCCAGACGGCTGTGATCCACGCCCTGCTCCAGCGAGGCGCGCAAAAGCCGGACCAGGGGGGCGGCGTCGCCACTCAGCAGGGCGTATGCCGCAGCGGGTTCGGTAATGACGTCGCGCGTAAAATCCACTGCCGTGTCCAGCACCGCCCTGGTCAGGGAGGGCGGCAGAACGTCATCCTGCATGGCCCAGCCGCCATAGCGGTGTATCTCGCGCGAAAGGGCGTCCAGCGCTTCCAGCCCTGGCGTCAGTTCCGCCAGACTGGACGTATCGGCCTGGCGGCTGGCAGATTGGCCTTTTGTTTTGCTCACTGACGGCATCATGCCCTGGCCTGCTCCCTGTCCAGACGTCGCATTTGCCTGTGCGGCGGGCACATCCAGCCCCATGAGCGCTTCCAGGCGCAGACCTGCAAGGGTATGTTGCTGCAAGCCGGTATGGCGGATGACCGCTGCCGAAAATATGCGCCTGGCCTGACCCGAGGGGTCCTGCCAGAGTAGTACGGGGCGCAGTGCGTCCCCGCTGTAGCGGTAAACCCAGCGCCGGGTCTGTCCGTCCGCCCCGCGCACCTCGCCCGTGACGGCCCAGCCGCCGGGGGTTGCCCAGGGCAGGGTGTCGCGGCTGAGGCCTGGGGGCAGAAGTCCCCGCTGCACAAGGGTCTGCACGGCCTGCGGGCGCAGGGGCAGGCAGTCCCATTCATCACCGGTGACAGGCAGGGCGTCCCAGTCTTTTTGCGGCACGGCCATCATGGCATAGAGACCGTCAAAACGCGAGGCGCGACGGGCCTGTAGGATAAAGTCCGGCCCAAATCCCGTGGCGGCTGGCGGCAGTTCGCCGCCCATCTGGATGTCCTGTTTTTCCAGACGGGACGCGGTGCTCTCAAAATCTTCCTCAGTCCCCATGGCCGGATCCAGGCGCAGGGCCGTCACGTTGACGCCGCCGGGCGTGGACATTTTCTGGCTGCCCCAGATATCGCCCTTTTCGCCAGTGGGCGCGGCAAACAGTCCGTTCAGGCCTGCCTGACCCAGAAATTCCGGCAGCCCGGACAGGCCGAGCGCCCTCCAGAAGGGATGACCCGCCGTGACCGTATGCGGATTCACGTCCAGCCATGAAGGCGCTGCGGAGAGCAGCAGGGGAACCCGGCGGGCAGCGGCGCTGTTGCGCCAGATGCGTTCCGTACCGGAAACCTGAGCGGTCAGCTCCTGGGTGGAGCCGAGCATGGATTGGCGCTCAAGCCACTGCAGATAGCCCGGATCAGCGCGCGGCAGGACGCCGTTTGAGGCGGACGCAGCTTGAGATGCGCCGGATGCGCGCCGCGCCGCGCCCTCCTGCCGTGGCGTGCAGGCGCAAAGCAGCAGAGCCAGCACGCAGAAAAAGAGCGGCAAAAAGCGCAACGGCAACAATGAAGCCGCAGGAAAAGGGCGGCATTGCGCCGCGCACGTCGTGGGCCGCGTCAGCCCCGTGATCAGGACTGGGCCTCTTCCTCTGCCTTGGCCGTATTCCACAGTTCGTCCTTCTCGTCGAGACTCAGGGCCGTAAAGTCCTGCCCCTGCTGGCGGGCCAGTTCTTCCATACGGGCAAAGCGCTTCAGGAAGCGGCGCGTGGCGAGGTCAAGGGCCTCGCTGGCCTTGATGCCCTTGCGGCGTCCCAGTTCGGCAATGCTGAAAAGCAGGTCGCCCAGTTCGTGTTTTTGCGCCTCGGCATCGTTGCTGGCTGAGGCGTCCAGCCACTCCAGCCATTCGGCTTCAACCTGCTGCTCCACCTCTTCGTCCTCGGGCCAGGTGAACCCGATGCGGGCAGCCTTGGAGTGGATGCGATAGGCCTTCAGCAGGGGGGGCAGGCTTTCCGGCAGGCTGTCGTAGAGCCCCTTGGGCTTGCCTTCTTCGTCGGCATGCTCGGCCCTTTTAATCTTTTCCCAGGCTTTGAGCTGCTCGTCCAGGCTGTCAAAAACCGTGTCGCCAAAAACGTGAGGGTGGCGGCGGATCATCTTGGCCTTGTTGTTGTTGAGGGCGTCGGCAAAGGTGAACTGCCCTTCCTTTTCATACAGTCGGGCCACAAAAAGCAGCAGAAAGGCCACATCGCCAAGCTCTTCGCGGATGTCGACCACATTGCCGGAGCGTATGGCGCTGACCAGCTCATGACTTTCTTCAATGATATAGTCGGCCAGGGACTGGGCGGTCTGCTCCTTGTCCCAGGGACAGCCCTCGGGGCTGGTGAGTTTGTCAATGACTCCCTGCAATTCTTCAACGGCGCTCTTTTCCATAGAGTCTACGCTTCCTTGCCTGTTACGGATGCAGTGTTAAAGCCCAAGACGCGATACGAGGTCGGGCGGCAGCCAGCCCCGGACCTGCGCCGTGAGGGCGGTGAAATAGGGCGGCACGCGGCTGTGCTGCATAAAGGCCGCCTGTGAGAAATATTTTTGCAGCACAAGCATGCACAAAGACCACAAAAGCGCGCCCTTGGCAAAACCCAACGCGGCCCCGGCCAGCCTGTCGGCCCAGCTGACAAAAGAAAGCGAAAGAATTTTTTGCAGCAGGCGGGCCAGCAGGGCCACTGATATGAGCACCCCCAGAAATACCAGCACATAGGCCGCAATGGTGCGCCACCCCGGATCAGAAATGAGGGTCAGGTGGGGCGAAAGCAGGTAGTGATAGGTGTGGGCAGCCCAAAAACCGCCCAACAGCGACACAATGCCCGCCACTTCGCCAACAAAGCCGTTAAGATAGCCGCGTCCGGCAAAGAACGCCAGCGTCAGAACAACAATGAGGTCAAAAATATCCTGGCCCATGGTTTCTCCCTGAACGTGCCCCTTGCGTGTGCCTTTCGCGCCGCGCTCTCACGCTTGCGCCAGCGGGCAGCGCCAGACACCATAGCAAAAGCGTGGGCGCGGCACAATGCGTCAGTCAAGGGCAGCGCCCCCCAGGCGGTCGGTAATGCCCTTTTGCAAAAAACCTGTTGTAGATCTGGCGGGAAAACCGTTTTTCACGCCGGAGCGTCTGCAGGGTGAAGACGCTGGCGGCTGCAGGCGTCTGCCCACCGTGTACGCCCCCCGTGCATGACCAGTATCGAGCATGGCCGTCGAATGGCCAAGGGTGCTGGAGCAGATCTGCCGGGCCGGCGCGGCGCAGATGCGCTGCGATACGCCGCGACCTCATGTCGGAATTACGTAATGAGGTGAAGGCGCACGCAAAAATCATCGACGCCATGGCGGTTTTGACATGATCCGTACAGCGGTTACAGTGGGCGGGCATGGGTGCGGAAACGCACACGCGCAGGCCCCTGCTCAGGGTCCTGCTCTAAATTAGTTCAAGGCCAGTTCTGGGCCAGGTCAAGGCCCATGTAAGGGCCACGCAGGGAACGACCCGTTCGCATTTCACTATATATGGAGATGAGCCATGGTGGTACTGCAGGAAAGGGGCCCCGTCGCCGGGGTCGTGCTCGCGGGGGGGCTCTCCCGCCGGATGGGAAAGGACAAGGCTCTGGAGCGTCTGGCTGGGCCGACGGGATCGACCTCAGAGGATATGGCGGGCGGCAATGACGGCAGCATGCTGGCCCGTGTTCATTGTCTGGTGCGTTCCCTTGTGCCTGTGTGTTTTGTTTCCTGTCGCGCGGACACTCCCCGGCAGGGGTATGACTGCGTTTTTGACGCCGTACGGGGGGTCGGGCCCACGGCAGGCTTGCAGGCGGCTTTGCGACAGGCCGAAGATATGGGCTTTGCAGCCGTGCTGGCGCTTTCCTGCGATCTGCCCTTTATGGATGCCTCCACCTTGCGCAAACTGCTCGCAGCCAGAAATGAAGCTCCGGCCACCAGCCTTGTCACCGCATACCGCGAGCGGCACACAGGACGCATTGAATCCCTCGTGGCTGTGTACGAGGTAGGGGCACTGCCGTATTTTGATCGTGCTCTCGTCCAGGGCCAGCGCAGGATTGCCAGTGTTATCCCACAGGAATTCCAGTGCCTTTTGGATTATGGCCCCGAAGAGGCCGCGCCTTTTTTCAACTGCAACAGCCCAGAAGACCTGGCTCTGGCTCAGGCCCGACTGTCATAGAAAATCACGATTTTTTAAAAAACGTGATTTATCAATAATATCTTTTTGTTATAACCATATGCCATTCTGTGTCGGCCACAAGCTTTTGGCGGAAGCCCCCGTCATCCGTTCATAAAGGGCTGTTCGGCCATGTCGGAACAATGCGGTGAACAGGTAGCAATAAAGAGCAACTTGGCTTACACAAATCCTGAACATAGTCCCCCATCTGTCTGCATCCGGCAGCATTTTTTGGAGAAGCTCATGAATATCGGCTCCTATACTTTTGACGAATTTCGCCGTCTGGCGGAGAATTTTCACGGTTATGCCGCTCCCGGCCTGCTTGTGGGCGGGTATATGGTTGAGCTGGCCAAGAGGCATGTGCCAGAAGGCACGCTTTTCGAAGCAGTGGTAGAATCCGGCAAATGCCTGCCCGACGCGGTGCAGTTGCTGACCCTGTGCAGCATCGGCAACGGCTGGATGAAGATACACAACCTGGGCCGCTATGCCGTGTCGCTTTTTGACAAGCATACGGGCGAAGGCGTGCGCGTGAGCGTTGATCCGGTAAAAATGGCCGCGTACCCCGAAATCGAAGCATGGTTTTTAAAGAAAAAAGCCAAAAAAGATCAGGATGTTCCCCGCCTTGAAGCCGAAATCGAACAGGCTGGCGACACCATTTGCAAGGTTGAGCCCATCAAGGTGAAGCGCCGCTTCATCGGGCACAAGCATATGTCGCGCATTGTCTGCTGTCCGGTGTGCGGGGAGGCCTATCCCGCTGAAGACGGCCCCGTGTGTCGGGGCTGTCAGGGCGAAGCCCCATATGTGGTTGCCCGGCGCGAAATAAAGGCCGCCGAGATCCACGAGGCCGCCACAGGCGTGCGCGTGGTGCCCGTGCAGGAAGCCGTGGGTCAGACCTTGGTTCACGATATGACCCGCATAGATCCTGGCCAGTTCAAGGGACCTGAATTCAAGGCGGGACAGCGCATCAGCGTGGGCGATATCTGCCGTCTGCAACAGATGGGGCGTTTTCATGTGGCGGTGACGGATGCCCCCGCCGGGGAAGGGGAGGTTCCTTCCTTTGCCTCTGGCGAGGACAGCCTTGTTCATGAGAATGAGGCGGCTGAGATTTTTGCCCGCCGCATGGCGGGTGAGGGCGTGAGTTATTCCCTGCCGCCCCGCGAGGGCAAGGTGGAATTTGTCGCGGCCAGGGACGGCCTTTTCAGCGTGGATGTGGAACGCATGCGCCGGTTTAACCTTGTGCCCGAAATAATGGTGGCTTCGCGGCAGGACGCCACCCTGGTCAAGCAGGACGGCCCCCTGGCAGGCACGCGGGCCATTCCGCTTTTCATTTCCCGTGAGCGGCTTTCACAGGCGCTTGAGGTTCTGGAAGGCGGGCCGCTCTTCAGCGTGCTGCCCCTGCGCAAGGCGCGCGTGGGCATTCTGGTGACAGGCACGGAAGTTTTTCAGGGCATAATCGAGGACAAGTTTATTCCCGTCATTACGGCCAAGGTTACCATGCTGGGGTGCAACGTGGTGAAGACGGACATTGTTCCCGACGACAGAAGCCTGATGGCCAAGGCCGTAGCCGGAATGCGCGAGGCCGGGGTTGACCTGCTGGTCACGACGGGCGGCCTTTCCGTTGATCCTGACGATGTGACCCGGCATGCCATGATGGATGCCGGTTTGACCGACGTGCTGCACGGCGTGCCCGTGCTGCCGGGCACCATGAGCCTTATGGGGCGCATCCCCGGTCCCGATGGCGACATGCAGGTGCTCGGCGTGCCCGCCTGTGCGCTTTACTACAAGACAACCTTTCTGGACCTGGTGTTGCCGCGTCTGCTGGCCAACCGTGGGATCACCCGCGCCGAACTTGCGCGCATGGGCGACGGGGGCTACTGCCTTTCCTGCCATACCTGTACCTGGCCAAAGTGCTGGTTTGGCAAGTAGGCGGGGACGCGGGCAGGGTTGATGCCTGATAGCATGTTTTTTCTTCTGCCCTGATGAAGGAAGAGCGCGGAAAGCAATCACATAACAAAGTGCAAAATAAAGGCGGCTGGCAGAACTGTGCTGGCTGCCTTTATTTTTTGTCAGGGCAACAGCGCTTCAGCCTGGGTTCGCACTCAAACCGCGTTGACGCCTGCATGCAGCCGACCAGGGCATTGCAATATGGAAATGCTCTGGTACCATACTAAAATACAATGAGAATTTTAATGGGTGGGGGTGTGGTGGAGGCCCATTTTGTAAAAGTGGGCCTCCACCACAAAGCTGTCCACGGTGACATTGCTCTAACAAGCAGATTTTAAGGATAAACCGCACAGTAAGGCAGTAGTTGCTGTCCTGATATCTTCAGGGGCGCGTTTTGTAAGAGCCCTGTTTTCAGTTTGGTATGCCTCACCGATTGTCTTACGCGGACTCTTGGGGTATTTAGCTAGCATAAAATATCGGTGCGATTTTTGAGAAATCTATTGTCGCGTGCTTCAGGCCATTTGGGAGCGTCCGTATTGGGGGCTTCGGTTTTGTGGCGTTTGGCGAAGTGTTACGGATAGTGCTAGCACAAGCGGCTTTGTGCCGAGCTTGAAAGCAGTTCTGCCATGCGCATGAAGAATGAAGCCGGGTACATAGATTGTTGTGCAGGAGCGCATGGTTTCTGTTTTTATGCATAAAATGGAATTTAATTTCTATTTATACTAATAAAAATCCGTTTTCTTTTTTGTGGAAAAGACATTTGAGACATTCACGCAAGCCACGTAAAGGCGTTCTTCCGGCAGATTCAGTACCCTTTAGCCGTCTGGTGCTAAAATGAACAAGAAAAGCACAATACTTGTATCGTTGCTCATAATGGCTGTAATGGCTTTTTTTTGTGTAATGACTCCCTGGGTTTTTGATGATTTTGGGTATGGGGCTGGCGGCTCGAGTCTTTCAGCCATGTTTGCTGCACAGGTTGATGAACACCTGCATTGGAGCGGCAAATTTGTCGGGCATTTTATGGCGCGGGTTCTGCTGCATGGCCCAGTCTGGCTGCATCCGGTGCTGACCCCGCTCATCTTTATGGGGCTTGTCTTCTCTGGAGTTTTGCTGGTTCTGGGCGCGCAGTGGCGTGAAAAGCTCCGGGCGTGGCATGTGGTGACGCTGGCAGGCCTTGTGTGGTTTGCGTTGCCGGCATTCGGCACAGTGTACTTCTGGCGCACGGGCACGCCGGACTATGGCTACAGCCTGGCCTTTGCCACAGCCTTTCTTGTGCCCTACCGGTTCTGGATAGATAAAAAGGACTACAGGCTTCCCGGAGGCCCCGTCTTTGCGCTTGCCGGTATTTTGGCCGGTTGCAGCAATGAAAACGTGGGCATGCTCGCAATTCTTGCGGCCTCTTGTGTCGCGATCTATCGCTTTCGCGGCGTCAAAAGGGTGCCGCTCTGGGCGGCTGCCGGCATTATGGGGGCCATTGGCGGCTGGCTTTTGATGATGACGGCTCCTGGCAATGTTGTGAGGCTGACAAGTCTGGGAGGGGCTGAAAAAATACCGGTATTGTCGCTGGATTCATTCCACAGATTTTTGACATTCTGGAGTTCGCAAGAACTTGAAATGCTGCCCTATGCCCTGATAGCCGTCGTTGCCGTATGGCTGCTGCGGCGTCAGGGCCGATTGAGACTTGCAACGGTTTTGCCGGGGCTGGTATTTTTTATCATGGCCCAGGCCAGTCTCGCCGCATTTCTGTTCAGTCCGTCCACGCCGTACCGTGCCATGTCCGCTACGTTTTTTTACATCGCGCTGTGCTGCTTTGCCTTTATTGTGGCCTGGGCGTCACAGAGCGGCGGCGCAAAGTTGCTCTATGCCGCTTTTTGCGCAGTGCTGCTGGCCAGCGTAGTTGTGGAGGCTGGGGTGTTTGTTGCGGCGCAACCCGCCATTGAAGCCAGAAACAAGGCAATGGCAGACGGAACCCTCACTGCGAGCTCATTGGGGTACCCGCAGACAGACAAGTATTTTTTCCCAGGCTATGATATTATTGAAGTTGATTCTTACGGACCCAAAAAACTTCAAATGGTTCCCTGGGACAGGGCCGTGAGCCTTGATATGCCCGGAACGGGCACAATACGCGCACTTGTCATTTGCAATGTTGTTTATCTGGACAATCTTCCGGCGGGCGAGGTGTCTGTTGCCGCTGTAGTCCACAGGCCGACGGTCGCCAGTAAGGTACAGGCCATTTTGCGCGGGCTTTCTCCCCTGACTGACAGC
Source organism: Desulfovibrio sp. MES5 (assembly GCF_002237645.1). Lineage (GTDB taxonomy): Bacteria > Desulfobacterota > Desulfovibrionia > Desulfovibrionales > Desulfovibrionaceae > Desulfovibrio. Next base: position 63,681 of record NZ_MJUZ01000002.1, read on the forward strand.
GAAACAACCTCTACTCCCGCCGTAACTTCGCGCTACGCTCCAGCCTCCGCAACGGTCGCTGCCGACGGCAAGGCTGCCCTGCACATTGAAGGAATTACGGATTTGAGCAGCCTTGCCTACGTGGCTGTCAGTGAGGCTGGCAAGCCCACGGTTTGGAAGCGGGTTGTGGTGGAAGCCTCTGGCATGTAGCCGCCTGTAGCCCCGTTGACGGACATTGCTTCCCGACAGGACCGTGCGAAGCCCGGGGCCGTGCTGCCCGACAGGAGGGTGAAACGCTCCGCAGCGCGCTGCCCAAAACTTTGCGGCAATGCCGACATCAAACTGCTGTCTGGGCGCATGCGAGCGCTATGGGAGGCGCGTCGCCATGTGGGCAGCCAGCGTCTGTGTCAGGCATGCGTTTGCGCGCGGTGGAAGAGCATAGGGCGGCATGGACCTGGACGGTTTTTATGGCCGCTTGTCCTTTCTGTCACACAGGGGCGCACGGCAGGCTGGGTTTCTCGCCTCGTACAAGGCGTCTTTGCGAGCGCATATTCACCCCGCCAAAAAAATCAGTTGTGGTTCTTTTTTTGAACAGGTCGCCTTTGCAGGTGCATTCGCGCCTCGCTGAAAAACCAGTTCAGCACATAACAACGCAGATAAACTCTAGTTACGCCTTTTCTGGATGACCAGATCACGCAGCAGTCAGCGCGCCTTCACACTGAATCTGCGCTGGCGTTCATGTCTTGCCTGCGCGCAGATTTTCTCAGGCCGTCCGGTATCCGGGCGGCCTGACGGTTTGAATGCCACTGTTGTTCTGGCAGCGTGGTGAATTTTTTTCACACAAAAATGAATAATAAAATTGTTGTATAAAACAGTATTAATTTCAGCGTGATATTGCGCAAAGCATGAAGGGGCTTTTAGCCCGGCAGGCGTGGCTCCGATACGTGTCGCGTTGTTATACATTTGTAATGGTATGACATTTTACCATGTGGAGAAAAATATCACAAAGTACTGAGAATCCAATATAAATAATCGTCCAACCTTGCGACATCACGATTTTTATAATATGGTGACTACGATTCTTTATGTCGTAAGATGGCGTCCGCATAGTGGTCGCCGATGCGATTTTCTGCGCGCCAGCCTGCCTCGGCCACGCGCATGTGATAGGCTCAAACAAGGAGAGGTCTTATGAAAAGCACCCGACGGAGTTTTCTCAAAGGGGTCGGTGCAGGGGTGTTATGCCTGACACTGGGGAACCTGGGCTTCGATCTGGGCGAAGCGCAGGCTTACGCCGTTAAACTCAAAATTGAAGGGGCTCGCGAAGTATCGAGCATCTGCCCCTTTTGTTCCGTTCAGTGTCAGATCATCGCCTATGTGAAAGACGGCAAGCTCGTCTCCACCGAGGGCGATCCGGACTTTCCCATTACCGAAGGCGCGCTCTGCGCCAAGGGTGCGGCCCTCTATTCGATGTATACAAGTGATCATCGTCTGAAAAAGCCCCTGTACCGCGCTCCTCACAGCGACAAGTGGGAAGAGAAGGACTGGGACTGGACCCTTGAGCAGATCGCGCGCCGCGTAAAAGACGCCCGCGACAAGGACATGATCCTCAAAAACGAAAAAGGCCAGACGGTCAACCGCCTGGAATCCATATTCTGGATGGGAACCTCGCACGCCTCCAACGAGGAATGCGCGGTTATCCATCAAGCCTTGCGCGGCCTGGGTGTTGTCCATATGGACCACCAGGCGCGGGTCTGACACAGCCCCACTGTTGCGGCTCTGGCAGAGTCGTTCGGACGCGGTGCAATGACCAACCACTGGATCGACATCAAGAATGCCGATGCGGTGCTTATTATCGGCAGTAATGCCGCTGAACATCATCCCGTGGCTTTCAAGTGGATCATGAAAGCCAAGGACAACGGGGCCGTGCTCATGCACGTCGACCCCAAATTCTCGCGCACATCCGCCAGGTGCGATTTCCACGTGCCCCTTCGTTCCGGCACGGACATCCCCTTCCTTGGCGGCATGGTCAACTATATCCTTGAAAACGGCTGTTATCACAAGGATTACGTCAACAACTACACCGACGCGGCCTTTGTGGTGGGCGACGGCTACGCCTTTAAAGACGGGCTCTTCAGCGGCTTCAACGCCGAGGCTCGCAAGTACGACAAAAAACTGTGGGCCAAGGCCGCAGGGCCTGACGGCGCGCCGGTCATCGACCCCACGCACAAGAACCCGCGTTGCGTCATCAACCTGATGAAAGACCATTATTCCCGCTACACACTCAAGAACGTCTCCGACGTTACGGGCGTGTCGCAGGAAAATCTGCTCAAGGTCTACAAGAACTTCTGCGCCACCGGCAGCCCTGACAAGGCAGGCACCATTCTTTACGCCCTGGGCTGGACACAGCATACCGTGGGCGTGCAGAACATCCGCCTTTCCACCCTTGTGCAGCTTCTGCTGGGCAACATCGGCGTCGCTGGCGGCGGCATCAACGCCCTGCGCGGCGAACCCAATGTGCAGGGCTCCACGGACCATGCCCTGTTGTACAACAACATCCCCGGCTATCACGGCACCCCGCAGGCTCCGTGGCAGACCCTGGCCGAATACAACAAGGCCAATACGCCGGTCACCACCCTGCCCAACAGCGCCAACTGGTGGGGCAACAGGCCAAAGTACGTAGCAAGTCTGCTCAAGGGCTGGTTCGGCGATGCCGCCACGCCCGAGAACGACTTCTGCTACAGCCTGCTGCCCAAGCTGGAGCCGGGCGAAGACTATTCGTACATGTATGTCATGGACAGGATATACAATAACAAGATCAAGGGCGGCTTCATCATGGGCGTGAACCCCATGAACAGCTTCCCCAACACCAACAAGATGCGGACAGCCCTGGACAATCTGGACTGGCTCGTCTGCTCTGAAATCCACAACTCCGAAACAACGGACAACTGGAAGCGCCCCGGGGTTGACCCCAAAACAAAGAAGACGGAAGTCTTCCTGCTGCCGTCGGCCCACCGCATTGAAAAGGCGGGCACCATCAGCAACAGCGGACGCTGGCTCCAGTGGTTTGATCAGGCTGTGCAGCCCGGCGGCGAAGCGCGTAACTTCGCTGACGTCGTCGTGCCCCTCTTCAACACCATCCGCAAGATGTACGCGCAAGAGGGCGGCGTGCTGCCCGATCCCATCCTGAAGATGCACTGGACCGACAAGTACGATCCCGAAGACTGGGCCAGACGCATCAACGGCTTCTTCTGGGCCGACTCCAAGGTGGGCGACAAGACCTACAAGCGCGGCCAGCTTGTGCCCGCGTTTGCCGCCCTCAAGGACGACGGCTCAACCTCTTCCCTCAACTGGATATACACGGGAAGCTGGACTGAAGAAGACGGCAACAAGTCACGCAGGCGCGACCCCAGCCAGACGCCCATGCAGGCCAACATCGGCCTCTTCCCCAACTGGTCGTGGTGCTGGCCCGTCAACCGCCGCATTCTGTACAACCGCGCTTCGGTGGACGTGAACGGCAAGCCCTTCAATCCCAAGAAAGCCGTTATTGAATGGGACGGCAGCAAGTGGGTGGGCGACGTGCCCGACGGCCCCTGGCCGCCCATGTCCGACCCCAAGGGCGGCAAGCTGCCCTTCATCATGGTCAAGGACGGGCATGCCCAGTTCTACGGCCCCGGCCCTGCCGACGGGCCTTTCCCCGAGCACTACGAACCTGCTGAAACGCCCCTGGCGAGCCATCCGTTCTCCAAGCAGATCAGCAGCCCTGTGTACAAGTACCACAAGTCGCCTCTGGACCAGATCGCGCCCCCGGCCGATCCGCGCTTCCCCATTGTGCTGACTACCTATAGCCTCACCGAGCACTGGTGCGGCGGCGGCGAAACACGCAACGTGCCCAACCTGCTTGAAGCCGAACCCCAGCTGTATGTGGAAATGAGCCACGAGCTGGCCAAGGAAAAGGGCATCAAGAACGGCGACGGCGTGTTGCTGGAAAGCGCACGCGGCAAGTGCGAAGCCATCGCCATGGTGACCGTGCGCATACGGCCCTTCACGGTTATGGGCAAGACTGTCCACCTTGTGGGCATGCCCTTCGCCTTCGGCTGGACAACGCCAAAATGCGGCGACTCCACCAACAGGCTTACTGTGGGCGCGTATGACCCCAATACCACCATTCCTGAGTCCAAGGCCTGCTGCGTGAACCTGCGCAAGGCCGACAAGCTGACCGAAATAGGCTAACGAGCAAGGCGCGTCCCCGTGAGGGGGCGCGCCCCACAAGGAGCATACTATGCCGAAAACATTCTTAGTTGACACCACGCGGTGCACGGCATGTCGTGGCTGCCAGTTGGCCTGTAAGGAATGGCACGATCTGCCCGCCAATCACACCAAGCAGCTCGGCACGCACCAGAACCCGCCGGACCTGAATCCGAACAACCTTAAAATTGTCCGGTTTCACGAATATGTGAACGATGAAGGCAACGTGGTATGGAACTTTTTTCCCGACCAGTGCCGCCATTGCCAGACCCCGCCCTGCATGGACGTGGCCGATATGAGCGTGCCCGGAGCCATTATTCAGGACAAGAAAACCGGCGCCGTGCTGGCTACGGACAAATCCGCGAAGCTCAGCGAAGAAGACGCCCAGGCCGTGCAGGAAGCCTGCCCCTACAACATCCCGAGGCGCGACCCCAAAAGCGGCCGCCTGACCAAGTGCGATATGTGCATTGACCGCGTTTCTGCGGGCATGCAGCCTATCTGCGTCAAAACCTGCCCCACCGGGGCCATGGTTTTCGGTGAGCGTGAAGAGATACTGCCTGTGGCCAAAAAGCGTCTTGAAACCGCCAAAAAGCGTTGGCCCAAGGCGTTTCTTGCCGATATGGAAGACGTCAGCGTCATCTATCTTCTGGCTGACACCAAGGACAAGTATTACGAGTTCGCATCCTTTATGTAGAGTGCCTCAGTCAGGTTTCAGTTTGGCATTGCCATAATTGTAAACTGAAATTATGCTGACTTACAGCAATGTAGCTATGGCCGTATTGGCGTTCGGGACGTCCCGCTCAAGGGTGGACAGCCGCGAATGCCAATACGGCCAGGCGAGGCGCTTGAATACGCCCGGTGAAATCCCTTTTTGCCGGAAGCTGGCCTGCCGCCCCTGCGGTCGGGCACGGCTTTGTATCAAGTGTGGCGCGTGGGGCTTCCTGCGCGCCTCTGTCACCTTTCGATCGGAGGTCGCGGCCTCCGGGTTTTGGAGCATCAATGGCCTTATCCCGCCAAAGCGTGGCAAAAACCCTGGAGGACGTGGCGGCGCGCCGTCCCGTACTGGAACCCGTACTGCGGGCTTTTGAACCTTTGCTGACGGCCCAGGCCCAACTGGCCGAAGACCTGGCCGACAGCGTACGCGCCACAGGGCTGCGCCTGCCGGAGCTTCAGACCGAAGCCATGACGCAGGGGCTTTCGCTGCTGGCTGGCATGCCTTTGAACGGCCTTGCCGCGCCCTTGCGCCGCAGTGCCGAAAAGCTGTTGCCCCTGCTGGCCGGGCTTGAGGCCATGGCCCCGCATATTGCCGCGCTGGAAGCTCTGCTGCTTGCGCCGGTGAAAAAGGTCTCCAAGAAAAAAACGACGGCCCAGGCAAAGCCCGACCCGCGTGAATCGCTGGCCGAAGCCATGCTTTCGGGCAACAGTGAGGAAGAGACGCGCCTTGCGGAGCAGTATGGCCTTGATCCCTCGGTACTGCTGTTCGCCTTTGGTTTTGTGCTTGCCCCTGTTCTGCGTGTCCTTGTGGCGCAGAGCCTGCCTGAAGAAGGGGATGCTCCCTGGGACGTGGGCAGCCAGTGGAAGCAGGGCTATTGCCCCGTGTGCGGCAGCTTTGCCAGTATAGGCTGGCTGGACAAGCCGATGCTGGATGAAAAAAATGCGTATCTTGCGGGCGGCGGCGGCAAAAAACATCTGCATTGCAGCCTGTGCGGCGCTGACTGGAAGTTTATGCGCCGCGTCTGTCCCTCATGCGGCGAAGATGGCTCGGGCGTGATGGAGATGATGCGCGAAAGCGAGGCGGCCCAGGGCGAGCGGTTGGACTGGTGCACCAAGTGCAAGAGCTATTGCCCCACCGTGGATTTGCGTGAACGGGAAGGAACCCCTGACCTTGACGCGCTGGCCCTTGGCATGATGCACTTGGATATGGTGGCGGCCCGCAAAAAACTGCGCCCGCTCAAACCTTCATTCTGGAATACGTTTTAGAGCATTTTACCTTTGAAAAAGCGTAAATGCCCTAACGCTGCACAAGAGTGCAGCGCGCCACAACGTGGCGTGGATTCAGCCGCAAATCGCATTTTTCGGCTGAATGAACACTTTGAAATGTGAGACAGTTCAAAGTGCATCTGCTCTAAGCAGGACTGGCGCTTTTGGCCGTCGCGTGGCGGCGGCAGCAGGCTGCGAGGCGTGGCGTAACCACTTCGCGCCGCCTGATGGAAGGCAAAAACGTCAGAATTTGTGTCAGACACGCTGCAACAAGAAGTTTTTGTTTTGCGGCTGAGCCGGGCTTTTTACCGCACTGCGGGCGTAGACACGCCCTTGCGCTGAAAATTCCTTCCTGGCCGGAGAATGAAATTTTCTTTTGCCATATGTTCTGAAAAGGCCGAAAGCATGCCGAACCGGGTAACCGGGAGGGAGCGCGTCCACCGCCATGGGGCTGTGGGCGAGACCCGGCGGCCGCCCGGTAAGGGCGCTCCGCATGCGCCAAGACATGAAGGTCTACTACCTCAGGAGGAGCTTGTTCATGAAAACCTTGGTCATCACTTTTTTTGCCCTGACTCTTTTGTGTGCCGGCGGAGCGCAGGCCCGCAGCGTCAAGGAGATGGCGGACGTCATCAAAAAACCCATTGAGATTGAAGCTTCCGGCTCCAAGCGCATGAACGTCATGTTCCCGCACACGGCGCACAAGGGCATCTCCTGTTTTCACTGTCACCACGAAGACGGCAGCGATGGGCGCTATGTTGCCTGCACAGAATGCCATGCCACGCCCGGCGCGCGCGAGCGTGACCCCATGAGCATGTTCATGGCCTTCCACTCCAATAACGGCGACCGTTCCTGCCTTGGCTGCCACAAGAAGCTCGCGGCTGAAAATCCCGGCAAGTTCCCGCAGTTCAAGGGCTGCCGTCCCTGCCACATGAGCCCCGCCGCGCGTGAAGCCGCCGCGGCCGAAAAAACCGCCAAACCGTAGTTTTCAACGCCGCTTTGCGGCAGTTGCGCCAATGTTCGGATGCCGGGCAGCGAAAGCTGTCCGGCATCTGTACGTTGGTGGCAGAACACTGGGTCTGCACGTAGTGAAAACACCAGTGCGGCCTGCCATAATGGAACGTCTGAGGGGCCTGTTAGTGGCAGTGCCTGCCTGTGGGGACTGTATGTAGTAAAAATTCTGTATGCCGAAAAACGGACGGACATTACTCATGCCCATGCCCAAGATATCAGAGAGCAGACACGCCAGCAGCAACGCCCGCCAGCGCCTATGCACCGTAGTAAAATGCAATAAAGGTTTTTGGGGGGGCGTGGGGGAGAAGACCCTTTTGCAAAAGGTCTTCTCCCCCACAAAGCATTTCAACGCGCCGTTCTCGAAAGGGCAGTTTTGCTATTGCCCAAAGGGCGTTCATCCATTGTCGCGCAGTTTTTCCACAAGACTTTCCACTGTCTTGGCCTGCTGCGACAGGTGGATCACGGCCTGGGCAGCCTCGGTCATGGTCTGGGCGCTATCTCGGGCCGCCTGACTGACGCTGCTGATGGTGCGGTTTACCTCTTCGCTGGCGGCGGACTGCTCTTCACTGGCGGCGGCAATGGCGCGCACCTGCCCCGCTGTGGTGTCGGCCATGCTGACAATAGCTTCAAGGGCAGAGCCGGATTTGCCGGCGCTGGCTGTAGCCAGTTTGACCTGAGCCACGGCTTCGTCCAGCGAGGCCATGCTGTGGGCCGTGCTTTTTTGCATGGCGGTGATGGCGGCTCCCACATCGTGGGTAGACGCCATCGTCTTTTCCGCCAGCTTGCGCACTTCGTCGGCCACTACGGCAAAGCCGCGCCCGGCTTCACCCGCGCGGGCCGCTTCTATGGCTGCGTTAAGTGCCAGCAGGTTTGTCTGATCCGCAATGTCGGAAATGAAGCCCATGATGCGGCTGATGTCGCGGGCGCGGGCATTAAGATCATCCATGTCGGTCTTGAGCCGCTCCGAAACCTCGTTGACGCTGTTGATGCTGTCCAGAGCCTGCCGCACGACCAGTGCCCCTTCTTCGGCGCTGGCCCGCGTTCCGGCTGAGGCCTGCGCGGCCTGCCCGGCATTGTCGGCCACCTGCCGAACCGTGACGTTCATCTGTTCCATAGCGGTGGCGGCGCCGTCCAGGTTTTCCGCCGTGGTCGTGGCCCCCTGGCTTGACTGCTCGATCTGCCGCGTCAACTGGCCTGATGCTGCCGTCAGGTTATGGGCAACGCCCTCAAGCTGGGCGGCCGCGTGCAGGAGGGTTTCTGTCCTGCCCTGCGCCTGCGTCCGCGCGTCCTCGGCTTCACGCAGGGCCGCTTCGGCCCTTTGCGACTGACTCAGGGCCATCTGCGACTGCGCGTCGGCATTGCTGATGTGTGCCTGCAACGAAGCCACCATAGACATGATGGAGGCATACACCCCGCGGCGGTTTTTGGGGCCGCCGTCGGCGTCCGTCTGGTAATCCCCTTTGGCCACACGCTGTGCAAGGATGTTGAGCTGGCCGGGGTCTATGCCCAACTGGCGTTTGACGGAAAGGATCAGCAGGCAGGTCACGCAAACGCTGAACAGCAGCGCCGCACCGGTAAGGCCCACAGCCATGTTTTGCGACTGCGCGGCAATATGGCGCGCGGCTTCGGCGGCCTGGCGGCTGCGGGCCGTATCCCGGTCAAGCACCTGTTCGTAAAATCGCGCCAACCGCAGAAAATTGGCCCTGCTGCGGTCAAAAAGGGCCACGGCCGCTTCGCTTTCACCCTCTTTGGCAAGTTCGATAATCTGCTGGCGATTCCGGGCGTCTTCCTGCGTGGCGGCGGCGATGTGTTCCAGCAGTTCCGGCAGGCTCGCGGCCTGATTTTCTCCGTCCTGGCCGGGAGCGCTGGCGGCGTCTGGCGGGGTGCATTCTTCGGGCACGGGGCGGGACGCCAGTTCCGCGTAGTTTTTTTCGTGCTCGGCCAGGGCGCGCAGGGCGCGATTAATGCGCGAGGTATATTCGGTTATGGTCACCCTGTCTGTACGGGTGCTTACGGCAGCCAGATCTGACCTCATGGAATAGAGCAGGCTATTCATGGATTGAACAGCCACCACCGAAGGAATGACGGTCTCCGTGATGTGGTCGACAGTGGCGGTGATTTTTTGGCAGTTGCGCATATAGACCGCAAAAAGAAGCACCATAAAAAAAATGATGCTGCAAAACGAAAGAACCAGTTTTGCGCTCAGCTTCATTGGCATCCTCAGTCCTTATTGTGGTTAACGCCCGAATCCGTCCATCGGCCCGCCAGTGGCGGCCAATATCCGCAGGCGGTTGTTATTCCGCGCTGGTTTCGGTTGCGGGGGCATCCTGGCAGTCGTCAAACATATAATTGTTGCCCGCCAGCTGCTTGCAGCGCTTTTTCAGGCTGGCGGCGGCCCGCGCCAGATCAAAGCTGCTCTGAAAGCAGGTGGCGCAGACGCCCACAATGGTCAGGGACATGAGAGGAAAGCGCTCTTCCTGCTGGTTGCGGTTTTTGCCTTCAATGTAGCCGTTCTGGAAATCTTCGGCGTTATAGTAGGCGGACACGCCCTGGGCAAAGGCGCTGATGATGTCCTGGCAGACCTTTTCAGCTTTGGAGCGGTCGGTGACGGCTATGAAATCGTCGCCGCCGATATGCCCCACAAAATCGCCCTGAGGCGTGTTTTCGCTAATAATGGACGCCAGACGCTTGAGCACGCGGTCGCCGTTTTTGAAGCCGTATTTGTCGTTGTAAGCCTTGAAGTTGTCGATATCGAAGTAGAGGACGCTCTTGTCCAGATTGAGCCGTACAAGGCGTTCCAGCTCAATGTCTATAAGGGCGTTGCCCGGCAGTTCGGAGAGGGGATTGAGCTGGCGCGCGTTGGCCACCTCAAGCTCGATGCTTTTTTCAAGCAGCTCGCGCACCGTGACGATGCCCGCGTATTTGCCGTCGCGGGTGACGGTGACAAAGTCGTATATCTGGTTGTTCTCGCGGCGCATGGCATGGCGGGAAACAACGTCAATGGTGGTCTGGTGGTCAACGCTTAAAAAGCTCCTGTCCATAACCGAGGCGACGGTTTTTCCGGCAAACAGCGAAAAGCCGAAACGCCCGCTCAACTGACGGTGCAGGCGGTGGCGCATGACGGTGCCCACAGGCTTGCCCTCGTCCACCACGCAGAGGCCCTGCAGGCTTTCATCATGTTCGAAGCGCTCGACAGCCTCCAGCACCGGCAGGGATGGGGGAACGGTGAAGCCGGGGCGGATGATGTGCCGCACGTGGAACTTGTGCACGCGCGCGCCGAAAAAGCGGTTCTTTATCTTGTTTTCGCGGTGGATGAAACGCACCACATGTTCCATGATGGGCTGCGGATGCAGGGCGGGACGCTGGATGAAGTAGCCCTGACCGTAGGGCACGTCAAAGCTGATCAGGGTCGCCATCTCTTCTTCCGTTTCAATGCCCTCGGCAATGATGCGGGTATTGGTCAGGGAGGCGAATTCCTGCATGCTCTTGATAAGCGCCTGACGGGTGAGGTCTTTGTCCACACCGCGAATGAGGCGCATATCCAGCTTGATGAAGTGCGGCTGCACATCTGAAATGAGATTGAGGCCGGAATATCCGGCCCCTGCGTCGTCAATGCTTATCTGGTAGTTTTGGGCCTTGTAGTGCTCGATGATTTTTTTGAAGCCGCGCAGGTTGTCCACGGATTCGCGTTCCGTGATTTCAAACACCATATCTTCGGCGCTGAGGGCAAACCGGGTGAGGTACTCCTTGGTGAAGCCCACGCCGAAATGCGGGTCCTGTATAATGTTGGGATTGACGTTAAGGAACAGGCGTATGCCCGTGGCTATCTGGCGCGCCGCCCGAAGGGCGCTGTAGCGGAACAGGTGTTCCAGCTCAAGCATGCGCCCGTGGCGCAGGGCCGCGTTGATGAGGGCTTCGGGACCTTCAAGGGGGCTGCCCGCAGGGCCGCGCCCCAGCGCTTCGTAACCAAAAATGGAGCCGTCCCGCAGGGATATTATGGGCTGCAGCACACTGTGGATGCTTTTGTTATGCAAAATGTCCCACAGGGTCTGTCGTTCCTCCGCTGCCAGCGCGGTTGCCCGTGCGGCGGCGCGTGCGGCGGCCCGCATGGCGGCCAGAGGTTTTTCCAGAGGACGCGGGCCTGGGCACAGGATCAGCGGTTCATTGCCGGAAGTAGGTGGGTTTGGCACTAACGGCGTGGGCATATGCAGTCTCCGGTAGGATGATGAATTGCCCAAAGAAGTAGCGCTCAAATATGACAATACAGTGACGGTATGACAGGTTTTTGCGTAAGGTGGCGGTTAGCGCGTGTTGTGGGATGCTATTGGTAATAGTATGTGATACAAGTGGTTTATGTTTTGGCCGCCGCGTGCCGTGCGGGAGAATGTTACGGGCAGGCGCTACAGCCGAGAGGCGAGCGCAATAATGACACAAAGCGCAGACTGTCTCTGCGACATAAATTTGCGCGCTTCCAGAAGATTTTTACCCACAAAACCGCGCAGAGGCGTTTCTGGGGCAACGCAGCCTTACGGCGCACGCAGGGTCGTGTCGCCCTGAGCGTTGACGGCCTCTCGCACGGGCAGGGTGTGTGAGGGCAGGGCATATGATGGGGCAGGGCAGTGTACAAGTCAGGGCATGTGCGCAGGAAAGGGTATGCGTACAAGGCAGATACACAGTACTGCGGACAGACATCGCGCTTTTGGAGGATTGACCTTCCCCCCTAAAAGTATGCCATCCGGTTTGGGGTGGTTGGACGTTGCAAAAAAAAGTGCGCCCCTGAAAAGTCTCGGGGGCGCACATGGTGTCGCGGATGGAAAGGTATGTTGCCGCAGCCCCATGCAGTCAGGGCCGGGCCGTTTTCGGGGAAGAGTGTTGCTAAAAGGCTGCGCTGTTGTGGGCACAAACCTTATTTGTATCGGTGCTTGGTTATATGTTTTTTCTTTGTTTCGCTCTTGCCTTTCTGCGTTCATCTTCTTCAAGCTGGGCACGCCGCTTGTCGAAGGGCACTCAGCCGCAAGTCATGCTGTCTATGGGCAGCCAGCCTTTTTTGATGGCAAGCAGATAGAAAACTGCAATGCCGCCAAAGACCAGCAATAAAATCAAGACGTCTGCCATAGTGTCTCCTGCTAACGGGGGGGCACGCAACGCGATCATACGCAGTTGCGGCGGTTGTCAGTCGCAAACCTCGGCGCAGAGCCGGTTTCACGCCTGATCAGCGTTTGGCATGGCAAAGGCCAAGACCATTTTTTTGTAAAATTGTTCGGGCGGTTGCGTGAACCAGCACAAGCCGGAAGACGCAGGCCGGTGTTCCTGCACATTTACGCACCGATGCGGCGTCTTCAAACATTGAGAAAACCTATTCTCAAAGGTGGGGTGTTCCGCGAGGGGCAGCGCCATACTCTCAACATAGTGCTGGACAGGGTAAAGTCCAGCCTCGGAGTCCTGCGCGCGCAAGGGTGTTATACATAGCCCAGAACTATGGATGTGGCAATGCAGAGGCGAGGAGCCTCGCGCGGACAAAAACCTTGAAAATTCCGCCTGTCAGCGGCTTGCAGCAGCGGGGGCACGGGCGCAGGACGGCGGTAGAATGCCCATAAACAGCGCTGTCAGTTCAGGATACGCAGGGCAGAGGTCAAGCCAGAAAGGCATCAACCCAGGGATGAGAGTATCCCGCCCCGGCTGCGCAATAAAGGATCCGTTTCATCGGGCAGTGCGTTTTTTGCCGCGCGGGTAAGTATTTCGGCCTGTTCATTCATAAAATTTTGTTCGCTTGTATACGACGTTGCCAACGCTGTGTAATTGGCGTCGAGCGCAGCAACAATGCTGCCGTAGTCTGCAAGGGAATTCACAAGCGCTGTCAGATCAGCAGGTTGGATGGCGTTCAAATCTACCGACGTCAAGTCTTTCAGCCCTGACAGAGAATAGAGGGAAAATTTTGAGGTTCCATAGCCCAGCTGGATTGGCACTGTGGCCGTCGCGCCATCACCGCTGACCGTCAAACGTTTGTCCGTGCTCCAGCCATTGCTGTCCAAAAGGGATATGCCGTTGTACTGCGTGCCGGATACCGTAGCGGCAAGTGTTGTCGCCAGGCTTTTAAACGTGGGGCTTGCCGTGGCGCTCTGGCTGGGGTCTGCCTGAACTTTTTGAGCAAGGGCAAGCATTTGACTCAGTGTGGCGCTCAGGGAAGAGGCGGCATTCGCAATGCTGTCTGCCATGGCCGCAGCCTCGGAGGCATTTTTTGCGCCCTGCCGGAGCATGGCGGAATTGCTCCTGATTTTTCCTGTCAGAGCCTCGGCCATGATCTGCCTGCCGGACTTGCCGCGCGACGTGGCTGTACGCTGGGGCATATTATCGAGCAAAAGCTCCAGGCTACCGCTTTTCAGGAACGAATACGCCATGATCTGATCGAAAAAATCCATGCTATGCCTCGGCTGCTTTTAGACGTCAAAAGTCAGACGCTTCAAACTGATTATCGGCAATTCCCCATAAAGTGTTAGTCGTGCAAGGCGAAGGCGAAGCTGGCGCGGGTATGAGCATCTGCCTTACAGAAGGGATATGTCCTGTCCCGACAGTGGGTTGGGAGGGGTAGGTCCGTTGGGCCATGAGTAAAATTTTACACGGAAGCCGACCCCACATGAGCAAAATAAGAAAATTGGGTTTCCTTAATAGAACGGGAAAGTTTTTTAGATATCTGAAACGGTTGCCATGGCTCTTTTTATGGGAAAAAAGTATTTATAGCCGTTTCACTCCACTTAAGCTGAAAGCAGTATCTGTTTTTCGGCATAATGTTTGCTAAGGAGGTCCCTACACAAAATGTCAGAATAAACTGCCCCCCAGCAAAGTGTTTCATTGAAAAGCGAGTGTCTCTGACATGGAAGCGCAGAAATGAAACGAAGCAGATGCACCGGGGAGCAACTCATTGGATAGCGGCTAGAAATTCAGCGGCAATGCAATGGATGCATGGGCATTTGAGCACTGTGCGCAGATTGAGTTTATTTGTGCGGGAACGCCAACGGGTAATGGACATATTGAAAGCGTTAACGGGACATTCATGGATAAGTGCTTAAACCAGAATGTGTTTCTATCGCGCACGAAGCCTGAAGAACTGTTGAAGCCTAGCAGCAGGATTATAGCCAACGGCATCCGCACAGCTTATTAGGCTGGTTAACACTGGAAGAATTTTGCGAGAAGAATATTACCTGTAATCCAATGGTAACTACCAGCTTAAAAGTGGTATACACAGTTGTGTTAGATCAATGGTTACACAATGTTGAATACCTAAAAAAAGTTAGTAAATGGTATAACGGAGCTGCTGTATTGACAGTTCGTTCCTGATCGCGTATCTACCTGGAAAATATTTTAGTGATAGCTTTCGAGCGTCACGGGGGAGGCGCCTGCTCCCCCCCTTTCTACCATGAGAGCCTTTCCCATTTATTCAGGAAAACGGCTCTGGCCAGTCTTACTGGTCTGCAAGAACTTCTTGCAATCCCCAATCCCCCGATCTGGACCAACTTGGTCATATTGTTACGTTAGCCCGTGCGTGCATGATGTTGTGTGTGCTAACTCAAGTTAGGAATAATTATGAATATTATTAGCGTTAATCGACCCCAAAGTGGACAGCATATCGCGGTGAATACTGCTGCTGATGCCAAATACACTCTTGATTTTCCCTATGACCATGCGACCCTTTCGCGGGTAGGCAATGATTTGGTCTTCACCTTTGACGATGCTGCCAGCATACATTTGACGGATTTTTATACCAACTACAACAGCGACACCGTGCCTGGATTCGAGGTTGGCGGTGAACTGATTTCCGGCACGGAATTTTTCGCCGCCCTTGCCCCTGATCTGGCTCCTGCTGCCGGCCCGTCCGCCGTGGAGCGATCTTCACGGTATACCGAACACGGCAATGCTGAACTTGCTGCCGGGGTCAGTCATCTGGATGGGCTTGACTACAACAGCGAAGGCTCGAGCTTTCAAAGCGTTCCTCTGCTTATGAGTGGAGTGGGCGCTTCTGAAGGCGATTCTTCCGCCACTGGCGGCAATGGCGAAGCAGCCTTAACCACCTACCACACCCGGCTTATTGTTACTGCAACCAGCCAGAATACTTTTAGCTTTTTTGCCGTGAACCAGAGCGGCGACCTCGTGGATGACCCGAGTCAAATCAGTTGGGCCTTTGAAGGACCGAACGCGTATTTCACTGTGACGGGCATTGGAGCTGACGGTAAGATCACTGTTGAACTTACTGCGGCAGGGCTTGCTGCTCTGAACAACGGCACCTTTGCCTCCGACATGCTGCTGATAACCATTGACGGTGTGGAATACAAAATGCCGTTGGTGATCAGCGGCGGCACTGCGGGCCAAAGCTACGATGCCGCCACGGAAGAAAGCCGCGCTCAACTCGGTGAGGACCTGAAAGCTGAATGGTATGCCTCTGACGCCAGAACTGTGAGCGGCGAGAGCGTCACCCTTGGCGGCACGAGCTACAATAGGGTGGATATTGATCGGTCCGACGCGGGCGGCGCGGGTAATATAGGCGTGTGGAATTCAGATATTGATATCACGGCTTCCGCAAAAGGAGCGGTCAATATCACTGCCCAGCACAATACCGGAAGCGCCTACGGGCTTGCCACATACGAAAATAGCGGACAGGCGTCCTCTTCCGTTCGAGGCGGAGAAGAAAGCTCCATACACATCAGTGCTCAGACTACCGGTACTGCGGGTACGGCCTGGGGCGTGTATACCAACTCCAACCAGGGAGCTGCCGTCGCAACGACTGTTGAAGGCGGGGACATCACCATTGAAGCGCACGGCAATATGGCCGGTTCCGGCGGCGTATACACATGGGCGGGTGGCGGACGCCAGGCGCAGACGACCATCCAGGCGGACCGCGACCTGACCATTATAGCCGACAGCCAGCAGGACAGCTCCGTCAGAAGCGTATATGCTACCGGCAGTGGCGCTGCCATCATTCTTTCCGCTGGGCCTGACGGCCGTCTGCAGGTCTCTGCGAATCTGGAGTCTTCCAGCCAGGAGTATTTCAACACGGAAAATGGCGGCAGCTTTGCTGCTTTGGGCCTGAGCAGCCATAATGGCGGCACGATTTCGGCCACCGGAAGCGACATAACTGTTGAGGCCAGCGTGAGCGACGCTTCTGTGCACGGCACTGCCGCCAGTGTTTATTCCGGGTACAACGGCGCTAAAACCACCATTAACGGCTATAACGGCCAGGACAACACCATAAGCATTCATGCCGCTGCCCCTGACCATGCCATGGGGGTTATCGGGACCAACTCCGGCACGGTGGCTATCAACGGCGGCGACGGCAACGACACCGTCAGCATTTCCTCCGAAGCCGCTCACGGTTCGTCCATGGGCGTTGCGGCTCAAGCCGGTGGGCAGGTGACGATCACAGGCAACGGCGGCCACGATGAACTGCACATTGACGCCACGTTTAACGGTCCTGCCAAGTCCGGCACGACCGAGCTTTTCGGCAGCGCCCGTGGCGCTTACGGCATGGCCTCCGCCTGGGGCGGTTCGTGGGTCAAGGTTGACGGTTTTGAAAAAATCAACGTTACCGCAGACGCCCGTGGCAGCGGCGGCGCGGCTTACGGCATGTACACCCACGACGGATGGGGCGAATCCGTAGGGAACAGCATCAAATATACGGAAGGTTCCCTGCACGCCACCATCAGCGGGCTGGCCGACAACCCGAGCAAGGGCCACTCCATGTACAGCTACACAGGCGTGAACAGTATCCAGGGGGGCAGTAAGCTCGGCGACGCCGATGGCGACAAAATCACGCTCAATGGGCACATGACCATCACTGGCAACAGCGGAAAGAACCTGGTGACCACCGGTGATGGTGATGACACTGTGGCGCTTAACGGCGACATGCATGCGGCCAGCAACGGCACGCTGAACAAGATTGAAACCGGCCTGGGCGATGACGTCATCCGCGTGAGCGGAGAAATGTACGCCTCCGATACCGCCGGGGCCAACGCAATCCTCGCTGGCGAGGGCGACAATCAGATCGAACTCGGCGGCGGGATGCGCGGTGTGGGCAGCAACACCATCACCGTGGGCAGCGGCAGCAGCACAATCACGCTGGGCGGCTCCATGTCCGCTTCCGGCACAAGCGGCGTCAACACCATACAGGGCGACGCTTCGGGCGGAACGGTCGTCAACGTCAACGGCCTGGGCGCCGCGCTCTATGCCACAGCCGGGGGCAAGAACATTATCAGTGACGTGCACGACGTGCATGTGGACTCCGGCTACATCCATGCGACCGGAAGCGGCTCATCCAACAAAATTGCCAACATTGCCGGAGCGGTGACGACCACCATGCTTGCGGCTAGCGACGGCGGCAGAAACGACGTCACCAATGTGGGCAGTCTGGATATCCAGGCCACCGGCAGCGGCTCAATGGGCGTCTACGCGGGCAAGAACGCCACCAATAACGTCGAAGCCAACGGCGGCATTGACATCAGCGCCCAGTCCACCTCCGGCGGAACCTGGGGGCTCATGGCCGGGTCGCTGGGCGGCAACGCCACCAACAGCCTGAAAGCCGGAGCCGACATCAACATCACGGCTGCGGGCAACGGCACCAGCGCCAGCGCCATTGACAACAACAGCGGCAATACCACCCATGTGGAAAGCACCGGCGGCGACGTCAACCTCAAGGCTACCTCCACCTCCAGCGGGGTTGGGGGCATCTGGGGCATCGGCTCCACCACCGTCACCGCGGGCAAAAATCTGACCATCGAGACGTCAACGCAGGGAGCCGCAGAAGCCGGAGGCGTGCACACCGGCGGCACCACGACGCTGACCGCCCTGGATGGCGACGTGACTGTACGGGCCGAGGGCAACATTGCTTCCGGTCTTTACACCATAAGCACGGGCACGACCACGGTCAGCGCTTCCGGGCTTGTGGACATTCAGGCCCACGGCAAGTCGGGCGGCTATTATATCCACGGAGGCAATGCCACAGCCCTGTACGCGGAAAGCCAGAATCCCGGACAACTGGCCCAAAACATCATTAAAGGCCGCGAAGTCTCCATTACGGCAGATACGCTGCAAAGCGGCGACACCTACGCGCTATATAGCAATACGGCTCTCAACACGATCACCAGCGACACACAGGCAACGGTGACCGCTGAAAACCACGGCTCCGGCAATACCTGGGGCATGTACGCCACCTCCACCAACAACAAGCTGGGGGCCAATGAAATTACCGGGCATGACGTCACGGTGAGCAGCACTGCCGCCAATGGCAACGCCTACGCCATGCAGGCATCTTCCACCACTGGCGACAGTTCCAACACGGTCACCCTGACCGGCGGAAACGCCGACATCAGCGCTGCCAGCGCTCATGGCAACGCCTATGCCATGCGTGCTGACGGGCGCGCAACCAACACCATTACCGGCAGCGGTGATGTAACGCTTACCGGCACTGCCGCTGAAGGCTCGGGCTGCGGCATATACGCCTCCGCCTCGGGCAGCAACATCATCGCCACCAGCGGAGATGTGAGCGTTACCGGCAGCGGCTACAGGGCGGCCGGCCTCAACGCGGATCAGAATGCCACCAATGCCATCAATGCCGGCGGCGGCATCGACATCAACGCCCAGGCCACCTCCGGCGGAACCTGGGGACTCATGGCCGGGGTACTGAACGGCAATGCGAACAACAGCCTGAAAGCCGGAGCCGACATAAACATCACGGCTGCGGGCAACGGCACCAGCGCCAGCGCCATTGACAACAACAGCGGCAATACCACCCATGTGGAAAGCACCGGCGGCGACGTCAACCTCAAGGCTACCTCCACCTCCAGCCGGGTTGGGGGCATCTGGGGCATCGGCTCCACCACCGTCACTGCGGGCAAAAATCTGACCATCGAGACGTCAACGCAGGGAGCCGCAGAAGCCGGAGGCGTGCACACCGGCGGCACCACGACGCTGACCGCCCTGGATGGCGACGTGACTGTACGGGCCGAGGGCAACATTGCTTCCGGTCTTTACACCATAAGCACGGGCACGACCACGGTCAGCGCTTCCGGGCTTGTGGACATTCAGGCCCACGGCAAGTCGGGCGGCTATTATATCCACGGCGGCAATGCCACAGCCCTGTACGCGGAAAGCCAGAACCCCGGGCAACTGGCCCAAAACATCATTGAAGGCCGCGAGGTCTCCATTACGGCAGATACACTGCAAAGCGGCGACACCTACGCGCTGTATAGCAATACGGCTCTCAACACGATCACCAGCGACACACAGGCAACGGTGACCGCTGAAAACCACGGCTCCGGCAATACCTGGGGCATGTACGCCACCTCCACCAACAACAAGCTGGGGGCCAATGAAATTACCGGGCATGACGTCACGGTGAGCAGCACTGCCGCCAATGGCAACGCCTACGCCATGCAGGCATCTTCCACCACTGGCGACAGTTCCAACACGGTCACCCTGACCGGCGGAACCGCCGACATCAGCGCTGCCAGCACTCAGAAAAACGCCTACGCCATGCATGCTGAAGGTCGCGGAACCAATACCATTACCGGCAACGGCGATGTGAACGTTACTGGTGAAAGCGCGGCAGGCTCCGGCTATGGCATGTTTGCCGCTTCTTCCGGCAGCAGCAATAAAATAAACACCGGTAGCGGCCATGTGACTGTTTCCGGCAATGGCGCCGTTACCGGCTCCGGCATGCATGCCGTTGCAGGCAGCAACAGCATCAACACCGGCAGCGGCGACGTGACTGTTTCCGGCAATAGCAGCAGCACTGGCTCCGGCTACGGCTACGGCATGTTTGCCGAAAGTCGCGGCAGCAACAGCATCGCCACAGAAGGCGGATCTGTGAATGTTTCTGGAAGCAACAGCAACAACGACAGGTCCGAATACGTCTATGGCATGTATGCCGTTTCTTCCAACAGCAAAAACAGCATCACCACCGAAAGTGGTGACGTAACTGTTTCCGGCAACGTCGCGGGCATCAAGGCCGCTATTTCCGGCAGCAACAGCATCGTCACCGAAAGCGGCAACGTGACTATTACCGGCAGCAGTTCTGGCTCCGGCTACAGCTTGTCCGCCACCGATTCCGGCAGCAACAGCATCATCACCGGCAGCGGCAACGTGACGGTTTCGGGCAACAGCACCAGCTCCCTGTACAGTCTGTACGCCACCAATTTCGGTAGTAACAGCATCAGCACAGAAAGCGGCGCTGTGAGCGTTACCGGAAGCGGCAGTGGCTCTGGCGGCGGCTCCGGCATGTATGCCGCTTCTTCCGGCAGCAACAACATCACCACAGAAAACGGCGCGGTGACAGTTGCCGGCAGCACCGGCACCGGCTCGGCCTTCGGCATGTTTGCCAGTTCTTCCGGCCACAACAGCATCACCACCGAGGGTGGCGTCGTGACTGTTTCCGGCACTGCTGCAGGAGGCTTCGGCTACGGCATGAAAGCCGTTGACTTCGGCAGCAATACCATACAGTCCAGCAGCGGCGCACTGACAGTCACCATTACCGCCACCGCGGATACAGCCAATAAAGCCATTGCCATGTGGGCCGAAGGCGGCGGCGCCGTAAACTACATCACAGGGCATTCGCAGGCCGGGGGCGCTGGCGACAACATCATCCTGACCGCCAATAACGGACAGGGCGTAGCCATGCAGGCCCTCAATGGCGGCAAAAACATCATTGCCACTGGCGCCGGCAACGACAGCGTGACGGTCAATGGCGCTGTCAATGGCAGCGGTAATGAAATCAATCTGGGCGGCGGCGACAACACCCTCATCATCAACGGCGCGGTGCAGGCCGGCAGCCTGAACGTGATCGCCGACGGTGGAACCTATACCCTGATACTTCAGGCATCCGACACTGAAAGCTTCGCCGTTCGCTACGGCGCATGGCTCAACGGCATACATTCCGATGCGCTCATCGCTGGCGGCATAACGGGCATCGGCTTTCACGGCCTGGACGTCCTGGCTCTGCCTTCGGATTTTCTGTCAACCTTTAACGACCTCCTGTGGGCTTTGCGCGATGACGTCCCCATCTCCCCTCCAGAGCTTGTCGACCATCTGCACGCCCCCGTCGCGCACTCTGCCGAGCCCGCCGCAATGTTCGCGGAGACCGACGCCGAACACCATATGCAGGAGGCACAGCATGCCGCCGGGCATGACGATATGCAGGACTCCCATGCATCCGCTCACGATGGTCTGGCGCATATGACGAACGACAGCCCGGAGAGCGCGTTTGACATGCATGCTGGCGCTACTGCAGCAACTGCGGATGGTCTGGATCTTGACGCCACAGTACAGGTGAGCCTTGCCGAGGATGAAGGGGTAGCGAGTCCGGTCACGCCGCTTTTCTCCTTCCTGGGCGATCATGGCGGCAGCACGATATTTGAGAAGGGAGCCGCCACGTTGGGCAATTCCACTGAAATGGACGAAGGCGACACCCTCCATGCCGACATCACGCTGACCCACGGCGATGACAGCCTTGATAACCTGTTCTGGGGCGCTGGCCAGCAGGCTGCCGGAGACGGGGCCGATACCCTGTACGGAAGCCCCACCGTGGATGTGTATGAGATGGACCTGACCGGTTTTGAAGGGATTCTTGACCAGGGACGACTCGCCGAGTCCGCCTCTCCCAATGCTCCTGTTTTTTCTGAAAACATTGTCGCCTCGGCGAGCGGAGCCAGCAGCGTTCCCGGCATAATGGATTCCTGCCAGGAAACCACGGACAATGCCGCACGGCAAATGGCAAACGGCTAGATAAGCAGTTTCACAGGCTGTTCACTCTTTTTCTTGAGAGTGAGCAGCCATGACCATACCATACAGTCATTGGATGAAGAGCCTGAGGGTAAAACCCGCAGGCTCTTCATTTTTATTTGATAACATGCTGCACCCTGTACGCCGCCCGCTACGCGCCCGCTGCGCCGCTCGAAGTATCCTGCCGCAGTGCCCCTGGCTGCGTGGCCGTGCCCCACCAGAGCATGTTTCGCTTGTGCGCCATGCTTGCCTGCGATGCGTTCCAACAGCCACGGCTTCCAGGGCACGGCTTCCAGGGCACGGCTTCCAGGGCTCGGCCTCCAGGGCACAGCTTCCAGGGCACGCCCTTCAGGGTCACGCCCTCACGGCATGGCCGCAGCCGCGCTGACCCGCCCGACCTGGTATTGGCTTTTATGTCTGATCAGTTCTGTGCGGGCCGCTGTTGCCTGCCACTTGGAATTGAGGATGGAAGAGTCTGGGGCTGGTCATTCCGGGATGAAAACTTCACCGCACAGGCAGGCCCGGCGCGCGCTTGTGCGGCAAAAAGAAAGTAAAATAAAGAAACCGTCAAAGGGGCGGAGGCGGAGGGTTGTAACCGCGCTTTATCTGCCCGTTGCGGCGAGTGGAATCAAAACTTTTTTCCAATCGGAGGCATTGGCATATTGAGCGGGGCAAAGGTGTTTTCCAATGAGACGAGGCAGCATTTCAGGCTCCACAGGCATGAGCAATGAAGCATTTTCAAGCATCTCCCAATAATCCAACCGGTCAATCGCAGTACATGAAGGGAAAAAAGATTCCCGTTTTCCGCTGGAGCGCCAGATGACGGTTTGATTGTTCGCGCCCGGCAGTGTGCAAAAAGAGAACTGCGGGAAAAAATCGTGGATGTAAAAAACGGCCTTGTAGGCATCTCCATAATGGTAGCGATTTTTTAATCCGGCGGCCCCGGCATATGCGGCGGCCAGCGCGCGGTCTGGAAGCGCGCCGTACGGGTGTGCCGGAACGACGTCATTCAGTATGACAATGCTTTTGGAGTGGGTAAGGGGAAGGCACTTACTGAAAACATCCAGCACCGTTTTCCATTGCTGCCCGACGTTGATATGCAGGATGTCAAACTGGAGCGACGGCGCAAGAGCAAGCAGGCGGCGGCATATCGCGTTATTGGGGTCGCCGTGTATGGTTTGAAAGAACTGGTCGGCGTCCATGCCTATTTCCAGTGCGCCATCCTTGCCGGAAGCCAGAGCGGGCGCGGAGCCAAAGGAGCTGACCCGGACGCGGACGGGCAGTTCAAGCTGTGAAAATATTTTGGGCGAATGAATACTGATTTCCAGAATGCTTTTTGACTGATTACAGGCCGCAAGATAATGGAGGCGTCCCACGACTTCAGGGGGAACGGCCTTTGGTTTCTTTTTGAAAGGGACGGCCCAGGGCTGTTGTTCTTGCGGTATAAAGTCATCCTCATGCGTAGGGAGCATGTCCGCATCAGGCGCGACGGATTTTTTCAGAACCAGAAATATTTCTTTGCGGCCGCGGTCATACCAGGCCGGGTCCGCGCCCAGTGGGGCTTGTTCCCAAGAAAGGGGGCTGGCGTTCAGGTTATGTCTGGATACTGACCGCTGCACGGTCTCCAGAGCCTGGGCACGATCACCCCCATCAGGGATGATCAGACATCCGGCCATTCCTTCAGGACATAACACCCGGCTGATGTGGCGTAAAAAGTTGTTCAGCAGTCGTAGTGGAACAGAGGCGATAAGGACATGAAAAAAATCGGAAGGGATCAGGTTCCAGAAATTTTGTTCGCCCTGGTTTGCTGCTTGCCGCACATAGGAGCCAATGGGCATGCGGATGCAGCGGCCTTGCAAACGCTGCGCTACAGAACCGGGAATACGAACAGGGCTTGTTAACGCATCCAGCATGCGCCATTCTTCCCCGGCGCGGGCATGACCGGCAAGTACGGCGACTTGCTCCAGAAACCAAGCATACCGTAGTTCCACGCTTTTTGTCGCCACTTTTCATGCTCCTCAAATGTCGTTTATGCCCGTGGCAAGGGCGGCCTCGGACCGCCGGGCTATTCAGCCGTCCACTGCTCATAGGCCATCTGGACTTCATGTAACGGGACGTGCCAACTGCGGCGTTCTCTGGTTCTTTCGCTTCCTTGAACAAAATAGGCTTTTCGCCCGTATGCCTGTTCAATTACAGCTATGGCACTGAATGACGTATAATCTTCCGGCCCGAGAAAGAGCGTTTTAAGCTGTTGCGGGTTCTGTGAAAAAACCACGTTATGCACGGCGCTTCCCACGGGGCCAGCGATGCGGGCGGCATGAGCGAAAAGGCATATCTGGTTGGCAAGGGATAGGTTCTGGCTTTCAATAACGGTAAATCCTTGCTGCTCAAAAAAGCGTTCGATCTCTTGCTCGTTTTCAAGACGCCTTGCCTTGATATGCCTGCGGGAGAGATAGATTTTTTCAATGGGGTCCATAGTGGCGTCTGGAAGATAGTAATTGACGACATGCTGCCACATTTTTTTTGCGACTTCTGAAACATAAGCCATATGCATGTAAGACTTGGTTGGTATGAATATTCGATCCAGCCGCATACGGCGGGACGGATAATAAAAATCGTAGTCCGTAATGCCGAATGGTTCTGCAAAAAGCTTCATGTAGTCGGGAATGTTCGCCATGGGAGACAAGAGAAGCCTGACGGGAGCGTTTCCGGCCAGGCGTTGTACATGAGCATGCGCCCACAGGCTTGTCAGTGCCTCAAGGAGCCAGTGCCCGTATACCGGGTAGCTTGTAAAGCACGGCATGAAAGCCAGATTTTTTCCAGCCGTGACCTCGGTTGCCGGGGGGGCTTTTTCCGGAACGTAAAACCCCCTGCCAAGGCTTCTCAGCCGCGTGTGCGGGCCGTAATACAGGCGGGGGGTAAGGGCTTCTCCGAAAGAGCGAACCGAATCAATGAGCGCGCATTTGGAGCGGGGGGAATAGAGTATGCCGTCAGCGTATATGATGTCGGCAAGCTCATGAATATACAGGTGAGGGACGGTGTTTCTTACTTTTTTTGGCGAACGTGTTTTTGGTTGCGAGCCCAGTATGTGCATCTCCACATCCGCTACGGGGTATCCTTGCGCCGCGATGAAGTACGAAGCCTGCAGCTCAGGAAGTTCGGCATACTCCGCGATCCGCACCGGTTGAGCGAAGAGACTCATACGCGCACCTGTTGAAAGGCAAACGGCTCCGTGGTGGGGGCGTTTTTCTTTATTCTGTTGTCAGAAGTTGCAGCAACAGTGTGTTCATCATTTCATTTTGACTGTCGTGCGAGGCGCTTCCATAGTCTTGTGAAAATTGCGAAAAGGACGCATACGTGGAATTTCCGACCGTAAGGCCGCCTTCGATAACCACCTGTATAGTTTGTACCCCTTCGGCATTCGGTATGTTCAAGACCAATTGCCCGTTTTCAATCGTTGAATTCAGGCGCGACAGATCAAGGCTTCCGTTGGCGTCGAGAAGATCCGCGATGTATATCTTGTCGTCCGCGCTCAGGTTGAAGTCAGTAATAATGTCCGTACCGCCATCAAGGTCGCCGTCTCTCCAGACAAAAGCGTCCGCTCCGCCGCCGCCAGTCAGGATGTCATTTCCCGTACCTCCCATAAGAATATTATCCAGATTGTTGCCGATGATGATGTCATCGCCTGAACCTCCGCCAACTCCTTCATAGTTGGTAATCGTCGTGTTCATGTAGGTGTTGCTGCCATCAATGCTCACGCTGCCGTCATTACCCAACTGAATGGTATGACCCTGGTCATTGTCATAAATGAAGAGGTCGTTGCCAGCTCGCCCGCCATCAATAAGCTTGGCTTCGTTTCCGATGAGATCATGAACAATGATGGTGTCATTGCCGCCGGTTGCATTGGGGTTATAGTTTCCCGTGGCGCAGTCGCCGTAAACATTGCCCGATGCGAGAGAACCTATCTCGATGAGATCGTCGCCGTAGTGCGTTACGAATTCGTTGGTATATTCGCCATCGCCCGCGACCCTGATGTTGGTGACGACACCGTCAATGACAATGTTGTCGTTGCCGAAGTCCATTCCGAGAACGTTGGAGTAAAAGTCACCGTAGAGAGTGTCGTTTGTGGAATCTCCGCTGATGTGGAGCTCATCATCTCCACCTTTGCCGCCGATGCTGGGCGTATAGGCATCAAGGTAGATGGAGTTGCCTTGGGAGTTGCCGCCTATGGTGACGATATCATTGCCGTATTTCGAGTCTGTTCCGTCATTTACGTATACATCTCCCAAGATGGTATTTCCTGTGGCATTGCCGCCGATTTCAACACGATCATTACCGGTGATGTTGTTGCCGTAGGCATGAAAGGCATCGCCATAAATGCTTTCACCCGTGGAAGATCCGTCAATGCGTATTGTGTCGTCGCCGCCGGTGACGCCCTGGTACATATAGTAGCCGTCACCGTAAAGAGAACTGCCCACAGAACCATCCGCATTGCCTTTTACGTGGAAAAGGTCATTGCCGCCCTTGGCTCCGTTGCGCATTTCATAGGCGTCGCCATAGAAACTTTCGCCTGTGGAATCACCGCCAATAATCACGGTATCATTTCCAAGCTGAATGGTTTTGCCATTGTCAGCTCCGACAAGGGCCAGTGTTTCGCGCCCATCGCCGTAAATGGTGTTTCCTTGCGAGTTGCCGTCAATAATGAAGCTGTCATTGCCAACGGCCATGCCATACATGGGGGTGTGCTGGTCCCCGTGAATGGTATTGGCATAAGCGAATGTTTTGCCGCCTTCTCCCAAACCTGTGAGGTGGATGACGTCATTGCCCTGGCCTGCCTGAATGGTGTTCCCGTCCACCCGTGAGGCTTCAAGAGTGATTGTGTCCTTGCCCCAGTAGGAGTCATCCGGGTGGTTTTTGCCGCCAATGTAAATTAATCCATTCGTTTCGTTGGTGAAGGTTACGCTTTGATTCCCTTCGCCACCGATCCATCTGACGAGCCCCCCTTCAATGGCCCAAATCTGACTGTCGCCATATATGGTGTTGGCATATATCATGGTGTTTTCATTGATTAAATGAATGGAATCATTGTCAACGCCATCTGTGTCCGTGTCAGTATCAGTATCGGTATCTGTGTCAGTATCAGTATCTGTGTCGGTATCAGTGTCAGTATCGGTATCAGTATCCGTATCGGTGTCGGTATCCGTGTCAGTATCTGTGTCCGTGTCTGTATCCGTATCGGTATCGGTGTCGGTATCAGTGTCTGTATCCGTATCCGTGTCAGTGTCAGTATCTGTATCGGTATCAGTGTCGGTATCAGTGTCAGTATCAGTGTCGGTATCGGTATCTGTGTCGGTATCCGTGTCAGTATCTGTATCGGTATCGGTATCTGTGTCGGTATCTGTGTCGGTATCCGTGTCAGTATCTGTGTCCGTGTCTGTATCCGTATCGGTATCTGTGTCGGTATCTGTGTCGGTATCCGTGTCAGTATCTGTGTCCGTGTCTGTATCCGTATCGGTATCGGTGTCGGTATCAGTGTCGGTATCCGTATCCGTGTCAGTGTCGGTGTCAGTATCTGTATCTGTATCGGTATCAGTGTCTGTATCTGTGTCTGTATCCGTGTTAGTGCCGGTATCCGCCTCGGCGTCCATGTCTGTTTCTGCAGTTATTTCTGATATGAAGCTTGTATTGCCTAAGCTGTCCCACCATGTCTTATCGAGCTCTCCGAGGTGGTCAATCCCATCCATCAACTCGCCGGTTGAATCAAGATACCCGCCAAGTCTGCCGTTAAAGCTCAAGTCCGGCTCTTTTGGCTTTGCGATATTAACCAATTCTTCGGCGTCTATTCGGATTCCGTTGAGCAACTCAAATTTGGGCAATTGGCTGCTGTCCAGAACAACGAAATTCTGTAGTACAAGATTTCCGTTATTGGGAAAGCACAGCATAATGTCATTTTCTGTGCGTAATATTTCAACATCGTCAAGATCAAATTTGAAATTTGCAGATTCCAGAGCCGTGGAGGCGATGAATATGGTCTGCCCGGAGGCGGGCGCATGGATGGACGCTGATGGCCGATCAGTACTTGAACAAGTAGTTGCAGTAGCCATAAAGTTGCCCCCCACCACCATAAACCATTCTCATTGGTCGCGTCGGCAAATTCTTTTTTGCCTATGGGACTGCTACCGCAGACGCGCCATGACCTGCTTAAGTTGTTGCGCGGTCAGCGCAAGGTCCTGCACTGCCGATGATGCCTGAACCATGCCTTCAGCCGTTTCAGACACGATACGGCTCACTTCTTCCACTGCGTGATTGATTTCTTCCGAAGTAGCGCTTTGCTCTTCCGCTGCGGTGGCGATGTTGGTAACGACGGCTGAGTTGGACGCAGCCAGGGTTACAATTTCCTGCAGAGCTTGCCCTGAGGCATTGGAAAGCCCCGTGGCCTCACCAATGCTGTTCACAGCGTTGTTGACTTCCTCAATATTCGTGCGCGCTGCATGCTGGATCGCCTGGATGTTTTCGCCAACTTTTCTTGTGGCTTCCATCGTGCTTTCCGCAAGTTTGCGTACTTCATCCGCCACCACGGCAAACCCGCGTCCGGCCTCCCCGGCGCGTGCCGCTTCAATGGCAGCATTGAGCGCGAGCAGGTTGGTCTGGTCTGCAATGTCGGAAATGACATTCATCACCCCGCCGATATTTTCTGCCTGACGCCCCAATTCCATCATGTTTTCATGCAGGCTGAGAGCCACTGTGTTCACGCCATTGATGGATGTGACTACGCTGTTCACCAGTTCAGCGCCGCTTTCAGCTTTGCTGCGGGTCGCTTCACCTTGTTCTGCGGCGTATCCGGCGTTACGCGCCACTTCCATTACTGTGGAGTTCATTTCCGCCATGGCGGTTGCTGTGGATTCCACGCGTGAACGCTGCATGTCCGCACCACGACTTACCTGTTCAACTTGGGCGGAAAGTTCCTCAGAGGCTGATGCCACACGTTCGGCTATCTCCGTGGACTCCTGCGCGACTTGTAAAAGCATGGTTTGCGAATCTTTAGTCTCGGTAATATCATTTATCATTTCCATATAGCCCATGGGTGTGCCGTCAAGAGAGCACAAAGGCAGTGCGGTCATGGATATTTCCATTCTTTTCCCGCCGGGATATGCGGTTGTTTCACCTGTATTGGGCCGGTTTTCCATCATGGCCTTCTTGCCAAAGCAGTCGCCTGTGCTGCATTCTTTGGTCTTGAACAGGTTGCCGCAGCCTTGGTTCAAGAAATCCCCGCCAAGAACCGTTTTTCCGGCCTTGTTCAGGAACCGGATGGAACATTCCGTGTCGCCAGTCATGAGGACAGAAGGCACTGCATCCAGCACGGAGGTATAGGCATCGGCCACATTGTTGATGCAGCCCGTAAGCTCGGCAAAACCGCCCTGAAATTTTTTCTGGTCAATGCGCTCGCGAAAGTTGCCAATGGCAATGCGGTGCGCCGTGTTTTTGCTTTGTTCCATCAGGTTGTTCAGCATGGTCGGGATGCTCAGCATGGCTTGCACTAACGAGCCGATTTCTCCACCTTCTTTCACCTTAAGGTCGGTGCTGAAATCACCTTGAGCTATCTTCACGGCAAAGTTGGAGACCTGATGCAAAATGCGCACAATGCTGATGACAATCCAAAGGGCAAACACAATGCCAAGAACAATGCCGCCCACACTGGCGTACAGCGTGGCGCGCTGGGCCTGCGCATTGCTTTCGAGCATGGCTCGCCCGACCTTCAGCATATTTTCTTCTGTTGATGTCGTGTACGTATCAAATGTTTTGGCCAGTTCAGTACCGACAGACTCTATGGCCTCAATGTTATTTGAAGCCTCACTGCATAGAGAAATAACGCGCGATGCACCGTCTTTGTAAGATTTGAAAGCCTGTTCCAGTGAGACAAAAGCCTTGCGACTTGCAGTATCTTGCAAGGCTTCTTCCAGTTTTATCAGGAGGCCATCAAGGGTCTGCATGCATTTTAACGCAGTTTCAGCTCTTATTTCTTCATAATTACTCACGTATCCCATTATTTGAACACGAAGCGTTACGTAGTCGCTGTAAAAATCATCAATCAGAGCAGCCAGATGCATGTTGTTCGCGTTGCGAGCGGCTAGAGAAAGCGCGCTGAGGCGCTCATTTATGGCATTCCCATCCGGAGTGACACGCTCACGCAGTATTTTATTTGATTCAAGAAGCGTTTTTTCAATATGATCAATCAAACCCAAAGATTTCTTTAAACGCTCAGCTTGAGCGTCAAGGTTTTTCTGCTCGACAGGGTTGTTTTCTTCATCATGCGCCATTGCTATGTATTTAAGCGCCGAGGCAACACTGACACGCGCTTCATCCATGTGGAACGCGTCCAGATCTTGTGTGAATCGTGAAACCCTGTCGCGCATATTTCTTGCTTGAGCATCCGCGCCATTAGAAAACACCGCAGTGCGCGCTTCTGATCTGTATAAATTGAATTCAGTAGATGCTGCATGGAGCTTTACATATCCCAGGTATGAAACGGCAGCCAACAAAAGCATGATAAAAACAAACCCGCTGATAATTTTGTATTTTGTTGTCATGGCCCATCCCTCTTTGCGGATAGAAACGCGGTTATTAAAAGCGCATTCGTGATGAAAAAATGCTCACGGCTACGGCCGGTTTTCTCTAATTACCTGTTTCATAAGTATAGAATGAACGTTCATCAATACTCACAGATTGAGGAAAAAGAAAAAAAAGACTACTCAATTTGAAGGATAATAGATTTTTATTTTATAATGCACTGTAGTGCGTGCCAGGGCACAGAGAAAAATGATTTGCTGTCGTATCGGCAAATGCCGTATGTTTGGTGTCGAAAGGTGATAAAAAGAAAAACTGAAGATTTTATTCCGGCTCGGCTTCCACATTCCTGCATATATGCGCAGGTGTGCGCACCCATAGCCCCGGTGTTTCGTCACGACGCCAAGTTGAATTTCGCCAAAGGGCAGCCGGGATACTTCATCACAATTGATGTGCTGTGGTCCCGCTCTCGGTGATAAACGCATGGGAATAAAAACCTCCACCAAGGCTGCCTCTAATGTCGCATCTAGATGCAATGAGTTATTTGGAAGCAGCCTTGGCGGAGATATTCAGATTTTGTACTTAGTTGAATTGTTGTTGTCGATAACAATCAGCGCATTTTCAAGTTTATTCACCATTCGTGTCGTTGCAATATTGGGGTTATGACTTCCGCCGGTTGCGGAATTGCAGTCAGAAATCCCTGTACCGCATCACATTTTTTCAATGTAAGGTGCAGTATTTGGCTTTCATGCTCAACCCCTTCCGCAAGGCAGGTCATTCCAAGCTTGTGTCCAACGGAAATGATGCATTCTACCACGGTTCTGCTGGTGGCATTGTTTGTAATATCCTGTATAAAACTTCGGTCTATCTTGAGTTTGCTTACAGGCAGGTTGGCCAGGTGCGAAAAATTAGAATAGCCTGTCCCAAAATCATCCAGGGATATCTGCACGCCTCGTGCGCGAAGAGAATCCAGCTGAGCCAGGACATTTTCAGCATCTGTCATGATCGCGGATTCTGTTATCTCCAGTTCCAAGTGATGGGGGGGCAGACCTGTATCCTGCAAGGTGCTGGTTACCAGGTCGAGCAGATCGGCGTTCTGTAGCTGTACGGCTGAAAGGTTCACAGCCATTTTTCCCGAAAAAAGCCCCATTTCAAGCCATTTTTGGCACTGGGCGCAAGCTTCCTGCAGAACCCAGGCGCCTATGGGCACAATCATGCGGGTGCGTTCCGCAATGGGGATAAATTGAGCAGGAGAAATGAAGCCCTTTTCCGGGTGGTTCCATCGCAGGAGCGCCTCAAAACCAACTAGCTGCCGCGGGCTTAAAGAAAACTGGGCCTGGTAGTACACAGTCAGTTCGTTATTGCGCAATGCCTTGGGCAGGGCGGATTCCATCCACCACCGATGGGCAATAAGCGCGTTCAACTCGCTTGAAAAAAAATGGTACCTGTCGTTTCGGCTTCTGCCTTCCACAAGGGCCACTCGGGCATTGTGAAGCAGCGTCGGCAGATCTTTGCCGTCATTGGGGTAGAGGCTGATGCCTATGGTGCATGAGGGGATAAATTCCTCTCGCCCTACGGAAAGAGGCATGGAGAAAGTCTCGAGGAGATTTTCGGTATATTTTGAAATGTCTTCGAGCCGTTGCGGCTCAGTAAGCAGCAAAATAAATTTGTCCTCCTCGATGCGTCCAATCAACTTTGGATGGCCTGTGCCGTAGTCCAGGCGCGATGCAAGTATGCATATAACATCGTTGATATTTTTTTCTCCCAATGTGATAGTCATTTTATTGTAGCCATCTATGCCTACAAGCATCAGCGGGTAATACATGCCGCTTTTTGTGGCTGCAAATGTATTGCTTTCAAAGATCGACTCGAAGTGCTTGAGCTTGGGCAGCCCTGTTACTTCATCATACAATTCATTATATTTTGATTGGTAACGTAATTTTGTGTAATTGCGCACCAGCATGGCAAGAAAATAGAACAGCAAAACCCCCGAGCTCACAGTAACTGCAGAAAAAATAATAATCTTACGCTTCCATTCGCCAAGCACAGTGCTGGTTGCAAGTCCGGCAATGATCGCGATGTTGAATGTGCCTACGCGGCTGAAAGCAAAAACTCTCTCTACGTGGTCGTCATGCGATGGCGCGATGTATACGCCCTCATCCATGCCCTCCTGCAGCAGGCGCTCGAATGTGGACCCGGTCAGTATCTGCCCCCGTTTGGCGGGGTCTTCGGGGTAGCGGGCCAGAAGACGGGTGTTAAGATCTGTTATGGCAATAAATTCTTCGGATCCTGATACTATTTGACTGTAGAACCTCAGAAAAAAAGTATGGGGCAAGACTGCGACTATGGCTCCTGCAAGGGCGCCATTGCTCGCCGTCCAGCGGCGAGACAGCGTGATGATCCATCCTTGCTCATATTCTGAAAAAAACGGTTCAGAGATGACGAGCGCCTCTGAAGGTTTTTTCATCAGCTCTTTAAAATAGGGACGATGACTTATGTTTACCAGGCAGGTGTGGGTTTTCGCGGCGCGGGCAATGATATTGCCTTCGGCGTCAGTCATGAGTAGCGACGTTGCGGAGGGTATGGCCGCCAGGTGTTTTTGGAGAAAAATACTCAGCTCTTCATCCGGCAGGGGGATGTTTTTGACTCTGCCCTGAACCAGCCGCAAAATGGCATCTACCTTATCCACGGACATCGTTGCATGGCCCTTGGCCTGATCCACGTAGGAGTGAAGATACCGTTTTGCAGAGGCCAGTTCCCGTTCGCGGGACTGCCATGCCTCCACCGCCAGCATCAGTACAAAGGCTATGAAAAGAAGGATCAGTGTTATGATAAGTATTCTTTCTTTGGCGCTTAACGGGGCGTCGACGGATGTATTTAGCGTGCGCGAGCGAGAGGGAATGGGCAGTGACGGGTTTGCGGTCTTCATGCCTCTACTCCTATATAATTGCCCTGAGCTTATTGATGATTGTTCGCCGGGATGTTGTTTTAACAAACACTTGTTCAGCATCTAAGAGCAATAAAGTCACAGAGCAATACGACAAAATTGAGGAGCCGTATAAAAAGACTCCTCAAATTTGAGGAGTACATGAATTGCGTATAAGAGAAGGCTATTGAAAATAGATTGTTATAATCATGCTTCCTCGCATGGCGGATGGTTTGCCCTGCCCCTGTAGGGGGCTGCTGCCGCCCGCGTTCAAAAACGCTGGTTTTCACAGTGTTCAGCCCCGTGCCATTATCGGCTTGCCTTGCTCCTTAAAGGGGGCCTGATATTCGCGCGACATCAGTTTGTCTTGCACATGCCGTGTTTCTCGCAATAGTGGATATGCTTCCTCATCTTCGCTCGTTGATCCCACGGTGCTGACAGAATACCCTTGGGGATAAAACTCTGAGTCGTATAATTTATAGTTAAGGTTTGTCTGTTTATTAAAAATCATCAGTGAATATTATTTTTTAAATGCTCCATAAAGATCGACACGCTGATTTTTATCTGCATGTTCGCGTATGTAAATATGGCATAGAATTGTGTTAAATTTGACATTTCTATAAATTCATCTGTGCAAAAGTGCTGTAGAATCCTTTATACTGTTGTGAAATGATGAAAATATTGTTTTCTGATGCGTATGGGCAATCATGATATGAGGCTTGCAGAGTCATTTTGTGTGAGCCAAACTTTGGGCATTGGCCCGCACAACCCCACAAGTTTTTAAAAAGTACGATGGGCTTGAACCACGTCGTCGCGAAGTAAGGGTTTTGTGTGGATAGCGCTTAATTTCCACGCGCATTGCGCGTGGCTTCTTATTTCGCTCGCTGGTGCGCTCACCCGGCTAAAGCCAGAAATAAAAAAACAGCAGCCCTCAAAGCCGCTGTTTTTTATTTCCAGAATCAGAACCTTCACTATACAGGAGTTCCCGAAAGTCAAAACTCACTCTGTCAATTTGCAGTGTTCCTTTATAGTTGCGTTCAAGGGGGCGGTAAGCGCCTGGGAACTACGGCGACAGAAGGCTCCTCACAGGAGCTTCACGGGCGATCTCTCGGTTTTTAACAGCCAGAATACGCGAGAGTTACTGAAGACAGATCTGATGCTACTTTGTTGTAAAGCGCATTTTCGATTATTGGTCGCTGTTGATAAGGGTGCTGACAAGCTCCATTCGGCTGTTGACCCTGGTTTTTTTCAGAAGGGTGCGAATGTAAAAGCGTACGGAGTTTTCTTTAAGATGCAGTGTCTCCGCCATGGCTCCTGTAGAGAGTCCGCGCATCAGTAATTCAAGAACTTCTTTTTCGCGGGGGGAGAGTTTATACTTTACAGAAAAAATATTAATAGTCTGGGCAATGTCACGAATAATGGGCAACGCTGGCGCAACAGATGGCTTGTCATTCTTGTTGATTTCATGAAGCGCCCGGTAAGCTGCTGGCAGGGAGGCAATGCACAAAAAAGTGCAGACCATAAGCGTGACAATGGGGGAACTGGGCAGCAAAGGCTGCACATAGCTTTGGAATAAGGCGCCCGCCAGCATTGCGCTCGTTGCGCACATAAGCAGTGCGGTAGTGTACAGGGCTGGGAAGGCGCAGCGGAAAGCGATGTTGCCGGTAAGCAGCATGCCGGAAAAAAGTTGCATCTGGTAGCCGATGATGCTGGCTACGAGTATGGTTTGGTACAACCAGCTTGTAGGGGGAAGCGTGAGTAGCCATGTCAGGGGCAGGCAAAGAAGGATGCCCCCGATGAATAGAAAACTTAGAATTTTATTGCCATAGCTATATAAAAAGAAAGACGTAAAAGAAAACAGCAGCAGAAAGGCAAGCTGGGTATACTCTGGGTATGCTTCCTTTATGTTGAAGTACGGTAGAATGGCTAACGAGCTGAAACCGCTGATAAAACAGGTTATAGTGAGGGGCGGCAGCAGCCTCAGTAATAGTTTCGAGGCGGAGAAATCCGTTGTATTTACAGATTGTTGTTCTCGGTCCTCCAGACGGATTTTCTCCTTGCCTAGCAACTCCGGAAGGATTCTGAAAAGTCGCCATACAATGTAAGCAAAGGCAAGAGACAACAACGAACGCGTACAATGCAGCAGCATGCCATAGCGATTGGCTGACCCTGAGGGCGCTTGGAAATGGGTTTCCACCAGGATCAGTATGATCATGGCCCAAAAAGCGTGGCCTACGGCCAAGGCGCCAGCTAAAGAGAAGCCTTGGCTATGGGGGGGGACAGAGAGGAAAAAGAGTCTGTACATGATGGGCCAGAGTATTGCCCATATGACAAGCTGGACAAAAGTAAGCCAGAATCCTTCGTAGAACCAGGGACACCATAAAAGCGTCGGAGGAGCGGTTATAGCGATGACGACAATGTACGCGGCAATGATGCCGCCCCAAAAGGAAGCTGTATGCGGGGCAGATGCAATGCGGCGCTCAATGCAGGCGAGAACTGCCGCACTCATGATCACCCCAAGCAAATACCCTGAAAGGGCAATAGACTGTTCATCCGGCGTCAGCCGATGAAGCATGAGCAGAGTGGAACCGGTGTTGAGAATAGGAAAAAAAAAGAAGGCGAGAGCTTGTCCCCATACTTTTGGCTCACCAGGCAATTTCGTCTGAGGCGTTAGATGAAGTAGTCGCGATTTGATCTGACAGTTGTCCCTTGAAAAGCGAGGGGAACTCCGTTTTGATGGAAGTGTAAACGTACCATCAACCGGGCACAGCGCCCACGGAGTTTCCCCATGGAAAGTTTCAATCAAAACGTCATCAAACACAAGACCGGACTTCTCAACCTTGCCGCCGAACTCGGCAATGTCTCCAGAGCCTGCCGCATCATGGGCTTTTCCAGAGATACCTTCTACCGGTATCAAGG
>NZ_MJUZ01000003.1 GCF_002237645.1 Desulfovibrio sp. MES5
CAGGTGGGGTTCCAGGAGAGCCCAAGCTTCATCGGATAAGTCGTGTCGCCGCTGTACGTTTTTCATGAAAGCACCCTCCGCATATGGTGCTCTCTTATAACCAAAAACTCGTGTAGACACAACCTAGCACAGATATTTTTTGAACATCCAAAGCGAATGTTGAAAAAAAGCTCTATCTCAGCCGAAAAGCGAAGGGCAGCACCACCAACGTGTTTACCGGTTGCCCTTTGAGTTTTCCGGGGGCAAAACGCATGTTTCTTGCGGCAGTGAGGGCGGCCTCTTCAAAATAGCCGTCCGGCGTCGCGCTGATAACTTCGCAGTTACGGGGCTGGCCGGAAGAATCCACCACAAGGCGCACCTTGACGGACCCCTGCACGTTCATGCGCCGGGCCTTGGTGGGGTATTCAGGCTCAACGCGCCGGGTAATGCTCGGGCGTTGATCCAGCGTATCACTCTCATAGGCGCTGAATCCACCTACTGTACGCGGCTGGGGGCCAGCGGGAACAGATGGCGGCGGGGGCGGAGTGGCTGCCTGCTCCTTGGGCACGGGCTTGTCGCTCTTTTTGGGGCTGATCTTTTTCACATCCGGCTTTGGTGTTTCCAGCTTTTGGGGCTGAACTTCCGACTTTTGGGGTTCCGGCGGCGGGGGCGGTGCTGGCGGCTCAACCGCTGTTGGGGGGGGAGGCGTCAGAGCGGGGGCCGGGGCAAACTCGGCCAGGGCCACACGGTACACTCTTTCCGCGTTGTTTGGAGCTTCCCTGGCAAGAAACACAAAGCCGCCCAGCAGCAGAAAATGCATGCTCAGGGAAAAGAACAGGGTCATGCCACGAGCGCCCACCTTCATTGCAGATTGTCCTTCTTGCTGCCGGGAGTCGCTGCCCCCCCGGTTTCCGCGCCGGAGGCGTCGTCGGGCAGGGATGTGGTCACAAGGCCCACGTCGCTGACGCCCGCACCGCGCACGCGATCCATAACGTGCATGACCATGCCGTACGGCACGTCTTTGTCTGCGCGCACAAAAAGCTGACGTCCGGCGTTCTTCACACGTGCGGTAAGCACTTCGGGCAGGTCGGCCAGCCCAGTTTCATACTCGTCAAGGTACAGAGCCCCGTTGGACTTGATGGTCAGGATGATGTGATCATCCTCAGTGGGCAAAACCTCTGAAGTATCCACCTTGGGCAGGGCCACATCAAGCCCTTCGGTCATCATCGGGGCCGTGACCATAAAGATGATCAGCAGCACCAGCATGACGTCCACGAAGGGGGTCACGTTGATGTCGGCGACAAAATCATCGTCTGTGGATGCGGCCATGATCAGCGCTCCTCGGCAAAGCTGATGCCCTTGCTGTATCCCGGCGCTTCGTGCTGCAGCCGATTGAGCAATTGCCCGGCGTAGTTGATGCACACACCCTCAATGTAAGCCAGCTTTGCCCTGAACACGTTGTAGCCGCACACAGCAGGTATGGCCACAAACAGGCCGACCGCCGTGGCAATAAGCGCCTCGGCGATACCGGGGGCCACTGTCGCCAGCGAAACGCTCTTCATCTGGGCTATGGCCGTAAAGGAATGCATGATTCCCCACACTGTGCCAAACAGGCCGATGAATGGAGCCGTATTGGCGGCGGTGGCCAACAGAGCCAGTGAGGATTTGAGCCGTGCGACTTCTTCTGCAATGGCAAAATGCAGCGCGCGGCGTACGTTGTCATTAAGCAGGCGATCAGTATCGCCCGTGCGTGTAAGGCGGTTATACTCACGTACGGCACGGCGGGTGATGCCGTACAGGGGGGACTGCCTGTCAGCCTCCATCGCGGGCAGTGCCTGGCTCAGATCCGCAGCATCGTCAAAGGCCACAAGTCCGTTTTTGGTACGGTTCTGTGCTGCGCGCAGCGTGAACCATTTGCCGCACATATACGCCCAGCTGGCTACAGACATAAACAGCAGCAGCACCAACACGCACTTTGAAATAAGTGTGGCCTGCAATACGGCCTCAATCATAGAATTCACTCTTCTTCCCCTTTCTCGAATTTTAAAATGGAAACAGCGCTGTCAGATTAAGCTGGAGAGCTTACTGAGTTAACCCAGTTCGAACTGTTCATGCGCGCGCGTGAAGTCTACACATCGGGTAACAGACTTATTTTTAATGTGTAAACTGCACGCGGGAACATGGCCTAATCTGACAATGATGAAATAGAAATTTAAATTCTATTTTAGTTTGTTAATGCCTTTCCGTCAAGATTATTGAGCCGTATCGGTTATTGCTCTATCCGCTCCGGGTTGCGGCTGTATGGGGTCAGATTAGCTACTGATGCAGCTACATAGCGGTGGGCATCAGCTTTCGTTCGTACAGACGGGCGGCATTGAGCACAACCAGAACGGAGCCGGCGTTGTGTACGAGGGCCCCCGTTATGGGATTGAGCAAGCCCATGACCGACATGCTGATGGCGACAAGGTTGATTGCCATCGACAGAGTGATGTTGAATTTGATGGTATTGACCGTGGCATCGGAAAGGCGCTTAAGGTAGGGAATTTTTGTAATGTCGTCGCCCATCAGCGCCATATCGGCCGCGTCGATGGCAATATCGCTGCCCATAGAACCCATCGCCACGCCAACATCAGCGGTTTTTAACGCCGGGGCGTCATTCACGCCATCACCTATCATGCACACAACATGGCCTTGTTGCTGCAATGTTCTGATGTGTTCAACCTTCTGCGCCGGAAGCAGTTCGGAGTAAACAAGGTCAATGCCGGCCCGTTCGGAAAAGTAGCTGGCCGTTTGGGCATGGTCGCCAGTCAGAAGCACAAGGCCTGTTCCCATATCATGTAGTTTTTTCACCATATCTTGCGCGTTGGTCCGTAATGTGTCCGAAAATGCCACTGCACCGGCGCAGACGCCATCAAGGGCGACTAAAATCACTGCCTTGCCCTGCTTGCGCAGGTTTTCCAGAGTGGCGGCAGCGCTTTTATCCACATCTACAGCATTGTCCTGCAAGTAGCCGATGTTCCCCATAAGCGCGCTGACGCCGCCGACAGTGGCGCTGATCCCCTTGCCGGGGGTCATGATGGAGCCGTCTGCCTTTGCCAGAGAAATATTCTTTTCTCTGGCATGAGCCACCATAGCCTTGCCAAGCGGGTGTTCTGACAGAGCTTCCACCGAAGCGGCAAGTTGCATCAGGTCGTGAGGCGTTTTTTCAGGCAGGAAGGAGATGATGTCGCTGACAACCAGCGTGCCGTGGGTGAGTGTTCCGGTTTTGTCAAAAGCTATGCGGTCAACCTTGCCCATATTCTCCAAGGCTTCACCGGATTTAATCAAAACGCCCTGCCTGGTGGCCTGACCAATGGCAGCCATGATGGACGTGGGAGTCGCCAGCGCCAGAGCGCAGGGGCAGAATACCACAAGAACGGTAACAGCCCGCACGATATCGTTTGTGAT
The DNA here is from genome assembly GCF_002237645.1 of Desulfovibrio sp. MES5. Classification (GTDB taxonomy): domain Bacteria; phylum Desulfobacterota; class Desulfovibrionia; order Desulfovibrionales; family Desulfovibrionaceae; genus Desulfovibrio. The sequence continues at coordinate 3,427 of NZ_MJUZ01000003.1, forward strand.
GGCGTATGCGCCCATGGCAATTATCATTGCTATGGGAACAAGCCATGCGGCCCACTTGTCCACAATGCGCTGCATGGGCGCTTTACTGTTTTCCGCTTCCTGCACCATGCTGACAAGTTTTTGTAGAGAAGAATCCTCGCCAATCCTGGCAGCTTCAATATCAATCGTCCCGAAACGGTTGATTGTACCGCTGAAGACGTCTTCCCCCACGGCTTTGTCCACTGGCAGAAATTCACCGGTCATGGCTGACTGGTCTATGGATGTGTTGCCCCTGCGGATAGTTCCGTCCACAGGGATGGTTTCACCCGGCAAAATCCGCAGCAGGTCGCCGCAACGAATACTTTCAACAGCGATCATTTCCTCATTTATGGTTTCGCCGTGGCACGTAAGCCTGCGGCCCTGCAAAGGCACGAGACTGATTAATTCCTTTATCCCTTTTTTGGCCTTTTCTACGGTTCTTTCTTCCAGAATGGCGCCGACAGCCATAATGAACGCTACCTCGCCGGCGGCGAACAATTCCCCAATATATATGCACGCGAACATGGCTATGGAGATAAGCAGGGCGGATGTGATACGGCGCTCAAAAAAGACGCGGGTCAGGGCGAGATAAACCAAGGGAAAGCCGCAAATAAAAACCGTAACCCAGGCCGGATCCAGCGGCACAGAAATATTCCCCAACAGGATCACCAGACTGGCGGCCAGAAATGCTCCTCCCAGCAGGGTCATGCGTGTTCCGGACAGGCAGTTGAAGAGCGTTTTCATGAAGAGCGCTTCCTTTTTGCGGTATAAAAGGTGGCTGTTTTATATACTATATACCCCTATTAGGTATATGAACTGTTGCAAAAAATATATGCGGCGGCGCCGCATATATTATAAAGTCAAACAATTCTGGAAAACTGCTCAATGGCCGATGTCAGCCGTTTCAGGACCTCGGCTTCATTTCCGTTCTTGACGCCATCCAGGACGCAATGCTGCATATGGCCCTCAAGAACCACCTGTCCTGCTTTGTGCAGGGCAGACTTGGCCGCGCCGATCTGAATAAGAACGTCCTCACAAGGCCTGCCATGCTCGACCATTTTTATAATGCCTTTGATCTGGCCCTCAATACGCCGCAGCCGTTTGGCAACAGCCTCGACATCCATACAGTCGCTCATGCTTCCACCTTCATTTTTTTGATCACAATACCGTATGGGGGTATGGTGTCAATGGCCGCAGGCGCGCGCTTTTGGCATGAGGCGTCTGCCTTGTACGACAATGGATGAGCAGGGTTGAAGAGTCTTGAATATGATTCATTGTGCTCAAGTATCATTGAGCGTCGCCAATCCTCATGCCACGGCGGTAAAATGAAATGGCGCTTCGGTTGAAGCTTCGCCAGTGCGGTATGGTTTGAACTTTCTTTGGCAGGGCTGCTTTTTGCCTCCCGGCATTCACGACGGCCCTTGGTTACGGTTACGGAGAACAGTACTCGGCGGTTCGCCTTTTTCCTCCGCAGAAGCGACTGCCAGGATAGACGGATCAGATCCTGTGTCTGCCGTGTGGTGTTCTGAGCGTAAGCAGGCACATAAGAACTATTTTATATTCTGCTCACTAATATACTTGAAAAATTGATAATTATCAGGAATTATATGAAATTGAAATTCAATTTTTACAAAATCCGTAACTAATGGTATCAGCTGCGTATGTAGACACTGAAAAGGGTGCCATAAGGGACAAGTTGGGGGTGATGTCATGAATATGTGCACGGAACAGGTTTCCAAGTACTTTCCCCGGGAAAAAGGCCTGACCTACAGCCGGGACAAAGATGGCGCAGCTGGCGTTGTTTCCGAAAGAAGCCAGCCATTTCCGGACGTTTTTCTTGAGGTATTGCCACACAACATTTTAAAAAATGAATTACGGGTACGGTTCGCCACGGAGATACCTTCAAGCCAGGCGCGTCTCCTTGTTTTTTCATTGTGCCTTGCCGGTCTGGTCACGACATACATCGAATCGGACCCACCGGATGTGGTCGCCCAAGGGCAAAATCAGCTCGCGGTATATCACTATTCTACTGTGCGGGGAGAGTCCGTCTTTCAGCGGGGCGAACTCTCGATGGTCAACATCTGCATAAGCTTTGAGACGCTGGAGCGCCTGTACGGCAAAAATCCGGCGCAGCCCTGGCTGCTCAGAACGTCTGACCGCAAGAAGCTGCACATTCAGGTGGTGACGGCTCCGCTGCTGTTGCTGGAGGCAGGCAGGCGGCTGATCCTGCCGCCTGTCAAAGGGCAGGCAAAAGACATGTACAGGCGGGGAGCATGCCTTGAATTTCTTGCCCTTGCGCTTGAATCTCTGCAAAAGCTGTCTGGTGCGGCAGCGCCGATGCTTCTCAGCCAGCAGGATATGGCGCAGCTGACCCTTGTTAAGCACCGGCTTGAGAGCTCTTTTGAACACCCGCCGTCATTGCAGGAATTGAGCAAAATGTTCATCCTCAATGAATACAAGCTGAAAAAGGGATTCAAGCAGCTTTTCGGTATGACCGTCAGCGGGTACGTGCAGTTTTGTCGCGTCAATCATGCCTACAAGCGTTTTCTGGATGGCGAATCCAACGTCAGCCAGTGCGCATGGGAGGCGGGTTATACCAATGTGAGCCATTTCATCACGGCGTTCCGCAAGCACTATGGCTGCACGCCCGGCAAATTTATTCTCAGGCAGAAAGACATTATTACCCGTCTCAGCATGCCAGGGTAGGCTGTTTTTATTCTGCATGTCCTGGATGTTGCTAGCCGCATTTGCTGGCGTTTACAGGCATCTCCCACTGTGCGCACCTCGGTAGGGAGATGCCTGTTTCCACATCAGGCGGCAGCCTTTCAACGGGCCAGGCGTTCGTGAGCTGCCGCGAAATGGTCGGAAGCCACTGCGGCGAGAAGCGACAGTTCGCCGGCAAGGCACGTGGCGGCGCAAACCTCTGCCAGCGCAAAGGACTGGCCCCTGCCGGCAAGCTGAAGCATCTTCAACCCCACGGCCTGCGAAGGCAGTTTGGTGCCGCCGCCCACGGTTCCCACAATGATGTTGGGCAGGGTGAGCGTCACGTACAGGTTGCCGTTGTCCTCCACTTCCATTCTCGTGACGCCGACGCTGGATTCGGAAACGCAGGCGGCGTCCTGTCCCGTAGCCAGATACAGGGCCGCCAGCCCGTTGGAAAAATGGGCCTGAATGCCCATAGCGCCGCTCATGATTCCGCCCATTGCAGTCATCATCCAGACCTGTTGCATATCTTTTGCGGAAACATGCAAATAGCGCCTCACCAGCGCATCGGGCAGGGATGCTTCCACAGTGACCTTCTTGCCCCGTACAGACAGCAGGGAAAGCCATGTAGCCTTTTTGTCGCCGGACAGGTTGGCTTCAACATAGCTCCGTACAGGTTTGACGGGAGAATGTTTACGTATCCAGCCCACCACTGCCGCCGCGGCGATGGTGACCATGTTCTGTCCGGCGGCCTCGCCCGTGTAAAAATCCAGATTTATGTAAACATGGTTGCCTTCAAAGGTGACCCGCATGTCCACAAGCTTGCCGTGGCGCGTTGTTCTGGCCGCTTCGGCGCAAAATGTTTCAAAGTGCTTTACGGCCCACTGGGCGAACGAGCGGGCTTCCTGCATATTACGGAAAATAAAGCCCGGAGACCGGGACACCGCCGAATCATGTATCAGCGTCGAGCAACCTCCGGCGGCAGTGATCAGGCGGGAACCCCTGTGATATGACGCCACAAGGGCGGCTTCCGTGGTGGCCAGAGGAATATAGAAATCGCCCCTGGCGAACAGGCCGTGGATGCGCAGGGGGCCAGCCACTCCCACAGGTATTTTCAGTGTCCCCACGCAGTTTTCGATGTTTTTTGAATAGACTTTGATACGGCGGCAGGTTTCGTCATCCGCGAGGCACTGCTGGTCGTCCGCATCAAGAGACGTGCATTTTTTAAGGACGTCCCAGTTCCGGGCCAGTGCGGCGGAAGTAAGAGGCATGACGTGCCTGATGTTTGGGCCTTTCGTGACGCTTGCAGAGGCGCGAGGTTCCGCTTCATCTGCCATAAGGCCTGAAAAAAGAGATTCAATGCGTTCAAACCTGCTTTTAGATGTCGGCATATGCTCCTCGGAAAATATTGGACGGCGCGTGGCCGCGGTGATTCCTGTTCCTTCGCGCCGCACGGCACTTCGGAACTGGAATGGCGACGGAATGCCGCCACGAAAACAATGCTGCGAGGCGCCACGAAACCGGATTTCCGCCACAGTGCGCACAGGAACATTGCTTTGCGCGATGATAGTGCGGGATACGTGCGACGTGGATGCTGCTACGGTTTCAGTCTGCCCTCAGTGCCTGTAACACGTTGGTGCGGGCGGCCTTCCACGCCGGATAGGTCCCCGCCAGAATGCCACAGCAGGTCGAAAGCGCGAATACTCCCAGTGAGATGGGCAGGCTGAAATAGGGTGGAAGCGCCCCCGATGCAGCCAAAAACAGGCAGAATGCCAGGGCCGAACAAACGCCCAGAAAGCCTCCGGCCGCGCTCATGAACGCGGCCTCGCCCATAAACTGAAGCAATATCTGCCGCCGGGTCGCACCCGCCACGCGACGTATGCCTATTTCCAGTCTGCGCGACCGGACAAGCAGGGTCATGATGGACAGAATACCCAGCGTGCCGATAGCGAAAGACAGGCCGGAACCGATGATCCCCAGCGTGCGGACAAGCCGCAGGGCGTTGCCCACAAGTTCGTCAACCTGATCACCCATTGTCAGCGTGAAATCGTTCTTGCCGGGCGGCAGGCGATGGCGCTCCCGCAGCAGTGTGTCGATGGAATTTTTCAGGGATTCAAGATCGTTCCTGTCTCGAAGCGCCAGCCATGCCCCGGAAATATGCTCCTGTCTGCCCGTACTTCTTATGTAGGACGCTATGGGAAGGATAAGCAGTTCGTCCATGCGCAGCCCACTGGGGTCCATTCCTTTTTCCTCCATAACGCCTATGACACGCAGGCGGCTTTTTTCCACGCGAACTGTCTCCCCCAATGCCGCTTCCGGGCTGGAGAAAAGCCATTTTGCCAGGGAGTTGCCGAGCAGGCAGACCCGCGCGCCCTCAAGGGCCTCGTCATCGCTGAAAAAACGTCCATGTTCTGGCCTGAAGCGGCGCAGTTCCGGGAAGGCGCTCGTGGTGCCCAGCATCTGGCAGCTGCTGCGCCGCAGTCCGCTGCCCGCCTGGCCGCTGGCAAGTATGAAGGGAACGCCCTGGACAACCTGAGGGAGTCCTTCCACCAGAGCCGTGATGTCTGCTTCGGTCAGTGTGGCGGCCTTGGGTGGCGGCGAAGAGGCGCTTTGCCGCTCTGTGGTTTTTGCGTTTTCTGATATGCTGGTTTGGTTCCCGCCCGGAGCGGCTTTCGAGGATTCGGAAGTCTCTTCGGCTTCATTCACGAGGCGAACAAAGTCCACAGGGCCGGCGGCGACAGTCACAAGGTTGGCTCCAAGCCCTTCTGCTTCATTTTTCAGCTTCAGGTGAACGGACTCAAGCACATGCAGGATGCAGGTGAGCAGCATGGCCCCCATAAACACGCCCAAGGTGGCCAGCGTGGTGCGCAGTTTGTGCCGCATCAGCACGGACCAGATCATGCGTATGGCAAGGACGCTCCGGCGCAGTCGGGCATAGTTCTTCATGCCTTGCCGCACGTGAGTTGAACGTATTGCGTCAGGGATCATACGTTTCCCTTGAGGGCCGTTACCGGCGGCAGCCCGGCAGCGACCCTGGCCGGGCGGACGCCGAAGATGCAGCCGATGGCGCAGGCCACAAGCACGCCCGCCGTAAAGACAAAGGGTGAAAGGCGGATGTGCAGCAGGCCGAAGCGGCTGAGCAGCCCGCCAAAAGCAGCCCCCAGCCCGAGTCCCAGCAGCGCCCCGCCACAACTCAGCAGCAACGCTTCCAGCAGAAATTGTCGGAATATGGCTTGGTGCGAAGCCCCCAGGGCTTTTCTGAGGCCGATTTCCTCGCTTCTGTCCGATACGGCAAGGTAGAACAGGTTGGCCTGGGTAAATCCGCCGACAACCATAGTGACAACAGCTACCAGGCCGAGAAAAATCACAATGCTGCCCTTGACCACATCAACGAACTGCATGATGTCCTGCATGGTTACCAGCAGAAAATCATCAGGGGCGCCGGGCGGCAGGTTGTGCAGGCGCCGCAGCAGGGAGCCCATCTGTTCCCGGTATGAGGCCATGGCTGCCGGGCCGCTGGTTTCAGGAAACGCCACGCGCAGCTGCGTCAGGTACTGGCGCGAAAGGTTGAACCGGCGGATCATTGTGGTGATGGGCACGGTAACTCTGTCGTCAAACTCCACATCGCCTGAAACGAGCCCCTGTCGCGACAATACGCCGATTACCGTCAGAGGCACGCCTTCGGCAACCACCATGCGCCCAAGCGGACTTTGCCCGCCGAAGAGTCTCTCGGCTGTGGCCGCGCCGAGAAAGCATACATTTTCGGCATGCTGCAGATCGTCCTCGGTAAAATCCCTGCCTTCTGCAAGATACCAGCCCCACGAAAGGCCGTGCCACGCGCCCGATCCGGCAAGCGTGTCCACAGTGTGGCGCAGCCCGCCTCCCTGTATGGCCACATTGCTTTTCAGCAGCAGGGGGGCAACGCGCGCGACGCCGGGCATGATTTCGCCGATACGGCGCGCGTCCTCCCAGGTGAGGGTCATAGGGCGCTGGTTCATGGCCTGCTCGACAAGGTTGCCGCCAATAATGTTGATGGCCGTGGGGCCGAATTTGACGGCCAGTTCCTCGGCCTTGCGCTCCGCGCCTTCTATTGACGCCAGAATTACGGTCAGTGCGGCTATGCCCAGGCTGATGGCCCCGGCGATGAACAGGCTGCTGGCCCAGCAGGCTCTTATGGAAAGGCCTGCCTGCCTGAATATGCGGTATGTCTGGCGCAGGTTCATGCCGTGTGATGCGGGAAGATTCTGCCGTCGCGCATGGCGATGCGGCGTGTGGCCGCGGCGGCAGTTTCCCTGCTGTGGGTTACCATGATGATGGTTGTGCCCGAGGCGTTGATGTTCCCCAGCAGATCCAGAATGGCGCGGCTGGTGGCTGTGTCGAGCTGTCCTGTGGGCTCGTCGGCAAGGAGGATGGCGGGACTGTTAAGCAAGGCTCTTGCCAGGGCCACGCGTTGCTGCTGCCCCCCGGAGAGCTGCCCCGGCATATGGTGCATCCTGTCCGCAAGCCCAACCTGTTCCAGCAGCAGTTCAGCCCTCCGGCGCAGCTCGTTTCCCGGTTTATCGCTGTAAACGCCGGGCAGCAGCACGTTGTCCAGGGCGCTTGCGTAGGGAATGAGAAAAAAACTCTGAAAAACGAAACCGAACAGGCTGTTGCGAAAGGCGCTGGCCGCCGTGTCGTCCAGGGCCGTGGCGTCATGCCCCATCAGAAGGTAAGAACCGCCCGTGGCCTGTTCCAGAAGACCGATGATATACAGCAGGGTGGACTTTCCGGAACCGGAGCTGCCGGTAAGGGCGATAAAATCGCCAGGCGGGACTTCGAGGCTGATGTCATGCAGCACTCTGGTTTCAAGCCCGTCCCGCGCAAAGGTCTTGCTCACATGCTCAAGCCTGACGGGCATATGCTCCGCGCCGGGCGGCGCTGTCGCCGCCGCGCTCATTGCAGCCACTCCTTGGGCAGCGGCGTCGGCAGGTCAAGGCTTGTAGCCACTGTCTGCCCTTGGGCCAGCCCTTCGACGACTTCGGTATTGCTGAGCCCGGCAAGGCCCGTGCGTACAGTGACAGGCCGCACGCTGTCGCCGTCGACCACAAATACAACCCTTTTGTCCCCCAGCCATTTGAAGGCCGTATTGGGAACAAGAAGAGCATCGTCTTTTTCAGCGACAAGAATGTTGCACCGCGCGGTCATTTCAGGCCGCAGCTGCAAAGCTGTCTCGGGCGCGAGGCGAACGAGGGCGCGGTAGTAAACAATGTTGTTGCGGATTTCCGGGCCTGGATGGATCAGGTCCACCACTCCCCCGAAGGTCTTGTCGGGAAAGGCCTCGACGGTAAACGTCACGCGCGAGCCCACGCCGACCTGGCCTATATCGTTTTCGTCGACAAACATGCGCAATTCCATACGGCGGGGGTCAAGCACCGTCACAAGGTAGGCTACCTGAAACCCGGCAACCAGGGTTTCCCCTTCCTGAGCGGTAATCTCGCTGACAACGCCGTCCATTGGGCTTATGATGGTCGCGTACGAAAGTCTGGCGTCGGCGGAAACAAGCTCCGCCTCGGATTCGGCTATGGCTTCTTTCAGATAGGCCGTGCGAAGGCCGTATTCCGCTTCCAGCCGCCGCCGGGCGGTCTGGTGCTGCGCGAAAAGCGCCGTCGCCATCTCAGCCGCCTGACGGGCTTTTTCCGCATCGTTCTGCGAAACTCCCGATACTTTGGCCAGCGAGGACATACGCTTGAGATTGCGTTGCGTATAATCCCTTTCGGCCTTGGCCGAAGCCATAAGAGCTTCTGTTTCCATTATTTGCAGAGGGTAGGTCTGCTCGGCGATTTCCAGTTCGGCCCGGAGTTTGCGCAACGTGGCCTCAAGTTTGAGGCATTCGGCCTTTTGTTCGCGGGCGTCCAGTTCTGCGATGATCTGTCCTTTTGTTACCGGATCTCCCAGTTTGACGTTCAGCGTCTGGATGACCCCTGTAAAACGGCTTCCTGTTTTAACTTCCGCGCCTTCTTCGGGCTTTATTATCCCTGTTACGGAAAACTCCTTGCGCAGCGTCCCCTTGCCGACCATGCCCGTACCACGCACCTGAGGTCGGGGCGCAGCTTCGGGGAGCAGCAGAACGCACAGAACAAGCAGCGCCAGCGCTGCCGCAACTGCTGTTTTCGGACGCCGCCGTACACGCTGCTTAGCGGCTATCAGTGCCGCGCGCATTGATGCAAGGCCCTTGCTCATTGACAGTCCTTTCATATGGTCAGGCCGGCCGTGCCGGGCGAGCTGTCCCCGCCTGACGGCAGTTGCCATGTTTTAAGCGTGTTCTGATGACGCCATAGACGGGCATAGACGCCGTCTTTCAGATCCAGCAGGGCCGCATGTGTTCCACTTTCGCATATCCGACCCTGCTCCAGCACCAGAATGGCGTCGGCATTGCGTATGGTTTCAAGGCGGTGGGCGATGACCAGCAAGGTTTTCCCTGCCAGCAGGGAATTCAGTCCCTCCTGAATGTGCAGTTCGTTTTCCGGGTCCAGCGAGGCCGTGGCCTCATCCAGAATGACGACAGGGGCGTTTTTGAGGATGGCCCGCGCAATGGAGATGCGCTGTTTCTCACCGCCGGAAAGCAGCGCGCCGCCTTCGCCGATGCGCGTGTCATACCCATGTTCAAGTTGCTCGATAAAATCGTGGCAGCGCGCCTTGCGGGCGGCCTCCACCACCTCTTCAAAAGCGGCCTCGGGCCGCGCCATGCGGATGTTGCTGCATACCGTGTCGTCAAAAAGGTACACGTCCTGAAAGACGACGCTGAAGTGGGCGTAAAGCTCTTCCGGCTTCACGGCACGGATGTTCGCGCCGCCAAGGGTGATTCTGCCTTCCTCAACATCCCAGAACCGCAGCAGAAGATGGGCCAGGGTGCTTTTGCCGCTGCCGGAATGGCCCACCAGGGCGGTCACGCTGCCTTCCGGCATGGAAAAAGAGACCTTATGGATGACCCTGCCGTTTCCGTAGTCGAAAGAAACGTTCTCAAATTCCACGGCATGTCCCTTGGCTGATTCGTGTCCATGCACGGGCAGGGGCTGCGTCTGCATGATGCCGTACAGGCGCTGGGCTGCGCTGATGCCGTGCCGCAATTCCGGCAGAACCACGCCGAGCTGCTGCATGGGTTCCACAAAGCGGCAGCCTGCCACCAGAAAGAACATGAAGGCCGGAATGCTCGCCGCGCCGGAACCCACAAGGTGAAGCCCGGCCAGCATGGTAGCCAGAAAGCCCAGGTCGAGGGTGCTGGAATAAGCCATGGAAAGGGCGCCGTACTGGCCTTCCATTTTCATGCTCAGCCGCTGGTACTGCTTCCATCTGTCGTACAGGGGCGTGTAGCGCAGGCCGGTCAGGTCGGCAGCCTTGAGCTCGCGTATGCCGCCGACATAGTCCATCAATGAGGCAAAAGCGTCATCACGGGATTTCAGGTAAGCGTGCCCCTGGCTCGCCGTCACACGGCAGGCCAGCAGCATCAGGGGCAGGGCGCATATGACCGAGAGCAGGAGCACCCCGGTGATCTGCCAGCTGAAAAACAGCATGATAAGGCCGAGAAGCAGCGGAAACGCCAGGCAGGCAATGAGATCGAACAGATACATGCCGAAGACGGTTTCCATGCTTTTTATGTCGTCGATGACCGAAGCGGAAAGCTCGCCTGTGTCGCGCGCCTTGAAAAAAGCCAGGGAAAGCCCCCGCAGGTGAGTGCATAGGCGCAGGCGCAGTGATGAACTGATGGCGTAAGCGCCCGTAAAGGCGGCCAGCAGATAGCGCAGGTTGAGAACACAGTAGGCCACGGCCAGGCCTGCCAGCAGACCTATCCAGACGGTCCGGGACAGGGCTCCGCCCCCGTCGTCAGGCATAAGCGTCTGGAGAAGAAAGAACGCCACGACATATGAGGCCTGTTGCGCGCCCATGAGGGCCATATTGAGCGTGCACGCCCGTTTGAGTGAGCCGAGCCCGCCAGCGAGGGTTGAAAGTATGTTCAGCATCTCTGATCGTCCTTCTTTCCGGATGCAATGCTCCACGAACGGGCCTTGTGGTGGGCGTTCCACATGGCGGCATACATGCCGTCACAGGCCAGCAGGCTTTCATGTGTACCGCGCTCGGCGATGGTTCCCTTGTCCATGACGAGAATCTGATCCGCTCCGGCGATGGTGTGCAGGCGGTGCGCCACAGCCACGACCGTACACCCGCGCAGCAGGGTGGACAGGGCTGCCTGGATTTCCGCTTCGCTTTCCGCATCGGCATAGGCTGTGGCCTCATCCAGAATCACGATGGGGGGGTGGCGCAAGGCCATTCTGGCAAGGGCGATACGCTGTTTCTGGCCGCCGCTGAGGTGGGTTTCCCCACCGTCGCCAATGCGCGTGCCGTATCCGTTGGGAAGAGCTTTGATGAACTCGTCGCAGCGGGCCGCAGCGGCAGCGGCCGTGATGGCTTCAGGCGTGGCGGCGGGCATGCCCAGAGCGATGTTTTCGCTCACAGTGGCGGTAAAGATATGGGGAGCCTGAAATACAGGAGCAACAAGACGCGCCAGTTCCGGGGAGGGGAATTCCGCCAGGGCATGACCGCCTATGCGCACGCTGCCCACCGAAATTTCTTCCATGCCCGCCAGTACGGCTGCCAGGGTGCTTTTGCCTGAGCCGCTCGCGCCCACTACCGCTGTTGTGGTTCCGGGCTCGGCGGTGAAGCTGACATTGTGGAGGATGGTTTTGTCGCCAAAACGGACGCAGAGGCTATCCGCTTCTATGCGCGCGGCGCCTGCCGCACCTGCGGAAAGCGTGCCGCGCTTTTCAACGGGAGCCGCGAACACGGCGCGTATGCGCGCCACGCTTTGTCCGGCCTCTGCCGCAATGGCCGCCAGGCGGCTCAGTTTGGTGAGCGGGGAAAGCGAAATGCCGCCGAGCATGAGGAAAAGAGTTACATCCGCCAGGGAGGCATGCCCTGTGATGTAAAGGATGCCGCCGCCGATGGCCGCCACGGTGAAGGGCATGACCGTCAGCGATGAAAACATGGCCCAGCGCGGCGCGAAAACCTTGTAGCCCAGCACCTGGATTTCCCTGAACGCCTCCACTGCCTCGCGCATTTTGGCAAAGGAGTCCACGCCCCGGTTGAAGAGTTTGATCACGGGCATGCCCCGCACAAATTCCACCACTGCCGCATTGAGATTTTCCAGCGCCTCGTTATAGGTTTTCCAGATATTGTTTTTGCCCATGGCGGCATAGCTGCCCGCCTGAAGCGCCAGGCACAACACAAAGAGCGGAATCAGCAGAAGTCCCAGTTTCCAGTTGATCCAGGTCAGGCAGGAAAGCGCCGTCAGGGGGAGCACCAGAGCCGATATGGCGTCGGGGATGTGATGGGCGATGAAGCCGTCGATCTGGCCGACATCGGTTGTGAACACTTTTTTCAGTCCGCCCGTGGACTGCCCGGAATGCCAGTGGAGCGGCAAATCGCCCAGATGCGTCAACAGCCTGTGGCGCAGGTTTGTGGAAACATGCAGGGCCGCGAAGTGTGAAAGGGCTATGGAGGAGAGCTGAAAGGCCCAACGGGCAAAAACGGCCAGCGCCGCATAGCAGAAGAACGTGGTGATGTTGCCCTGAACGGCGTGGCCCATGAGTTGTTCCATGATCAGCCAGGCCATCAGGAAAGGGACGGGAATAAGCAGGGCGTCCAGAGCGCCAAAGAAAATGGCTCCGCCAAGCATAAGCCGGGAACGGGAGGAAAGGCGGATCAGTTTTGTTGTATTTTCCATGAGATGCGGTCACTCTGTGGGGTGGGTAAATTTCCGCCCGCCGCGGAGAACCCGGGCGGGCGGGGACAGATTCCAGTAAACCAGATCAGAAGGTGTACTGCGCCTGCACGCCTATTTCACGGGGGCGGGCCATCATGCCGATGTTGGAAGCGGGCGTGTAGTAGGAAAGGTAATTTCGGTTGGTAAGGTTATTGCCGTAAAGATACACGCCAAAGCCTTCATATTCGTAACCGATGCGGGCATTGAGCAGGGTGATGTCGCCACGCTGTTCTTTGTTGTCTTCACTCCAGTAGAGAGCGCCTATCTGCTGCACTTCACCGCGGGCAAAGATGCCTGTTTCGTGACGGTACTGAAGGGCAAACAAGGCCGTGTAATCGGGCGTGTAGGGAACCTTGTTGCCCGAATAGTCCCTGTCCTTCTGGGTAAATTCGTCAAATTTTGCGTTGGTGTAACCGAAGCTGGCCTCGGCATCCAAACCAGGCAAAAGGTGGGCCAGAGCGTCAACTTCGAAACCGTAACTTCTGGCGGAACCGGCGTTGCTGCTCAGGTACTGGCCCGATCCAGCATCGTACTTGAAGATTTGAAGGTTATCGAAAGTTGAATAAAAAAGAGCCGCGTTAAGCTGAAGTTTTTTGTCAAACCATTCTGTCTTTGTGCCGAGTTCATAGTTCCAGGCGGTCTGAGAATCGTATTTCATGTTGAAGCCGGTACTGCTTACATTATTGAAGCCGCCCGGAATAAAACTGCGGTTAACCCCCGCGTACATCATGAAATCGTCAGTAAACTGATAGCTGAGATTAAACTTGGGCAGCAGTTCCATCCACGAATCGTCATGCGTTTTATCAACTTTTGCCAGCTGTTGCGTGAACCCGAAATCTGGAAGGCTCATGGTGGAATCATTGCGAATGTTGATCTTTTTGTGCGTATACTGGCCGCGTAACGCGCCCGTGGCCCGCAGTTTGGAGATCAGAGGGACACTCAGTTCGCCAAAGGCGGCATAGTCCTGTGTGTATTCGTGACTGGGCTGATTTTGATACGTGGTGGCCGTGGTGGTGAAGCCCGGTATGCCAGTGGGATAGTCTTTAACCTTGGCGTCGCTGTACACGCTGCGGATGTGCATATCTGTATAGCCGCCAAACACGCCGGCCAGCCAGGTTACGCCGTCAGCGCTGTCCGGGGATTTGATGCGCAACTCCTGCGTGAATTCCTTGCGCTCGTTCTTGCGCCCGGTATCAAAATTTTCTGCGCTGGCTCCCAGAGGATTCAACATCAATGGATTATACACAAACGCCATGTCGCAGGCGTAGTCCAGAAACTCGCTGCGGAAGGTCGTGATGGATTCCAGAATAAGAGGCTCAAAATTCACCGTTGCCGTAAGAGCCATATTGAGAATGTCAGTGTTGAGATAGTCGCCGTCATTGAGCGGGGAATCCAGCGTGGGGCTCTCGCCCCATATGGCATTGGAATACCCGTCGCGGCGTGCGGTGTAGTTTATGTAGAAGTTAAATTCCGTGTCCTTGGTGGGAGTAAAGCGCAGTTGCCCCTTGACCCGTTCCGTGCGTTCCCTGTTGCCGTCGGACGTGTCGTCGTGCTCCATGAAGCCGTTGGTGGTGTTGTGCTGGCCTGAAACCGAAAAGAAGAGCTTGTCTTCGATAATGGGGCCGCTGACGGTGCCGCCGGCCTTGAAGGTGTTGTAAGAACCGTATTCGGTCTGGATCCCGCCGTGCCATTCATTGCCTGGCTTGCGGGAAATGACGTTGATGACGCCGCCCATGGCGTTTTTGCCGTAGATGGCGCTCTGGGGGCCGCGCAGAACTTCCACGCGCTCCACATTCATGAGAGGCGCATCCAGATTGAAGTACGTATCCACCGGCACGCCGTCCACATACATGACAATGGGGCTCGTGGACGTGCCGGGTGATGTGGTCACCCCGCGGAAGGACATCAGGCTCGCACCGCCGATAAAGGGGCTGAGGTTCAGGTTGGGAACCCGCTGCATGACGCGTTCGATGGTGTCCACCTTGGCGTCTTCAAGCTTCTCGCTTGTGAGGACTGAGATGGAAGAAGGCGTTTTCTGCACATCCGTGGCCCGTTTGTCAGCTGTGACAATAACGGTCGGGAGCCGGTAGTTTTCTTTTTCCTCAGTGGCCGTGTCTTCGGCCAGCGCTCCACCCGGAAAGGCCAGAGTCAGGCAAAGGGCCAGGGCCGCAATGCCCCGGCGGGTTTGGTTATGCACATGTTTTGGATGTTTCTGCCCCGCGGATCTGTTGTGCGACATTACTTTTCCTTCCGTTGTTAATAGACAAGCGAACAGCTCATACGCCCGAGTGCGAGGGCTCCGATGCAGAATCATGAACCCCGGCGCGGGCGTCAGCCCCCCTGTTGCCAAAAAACAGCCTGACAACCCTGCGTCCCAGCAGCAGGGCTACCAGCGTGATGCCGATCACCAGCGCAAACCACCAGCCGACAACCCCATAGTCAGGAATGAATCGACGCAAGCCGAAAGGCAGGGGCATGCCAGAAAGGGCGTAGCCCAGAGGAAAGGCTAGCAGCCAATAGGTGCCGCTGGTGATAAGAAAAGGAATCACCGTGTCCTCAATGCCTCGCAACGCCCCGTTGAGGCATATCTGCACCGCGTCGACCAGCTGGAACAGCGCCGCGACCATCAGAATGCTCGTGGCCAGGCTGATAACGGCGCCGTCACCGGAGTACACCCCCGCCACCGCTTCCGCACAGAGCCACATTGTTATGGTCAACGCCAGTCCAACGCCGCATCCGGCGGCCACGGAAGTAAGGACGGCTTCCTGTTCACCCTTGCGGTTGTCCTTTCCCCGTTCGTTGGCGACCAGAATGCTGGTACCCATGGCAATGCTGGTAGGAATGGCGAACAGAACCATCATGAAGTTAAAGGAAATCTGATGGGCGGCGATGGGGACGGCCCCTCCGGTGCTGATGCACAGCGCAATGGCGGACAGAACGAGAAATTCAGAAATAAGGGCGATGCCTATGGGCAGCCCCACGGCCGCCAATGTGCCAATGCTTTTCCGGACGGGACGCGCCCACGATGACAGCAGGCGGCGGTGGCGATACTTCGGGGTGATGCTCACATAGGCGGCGAAGAGCAGTGTTGAGAGCGCCATGCTGATGCCCGTGGCAAGGCCGCTGCCGGCAACGCCCATGCTGGGCATGCCCAGGTTGCCGAATATCAGGCCGTAGTTGAGCACGATATTGACCAGAACGGTAATGATGGAAATAACCGTGGCGGGCAGCACGTTTTTTTGCCCGTCGCAGTAAAAGCGCATGCCAATGGCGAGGCTGGAGAAGGGCAGACCCCATACGAGATAGTTCAGGTAAATCGCGGCCTGTTCGGCCACATCCGGCGTGACGCCAAAAAGCGTCAGATTGGGCGGAACCAGTAGCAGCAGTCCCATCCCGGCCAGCCCGAGCATCAGGGCGAGCCAGAGCCCCTGACGTCCCGTGGCGACCAGTTCATCGTGTCGGCCGCCGCCATGATGCTGCGAAACTACAATCATGACGCCGTAAAGCGTGCCTGTGATGAACATCTGCACAGGAACCCATATGGCGGATCCCACGGCCACACCGGCCTGGTACACGGTGCCCAGGCTTCCGGACATGATCGTGTCGGCCATGCCCGAAGCCAGATATGCGTACTGGGATAACAGAATAGGACCCGCCAGCAGCAGCAGCGCGCGGAAATGGCGGCCAAGTTTCATATGCTTATGGGACATGAACGACTCCGGCATGAATCCATTATGGGGCTGCAATACCCCCAGACAGGCACTCCGAGAACTCTATGGAATACCGCGGCCGGAGTATCCCCGAGGTGGGAGCGATTTTGCCCTGAATTGAAAATGAATTTTATTTTACCCTGGACGGCGCTTCACGATGCGAAGGGCAGGCATCCTTGCCAGATGCCTGCCCCGAAGCGATTTGCGTCCTGACGGAGGAAGCGGGCCGACAGAAGTCAGCGTTTCACTGTGTCGTCAAGGGGCTTGAATATGGCGTGCAGCATGGGGCCCGGGTTATCGGCAAAAAAAACATGCCCGCCCTTGAATGGGGTCAGCGTTACGGGCGCATGGGCATACCCCTGCCAGGGAGTGATGCATTCTTGAGGGATAATGGCATCTTCTTCCCCAAACATGACGGCTACAGGAAAATCGAACACTGGCAGACTTCCCGTGTAGCGATAGGTTTCGTCCATTTTGAAGTCGGCCCGTAATGTGGGAATAAAAAGGGCCAGCAGATCGGGAATGTCGAGCACCGTTTCTGGTGTGAGCCTGAAGCGGCGCAGTGCTTCCGTGAAGGAATCCGGGGGCAGGTCCGCGATCTTGAGTGGTGGCGCGATATGCGGTGCACGGCAGCCGGATACGGCAAGCACGGTCGGGCTTGCCCCCTGGCCGTGCAGTTTGCGAGCCGTTTCAAAGGCGAGGCACCCGCCGAAGCAATGGCCGAAAAGGATAAAAGGTTTGTCGGCATAGGGCGTAAGCAGAGCGCACAGCATGTCGGTAAGCTCGGCAAGGTCGGTAATGGACTTTTCTGCCAGGCGTTTTTCGCGGCCCGGCAGAGCTATAGGGCAGAGCTGCACGTTATGGGGCAAGTGTTCCTGCCAGCCGCGAAACATCGAAACGCCGCCCCCCGCAAAGGGGATGCAGAAAAGGCGCAGCGATGCGTCCATGTCAGGGGTGACGGGCAGCCATTTGGCGTGGTCTGAGGTTGAGAGCATTATAAACTCCGGTTGGGAGCGCGGTGCCCGCCAACATCGCGCATCACCGCTTCAATGTGGCGCAGCAGGGCGTCGCGGCTTTCGTTGATGTAAAAATGGCCACCTTCGAAAAGCGTTATGCTGCAGGAGGCCGAGGTGACCTCCTCCCACCGTTCCAGCAGGGCAACGGGCGAATCTTCATCATCGCGGCCGCAGCAGACGTGGACCGGCGCGTCCACGCGGGGAAGCTGCGGTGAATCAAAGGTCTCGAGCAGGCGAAAATCATCGCGCACCACGGGCAACAGCATTTCAATGATTTCCTTGCTGTTCAGTATTTCTTCCGGGGTTCCGCCAAGGCGGCGCATTTCATCAAGCAAGGCCGCGTCAGGCATGGTATGGAAGCATTTGCGGGTTGCCTGGGCGTGCGGGGGAAAACGGCCGGAAACAACGATGGCGGCAGGCATGGGCATATTGCCGCGCTGCAGGGCTCGGGCGGTTTCAAGAGCGATGACGCTGCCCAGGCTGTGCCCGAAAAGCGCGTAGCGGGCATGCGAATACGGCCCTATGGCGGCGGCGATGGACGCCGCCGCTTCTGGAATGGATTTGGCAAAGGGTTCGCCAAAGCGCGAACCTCTACCGGGCAGTTCCACCGGGCATACGCGGCATGACTGCTGCAAGGGGCGCTGCCATTGCCGGTACAGTTCGCCTGTGCCCCCGGCATAGGAAAAACAGAAAAGCAGAGGCAGGGTCTCCTGCCGCTGCTCATGGCCGGGCAGCCAGGGGGACGGATCAATGGCGCCGGGCAGGATTCTTGGGGGCGCGCTGGCAGTATCCACAGATGTTTTTTGATAATGCATGTCCATAAGGGGTCACCGTATGGTTTCTTCGTTGAGGCCGGCGAGTTCGCTGATGCGGTCAAGCGTCTTGTCGGAATTTTCGGCCAGGGTGAGCAGCGTGCGCCGGATAAGCTCGGAAAATTTGACTATGGTCTCGTGCGTGAAGAAATCCTTGCAGTAGATGAAGGCCACGCGCAGGGCCGGGCCGGGAAAAACCATCATGGAAAGGGGAAAGCTGAGGTTGGAATTCATATAGGCCGCCCGGATAGAGAAGTCCGCCTTCTCATCGCCGCCTTCGCCCGTGGCCATGTTTTCAAAGATAAGGTAGGAGTTGTACGGAATCATGTCCGAATCCCGGCAGGGGCGCAGCCATGTGTCCACAGGTACGTGGCGGTGTTCCAGGCTTTCCAGTTGCAGGCCGCGCAGTTCCTCAAGCCAGGTTGACGCCGTCTGTCCACCGGCGCATTCGACATTGTAAGGCACGCCGTCGATCAACAGGCCAAAAACCTGTTCAATGCCAGGCACTTCAACGGGGCGTGACGCCGCAACGGTCAACATGAGAGCCCGCCTTTGCGGCGAAAGGCGCGAAAGTATCAGAGCCCAGGCGCCCTGATACAGGACATTCAGGGTGATCCCGAGCTTGCGGGCCGCCGCGTCAAGAGAGGCTGTTTCTTCTTCGCTGAGAACCATGTGGTATATCTGATCGGCTTCCACAGGGCGCGACTCTTCCGGCAGACGCATGAAGGGGAGCGGTTGCATCTGTGCGGTGGCCAGTTTTTCGCGCCACCATGCAAGATCCTCGCTCTGGTCGCGCTTTTTGAACCACGAAATATAGTCCCGCATGGAAGGCAGGGGCGTCGCATCCGGCGCAAGCCCCTGCGAAAGTTCGCCGTAGGCCTGAGCAAAGTGGCGAAAGGCCACGCCCAGTGACCATCCGTCGAAAATGAGATGGCTCAGGGTGAGCGTGAGAATAAAGAGGTCGTCCCGCATCTTGTGCAGGCATAACCGCATCAGGGGCGGCCTGCTGATGTCAAAGGGCGTTCTGGCGTCTTCACTCAGAAAGGCCAGTACGCGCCCGTTGCGCTCGTCCTCATGAAGCTGGCTGACATCATGAAGTTCGAAAGGCAGGAAGGTGGCGGCATGTATAACCTGAAAGGCCTGGCTGGTGCCCTTGTGGTGGATGGAGGCGCGCATGGCCGGATGTCTGGCGACAACCACCTCCCAGGCTTTACGGCACAGTTCAGGGTCAACCTTCCCTTCAAGGTAATAGGAATACTGTTGCTGAAAGGCCAGACCGCTGGGCGTATGCTCCGAGCAGTCCAGCATGAACTGTTGTACGGGCGTGAGAGAAAATATTTCCTGAAGTTCTTTTTGGCTGGCTGGCATATGCTATCCGTTGATTTGGCTGAGGATGACGTCAAGATCGGACGGGGAAAGATCCGAATCGGCAAAGTCGGCAACAACGTAGCGTGCGGCGTGGCTGTCGCCCATGCCGGCTTCGGCCACGGTTTCCACCTTTGCCATAAATGTCCGCAGAAAGGCGCTCCCCTGTTCTCCCGCCAGGGGGGGATAGACGAGCCGCGCACGCAGATTGCCTTTTTCCGCCCAGCAGATGAGTTCAACCGCGCTGCCACGCGTGCAGGATGGCGGCCGCCAGGATCCGGCCTGCAGCAGGGCTGGCCCTGTGCCAGGTTCGGCATGCCCGTGGGCCTGGTTGCCCATCCAGAAAAAGGTGATGTCGGCGGGGTGCCGGTTCTGCATCTTGAGCCAGGGGGCGGTTCCTTTTTGGGCTATGGCCCGCAGGGCCTCCTTGAAGTGGGGAATGGCCTCTCCGGCTTCCATGCCCGGAATTACGGACACAGCGTGCCGCAAGGCAAAGGAGCCGACCGTGTTCACGGGGTTGGCCGAGGTGGTGATGAGGTGACGGCCATCATTCATAAAATGTGCAAAGGGGCAGGGGGCTTCGTCGCTGCCAAGGCACAGGCCCAAGGCCGCAGCCAGCAACTCTTCTACCGAAGAGCGGCAGGTTGCCGCCGCCTTTTCAAGACGGAGGTGAGCTCCGTCAAGAGAGGTGGCGTCGATATGGCTGCGGTCGCATTCCTGCCCCGGTTCCCCGAAGATGCGGCGGCTCGGTTTGGCCGCATCTTCATTGCCGGAAGCATGGCCTGCGGAGTTTTTACCGTCCGGCGCTTCGGCGGCAGCCAGGTCTTCCAGCCAGAGTTTCCACGAGCCGCCGGGTTGGGACGGCAGTGAACCGTCGCGCATGAACTGGAGGATATCCTGCTCCAGCAGGCTCATGGAAGGCATGTCGGCTATGGCCGCACGAACCAGCAGAAGCAGGCGGGGGGCGCCGCCGTTTTCACCGGGCAGCAGGGTCAGGCTCCAGGCTTTCAGGCGTTCTGGCTGAAGCCGCGCTGCGGGCGCGGCGCAGTCGCCGCGCATGATATCATCGGGCAGGCCGGGAGTTTCGGCCGCGATGGCGCGGAGGTCATCGACGTTGTTCAGAGCCCAGTCGACTTCTTTTGCTCCGGCCAGCCTGAGGCTGCCGTCCACCCAGCTCATTCGCAAGGCGTCGTGCCGTGAGGCGAGGGTCCGCGCCAGATCTCCCGCCTGTGTGAGATTAAAATTGTCCGGGCAGATGAAAAGGCGGTAATGGCAGGTCCGGTCCCCGCCGTCGGCAAGCGGAAGCGCCAGATAGGCAGGGATGGGCACAGGCCCGGGTGTGGCCTCCCGCAGGGCTTTACCGGTGTGCACGCGCTTTGCCAGTTCCTGAATGTTTCCTGCTTCAAAAACATCCTTGGAGGTAAAGTTGAGCCCCATCCCGGCTGCCTGGCGTACCATCTGCATCACCTGAATGGAATTGCCGCCCAGTTCGAGAAAGTCATCCCTGATGCCGATGTGGTCCACGAACAGCAATTCCTGCCAGAGCTTTACCAGGGTGCGTTCGATTTCTGTATCCGGGGGGATGCAGGCGTCGCGGCATGAGCGGGCGTATTTGTCCATCTCGCCCGCATCGGCCGCTCCCGGCACATCGCTCCCGCCGGGGTTGATCCAGTATCTGCGTGGGGTAAAGGCCGTTTCTGGCAGGGGCACACGGCGCACATCCATTGGGGAGTAGTACGCCTGCCAGTCAACGTCT
Source organism: Desulfovibrio sp. MES5 (assembly GCF_002237645.1). Lineage (GTDB taxonomy): Bacteria > Desulfobacterota > Desulfovibrionia > Desulfovibrionales > Desulfovibrionaceae > Desulfovibrio. Next base: position 24,603 of record NZ_MJUZ01000003.1, read on the forward strand.
CCGCCGAGCAGCCACACGTCCGCGCCAATGTCCGCAAGCGTTCTTTCGGGCAGATCCGCTGGCGTGGCGCCAGTTGCGGAAACCCCCAGGGGGTCCAGGCCGGGAACGGTTTTCAGCCTGCCCCCGAGCTGTTGCGAAGCCAGAGAGCGCAGTACGTTGCCCGGCCCGACCTCAATGCCCACCCGAGCCCGTTCGTGAAGAACGCTAAGACCGCCGGCAAACTGCACGGTACCGCGAAGGTGCTTGACCCAGTAGTCGGGACTGGCGGCCTCGTCGCCGATCCATGTTCCGGTAAGGTTGCTGACGTAGGGTATTTCCGGCTTGCGCAGATCCATGCCGCGCATTATTTCGCGGAAAGGCTCCATGATGGTTTCCATTGAAGCGGAATGAAACGCGTGTGACGTTTTCAGCCAGGTGGCTCTCTGACCGTGTTCTGCGACAACCTCGGCGCAGACGCGAAGCCGTTCCTCTGGCCCTGTCAGCACGCAGTTGGCGGTGCTGTTGATCAGCGAGATTTCAACGCCGTCAAAGGCCGGGCCAAGCACCTCACGAACACGCGAGGCGTGGAGGGACACGACGAGCATCTTGCCGCGCGGAGCGCTCTGCATCAGGGCTCCCCGGCGCACGATAAGCCGCATTCCGTCTTCGGCAGAAAACACTCCGGCAACGCAGGCGGCGGCGTATTCGCCGAGGCTGTGGCCGATCATGCAGGCAGGGCGGATGCCCCGGCCAAGAAGCGTTTGAGCCAGGGCGAGTTCCAGCGCGAAAAGAAGGGGTTGCGCGGTTTCCGTTTCCGTCAGGGCGTCGACAGCCTTGGGGTCTTCTTTCCAGCAGCGCTTGAGCAGGTCCGCAATGTCCGGCCCGCCGGCGGCAACGGACAATGCCGAAAGTTCGCCCAGGTTGTGTCTGAAGTCCGCTTCTTCGGCGTAAAAGGTTTGCGCCATACGCGGATGCAGGTTCCCCTGACCGGGGAAAAGAAAGGCCACGGGCAGGCCGGATTCCTCAACCACGCGGGGGTGAAGAGAGTCAGCGGCGAGTGCCTGGGAAGCCTCCCGGGCCGTGCGGGCCATGAGCGCGCCCCGCAACGCCTGATGCCTGCGGCCGACGGCCAGGGTAAAGGCGGCGTCTTCAAGCGGGAGCGTATCCGACACGCCGGAAAAATTCGCGGCCAGCCGTTCGCGGGTCAGGGCGAAGGCTGCATCATTGTGGGCGCTGAACAGAAGGGGCAGCCGCGCGCGGTTCGGCTTTCTTTCGGGGACTGCGGGCGCATCCTGAAGAATGGCGTGCACATTGGTTCCGCCGATGCCGAAGGCGCTGACGCCGCCGAGCAAAGAAGCGCCGCCGGCGGGCAGACTGACGCAGTCCTGACGGATGGCGAAGGGCCCCAGGTCGCCAAAGGCGGGATTGGGCGTGATGAAGTTGGCCGTGCCGGGCACCTTGGCGTGCCTCAGGCACAGGGCGGCCTTGGCGAAGCTGGCCAGACCTGCCGCCGCGTCCAGATGGCCTATGTTGCCCTTGAGCGAACCGAGCATAATGGGGTGCTGCAGACCGTCATGGCGCGAACCGTAGGCTTTTTTCAGCGCGGCAACTTCAATGGGGTCGCCAAGGGGTGTGGCTGTGCCGTGTCCTTCAATAAAATCAACATCCTGTGGTTCAACTCCCGCCAGAGAGAGGGCCGCGCTGATGGCGTCTGCCTGTCCGTTGACGCTGGGGGCGGCATACCCCACCTTGTCAAAACCGTCGTTGGCGGCGGCGGTGGCCCGTACTACGGCGAGAATATTGTCCTTATCCTTTTGAGCGTCGGCGAGGCGCTTGAAAAGAACCGCGATGACGCCGTTGGCGAAGATGGTGCCGTTGGCATCCGCGTCATAGGGGCGGCAGCGGCCGTCGGGCGAGCGCATGCCGCCGGGCAGGTATATGTAGCCCAGATTTTCCGGAAGCATGACGGTGCAGGCCGTCACAAGCGCGCGGTCGCACTCTCCCGCCAGCAGGGCCTGGCAGGCCACATGAACGCTGAGCAGGGAGGAAGAGCAGGAAGACTGTACCGCCATGGCCGGGCCTTTAAGATCGCATTTGTAGGCGATGCGCGTGGCCAGATAATCCTTGTCGCAGCCGATGACCGCTTCGGTTACATCCACGGTGCCGGACAGAATATGGTGGTACAGATAGCCGGTGAGATAGCCGCTCATGTCTGAGCTGGCGTAAACGCCGGTGCGTATGCCGTTACCGTCGCGCGGCTCGTACCCGGCGTTTTCAAATGCCCGCCAGCCGTATTCCAGCACCAGGCGGTGCTGCGGGTCCATCACGCTGGCGTCGCGGGGCGAAAATCCAAAAAAATCAGCGTCAAAGAGGTCGTAATCCCTCAATGTGCTGCGCATGGCCACATAGTCTGGCGCGTGCCTGGTCCGGGCGTGCAGGCCAGCGGCCAGCGCTTCGTCTGGTATAGGCTCCATGCTCTGCCGCCCGGCCGTGAGGTTTTCCCAGAATTCATTGATATCACCTGCGCCGGGCAGGCGCGCGGCCATGCCGATAACGGCAATGCACCCTTCATCGTACTCGTATTTCTTGTTCACAGGCTGGTTGCTCCTCGTGGATTGTCCTGCCGAAAAAGCAGGTTGCGTCGTGGCGCGCTGCTACAGGATTGTTTCGTTGGGGCTCCGGCGGCGTGCGCGTCTTTCGCCCGAAAGGCGTTGCCTTTCCATGCGGGATTCGCGCGCGCTCGGGGCGGCATCATCTTTTTTCGACGGGGCTTCCGGCGCATGCATCCATTCGGTCAACGCATGGATGGTCGGGTACTGGAACAGGATGGAAAGAGGAAACGCTTTGCCCAGGTCGGACTGAATCATCTGGTGCACCTGGGTCAGCAGCAGGGATGTGCCGCCGATTTCAAAGAAATTGTCGTGAATGCTGACTTCATCCAGGCCAATGACCAGCTTCCATATATCCGCGATGCGGGTTTCCTCCGGCGAGGCTGGCAGCTGCATGCCGCTTGTGCTTGCGAACAGACGCATGTTGGGGCTGGGCAGGCGCTTCCAGTCTATTTTTCCTGATGGGGTGCGCGGCCATTCCGGAACCGTGAGAATAACGTCGGGAACCATCGCAGGAGAAAGGTGCTCCTTGAGGTAGTCCCGCAGATGCGAGCGCAGCGTCGTTTCATCACGGCTGAAGGCAGGAGCGTTGGCCAGCGAGTCCAGGGGACGGCTCAGAACGTCCTCTGCTCCAGGCCAGGGTATATTCAGGCAGGGTGCGCTTCCCGGGGCGTGGAACAGAACGTTGAAGCTCACGCCGTCGCGCAGGTCGAGCGAAATTGCGGCTTCAAGACCGTGGTAGTCCGCCATTGCATGAATGTCTTCCGGGTTCAGCCCCCATACGGTCTGGCTTGCTTCCTTCAGAGCCCGTGCTTCGCCCAGCAGGGAGTCGAGGTTTGTTTGCATGCCGGAAAGGCAGCTTTCTTCCGCCAGCTGCCGCACGGCCTGATAGACGGCAAGACGCGCATGGGGAATACCCGACACGCCGAGAGCCTGCCCGCCGGAAGCCGCCTTCTGGCGCAAGGCTGCCAAAAGGGAGTGCAGGTCTTCAGCGGACGCCGCACCCGCGTCGCCCCACGGTCGCACAAGGCCGGAAAAGGGGCGGAATGGACTGTGATCGCAATAAATCACCGCTTCATACCGGAACTCTGTCAGTTCGTTGTGGCTGTGCCCGCGTTTCGGGCGTACCTCCACATGGCAGATACGCGGGACAAGACGCGGCAGGGCGTGCCAGAAAGCGGGTGAAAGCAGCAGTTCGCTCTCCATGCGTTTTCTGCCATTGGCGCGGTCAAGAAGCTCCCGCGCCGTGGTTTTTCCTTCGCACCGGTGAATCTGGATGGCCGTATGCAACAGATCCAGGCTGTCGAAATTGCGTATGTCGCCAAGAATGACGCGGCCGCCCTTATCAAGGCGCTCAACAGCTTGCCGTACGGCTTCAACGCAGTACTCGCGGTCGGGAAAATACTGAAGAACGGAATTGAATATGGCGGTGTCAAAGGCCTTTCCGCCTATTGCCTCCAGAGGGGGCAGGTCTGTGGCGCTGCTTTGGGCCAGAAGTATTTCCGCCCTGATGTCGTCCGTGCCGGGCGTTGCCGGGTGTTCCCCGCCGGGCAGGATATCTTTCAGGCAGGCGAGAGCCTGCGCGGAAATGTCCAGGCCCGCGTAGCGTTCGCAGGTGCGCGCAAGATCCATGAGCAGGAAGCCCTGGCCGCAGCCCACCTCAAGAACGCTTCGCGGGGCATGCTCATGTATGGCCGCAAGGCTTGAGGCCAGCCACTCGCGCATTTCATCCGCCGGAATCCTCTGCCCGGTATAGCTGCTCTCCCAGATAAGGAAGTTGTCCAGTATCTGCCCTTCACGCCGTACGGAAGTGTACATGCTGTCATACAGGGATTCCCACTGGTTGAGGCAGCGTGCCCGGCTGTCGTCGGCTGCTCCGCCGGAGGCGTCTTCTCTGCCGGGGATGACGTAGGCGGCAAGGCGCTGTTCCGTCCAGACGGCGGCATCACCGCCCGAATGGCCGGAAACGGCCAGTACCCGCGCTTCTTCCACCAGAGGGTGCGCCTCCAGAACCGCCTGGATTTCTTCCGGCTCGATGCGGATGCCCCGGATTTTTATCTGACGGTCGATCCGGCCGTAATAATGCGCAACACCCGAGGTATCGAGCCTGGCCGTGTCGCCGGTATCGAACCATCTGCGGTGTCCGCCCAGACGGCACAGATCATGAAAAGCTTCGTCGGTCATGCCTTCATGACGCTGTTCGTCCACCCATGCGGAACTGAAGGCCGCCGCCGCCCCGTGGTATCCCGAGGCCAGGCAGCCGCCCGCCACAAAAAGTCTGCCCACGGCTCCGACCGGGAGTACGGAACCCTGCTCGTCAACCACGGCCAGCGTCGTATTGTGTACGGGGACGCCAATGGGCACAGCGCCGCTCTCCTGCCCTGTCACCTCGTAAAACGTGGCGTCGCCTGTCACTTCCGTCGAACCGTACAGGTTGAGCAGGCGTACGGACGGCAAGGCCTTGAGCGTGGCAGAGGCAACGTCCGGGGGCAGAATCTCGCCGCTGGCCGTCAGTATCCTCAGGGCAGGCAGACGTCCGGCCAGGCCGGTGCGGTGCATTTCGGCAAGCAGGGAGGGAACCAGCACGAGGCGCGTGATTTTGTGCCTCTCCAACTGGTCCAGCAGCCACGGAACGTCAGCCGCGGAGCCGTCGGGAAGGCTTACCAGGGGGATGCCCGAAAGCAGCGGTCCAAGCGCCTCCCAAATAAAGTCCACAAAAACAGGAGAGGTTTTTTGGCAGCATGCCTCGCCAGCGCCCCAGGGAAACTGCTCCCACATCCAGCGCAGACGGTTGGCAAGGACGGCATGGCTGAGGCGCACTCCCTTGGGGTTGCCCGTTGAGCCTGAGGTGTAGAGCAGGCAGGCGGTATCCTTTTCTTCGGGATGGCGCGCGGGCTGCGGGGCCGTTTGGCCCGCCGCTGTCGCCGGGAGTTCCCTGATGTTCAGCATGGCGGGGCTTTCCCCTTTCCACGCCCCATCGTTGGTGAGAATGCAGACGGCCCCGCAGTCAGAGGCAATCCAGCGCGCCAGACTTGCCGGATAGCCCGGAGCAAGGGGGGTCCAGACAGCGCCGAGCTTCCAGACGGCGAGTATTGCCGCGAGCAGATCCGGACCCTGTTCCAGGCGAAGAAGCACGGTGGAGCCGGGCGCTACGCCCTGCGCCGCCATATGGGAGGCCAGGCCATCGGCCATGTCCAGCAGTTCGCGCCGGGTCACTTGGCGTTCCGTGGCGGATGTGCCCGGTTTGGCAACGGAGATTACGGCTGTTGCTTCCGGCATTGCGGCGCAGAGATCGCTGAAGGTTTTCCACGGATCGATTACGCGGTGCGCGCGCGCGGCCCCGTGCGCCAGGGAGGCCGCCACATTGAAGCCGAACCGGGCCGAGGGCGCGTCCAGAGCGCTTTTGCCTTGCGCCGCTTCGCGGGCCAGCGCGGTAAACATTTCGGCAAATCCATGCATGGTTTCGGGACGGAACAGATCCGAGGCATACAGCAGGGTGCAGTCCAGCCCCGAAGCTCCTGGCCATGCGAGAATTTCCATGTCCATATGTGTGGAGCACGAGGGCATGGGCAGATTTTCAAGGCTTATTCCGTCAAAGCGCATGCCGCCGGAAAGCATGTTCTGGTAGGTGAAGGCCGTCTGATATATGGGGTTTCGGCTCAGGTCACGCTGACGGCCAAGTGTTTCGGTCAGCATCTGGAAGGGCAGGTCGGCGTGTTCCAACGTTTCAAGAATAGCCCGCTGCACTGTCTGTATGAGGGCGCGCAGGCTTTGCTGCGGGTCTGTCTGTATGCGTATGCTGAGATTTTCCACAAAAAAGCCGACAAGAGATTCGGTGGCCGGGTGTGAACGCCCGGCAAAAGAGCTGCCGACGGCAAAATCACGCTGCGCTGAGAACCGTGAGACGGCCAGCGAAAAAAGTGTAAGCCATACAGCGTAAGGGGTGGTGTTTTCCTGAGCAGCCAGAGATTCAATACCGTCAACAATCTCACGCGGCACGACGAACTGGTGCATGCTGCCCTTGAAGCTTTGCGCGGCGGGACGCGGAAAGTCCGTGGGCAACGCCAGATCAGGCAGGTTCGCAAGGCGCTCCCGCCACCACAGGGACTCGGCCTCTGCCAAGCGCTGTACGCGGCTCCTGTGCCACACGGCATACTGTTCATACGTGACCGGCAGAGGTTCCCATGCAGGCTCCGCTTTCCGGGCCAGGTCTGTATAGGCCTGCATCAGGTCTTGCAGAAAAAGTCCGATGGACCAGCCGTCAAACACGATGTGGTGGGCGGTAAAAAGCAGCACATGGCTGTCGTCTGCCTCGCGGAACAGGCAACCCCTGATAAGAAGGTCGCGCGCGAGGTCAAAACCTTTTTCGGCCTCATGACGCATGGCCTGCCGGACAAGAGCGAAGGACGGGGCGCTTCTGAGTCCAAGGACATATTGCGTATGGGGACGTGGCATGACGGAAATATTGCCCCTGGCGTCAGACTGGATGTTTATCCGCAGCGCGGAATGTCGCTCCATAACGGCCAGCCACGCGCGCTGGAAGACCTCGACATCAATTGTTCCCCTGAGCCGGAAAGCAAACGGGATATTGTAAAAGGGATTGCCCGGCGCCAGCTGGTCCATAAACCACAGGCGTTCCTGCGCCAGCGACAGGCGTGGAGGGTCGGCCCTGATGGCGTGAATGCTTTCCATGCCGCTTTCAGGAGCGTTGGGTGACTGCGCGTCCGCCTCGCGCAACAGTTGCGCCAGTTGTGCAATGTCCAGAGATTCCAGAGAATCGGCCACGCCCGAAAGAATTTCTTCGGGAAGCGCCTCGTCCGGTGTCACGGGGGCGGGATTGACGGCGGTTCTCATCGGCTTGTGTCTCCTGCCGCATTGCTTGTGCGCGCGCGGATAAGGGTGAGCAGGGTTTTGGCCAGGCCTTCAATGGTCGGATTCGTGAAAAATGCTGACAAAGGCAGAGAAACGGGAAGCTTTTCCTTAAGGCGGGCAAGCACCTGCACGGCCTTCAAGGAATCACCCCCAAGCCGGAAGAAATTGGAGCGCACGCCTGTGATTTCCACATGCAGCACTTCCTGCCATAGTGCGGCGAGCAGGCATTCCACCGGAGTTTGCGGTGCACGGTCGCCGGGAGGGGAAACCTCTGCTGCCGTTTCGTTTTCAGGCAGTTCATGCGCATATTTTTCGATGAGGGCGCGGCGGTCTATCTTGCCGTTGGCAGTGAGGGGCAACTCGTCCACAAACTGCCAGATCCGGGGCAACATGGCAGGCGGCAGGCGGTCCTGCAGCCATGCCTGCAGGCTGGCGGCGTCAACGGGATCTCCGGCAGCGTCCTGCCGGGCGAGCACAAAAGCGCCCAGCATCCGGCCGCCGGGAACGCCACTGCCGGTTTTTACGGGAATGACCACAGCCCTGCCCACACCGGGGTGCCCGGCTATAACGGTTTCCACCTCCACTGGGTCGAGGCGGAAACCGCCGATGTTGATCTGAAAGTCCGTTCTGCCAAGAATTTCAATAAGCCCGTCATCATGATAGCGACCGGCATCACCCGTGCGGTACAGCCTTTCGCCTGTTTCCGGGTGATGGAAAAACCGTGGGCCGACATCCGGCGCAAGGATGTCCAGGCAGACGTTGGCTCCCGCGCAGTACATTTCGCCTGTGACCCAATCAGGAACATCACGCAGATTTTCGTCCAGAATATGATAGCTGTTGTTGGCTATGGGCGCGCCGTAGGGAATGACGCTCCATCCTCTGGGCAGGCCTTCCACCTTGTGCATGATATTCCATACTGTGGTTTCCGTGGGGCCGCCGATGGAGTAAAACTCCGCGCCGGGAGCAGCTTTTTGAGCTTCGCCGGGCAGGCTGGCTTCCACCCAGTCTCCGCCTGCCACAAAAAGCCGTATGGGCAGCGTGACGCCGTGCTCAAGGCAGTGCCGCGCAAGCGCCTTTATGAAGGCGGGCACGCTGTTCCAGAAGGTGACGTTATGGCGCAGTGCGGCGTCTGCCCATACGTCTGGGCGCAGAGCGCCCTCATGAGGCAGAACCGCCAGCGCGGCCCCTGCGGAAAGCGCGCCAAAGACGTCATATACCGAAAGGTCGTGGTGCAGGGATGTGACGCCCATAACCCTGTCTTCGGGCTTCAGGGCGAAGCGCTCATTGGTGTAGACCACAAGATTCAACAGGTTACGGTGGCTGACAATGACGGCCTTGGGGGTTCCAGTGGTGCCGGAGGTCAGCATCACATACGCCGGATCGCTCTGGGCAGGCAGCGCGGCTTTTATGGCGTCGCCATGGTCCGCCGTTTCAGGGCGGCCCTCAAGCAGGGCGTCCACATCAAGCGCGGGTACGGCGCTGGTCAGATCTTTGGCCATGCGCCCATGGGTGATGGTCAGTACAGCCCTTCCGGCCTGAAGCATCGTGCAGAGCCGCGACGGCGGGTTGCCGCTGTCCAGCGGAAGGTAGGGCATGCCAGCGAGCTGGATGCCAAGAATGCAGACAATGGCCTGCCAGCCCCGTTCAAGAACGATGGCGACTGTAGCCATGTCATTGCGCGATGGGCGCTGCCGCACTGCCGGGCTTTCCAGAATCCGCTGCCGGACAAGCAGCGCGTAACCGAGGGTTTCCGCGTAGGTCAGGGTTCTGTCCGGGGCTATGATGGCCGCCGCCTCTGGAGTTTCCGCCGCGCGCTTCAAAAAAAGATCGCAAACGGTCCCCTGGGGAAGAGGCATGGGGCGGTTGTTGCGTGCAGCCCTCCGCTGCGCCTGGCGCAGGGGCAGCGCCGCAAGCCGGTGATGCTCCCAGGCTTTCTGGTCGTCCGCGAGCAGGCGCAGTATGCGCATGTACTCGTCAAACATGTCGTCCACCATGCCCGGAGGAAAGGCGGATGTTTTGCCGTCCCAGTAAATGTGCAGGGCGTTGGTAAAAATGGTGTACTGGCAGTCGAGCTTGGTTTGCGGGGTGGAGCCGTGCGTGCGGCGCACGCTTCCAAAGGCTTGCAGCACCTTTTCCACGCCTGTGTCATCGGCGCGTCTGTCGGGCATAGCCGTGAAAACCACGGGCATGACCTCGGTCTCCATCCCGCCGCGCATCTGCGCCATCTCGCGCAACAGCCGCACGCCGGAAATTTCGGCGTGTTCCAGATTTGTCCAGAGCGTTTTTTGCAGGGCAGCCGCATGCGCCGCCATGTGGTTCCCTTGCGTCAAATCGACGGGAACCAGGGTAAAGGTGGCAAATTCACCCATGATGTTGTTGATGGATTCGTGCCAGTGCAGATTACGGTTGAAGCGGGGCATGTTCAGGGTAAAATGGCTTGAACCGCTGTACAGGGAGATAACTTCGGCATAGGCGGCCGCAAGCAGCGCCGCCAGCGAAAATCCGAGCCGCGCGCATTCTTTTTGCAGATTCGTGGTTTGTTCCACGCTGAGTACGGCTTCGTAGCGCTTGATGATGCCGGGTTCCTGCGTGGCGCCGTCGGCTGCGGGCGCTTCCGTCGGCTTGGGAAACGAGGGCGCCGGAGGAAGCGTGCGTAACTGTTCCTTCCAGAATTGGAGGCTGTTTGTATATGCCCGGCTCTGCTCAAATTCCTTCAACGTGAGCATGTAATCGCGGAAACTGGCCTGAAGTTCAGGCAGCGCCGCATCAGAATCAAGATACAGCGCGGCCAGATCTTCATATAGTATCTGGAAGCTGCGGCCGTCTGTGGCCCACATGTCCCAGCGGAAATGCAGCACGCCCCGTTCGGTTCCGTCCGGGTTGGCCGCCAGCCGGGTGAAATGCACCTCTGATTGGGGCCAGCGCTCCAGATCGCTGACCGTGGCGGTCATGCGTGCGGCCAGTTCGTCCATGTGTCGCTGTTGCGCGGCGCCGTCACGGGCAGACATGTCTGTCACGGCTACCGGGAAAAACAGAGGCAGGGGCAGCACGCGCTGCTCCCCCTGGGGCGTTACCACGGCCCGCAGCATTTCATGGCGCTCCACAAGGGCATTTAACGCCTGTTTGAAGCGGTGCAGATCCAGAGCCTGGCACTCAATTTCCACATAGCTCTGCATGGCGACGCCGCCGCCGCGCAGGTCGGCAGCGCGGCCGATCCAGTAGGCCTGCTGCATGTCACTGAGAGGAAAGGGTTCGTGCCGCAACTCCGGCTGGGGCATAATACGCGGATACGCCGCCGCGCGGGCTTTGCGCCCAGCGGCTTTGGCAGCCAGTGCGCCGAGTTTTTCGTGGCGGTTCCGGGCAGACGTGGCGCTGTTGGCCTGGCAAGGATGAGGTGAGGGCTGGGCCTCCGTAAGGTGACTGTTCATTCTGCCTTCCTGACAAGGGTATCAAGCATCTGGGATGCCGTTCTGATGCTGCTGAACTCCGTCATGGAAATACGGATTCCGAAGACGCTTTCGACATCGGCCAGAATCTGCACGGCTGTCATAGAGGTTCCGCCCATGACGTAAAAATCGTCGTCAACAAGCAACGAAGGAAGGCTGAAGGCCTCGCGCCAGATGGCCAGCACAAGGGTCTCTGCCGAATCCTGTTGCGTTTCCGTAATATCGCCCTGCGCAGTCTGCGCTACGTCCTGGTTTATCTTGAGCGAAAGCCAGTGGGATTCGCGGGCGAACGGGTATTCCGGCAGCGCCAGACGGCGCGCGCCGTTGCGGGGGATGGCGGGATTGAGTCCTGCCATGAAAAGTTCGGCTACCAGACCGGGAAAACCGTCATCCAGGCGGTCGCCCGCAGCCGGAATGTCGTGGGGCAGCCAGCGGGAGGGCCGCAAGCCCTGAGCCGCAGCGGCGTCGCGGATTTCACGGGTAATGGGCGCAACCTCCGGTATATGCAGGCATATGCACTTTGAAAGAGGCGCGCTGTTGTGCGGCGCATTTTCCGGGGCATGATCGAGATCCAGATACGGAGGCCTTTCTGCAAAAAGGTCGCGGGCCGCCCTGGCCGAAAGGCTGCCCTGGCCGTAACCAGCTACAATTGCGGGGACAAGATGGTGCCGTTGCAGCCGGGAGGCGATATTTTTTACAGACGCTTCATCAGTGGCATCGGTGAAAAGCAGCACCAGTTGCGGCGCATCGCTGCAGAGCGTGCTTTCGTACGCACCCCTGCGCAAAATGGCTCCAGCCTCCCTGGAGGACCCGGCAGCCACGGCGCAGCGGCAAGGAAACAGTTTGCGCGTGTGGCGCAGGTTCCAGGCCATGTCTTCAAGCGAGGCATCCGGCCAGCTTTCAAGCAGTCTTCCCCACTGTTCCGTAAGGCGTCGCAGGCCGTTTGCGTCAGGCGCGCTGAAGCAGAGCGGAACGGTTTCGCCCTGGCGTGCGCCGGCAGAAGCCTCCGCTTGCGCCCACTCGGGCGTGCGCTCGAGAACCACGTGGCAGTTCGTGCCGCCAAAACCGAATGCGCTGACGCCGGCCATGCTTTTCAGATCTTCGGGCCATGCCTCCGCCTGGTGTGCGATGCGGAAGCGCCGGGCATCAAGATCGATGGCCGGGTTGAGCCTGTTGAAGTTGATTGTGGCCGGAATATGTTTGTGGCGAAGCATGAGTATGGCCTTGAGCAGCGAAGCCATACCCGCCGCGTTCCCCAGATGCCCCAGGTTTCCCTTGACCGAACCGATGACGCAGGGTGACGGGCGCTCGCCGAACACCAGGGAAAGCCCTGCTATTTCTATGGGGTCGCCAAGATAGGTGCCTGTGCCGTGTGCTTCCACATAGCCGACATCCCGGCTCTCCACATTGGCCATGCTTTGCGCGATACGGATGGCTGCGGCCTGCCCTTCCGCGCAGGGGGCTGCGAACCCGGCTCTGCGGTGGGCGTCGTTGCTGACGCCGTATCCCCTGATCACGGCCTGGATGTGGTCCCCGTCTTCAATGGCGTCGGCCAGCCGTTTCAGTACTACCGCTCCTGCGCCTTCGCCCGGCAGGGTTCCTCCGGCGGCGGCGTCAAAGGGTCGGCAGTGACCGTCTGGAGCCAGAATGCCGCCAGATTCCGCCACATACCCCCAGCCACGGGGGTTGATGACAGAGGCCGTTGCGGCCAAAGCCATGTCGCAACTGTAATCAAGAAGGTGCTGGCAGGCTGAAGCCACAAGAACCAGCCCGGTGGAGCAGGCTGTCTGGATATTCAGGCTGGGGCCGGTGAAACCGAACTTGTATGAAATCCAGGAACTGAGGAAGTCCTGCCCGTTGACAATGGCTGAGCGGTGAAAGGCGGTGCCAGTGTTGTTGAAGGCATCCGGCCCCACGTTGCACAGCCAGTAAGAACTGGGGGCGGCCCCGGCGAACACGCCCACCCGCAGGTTTTGCGTGACGGGGTCGCCGGGCGCATAGCCCGCGTTTTCAAAGGCATGCCAGGAAGATTCCAGCATCAGACGCAGCTGGGGGTCCATTTCACGGGCTTCGCCAGGGCTCAGGTTGAAAAATGCGGCGTCAAACTTGTCTACATCTTCCATCTGGGCGCATACGGGAACATAGGCAGGATGCGAAGCGTATGACGCCGGGCAGCCGTTGCTTTTGACGTCCTCGGGGGAAAGGCGGCGCGCGGCTTCAAATCCGGAACACAGGTTTCGCCAGTACTGTTCCAAATCCGGCGCGCCGCAAAAACGGCCGGACATGCCGACAACGGCAATCGCATTGCTATAGGCGTCGTCAAGCCAGGGGGATGATCTCATGGGCGCATACTCGCTTGCTGTTTACGTCTTTTGCGGGCGTCACGCTGGGCATCGGCACGCGTTTTTTCACTTTGCGGCAGCGTGGTTCGAGGATTGGGGAGAACTTCCGGCGCGGAGGACTGGGAGCTGGCGGGCAGTTTTTCCAGTACCGCGTCTGTCAACTCGCGCAGGCAGGGGTGCAGAAAAACGGCGGCAACGCCCATATCCACGCCAAAGGCCCGTTGGATGCGTTCTCGCAGTTGCGGGGCCATGACCGAAGTTCCGCCGAGGTCAAAAAAGTTTGCGTCGGGATCGGCGGCGTCCGTGCGCAAGGTCTGGGCCCAAATGTTCGCCATTGTGGCGCGCAGCGCTTCCGCACTGTCCCCATGGCGCATGTTTTCAGCGGCGTCGGGTGACGGCGCGTGAACCTGATACGGCCCGGGCTCTCCCCATATGTTGCTCAAAGGATGCGGAAGGCGGCTCGGCGCTACGGCGGCTTCCGGGTAAAGGACCAGCGTGCAGGAAGGCTCGGGGTCGTGTGGCGAAAGCAGGCGTCCGCCGATCCGTGACGGGTCGGCCCCTACAAGAAGCGCGTCCTTGCCGGATCTGAGGGCCAACTCCAGCATAGTCAGTATGTGGTGTTCTTGTTGCAGGGGCATGGCCACAAGGGTGTCCGCATGCGGAGCCCTGGCATTATGCCGGGCCGCGTCGGCGCGCAGGGACTGGAAGAGTGCGGCGGCGGGCGATACGGCGTCCGTATCCATGATCAGCCAGCGAACAAGGGGCACGCCCGGAAGCTGGGCATGGAAAGCTTGCGCCACTTTTTCGCTTTCTTGGGCAGCCCGGCCAGGCTCAGCGGTTGCGGCGCTGAGGGAAAGAATATGCACAAGGCCTCCCGGCGGCACTCCGAAGGCGGTGTGGGCTGCAGTGGCGTCCGGCAGTTCCCCGCCGTATTGCAGCCTTTCGGGCTGCCCCCAAAGGCGGCACAGTTCGTCCGCATTCGCGCCGCACAGCCACAGACGCGCTTCTGGCCTGCGTAACAGCGCGGCAATGCAGGATGCGTCCGCATCGGAGCCGGAGAGCAGCACCATGCAGCACCTGTCAGGAGCAAAGAGAATGTCCCAGTCCGGCGCGGGGCAGTCCGGGAAAGCTGGCGTCATTCCGAACGAACTGCGGGGCGTGTACATCAGCGTATGCGTGTTTTGCTGCGGGGCGGCATCCCGCAGGTCAGCCTGCCCTGCGGCAAAGGCGCGTTCAAGCATGCTTGCGGCATACAGCGGCAATTCCTGAAACAGGTCCTGCCGCAGTCTGCCGTCCGCATGTCTGGGCAGGCGGCGCACGCGCATGTGGTGCTGCGGGCGCAGCGGCAACGGCAGGTCAGTAAAAAATTCTTCCGGTTTTTGGGATGACAGTGCCGGGAAAGCGTCTGCGTACCAGACGACAAGCTCCCCTTCGTCATGCAGCAGTGATTTCTGGCCTTCGCGGCGGGCAGGAGCAATAATGCCCAGGGCCATATCCGGCAGGCTTTCTCCGGTCAGCTTGGACGCGAGATTGTCCAGATTGACGGCATGCCCCTGCCGCCAGAGCAGGGGACTGCCATAGCCGGGAATTGGCAAAGCCACGGTGTCGCGGGTCAGAAGGCGAAGGCGCGTCCGGGAACTGAACGCCACGGTTTCGCCGGGTGCGCAGCCAGCGGGCAGGCAGTCCCTGTGCAGCCGTGCCGTCACCGTAGCTTCTGTCCCTTCGGAGCCGAAGCTGTCGACCAGGGCAAAGACATTTGTTTCAGGCAGTTGCAGCAGCAGGCGTATATTGTCGTTTACCCCGCAGGTGGGCAGGGTTGCAGGCAGGTGATTCACAATGCAGACATGGGCCGCTTCGGGCCATGTCTTTTCCGCTGGGCGGCGGGTCAGGCATACAAGGCTGCTGGCTGTCGCCCTGTGGAGCGATGTGAGGACCGGAACATCGCTTCCGGCGGCCGCAAGACTGAGCAACCCATCAGGATCGGCAGCGGGCTGTTCAAAAGCAATGCCGTCATAGGCGCTCAAATTGAGCAGCTCTGCCAGTTTTTTGGCCGCGCCCACTCGACTCGGGGGCTTTGCACAGATTGGGTTGAGCGCGGCTTCCAGACTGCCCGAGGTTCCCGCCAGCGTTGCCATGCATTGCAGAAATGCCGCCGCCGCCGCTTCCACGCGGGCGCGGCCGAACAGCGCTGTGTCGTATTCAAGATGGAGCCTGTGGCCCCTTTCGCCGAAATCCCAGATGACAAAGGCCAGATCATAGGCTGATATGGGATAGTCCGGGATGCGCGGCGTCATAGAAACAGCGCCGGACATGCCGAAGGCGTTCTGCAGCGTCAGAAATATCTGGCTGACGGGATGCCTGCCGCTGTGCCGCCGCACGCCGCTGGCGGCAACTATGTTCTGAAAGGGAAGAACTTGGTTGTCGAGAGCGTCCATGAGGCAGGCATGGCTTTGAAGCAGCATTTCCACCGCTGTTTTTTGCGGGTCAAAAAGCGCGGCCAGCGGCAGCACATTGACAAAGCAGCCCACCATATCCTCCAGGCCGGGAAACTGCCTGTTGGCCGCCACTGTGAGGATGGGCGTCTCGGCTTCTCCCGCCTCCCGGTAAAGAAACAGCCGCAGGGCCGCGTGCAGGGCCGAAAAGAAGCTGCATCCGTGCCGGGCGGCCCAGGATCTGACTTTTTGGACAAGGGCCGCGTCCATATCGACGGCGCACAGGGCATGGCGGGTGTGGGGGGCGGAAGAATCCGTGTTTCCTTTATCTGAGAGGGATGGAGCGGGGCCGCGTATAAAATCAGGCGGCAGGGCGTGCCGGGGGGGGATGCCCGCCAGCGTATCCCGCCAGAAGGCAGTCTGTTTTTCCTTTATGGCGGGCAGGGCGCTGGCATGCAGCCATGCGGCGTACTCCGCATAACTGGCGGCCAGGGGGGGAAGGTTTGGCTTTGTGCCTTGCAGATACGCGTTCAGCAGGGCCCCGATCTCTCTGGCAAGCACACCCATGGACCAGCCGTCCATGATCAGGTGGTGCAGCCCCAGAACCAGAACGGCATGGCTGGCTTGCCCCGCGAACACGGCCGCGCGCCAAAGTGGGGGAGCGGCAAGGTCATAGGGGGTGAAGCGAAAGCTGTGAACGCATCCGGCTATGGCCTTTTCGCGTTCGTGGGCGTCAGGTATGGCGTGAACGGTCAGCGGCACGGAGCATTCTTTGCCGATGCGCAGCCGGGGAGCCCCTCCCTGCGGTGTGCTGCAAAAGGCACGCAGCATATCGTGCCGCTCCATCAGCAGGGCGAAGGCGTCGTGCATGGCGGCGTTCAGATCCAGCGGCAGATTGTCCAGCTGGAACACGCCGACCTGATTGACGACAGTGATGCTCTCCTGATTGCGGCTCAACAGGTGAAAAACTTCTTGATAGGGCGTAAGCGCATGGTGCGTGGGCTCATGGCAGGCAGGAAGGCGCGTTTCCCATTTTTCTGTCAGAAGGCGGCGCGCTTCTGCACCCGCCAGAGAACGGACCAGGGCGCGCCGGTTATGCTGCAGTTCCGGCAGCTCGTCTTCGCTCAGCGCTCCCTTGGGCGCGCTGATGCGCAACCTGCCGTTTTGCATGGCAAGCGAGACTCCCTTTCGGGCGCACAGATCCAGAAGTTTCGCAATATGCATCAGAGTTCTTCCCATTCCGTGTTCGCTTTCGCCGGGAGGATCGTTCCCGCAATACGATTGACCAGATGGTCAAAGACCGGCTGTTCAAAAATGACGCGCACATCGACAGCCGTACCCAGACGCTGGCCAAGCAGCACAGCCAGTTTTATGGCCAGCAGCGAATGCCCGCCTTCCAGAAAAAAATTGCTCCCGGCTTTTGGCCTGCAGTGCAGCAGGCTCCACCACAAATCGGCCAGCACCGCGCCCACGCCGTGCGCATCTTCGTCAGCGGGGGTGTGCAGGGGGGCTTCCCGGTTGACTTCAGTCAGTTGTTCGAGTTCTTTTCTCAAGGCAGTCACATCCACTTTTCCGCTTGAGGTCAGGGGAAAGGTGTCGCACGTGAAAAAGATGGTGGGTATGAAGGCCGGGGGCAGGGATGCGCCCAGCTTGCGTTGTGTCGCAGCAGCATCGAAAGGAAGGCTGGAGTCGGGGATGACGCAAGCCGCAAGCGCGGCTGTTTCGCCTGCGCCGACCACTGCCACCACAGCGTCCCGTACTTGGGGAAGGACGCGCAGGGCCTGTTCCACTTCCTGAGGCGCAATGCGCTGCCCCCTGATTTTGATCTGCCTGTCCAGCCTGCCCAGACCCAGCAGAAGCCCATTGGCGGTCCATACGCCCCTGTCGCCAGTGCGGAACGTCTGGAGGGCATTTCCTGCGGGGCTGTTCAGTGGGGTAAAGCCGCCGCTTTGTTCAAGGTTTCCGGTTTGCGGGTTGAGGTATCCCCGGGCCAGAACCTGTCCCTGAACGGCGATTTCTCCGGGAAGCCCCCAGGGGAGTTCCCGCCCGTCTGCGTCGAGGACCATGACGGTTGCGCCCGCAATGGGCTTGCCCAGCGGCACGGCCATGCCCCCGGCATCGTGAGGGGAAGTTGTGTGCCAGACAGCTTCGCCGCAGACCTCGGTACTGCCGTAAAAGTTGTGGACAACCGCGCTGGGAAAGGCCTTGTGCAGTTCGCTGACAAGGGGGCCGTACAAAGGTTCGCCGCTGGAAATGATATGGCGCAGGGCGGGAAGGGTCACGCGGGTGTGGCCGGCAAGCCCGGCCAGGGCGTGCAGCGCGCTTGGCACGGCCACCAGCCGCGTTACGCCGTGCTGTTCCAGGGCGTGCAAGACCGCATCCATGCGCCGTACATCGGCATCGGGCACAATGTGCACGGGCGCGGCGTGCAGCAGCGGCGTGAAAAGCTCGGTGACCGCATCCACAAAACCTGTGTCGGTCTTGGCGCAGCACCGCTCGCCCGGCTCGAAGGGGATGGCTTCGCCCCCCCACCGCAGACGGTTAATCAGTGCCCCCTGCCCGATGGATACCCCCTTGGGACGCCCGCTTGAGCCAGAGGTGAACAGCGTGAGAACCGGCGTATCCGCATCGCTCCCCGCCGCAAGTGACAGGCTGGCACTCGCGGTCGGGCTTTTTTCAAGTTCGGCTACGTCAAGACATATGGGCCTGTGCTGTGGGCCGAAGTCAAACCGTTCGTGCAGCCGCGAATCCACGAGCACGGCTGCAACCCCGGCCTGGGCCAGCATGTCGCTCAGGCGTTCGCGGGGCATGCCGGGGCTCACCGGGGTTACAGCCCGGCCGGCACGCCAGGCCGCAAGTATGGCGGCCACCCATAGAGGGCCGCGCTCAAGGCAGAGAGCCACTGGCCCGCGCGGGGGGCAGGCGGCGTCAACCCATGCGGCGACGGCAAGGCTCATCTCATGCAGCTGATGGAATTTCAGTATGTTGTCGTAACCGTAGGTCAGGCAGGGCGCATCAGCGTGGCTGGCGGCAATATCCTCAAAGCGCTGCCAGAGAGAGGGCCACAGGCCGGGAGTTTCACCCTGGCGCCATTGGGCGAGGGCGGCCTGCTCCTCAGGCGGGATCAGGGAAACTTCTTCCAGCGTAAGGTCGGGCGTGTCCGTTACCTGCCGGAGTATCCACCGCAGGCGGTCAAGCAGGCCCGTCAGGGCGGGGAGGGGCCACGCGGAAGCGTCAGCCGTGATTTCAAAAACAAGAGCGCCCTGACCATCTCGCATTGAGATATCCAGGCTCATGGCGCTTTCGTGCCTTCCCCCGGGCTGCAGGCGCACAGTCATGCCATTGACTGAAAATACGGTTTCTTCGGTGTTGTCCTGGCTGAAAGCAATGTCAAACAAGGGATGACGCCCGGGCTGGCGGTGGGCTTCAATCTCCCTGACCAGACTGTCAAAAGGCACACTGGCGTTTTCTCCAGCCCGGATGAGGGACTCGCGGCAAACGGCCAGCAATTCCCGGAAGGTATTCGCCTTGTCCAGACGAACGGCGAGCGGCAGGGGGGTGACCATCATGCCCACAACGTTTTCCAGTTCCGGCGTGAACCGCTGTGCGGCATAGGTGCCAAGAAGAAGGTTGCTGCTTGCCGAGCAGCGCGAAACAAGCAGCGAAAAGGCCGCAAAGCACAGTATGAACGGCGTGACGCCTCCGGCTGCGGCCCGTTGCCGTAAATCAGCGGCAAGATCGTCCGGCAGGGGATAGGCAACATAGGCTTCGCCGTGTTGCGCCGTTGTTTTTCCATACTGTGAAGTAACCGCGAAGTTGGGGAGTTCCGGCCTCGTAACATCCGCCAGTTCTTTCTTCATGGCTTTCAGGCGTTCGGCAGCAAGCCGCGTCATAGCTTGCGACTGCTCCCAATCGGCCATATCAGCATAATCAATGCCCGGGCAGATGGCCGGGATGTTTTTGCCATCAAGGGCTTCGCGCAGGCTGTTCATGAACAGCCGCATGGACCATCCGTCAAAAGCGGCATGGTGGAAGGCCAGGTACAGGTCCGCTCCCGTTTCGGGCGCATCCCGCGCCACAAGGCATGCGCGCAGCAAGGGGCCGACGGCGAGATCAAAGGCCTGTTGCGAGATTTCGGCGTATGCTTTGTCAGAAAGTGCCTGTTGTGCTTCCGCGTCATGTCCGCGTGCGTTCACATGGGTGAAAGGCACCGTCAGGCGGGGATGAACGCGCTGCCATACTTGCGTATCGGTGGTTTCGCCGTGTGCCTCGTCGTGACGGCAATGCAGGGTGGTGCGAAGCGCCTCGTGCCTGTCGGCAACAGTCTGCAAGGCCTTTTCGATGGCCGGGGCAGTGACGCGTCCTGAAATCTTCAGACGAAAAGCCAGAATGTACCTGGCTGTTCCGGGATGCAGCGTTTCTTCTATCCACAGGCGTTTTTGCGCGTGAGAGGCGGGAAAGACCTTTCCGCCGTCAGGGGCTGGGGGCTGGCTGCGCCGTCTTGAGGGGAGCACAGGAGGGATGTTTTTTTCATGGCTGCCGCGCAGACCGTCCATGTGACTGCCAAGCGCCGCTGGGGTGGGATGCCGGAAGATGTCCATAACGCCCAGCCCGGAAAAATCCTGCCCGCGCAGCAGGTTCAGCAGGCGGATGGCCGCAATGGAGTCGCCGCCAGATTCAAAAAAATTGGCGTCGGCATTTTCCGGCGGCGCGCCGAGCACGGTTTTCCATGCCAGGGCAATTGCCTTTTCTGTGGGAGTGCCGGGAACAAAATGACTGTTCTGCACACGTGTGGGCCACCGTTTGACGGCCTCACGGTCTGTCTTGGCGTTGGCGGAAAGCGGAAAGGTTTTGCACTGGCCGATGAAGGACGGAATCATGTAGGATGGCAGGCGCTTTTTCAGGAAAGCTCTGACGCCCTCCACGCTGAGTTCGCTGCCGGGTTGCGGCGCAACATAGGCACACAGTTTTTTGCCGTCTTCCGAAAGAAAAACCACGGCCTGCCGAACGTCCGGATGGCGTTGCACCTGTGCCTCGATCTCGCTGAGTTCCATGCGGAAGCCATGTATTTTTACCTGGCTGTCGCGGCGGCCGAGAAATTCTATGACGCCGTCTTCATGCATGCGGCCCATGTCGCCGGTTTTGTATAGGCGTTCGCCCGTGCCGGGCAACAAGCCGAAGGCGGCACGATTGCGCTCGGGGTCGTTCAGATACCCCGCCGACATATACGGGCCGGTGCAGCACAGTTCGCCGGCCACTCCCCGCGGGCACACCTGTCCCAACTGGTTCAGCACATGGTACCCGGCGTTCTGGAAGGGCTTGCCATAGGGGATGCTGTCCCATTGGGGGGCGATGTCTCGTACCTGATGGCAGATATTGGCCACGGATATTTCCGTGGGGCCGCCGAGGCTGAACAGGCGTGCCCGGGGAGCGCGTTGAAGCAGGGCGCGTGCCGTGGACAAGGGTATCCAGTCGCCCCCGAGGGAGACGAGACGCAGGTTTTCCAGGCCCGGGGCCGGATCTGTTGCGCAAAAGTCCAGCAGCATGGTCAGCATGGACGGGACGCTGTTCCAGAAGCCCACACGGTGTTTACGCATGAGTTCAAGCCAGTGGGCGGGGTCCTTGCGGCGCGAATGCTCCGGAAAAACCGTGGGCATGCCCAGAAGCGCGTTGCCCGCATAGTCGGGAACGGCCATGTCATGATGGAAGGGCGACAGCGCCAGGGAAGGGGTTTCCTGCCCCAGAGGGCAGAAGGAAGAAAACTGCGCTATGCAGTTGAGAATTCCCTTGTAGGGAACAAGAACCCCCTTGGGCGCGCCTGTGCTGCCAGAAGTATATATGACGCTGAAAATATCATTTTCAAAGGCGGACATGGCGGTTGACGGCGGCAGCAGGATGTTATCCCCGTCCTGATCCATGCCGGGGTCCATGACGGGAATTCCCGAGGCTGCGACTCGGGCCGTGGCCGAGCCGTCTGTCAGTACAAGGCTTGCACCGCAGTCGTGCAGGATGCCACGCAGGCGTTCTGCCGGGGCTTCGGGGTCCAGAGGAACGGCAACGCCCCCGGCTGCCCGCACGGCAAAGGGCGCGATCGCCTGCCAGCGGCCTTTGTGCAGGGCCATGCCCACGCGGGCATGCCGGGGCAGCCCTGTTCTCTGCAGCCGGGCTGCCAGCCGGGTCACAGCTTCGTACACGTCCTGCCAGAGCATTTGCCCCTGATGGTCCACCAGCGCCCATTGTCGTCCCATGCTTTGGGCCTGTTTTTCAAGGCGGGCCAGGGCGTCATCGCCGCCGATGTCCACCGTGGGGCCATATTCGCTGCTGTACGGGCACCGGGGCGTCAGTATCTGATACAGGGGCAGAGGGGACTGCCATGCGGCTGTGTCGGCGGCCAGGGACTGTACCAGCCGGACAAAGGCGTCGAACATGGTTTCGGGCAGGCTTTCGGGAAACATGTTCTCCAGCACGTCCCAGGACAAATGCAATGCGCCGTCGATCATGCCGTACTGGGCGTCTATCCAGACTTGCGGCGTCTGGGTCAGGGTCTGGCGTACCGTGCCCAGGCTGCCGAGGAACCCTACCCAGGAAGAGGCGCGGCTGCGGGCGTTGCTCTCCGGCTCACTGGTAAAAACGAAAGGCATGCCGGTTTCCGGGCCTACGCCTGTGGCCTGCCGCCATTCACGCAGAACTGTTACGCCGGAAACATGCTCATGCTCGAGATCCTGCCAGATCTGCCGTTGTAGTTCACGGCACCTTGCGGCAAAGGGGCGGCCTGCTTCCGTATTGTCGACGATGGTGAGGGAAAAGCTGGCGAATTCGCCGACGCAACGCTCTATGTCAGGGTGAACTGGCAGGCGGTTTACCCGTGGCACGTTGATGGCAAACCTGCTTTCATAGCTCCAGTGTCCGAGGGTTTCCGCATAGCACCCAAGCAGGAGTGTGGACAGGGTGAGGTCGTTCTGCCGCAGTTTTTCCGTCAGTTGGGCGAACGTGTGGGCTTCAAGCCGCACCTCATGCCGCCTGAAGCAGGGAGCCGTGTGGGCTGGCATAGCCGGAACCGGCTCCGCATCTGCCCCGTAGCCTCTGCTTGAGCGCAAAGGAATGGCGGGCGCTGGGGGCAGGGTGCGTACCTTTTTCCGCCAATAGGCAAGGCTTCGCGCATAGGTGGGGCTGTTTTTGAACTCAGCGAGCGCGAGCACATAGTCCCGAAAAGAAAAATCAGCGGCGGGCGGCAAAGTTTCACCGGCATACAGAAGGGCGAGTTCCCGCATGAGCACCTGAAGGCTGTGCCCGTCCAGGCACCAGCAGTCCAGGCTGCCCATCAGCACGGTAGCGTCATTCTTGAGGGCGAAAGCGCGGAACTCTGTTTGGGGCCAGACTTCAAGCGGATAGCAGGCATGGGAAAGCGTTGCGCGTTCCGCAAGAAGCATCTGCTCGGCGGCAGCCGCATCAAGGTGCGTAAGATTTTGAACCTGCAGGGCAAGAGGTGAAAATTCCCGCAGAATCCTCTGGGTGCCGTCAGCAAGCACAAGGGCGTGAAGCATGTCGTGCCGCTGGAGAAGCGTGTTCCAGCAGTCTTCGAACCGCCGGGCGTCAAAATTGTGTATTTCCAGCTCAAAATATGCATGAATGCCTATATTGCCGAAGGCAACGGACGCGTCGCGGCCCATCCAGTATGCCTGCTGGTTTTCATTGAGCGGAAAAGGCAGGTATTTTTCTTCTGGCCTGGGGTCAAGGCGGGGCAGGTCCATGCCGTCACTCGACTGTTCCGCCGTCAGTTGGGCAAGGATTGCCTGCTTGTGGGATCTGAGCCGTTCCACCACCTGATCTGTCAGAACAGACGCATTTCCCCGGCAGACAAGCTCCCCGCCCTCGGCATGCAGAGTGACGCCCTGGCGGCGCAACTCAAGCATGAAAGCCAGATGGGCATAATCCGGATACGTTGGAACTGCGGACATTATATTCTCGCTGTGATTTCCGGGCCGGAGGCGAACCCCGTTTCCCGCGTCTCAGGGGCTTGCCGCCGCGCGCCCAGTTTGGCGTTTTCGATGTACAGATTGGCTATGGTGACTGTGCGCGGCTCCATAATCAGGTGGAAGGGCACGGCAACGCCGGAAAATTCGCGCAGAGCCGCGATAAGTCTGGCGGCCATGATGGAGCTTCCGCCGGCTTCGAGAAAGGAGTCTTCGGAAGAAAAGGAACCGTCCGCAAGCACGGTGCGAAAAATGTCGAGCACGGCATCGTCAGATACGGCCTGCCTCTTGTGGGGGGCCGGGAGCCGTGAGGTGTCGATTTTTCCGCTGGAACGCAGGGGCAGTTCGTCCAGCAGCAGGATGTGCCGGGGAACCATATGTTCGGGAACCTGCGAAACCAGAAAGTCCCTCAGGCGTGAGATAAGGATGTCGCCGGCGCCTGCTGTTCCGCGCTCGGGCACGATGTAGGCCGCCAGTTCCGGGTGCGGGTCCTTGACAACGCCCACATGTACGGCATGAACTTCTGGAAATCGCAGAATGGCGGCGCTGACTTCACCGGGTTCAACGCGGCACCCGGATATTTTTATCTGGTCGTCATTGCGGCCGAGGACAGTCAGCACCCCGGCCTCGTCCAGTACCGCCCTGTCTCCGGTACGGTAAAGGCGCTCGCCGGTATCCGGCCGGCAGGCAAACGCCAGTGCGCTGTCTGCCGTGCCCTGAACATAGCCAAGTCCAACGCATGTTCCGCAGATGAAGAGCTCGCCTTCCTCTCCGGCGGGCAGGCTGCGCCCCTCGTCGTCCATAATCAGAAAACTCGTGTCGCCCAGAGGGCGGCCAGCCGGGATGCGCGTGGCGCTCAAAGACGCTTCCGTGATGGTTTCCGTCGCCACCATTACGCTGCACTCTGTCGGGCCGTAGCAGTTGTGAAGCGCCAGGCCGGGGCATGCCTCACGCACCCGGCGGATGGTTTCTCTGTTGGGCATTTCGCCACCGAAACACAATGATTTGACTCGCCGGAAGGTCAGTGGATTTTGCGCGCTGACCACGTTGAAAACGCTGGTTGGCAAAAGCAGCAGTTCCACGCCGTGCATGAGAAGGTGTTTTTCAAGCAGTGAACTGTCGAGCATGCTCTGCGTGTCGGTGATTACCAGGGAGCAGCCGTTGAGCAGCCCTCCCCAGACCTCCATGATGGACATGTCAAAAGTCATTGAAGCGCCATGCGTCA
Source organism: Desulfovibrio sp. MES5 (assembly GCF_002237645.1). Taxonomy (GTDB): domain Bacteria; phylum Desulfobacterota; class Desulfovibrionia; order Desulfovibrionales; family Desulfovibrionaceae; genus Desulfovibrio. Next base: position 49,481 of record NZ_MJUZ01000003.1, read on the forward strand.
TAACCCGCCCCGGCCGATAGCCGATGCCCTCCACATCGCTGAATATGGCGTGTATGCCCGCGTGTGAGATGAGCGCACCCTTGGGTTCGCCTGTGGAGCCCGAGGTATGCATAATGTAGAGGGCAGTGCCCGCGCCGGGATGCGGCAGGGGATCGCCATGCGGTTTTTTGTCAAAAAATGCGCCGGGCTCGCACTGCCAAAGAGAGGTTGCCCAATCGCGCCCCTTCAGGTCTTCGGGATTGGCGAACAGACCTGTGATGCCGCAACGGGCAATGATGCGCTCAATGCGGGCGTCCGGCCAGTCAAGCCCCAGAGGAACGTAGGCGATTCCCGCCTTGGCCGCTGCAACCACAGCCAGTACGCTGTCCGCCGAGCGTTCAAGGTACAGGCCTATTACGGGGTTGCCATGACGTACAAGCTCCTGGGACAGAGCATTGGCGGCCTGATACAGTTGGGCGTAGCTCAGCGTATGCTGGCCGTCCATAACGGCGGGAGTGGCGCTGTATTCCGAAACAATGCGATCCAGTCGCCGCAACAGAGGTGAAAAGGCTGGCTGATGACTCAAGGTGCACCTCAGAAAGGTTTGAAATCATTGGAAGGCGCTACGCAAATTTGTGCAGCAAGCGGTGCAGCGCGTAGCTCTCCTTCAAAGCGTGGACTATGTTGCTCCAAGGCGCTCAAGGCGGACGCTTGTCGCCTCACAGGCAGATGCCCGCCTTGTCAGGCAACAGCCAGCCAGAACATAGCCAGCCGTTACATCCGCAGTGGTCGCGAGGCATGCAAAAAGCCTTCGCCCGTTAAGGAGTACGGCCTGAAGACCCGGCTGAATGCGCAGTGCGGGAAACCCTCTTGGCATTCCGCAACCGATGGCCTTGCAGACGGCTTCTTTCATGGTCCAGTATTGCAAAAAAAGCGTGCCGGGCTTGTTGCTTTCGTGGATGGCAGCGCGCTCTTCGGCGTGTAAAGCGTGTTCCGAAATTTCGTCATATGCGGGCGGCGTTTCTGCGCGTTCGATATCAACGCCGCACCGACCGGCGGAGCAGGTGAGCACGGCTATGAACGGCCATGCGTGTGACAGGTTGAACCATAGGGTCCGATAACGCCCTGTCAGATATGGTTTCCCGCAACGCCCCGCGCAAAACGTCCATGCCGCCGGTTTGATTTCAGGATGATTCATACTGAGTTCGTGACGCAGCAGTGCGTGGGCATGAGCATAAAGCAGACTGTCACGGGCGAAACGAAAACGCAGAGCCTTCTGCTGCTCTTCCGCGCTGAGGAAAGAGTTCGCCTGACGGAAGGCGTGCGCAATCCGGGTGTTGCGGTGTACGCGCCCTATATTTTTTTTCAGGTCTGCATGGGGGGTGTCAGTGGATACTCCCAGGGCTTCGTATACATTTGCGACAACGATATTCACGGGCGGCACTATGAAACGCTGTCTATCCTGAAATCGTATTCAAATGCTTTTGATTTGAATACATTGTACTGAAAATGTTCAACAATATTATTTTCTTGGTCGAATGTAAGAACATTGGGCCTGACGGTGTAGAGATCGTCAGGATTCTGAACCTGCATGGAGGCGCAGATGATTACGGCATCGCCCTTCTGGCAGGTGCGGGCTGCCGCGCCGTTAAGGACGCAGCAGCGTGATCCGGGTTCACCGTAAATGACGTAGGTTGAAATGCGCTGGCCGCTGTTTTTATTCCATATATAAACGAATTCCATTGGATACATGCCAGCTTGGCGGCATATGAGTGGATCAAGGGTTATTGATCCATGATATTCAAGGTCACAACCCGTTACATGAAGGCCGTGCAGCTTTGATCTTACAATTTCAATCATGTTACAACCCGACTTTACAGTGGTTTTAAAATGTATGCATGAAAAGCATGATGATAAAAATACACGAGGCCGCAGGACTTGGCTGCCCGAAGGAGGATTTTTTATATCCCAAATTAAAAATGAATTTCATTGTCTATTGTGTTATTTATGCCAACAGCCTGTATTTATTATTTCAGGTTGTTGGCCCTACCGTGCAAACTGCCAGAGGCTGGCATCCTGGGTAGCCGCGACCAACGTGTCTCTGATGCAGGCTGTGGAAAGAGGCCACTTTAGAAATGATCTTTATTGCCGTCTTTCCGTCAACCACGTCCATGTGTTGGGTATATTGCGGATGCTTTGACGAGAAGGCGGGAAACCTTGCCAAGCGTCGGGATCTTACCCAGACCTCGCGTCAGGCGAAGATTGGCCTCTTCCCTGGTTTCTCGTGGGCATGGCCGTTGAACCGCCGTATTCTTTATAACCGCGCCAGCGTGGACAAGAACGGCAAACCATATAACCCGGACCGCGTTGTCATAGCGTGGGAAGATGGAAAGTGGGTCGGCGATGTGGCGGACGGCGGCAACCCGCCATGGCTCAAAAGGGCGGAGTATATCCTTTTATCATGACAACCGAAGGGTTCTCGCAGTTCTACGGTCCAGGGCGAGAGGACGGCCCGCTGCCCGAGCATTATGAACCGGCGGAAACGCCGTTGACGCAAAATCCCTTTTCGAACCAGATGCATAATCCCTGCATGAAGGTTATCGAAAGTGATATGGATGCCCTGGCCAAGCATGGAGATCCGAGATTTCCTATTGTTTTGACGACTTACAGCCTTACTGAACACTGGTGCTCTGGTTCTGAAACGCGCAACGCGCCTCCTCTGCTTGAAGCAGAACCACAACAGTATATTGAGATAAGCCATGATCTTGCCAAAGAAAAAGGCATCAACAACGGCGATGTGGTAATTGTGGAAAGTCTGCGAGGTAAAACAGAGGCCGTTGCCATGGTCACAGTGCGCATACGTCCGTTCATGGTCATGGGCAAAAAATTGCATCTGGTTGGCATGCCTTTCTGTTTCGGATGGTCAAAGCCCAAGTGTGGGGACTCAACCAACAGGGTGACTTTGTCCATTGGTGACCCCAATACGACTATCCCCGAGTATAAAGCTTGCTTGGTGAATGTTTACAAGGCTGAAAAGGTAACAGAACTGTAGAAAAGCAGAGGAAAACATGCCAAAAGCCATTCTTGTAGATACCTCCCGTTGCACAGCCTGCCGTGGATGTCAGGTTGGCTGTAAGGAGTGGAAGTCTCTGCCCGCTAATAATACAAAGCAGTGGGGAAGCCATCAGAATCCACCAGACCTCAACGCCTATAATTTTAAACTCGTGCGCTTCAGCGAGCATTTGATTGATGGCGATGTACGATGGTATTTTTTTCCAGACCAATGCCGTCACTGTGACTACCCCCCCTGCATGGCCACTGCCGAACTGGAAGGCTCCATTATTCAGGATGAATCCACAGGAGCAGTCATCTTTACGGAAAAGACAAAGGGGGAGGATTTTGAAGCTATTCGTGAAGCCTGCCCCTACAATATTCCTCGCAAGGATGAAAAGACGGGCCAGATTGTCAAATGTGATATGTGCATAGACCGCATCCAGGCCGGTATGCAGCCTATGTGCGTCAAAAGCTGTGCCATGGGGGCCATGCAGTTTGGCGACCGGGCGAGTATACTGAAAAAGGCTGAGCAACGTCTTGCGGAAGTGAAAAAGGAATTTCCCAAGGCGCAACTTTTGGACAGCAGCTCTGTAAATGTGGTTTTTCTCGTGATGGATGATCCGGCCCTGTATCACGAATTTGCCATTGCCAGCGCCCCGGAACCCAAAACTCGTCATCAATGGTTGGCCCGGCTTGTACAACCTTTTAATGCCGTTAAAGTCAAAAATATATAGCACAATGCAGCCGCTTACAGGCGAAAGGCCTCAATGCTGAAAAGCATTGAGGCCTTTAATTATGGCTTTAGCCAGTTGAGCGCGCCAGCGCGCGAAACAGAGAACCTCCCGCTATGCGGGTGGGGACAAAGCGTTATACACACAAAAACACCCTTCCTGTACGATGAAGTTGTTCAAGCCCATCGTAATTTTTAAAGAAGGGTGTTTTTGTTATGGGAACCAAGACCCAAAGCTTAGCTCACACAAAATGGCTGTGCAAGTATCATATCGTGTTTACCCCTAAGTATCGAAGAAAAATAATATTCGCACAACTGCGCGATAGTATAAAATAAATCATGCAGAGTCTTTGTAAGTACAAAGGGGTAGAGATTTTAAAAGGGCACTTGATGCCAGACCATATACACATGCTGGTGAGTATCCCGCCAAAGATCAGCGTATCGAGTTTTATGGGGTATTTGAAAGGCAAAAGCTCACTGATGATCTTTGATAAACACGCAAACCTTAAGTACAAGTTCGGCAACAGAAAGTTTTGGGGCGAAGGATATTGGAAGCACTATCAGCACATCATGAACAAGCAGAAAAAAGCTGCTATGCAAGCTCTGCTGTAAGTATCCCGTAAAATAGTACGCCCCTAAACTGGAGATTTCTGCTAGACCCGTCCTACGGAGGCGAGCATGAAGAAATCTCGGTTTTCAGAGCACCAGATTATCAAGATCCTCAAAGAGGTTGAGGCTGGCCGCACGGCCAAGGAAGTTTGCCGTGAATACGGCTTCAGCAACGCCACGTATTACTCCTGGAAGAGTATATTCGGCGGCTTGGAAGCTTCTGACCTCAGACGGATGCGTGAACTTGAGTACGAAAACGCCCGGCTCAAGCAGATGTTCGCTGATTTGAGTTTGGAAAACAGGGCCTTGAAGGACGTTATCGAAAAAAAGCTCTGAGGCCAGCCGAGAAGCGCGAATTAGTCTGCTTCCTTCACGAAGAGTATGGTTTGAGCATCACGAGGACTTGCACCGCGTTGCGGCTGAGCCGCACAGTGTTTGCCTATCAGGCCACTCCTCGGAACGATATGCCGGTGATTATGGCGCTACTTGAGCTGGTCGAAGCCTACCCTCGCTATGGGTTTCCAAAGTATTTTGCAGTATTGCGACGCAAAGGGCATAATTGGAATCATAAGCGGGTACACAGAATTTACCGTGAACTGAACTTGCATCTGCGGCGGAAGGGGAAAAGACGGTTGCCGGCCCGTAAGCCAGTATGCCTTGAGGCGCAAATTGCCACAAACTTGTGTTGGTCAGTTGATTTTATGAGCCACAGCCTGATGAGCGGGCAACGCTTTCGCACGTTCAACGTACTCGACGACTATAGTCGAGAAGTTTTGGCGATTGGAGTCGACACAAATCTACCGACGGCGCGGATTATCCGAGTGCTTGAACGCATTGCGACTTGGCGTGGCTTCCCGGCAAAGCTGAGGATGGATAACGGTCCGGAGTTCATTTCCGTTCAGCTTGCGGGCTGGGCTGAACAACACGGAGTAGAGCTTGAGTTTATTCAACCAGGAAAACCGACACAAAACTCTTACGTAGAACGTTTCAACCGCACCTTCCGCGACGAGATATTGAGCTTTTATGTTTTCAGTAGGTTAAGCGAGGTAAGAGAGATCGTCGACAACTGAATCTTTGAGTACAACGAACAGAGGCCCCATGAATCCTTGGGCAACCTGACTCCTGCGGAATTTGCCCTCAAACATGCGGATAATTCCAGTTTAGCTTTGCACTAAGATGGGGGATGTTTACAGTTTGACGTGCCGTGGAGATACGAGCCGTACCATATGCTCGGCATCAAGTCCGGCTATCGCTCATGCCCAGTAATGATTTCCGCCACAGGGCTCAAGGCCAATCAGGCACGGGGGCAAATTGGCAAAAAATGCAGGACGCCAGCTCTTTTCAGTTTTTTGTTGAACAGTTCCTTGCCGTGTTTATCCACGCCATGCACCTGAAAAATATTCTTTGCGATATCCAATCCGACTTGACAGACTACTCCCATGACCCGCCTCCCTGGTTTCTGGTGAACTGCAACGGTCACCTGTGGCACTTTGATGCCGTCGAGTCTATGACTCTCCGGGGGGTGGGTCTATCCCACCAAAAACGAAGTCCCGGCTAAATTGCCAGGACTTTGTCAACAGTCTGGAGGCCTCCGCGCATGCGGAGGCCTCTTTTCACATTATAAAAATGCGCTAATGGCGGCAACAGCCTCGATTTCAATTTTAGCGCCAAGGGGCAGGCTTTTTACGGCAAAACAACTGCGGGCCGGAAAGGGCTGCTTGAAATAGGTGGCGTACACTTCGTTGATCGCGGCAAAATCGTTGATATCCACAAGATATACGGTTGTTTTCAGCACCTTGTCCATGGAGGAGCCCGCGGCTTCAAGCACGGCCCTCACGTTATTGAGCGAGGCCGCCGCCTGCTCCGCCACGTCCTGGGGCATGGTCTTTGTTTCTGGAATGATGGGCAGTTGCCCCGACGTAAAAACAAACGGCCCGGCAGACAGCGCCTGCGAGTACGGGCCCACGGCGCCGGGGGCTTTATCGGTCGTTACAAGCGTGATGGAACTCATGGCGTCTCCTTATTTCACGCGCGGCTGCCGATGTTTTCCGAGGGACTGCAGCCGCGCCTTTCCGGTCCCTGCTTGCCGCAGGGCCTATTTTTTGCGCAACACTTTGCCCGCCAAGGCCTTTTTGTCCAGATGGCCGGCATTGATGGTGTGCGCGCCGTTGACGAAAACGTGCGCTATGCCTTCGGGGAACTGGCGCGGTTCAGTAAAAGTGCCTTTGTCGATGACCGTTTCCGGGTCAAAAATGACGACATCCGCATAATTGCCGGGGCGCAGCACGCCGCGTTCCTTAATGCCGAACACCTCTGCGGGCCTGCCGGTCATCTTGCGCACGGCCTCATGCAGCGGCAGCACCTTTTCCTCACGCACGTATTTGCCCAGAACTCTGGGAAAAGCCCCGTACACGCGCGGGTGCGGCGTGCCGCCCAGAAGGCCGTCGGTGCAGACGTTCATTTCCGGCCTGGAGATAAGGGTTTTGACGTGTTCCTCAAGACCGTAGAAATCCACCATGCCCACGGCGTTTTCTTCATCCCGCAGCAGGTCGAACGTAGCTTCCAGGGGGTCCTTGCCGCGCATCCTGCCCAGTTCCACAAGATTCTTGCCCACCGCGTCGGTGTTTCTGGACGTTTTGACGCTGGTGACGAAGATGCCGTCCAACCCGGCAAAAGCAACAAAGTTGTCCCAACCGTGAATGCCGTTGGTGATGTCATGGACCATGCGCTTACGGTCTTCGGCACTGCCCAGGCGCTCCACAAGCTTGTCCGTGCCGCCGTCATGCGCCCAGGGGGGCAGAATGACGCCGAGCATGGTGCTGCCCGCCACATAGGGATATTGGTCGAATGAAACCCGTATGCCTTCTTTTTGGGCCTGTTCGAGCAGTTCGATCACCTGGGGGAAGAGATGGGCGTTGTTTTTGCCGCAAAGCTTGAAGTGCGAAAAATGCACCTTCACCCCCGAATCGCGCCCGATGTTGATAACCTCGTGCATGGAGTCCACGATGGTGTCAGCCTCGCTGCGCTGGTGGATGACAAAGGGCACGTCGTATTTGGCGGCAACTTTGCAGGTTTCTACCATTTCGCGCGTGTCGGCGTAGGCGCAGGGCATATAGATGAGGCCTGTGGAGTAACCGAAACCGCCCGCATCCAACTCGCGGGAAAGGATGTCGCGCATGCGCTGGAGTTCCGCCTCGTCGGCAATGCCGCTGCCGAGGCCGCGCGCCTCCATGCGCACATTGCCGTGCGGAACGAGATAGCAGAGGTTCGTGCCGGAGCCGTTCTTTTCCAACAACTTTAGATAATTTTCCGTTGTGCCGTAATTCCAGTCAAAGTCGTCCTTGTCGCCGTCAAGCCCGGCGAGATTCTTCCGCCAGGGGCTAATGAACCGCTGCGGCAGCGGAGCCATGGAAATGCCGTCCTGCCCGAGAATTTCCGTGGTGACGCCCTGCCGCAGTTTGGGAGCCAGTTCCGGATCCTTGAAAACTTCCAGGTCGGAATGGCTGTGGGTGTCGACAAAGCCGGGGACTATTGCCAGCCCTCCCGCATCCACTACTGCGTCCACATCCGCGCCGGGATCCACCTGCCCCACGGCCACAATCCGCTCATCTTCCACCAGCAGGCTGCCCGGCGCTCCGGGGGCGCCGGTTCCGTCAATCAATATGCCGTTTTTGATCAATGTTTTCATCATGTCCTCCATGGTAATGCGGCGCTCCCGCAGCAGGCGGGAGCGCCATGGCGGGTCAGGCCTGCGCGGCAGGCTTCGCGCTCTTGATGGTCAGGGCCACCAGCAGGGCCAGAATGGTTCCGCCCATAAGGAAGAAAAAGGCCCATTCAAATGATCCGCCGTCCATGTCAACAAGCTTGCCCACGGCCCAGCCCGCCACAATGCCCGCCATCTGGCCGCCGAAATTGACCGTGGCCGACCCGGCGCCCATGATGGCCGGAGGGATGGAGTCTACAACAATGCCCCAGAAGGCCGCAAAAGCCAGAAAGAGGAAGAAAGCCGCTACGCACTGGGCGGTCACGCTGCCCGTGATGGTTTCAGCCCTGAAAGTGATGTACAGCGCAATGGCTGAAATGGCGCAGGTGGGAATGAATATCCACTTTCTGTGCACGCCCCTGGCCTTGAGATTGTCGGAGAAGAACCCGCCGATAATCAGCGCCACTGTGCCCACAAAGAACGGCAGAGAACCGAGAAGCCCCAGTTCGGTCAGCGAGAAGCCGCGCCCCTTGATGAGATATGAGGGCAGCCAGCTTACAAAACCCCAGTAGGTGATGTCGAAGGCGAACCAGATAATGACCATCTGCCACAATATGGGCTGGCGCATGAGCTGCCTGAAGGTGGGCTTTTCCTGTGCGGCTCCGTTCAGGGAAACAATGCCCGGATCGTCTTCCAGCTCTCTGAGTTCCAGGGCGGTCATGCCGGGGTGGTCCTTGGGGTTGTTGCGTACGTAGAGGTAGAGCACCAGCGCGATGACCAGACCGGGAATCCCCAGTACGATGAAGACGTGCCGCCAGCCGAACATATGGATGATGCTGGCCGCAGCCATGGTGGCCAGCGCCGGTCCGAGAGCGTTCACGCAGGACTGGATGGCCGTGGCCGTGGCCCGCTGGCTGGAGGGAAAATAGGTGGCGATGGTCTTCCAGGAGGCGGAAGGGAAGGCCGCTTCGCCGATGCCGAAGACGCAGCGCAGCACAAGCATGATGGGCAGGGAGAATACAAGGCCCGTCAGGCTGGTGAACACGGACCACCACGTGATGGCCCCAGCCATGACCTTGCGGGGACCGAACTTGTCCGCCAGCAGGCCGCCGGGAATCTGAAACAGCGCGTAACCTACAAAAAAGGCGCTCATGATGAGCCCCAGTTGTTCGTTGTTCAGGTTGAAATCCTGACCGATATAGGGCAGAGCGATGCCCATGACCATACGGTCAAGAAAGGAAAACAGCCATGCCGCCAGCATGATGCTGAGCACCGTGTAGCGAACGCGCCAAAAGCCTTTGGGAGCAGAAACCTGTTGCATGACGACCCCTTAATCTGAAATGGTTGGGCCAGGTGACTTGTATTCCCGGCATCCCGGCGGGCCTTTCCTCTTTGTCGATAAAGCCCGATTGCATCCCGGCGGGCCGGACTGCCGCCCGATAACGTAAAAACTACAGCCAAGTAAGTCGAAACCATAACGTGAGAATGCGCTCATTTTGCCGGTGGAAGGCGGACGCGTGCCGCCCTCCCTCCGGCATGGAGCAGGAGCACGGGGCGGTATCGGCATGGAAAAACCGCTCCGGCGTCCGCACCCGTGCGTGGCCGCGCTCCTAGCCGAGCAAGGCCTTGCTGATGGCAACGTATCCGGCAGTCGCCGCATACAGTTGACTTTCTTCAATATATTCGTCGATGGTGTGCGCGAGATTTTCCCTGGAAGGACCGAATCCCAGAGTTTTGATGCCGCGCTCGCCAGCGTAATGGCTGCCGTTGGTGCAGAAAGAATAGTGGGATATGGCCGGAGCAAGCCCGGTTTCTCGCAGCCCGGCCAGGGCCTTGCGCACAAATTCCTCGTTTTCGTCAAACAACCAGCCGGGGAAAAAACGCTCTCCCGCAATTGTGTCGCCGGTCCAGCACTTTTCCTGGCCGGAAGCGTAAGAAACCTTGGCTTTGAAGTCTTTTACCGAGCTTTCAAGCCCGGTGATTACTTCCTGATACGGACGCAGCACGGCTTCGGGGGTTTCGCCCACCAGCAGCCGCCTGTCGCAGGTGGCGCGGCAGTGGCTGGGAACCACGGAAGCGCCGGGATAGGGCGTTGAAATGATGTCGGTAACGACAGAAACGCCTGCGCCCAGGATCGGCTGCGTTTCCGGTTTGATGGCGGACAGCCCTTCAATAAGCCGCACCATGGACAGCACGGCATTGACGCCCTTGTCCGGGTTGGCCGAATGCGCGGGAACACCGAAAGTCTCCAGCACCACTTCCGCGCGGCCGCGCTGGCCTATCTTGAGATTCAGTTCCGAAGCCTCGCCGATGATGACAAAATCTGGATTGACCCGTCGGCTGATGGCGCGCGCGGCCACCCCCTCGAAGCATTCTTCGTGCACCACGCCGGCCACGCAGATCTCACCGGCGAAATCCTTGCCCGTGTCTCTGGCGAACATGGCCGCGGCGCAGGCCATGGCAGCCACGGCACCCTTCATGTCCGACGTGCCCCGGCCGTAAATTTTGCCGTCCACAATTTCACCGCCGAAGGGATCGTGCGTCCACGCGGCCGGGTCCGGCACGGGCACAGTATCAATATGCCCGTCAAAAAGAATAGTTTTGCCGGGCTTCCTACCCTTGATGCTGCCGATGATGCTGCCGTATTCGTCCACGACAACCTCATCAAAGCCGTTGGCCGTCATGAAAGCGCGCAGGGCTTCAACCACGCCTTTTTCCTGGCCGGACAGGCTGGCATTGCGCACAAGAGTCACGCAAAGATCGCGAACCTGGTTTCTATTTTCCGTGTTCAGCATGGTCTTACTCCTTTTCCTGGCAGGGATATTGCCCGTACCAGACAATATCGCGGTAGATTTCGGGCGAGGTGTCGCCTTCGGTGCTGATGAGCAACACCCTGGACTGGGCGTCCAGCCCCAGCGTCCGGCGCAGATCGGCCATGGAAGCATGTTTCATAATGTATTCCAGCGCTCCGGCGGTGACGGCTCCCGATTCGCCGCTGACCACGGGGACGTCGCCGGGGCGCGGCGCGGCCAGAATGCGCATGCCGTTGGCGGCAATGCTGTCACCGCAGGAAAGGGCGGCAGCGGCATAGTCCCGGATGGCGTTCCAGCTCACAGTGCTGGGCTCGCCGCAGGCCAGCCCGGCCATGATGGTAGGCATCTGCCCGGTCACGGGGTGCGGCATGCCATCGGCCGCCTTGAGCGAGCCATAGATGCAGTTGGCCAGGTGCGGCTCCACGATGGTCGTGACGGGCATGTCGTCGCCGTAATTGGCGGCAAAATAGCCCAGCACCGCCCCGGCAAAGGAGCCCACTCCGGCCTGGAGAAACAGGTGCGTGGGCCGTTCGACGCCATAGCCGCGCAGTTGACTCACGGTCTCACGGGCCAGAGTCATGTAGCCCTGCATGATCCAGCGGGGGATGTCTTCATACCCTTCCCAGGCGGTATCCTGCACCATGACGCCGTTGTGGCCGTTGGCGTAGTCGTTGGCCAGGCGCACAGCCTCGTCGTAATTCAGGTCCGTGATGGTGCACGTGGCCCCGGTTTTGCGGATGTTTTCCGCGCGGATGGCGGCGGTCCCGACGGGCATGAACACCACGGCCTTCTGGCCGAGCTGCTGGGCTGTCCAGGCCACACCACGGCCATGGTTGCCGTCCGTGGCGGTCACAAAGGTGATATCGCCGAGTTTTTCCCGCACAGCGGGAGAACACAGCTTTTCGCGCGTAAGTGATTCTATGGGTTCGCCGAGTTTTTCGGCCAGATAACGCCCGATGGCGTACGCTCCGCCCAGGACCTTGAAGGCGTTGAGCCCGAAGCGCTTTGATTCGTCCTTGACGAATATGCCGCCGAGGCCGAGGTCCTGCGCCAGAGCGTTCAGGCGGACCAGGGGCGTTGGCGCGTATTCGGCAAAACTTTTGTGGAACGCATGGGCGCGTGCGGCTTCTTCGTCGCTGTACTCTTCAAGCCCCGAACCGTTTCGGGGTGACTTTTTCCCTGCGTTGACAATGTACGATAGAGACTTCATGAAATCCTCCACGTGAGCTTGATGAAACATAAAAAAGCAAAGAAGATGCCAAATGGCAGCAAAACAACAATCCGTATTATTTACCATTGTTACGGAATATTATTAGACGAGAAAGCGGCTTTTTCAGTTTCTCGAAATGATAATTTATCATTTCGAGAAACTGAAAAAGCCGCAAATTATTATTTTGATAAACTGTGTCAATGCCATTCCGGCCCTGCTACGGCTCCTTCATTTCCCGCAGTTTTCTGTACAGGGTGGCAATGCCCATGCCCAAGGCTTCGGCGGCGCGTTTTTTCCCATCCACCGTGTTGCCGAAAACCGCCACAGCGTGCCTGACGGCCTCATCTTCCAAGTGCCGGAGCGGCAGTACAGGCTTTGAAGCGTCCCCGGAAGCCATTGCCACAGATTCCCGACTTTGCACCGCCACAGGAATGGAATCGGGGGCCTGCCGCCACGCCGGGGCTTCGTTGATCTTTTTGGGCAGCAGGGAGCAGGTCAGGTCGCCACCTGTATTGATATTGACCATATACTCTATGCAATTCTGAAATTCCCGCACGTTGCCGGGCCAAGAATAGCTTTTGAGCTTTTCCCGCACGGCCTCGCTCAGCCGTATGGGCCATTTGCCGAGGCTTTTGCAGAAACGCCCAAGGAAAAAATCGGCTAGCAGGGGCACGTCGTTCTTCCGCTCCCTCAGGGGCGGCAGGTGGATGGGAATGACATTGAGGCGGTAGTAGAGATCCTCGCGGAACATGCGCTCCGCCACCAGGGTCTGCAAATCCTCATTGGTGGCGGCAATGATGCGCACGTCCACGGAAATGAGCCTGTTGGACCCCAAGCGCGCGAAGCATTTTTCCTGCAGCACGCGCAATAATTTGACCTGCAAATGCAGCGGCATGGAGCTGATCTCGTCCAGAAAGACAATGCCGTGGTTGGCCAGTTCGAATTTCCCCATATGGCCGGATTTGTTGGCCCCGGTAAAGGCCCCGCTCACGTAGCCGAAAAGCTCGCTTTCCAGCAGATGGTCGGGGATGGCCCCGCAGTTGATGGTGATAAACGGTTGGTCGCGCCGGTTGCCTTCGGCATGGATGGCCCGCGCGAATATTTCTTTGCCCGTGCCGCTTTCGCCGGTGATCAGCACAGTGGAGCCGGAGTCCGCAATCTGCAGCACACGCTTCTTCAACTGTCCCATGACAGGACTTTCGCCTATGATGCTCCGCACGCCCGCTTTTACGGTGCTCTCCGCTCCTCCGCCAGCGCCTAACCTTCCGGCGAAACTGCTTTTGCTGTCGGCCACCAGCACGCTGGCGAAGCTCTCATCGCCGTCCTCAAACCAGATATGGTTCCCGAAAAGCACAAACTCCTTTTCATGCAGGCGCACCACAAATTCGTCGGCGTCCAGAACGGTATTGCCCGTCTTGGTGAGTTCCAGAGCGGCGCCCTCATAATCGTAGGGGATGTCCAGTTCCTTGCGGGCCGTTTCATTGCAGAAACTGATATGCCCGCTGCGGGAAAACACCATGATGACGCGCAGATTGGAATCCGTCACCCGCATCAGCATATCGAGCTTGCGTTCCGCCTGGCGCGAGGACCTGCGCTCCACGGCGTTCATGGCCAGCAAATGCGCGGTCTGCTCCAGAAATTCCACGTAAAACGCCTTGTTGGCGAGAACCGTTTTTTTCCTTTCCTCAGAAAAACAAAGCAGACCAATGATGCCGACAGTCTTGCCGTCCGCAACCACAGGTGTGCAGATATTCAGCATTTCCTGGCAGTTGCAAAGATTTTTGCAGGAACGGCAAATGGGATGCTCACGCGGGTTCTCAAGGCAGATGGTCTGCCCCGTGCGTATGGCGGTGAAATACAGCTCCCCGGCGTCCTGAATGCTCTCCCCTATGCGGGCGGCATAGCTGCCCGTTCCTCCCAGACGAATGAGTTCGGCATCGACGATCTCAATATCCATCTGGGTGACAGCGGCCAGCATATTTGTAAATACGGTTATCCGTTTACCCATGTATCTCAGTGGATTATCAGAATGTGTATCCATGCGCACTTCGCTTTTTCACAAAAAAACCTCAAGTAGAGCGATTAACTCATTACAGAGCATACAGGGCGCGCTGTCATGGCCGGACATTACGCCAATGTCGGCCGTACAGGCAGAGGCCGGGCCGCGAGCCCGTCCGTCCATGTCGGTGGCGAGTTTGTGGCCGAGCGCGGTGGCGCTCCCCTGGTCCAGCATGATCATGTCCACCTGCCGGGTGTGGATGGGCAGGTAGCCGAGAAGGCGCGTTTTCAGCAGGATGCTCTCGGCGGCATACCCTTCGGCCACGGCAAAAAGGGAGCCGCCCTTCACCCCGGCGCGGAGCTGTTTGCCCATCCGCTGGTCCACGCCCTGACTCTGGTCAAACATGATCCGCACGGATTTTTTATGGCAGAACCTGGTGATGTCGTGCAGGGTGCGACAGCGGCCCGGTGCGAATTCAGGCGCGTCCGGGTCCAGCAGGTTCAGGGGAATCATAAGCTCCGCCAGAGTCGCAAGCCGCTGCCGCACCGGGCTGCCCTCCATAAGATTGGGGACCTCCACCTCACTGAAACCAGTTGCGGCAATTACAGGTATAAGTTGCTCCTCACTCCAAAAGCAGCGGTTCAAAGGGACGGGCTTCCCGTATATAAAAATAGGTACACGCCTTGTCCAGTACTCCGAGGCCGAAATCGTCAGTTACATGCAAGCTCGCCAGATTGATACCGAGAACTAGCACGGCCCCCCATCCCACCTATGGGGGGCATAGCATCATCGAAAGATGGTCGGGGTTTTTTGGCGTAACATCGTCAGCCAGGTTGTTCAGTGAAGCGACCGCCATCAAGGCAGACAAGAAAAGCAAAGCCACGGCCCATGCGTAAAAAGCTACCAAAAGTCCGATGAAAGCCTCGGTTCTGCCAAGATCCTTGGCAATTTCCGGAAGCAACCCGATGGCAGAACCTCTGTGGCAACGAATATGAAGGCGGCTAGCACCAGAGAAAAAACAGGAATCCAGAGGCGTCCGCCTTCCGGGGTTTTAATTGAAGTCATAATCTGATCCTTATCGCACACAAAAGTAGGACTTGTATATTTTATACGCCTGCTTTTGGCTAAGCACAAACCGGGCGGCCGCAGGTGCCGGGCTGGCTGGCGGGCGAAAAGAATGAAAGCTGCCGGGTATCGCAGCCGTGTAACGCCCATCAATAATATATAACCCCGCCGCGGCTCTTTACCAATTGTCTTGATCGCATGGGTACTGCAATTATAGATAAATTTCACTTTTATTCACTAGTTCCAAACTTTATATAGAAGATGTTTATTGACAAGTATTCGTATAATATTTGATTACGTTTTATATTATTGACAATTTATTGTATTTATACGATCTGCCTATCTGGAATATGAGCACTACAAAGTTATTTGGAGCAGCTTATGAAGCATACCATTCTGCTAATATTTGTTTTTGTGTTGCTTGCTGGCTGTAGTGGGTATTACCCGAAAAAGATAGGCGACCCAGTGCCACAATTGGCCAGAGAAAAAATGATTGATCCAGACAGCGGGAAGCCTCAAAAATACTGGATTCCTATGTTCGACAAGGAAGAAAAAGTATCTCCCCTGCAGGCACGGGAAGAAGAACGGCTATGCATGTACAGGCTGTATGAAGGAAAAAACATCAGCGAGTTGCATCACCCTAACATGACACACAAGACCTTGCCGAAGAAAAAGCATCAACTATGGACATATTCGATTTCGTATGTCGAGCAAACCACAAAATCTGGCGGGTTTTTTAAACCTGATGAGGTTATAAGAATAAGCTACAGCACTGTTTTTAATATTTTCACTGACTTGAATGGGGATGTCATTTCGTGTTCTTGGGTCAGAGGCACCCCGGACTATTTAGCTGAACGGCGCGCCAAGGAGTCCCAAGGCGAAGCTCGTCCTGCTCAATAGTGCGGTTGCATCACTAGTCCCTTTGATGTTCGGAGAATCAGATGTTCAAGAATATAGCGCTGTTTGGCTTGTTTGTGATGCTGATTGGGTGCGGCGGCAGGTATGGCAAAGGCTATGATGGGTGGGATGAAAATTATGTTGATGCCGGAACCGGGTTTACCATGTGGTTACCCAAAAAAATGAAAGAGCGTCGCTATGGGTCGTCTATTGTGGGGAAATATGCAGAAACCTGTGGCAGAAGCCCGGTTCTGGATGTGAACCTGCTGCCAGACGCTCAGGATGTATACAAGGAGGATGCTGACGGCATACGCACCTATGCCTTTGCGGGCAAGTATTATGCCGATGGTGGAAGCGACATGACTTGTGACGGAAAGAGATTTAACCGCACCATTAAACACGACTATTTTTTTAACATCATGATAAACCAGAAGGGCCAAGTGCTGGACTGCAAATACTTCCACTCCCGGGAGACGATTCACTCGCCAATTTCCGAAGAGCCTTTCAGGTTGCCTATTATCATTATTCAGTAATCAGGCGCAGCATTCACTGCCCTGAAGAAGAGGATACTACCTTTCATTGTAGAGTTCTGACCAGCACACCACCAAAAAAATTTAACGCCCCCGACCATCTAAGTGATGATCGGGGGTTTTAAGATATCTGGTGGAGCTGGACAGAATTGAACTGACGGCCTCTTGAATGCCATTCAAGCGCTCTCCCAACTGAGCTACAGCCCCATGAAGAATTTAGCGGTATATTTTTTCTCTGTGGGGCGCAAGTATTTATTCCATTTAGTCAAAAGAAAATGCCGAAAGCGGCGCGCCCATGGCCCTGCCGTGCCACGCGAGCCTGCCCTGGGCGGCTCCGGCGGCCCCGGCAATCACCATCAGCGGGATAAGATGCTCCTCGCGCGGGTGAGCAAAGCGGGCTCCAGGGGCTTTTTCCCATTCCGCGAGCGCCGCGTTGCGCACGGCGGCATTTGGGCTGCACACGGCATCCGCAAGCCAGTTGTCAAAAACCTTCGCCCCTTCTATGGGGGTATTATCCCCGTAGCGGAAGGCCCGCATGTTGTGAAAGCTCATGCCGCTGCCCACCAGCAGTACGCCTTCGTCCCGCAGTGGGGCCAGCGCGCGGCCCAGCGCCAGATGTTCCTGCGGATCAAGGCCTCGCCGCAGCGATATTTGCAGTGTAGGCACCTGCGCCTGCGGATACATCAGCAGGCCCGGCACAAATACGCCGTGATCAAAATCGCGCGTCGAGTCTTCAACGAGCGGCATGCCTGCTGAGCGCATGCACTGGCGCACCCGTTCAAACAGTTCCGGCGCGGGCGGCGCAGGCCACTGCAACTCATAGGTATGCGGCGGAAAATCATAATAGTCATAATACAGGCCGGGGCGCCGCGTGGTCAGCAGGGTAAACTGCGGCTGCTCCCAGTGGGCGGAAAACACGAGCTGCGCCTTGGGCTGCTGTGGCAGCGTGGTGGGGATGGAGCGCATCCAGTCGGCAAGGGCGTTCCAGGTGTCGGGCGGCGTCCAGTCCATAAAAAAGCAGGGGCCGCCGCCGTGAGGAATGTAAAATGCGGGCATGGTCATGATGAGCCTCGCGGGTGGGTGTGAATACTGCAACATCAGCCAGAGGAGGAGATATCCTGCAATCAGCGTAGCGCCAAACAGCGGTGGGGCCAAGAGCAGGAAGCGGCAAGCGCGGGCAAACCCTCATGCGGGGAACGCACGCCAAAAAATGAAGGCGGGCATTCTGCATAATGCCCGCGAGTCTGGAACTGCCCGTGTTCACGAATCTTGCGCGTCCTGCTTTTTGCCAATATGCAGATTGGCAGTTACACGCCTCTCTTGATGGATTGCCTGTCAGAGCGTTCTGTCGCGCTGTGCTGCGTCCGTTTCAAACATCTGCTAGCCGTCGTCGCGCCATGCGCCGCGCCCTGTTGTCCATAGCCACAGGCACAGCACCCCGAGCAGCACGGCAAAACCCAGATGCACAAGATCAATAAAGGTCGTCATGCCCGGCGAGAATGTGATTGAAGGCAGGTTCTTGGCAACGCGTCCAATACCGCTCAGAACCACAACGCCCAGCACTGCCAGCCGCATCTTGCCCCAGAAGGCGAGGCGGCCACGCAGCCTGCCGCGTATCTGCAGGGTCAGCCAGTACAGACCCAACGCCAGCAACAGGGCCGCCAATATGTAGTGGATGTTCAGCGTGATATAAAAATCGCCAGTCCAGGTGAGGCCGGGGATTCTGGCAATGCCGTAGCGGCTTGCCACCGGCAGCTGCATCATGCCGGTAAAGCCGAGCAGCAGAGCTACGGTTACCCACAATTTTTTGAGCAGGCCGCCGGAAAGCGCGGCATCGACCCTGGGATCATGCACGGCGCCATGCGGACGAGTCTGCATTTGTTCGGTGTTTTGACCTTGCCTCGCGGCGCTCAGCAGCGCCCCGGCCACGCCCACCAGCGGAGCTGTCACCAGCATGCGGGTAAGGTTGTCAGCCTGCGCCATTGAGTTAGCCACTGGGGCAAAGGTGGGCTTGCCGGGGCCGGGTTTTACCTGCTGCGCCAGCTCTGTGAACGGCGCGGGCGATAGATAAAATGTGTTGGTGCCGCCGTTTTCCGTCACACCATAAAGATACGCGCCCCGTTCCTGCGCCAGCTTGCGGGCTAACGCCAGAATTTCCTCGCGCGGGCCGATGGTCTGTACCTGCTGGGGGCAAACCTCCACACAGGCGGGCAGCTCGCCGTGAGCAAAGCTGTCTGCGCAGCGGTCGCACTTGTACATGACGCCATTGCCCGCGAAGCGCGGCATGAGGTCAAGGTACAGGCCTACGCCCGATTGCCGTTGCGGTATGTGCCAGGGGCAGACAGTGCGGCATTTGGCCCCGCCAAGACAGGTCTGGCTGTCTATGCTCACCGTGCCGGTTTCGGGCTGGCGGCTGGCCGCGCCCCAGGGGCAGAGGTTGGCGCAGGGCGGGTTGGTGCAGTGCAGGCAGCGGCGGGGAATGTGCAGCTCAAGCGGCGCGCCGTCTTTCTGCACGGTAACGCTTTCGATATACAGCCAGTTGTACGGCGTGAGCCTGTCGTCCACATCGCGCTTGGCAGACCAGTCCTCGTCCTTGGTTCCAGGAGGAAACATGGCAGGGAGAGGCTTTTTCACTTCCGGGTAGCGATGCCCGTTACGTTCCCGGCAGCCCTCCACGCACAGACCACAGCCGATACATTTTTCAATGTCGAGCAGGGTTGCGTATTCCGCCTGTGCGTCTGCTGCGCCTGCGGTTTTGTTTTCGGCCCGCGCGTCCAGCCCTGTGGCGGCTATGCCTGCGGCAGAGGCTGCGCCCACCAGAAAATTGCGCCGTGTCAGTGCCATGAGTGCTCCCTTATCGGTATTTGCGGGGCGCAGATATGCTGCCCGGATCGCGCCGATTATCGCGATTCGTTAGCAATATGGCACATTCCAGAAAAGAGCGCAATTTATAGCATACTTTTATGGTATTGATTTGGCAAGCTCTGGCCTCTGCCAGTAATTACTGTGGAGAACAGTAATGATATACTGTTGCCACATCCCTCATGACACAATCTCCCAATTTGACTATGTATATCTCATAACACATTAAGTATTATATTCGCCCCAAAAGAATAACACCCTGGTCTATTAAGTTTCAGTCTTTATTGCTGATAGTCTCTCAACACGCAAAAACCCCCGACCATCTTTCTATGATCGGGGGTTAACTTTGTATGGCATCGGAAATTATACTAAAATTCTTTTTTCTTGAGTGGTTACCTAAAGTCTCCTGAGTGATGCTTGGGCAAACACGATTCGACGTTCCCGCGACGCTCAGGCAAACTACCCGGTCCATTGGTCGCTGGAAGCAAATCTGCCGTCACCGAGTTAAGCTAGTTTTTGGTAAAGAGAAGGGTTGTATATCTTCATGAGCTGCATTGCGTTAGAGTCTTGTTGCAGCAGTGCGCATACATCACTCTTAACTTTCATACTCATTTGCGGGTTCATAATAAAATCATCGTAATAGTTGTCAGAGTTGATGTCGTTACTATCTAGGGCGTTTCTAAAGGCCGTCATCACGGCATTGCCGTATTCACTAGCCCCTGCAGGGATTGGCTTATAGTCTTTCTGAGGGTCATATCTTAAAAGAGGAGTGCTGACTTCCTCTATCCAAGCTGGCAACTGAAAATGCTCAAGAGATTTGGCTTGCCCCGTGTCCGAAGTGGAGGCGCTGCTGTGCTCCTGACTCAAGCGCATTGCTTCTTCTGAAAGTGAAACCGTGTCCTGTCCGGTGTTCCGGTTGGCTGACTCTGGCCAGCGCGTGGGCGAGCTTTGCGTGCTGACAGAAGGCTGTGGCACATTGCACGCTTGGATAAGCGAAATCAACATGATAACCTCCGCGGCAAAAAATTCCTGCTTCACTTTACAATATTATGAAGCAATAAAGATGCCGCAGAGTGGTATTGGAAGGAGTCGTAATATTATAAATCATATTATAGATAGATAATTATAAATGTCTATTGCTTGTATCTTTATGGAGTCATTAATGTATTAAAAATAAGACTAAATATAAATATACAAGATAAGAATTTTCGTTGTGATGCTATTTTTTGAAATAGTTAAAAATTTTTCCTGGTGTCAAACGGAGGATGCTGCACAATGCGGACAGTTTCTTGCTCAGATGTCACATTTTTGCGGGTGGAGTAGATACGTCGTGCCCGCATCCCGCAGGGCGTGCAGCAGAGCAATGGTGGAGCCAGCAGCCTTGATGCCGCAGTGCACATGTGCTCGTGGCGCCATAAAACTACCAGTCCGGCGGATAGATACGGGCGTGGAAGCAGTAAGGGCGTACCGTACCGCTTTTTCCGTCATTCCCGACTTTGCGTTCCTCCCCCCCCCAAAAAAAAGCAAGCTCTGACTGGGCAGCAAAAAAACAACGTGATTTTACCAGAAATATTCGATAAAAATATTGAATAGTTGTCGTAACACAGGTTTGCAGTAAAAAATCTGTGTCAAAAAAAGCTCTTTGCGTATAGCTTGTTCTCAGGCGGGCGCATGCCCGCCACCATATGCGGCAGACATAACCGCTGCCGACCTGATGCGGTTCCCGCAGAATTCTCTCGAGCAAAGACGGTACTTTTGTTGGGCGCGGCCCGTGGCTCAATAGTGCGAGGCACTGGTTTTGCCCATCCGTAAGGCGTTCCTTGCCCGTCCCTTTCCCGCTGCGCACAGCGCGGCCCATCACAGAGCCAGCTTGTGCTTCGCAAGAAGCAGCATATGAAATACACTGATATACAGTTTTTTGTGTGATGAGGAAGATATATGACGACGATCAAAACCCCTGAGGGCAGACGCATTTGGGTGCCTGTGCTCACCCTTGCGCTGGCCGCCTTTATCTTTGTTACAACAGAAGTTCTGCCCATCGGCCTGCTGCCCACCATTGCCAAGGACCTTGGCGAAACGGAGGCCTTTACGGGACTTCTGATAGCCGTATATGCCTGGTGCGTGGCGCTGCTTTCACTGCCGATTACGGCCCTCACCGCAAAGGTGGCGCGCCGCAAGCTGCTGCTTTTTCTATTCGCCATATTTGTGCTTGGGCACGGCCTTTCAGCCATGGCCATCAATTTTGCGACCCTTATGCTTGCGCGCATTTGTGTGGCCATCGCGCATGCGGGCTTCTGGTCCATTGCAAGCCCCATTGTCGTTCGCATAACGCCGCCCGCCATGAAGGCCAGAGGCCTTGCCATCGTCATTGTGGGCGGTTCTCTGGCCACGGTGCTTGGGGTGCCGCTCAGTACGCTGGTGGGCCAGCATTTCGGCTGGCGGGTGGCATTTTTGCTTATCGGCGCGTTGGCCAGTTGCATAGCGCTGATACTCTGGCGGCTGCTCCCTGTGCTTGAAGCCAAGGATACGGGTTCCTTCAAAAGCGTTCCTGTCCTGTTCCGCAACAAGGAACTTGCGCTTCTGTATTTGCAAACCGTGCTGGCGGTGACGGGCTACTTTCTTGCTTACACCTATTTTGCGCCCCTGCTGATACAGGTTGGGGGCTTTCCGGAGGAGGCCGTGCCCGCTTTTCTGCTTGTCATGGGGCTTTCGGGCATTGGCGGCAGCCTGTTCGCCACGCGCCTGACAGCCATGAAAAGCAGACTGGTATTCGCTGTGCCTTCGCTTATAATTTTTCTGTGCCTGATGGTGCTCAATCTTTCCATCTGTCGGCTGCTGACCATCCTTCCCGTGTGTATCCTTTGGGGCGGCAGCATGGCCGTGCTTGGCCTGCTGTTTCAGAGCAGGATTCTCGAAATTGCCTCCCACTCGGCGGATATCGCCACCTCCATCTTTTCGGGAATTTTCAACGTGGGCATTGGCAGCGGCGCTTTTGTGGGCAGCATCGTATTCAACAAGCTGGGCCTGAGCATGACAGGCTATGCGGGGGCGGCGTTTTTTCTGGCCACCGTGTTTGTCAGCGTCTACTCGGCCCGCAGCGTCGGCGCAAAGCCGTAACGCTGTAATGCCGCCGGGCTGATCAGGCTGGCGGCTCCACGTAGAAAGGAGGGCAGGCGTGAATATTATTCTGCACCGTGTGTACGACCATGACGTCACAGAACCCGGAAGCGTGAGCATTCTGGTTGACCGCATCTGGCCGCGAGGCATATCCAAGGCCGCCGCCAACTGGGACGTGTGGCTCAAGGAAGTGGCCCCGTCCAATGATCTGCGCAAATGGTTCGCCCATGACAGGGAAAAGTGGAAGGAGTTTCAGCGGCGGTACTTTGCGGAGCTTGATTCGGCCGGGCCAGCCAACGAGGCGGTTGGTGAACTGAAGACGCTTCTCGCGGGCAAGCACACTGCGGTTTTTCTGTACGCCGCCAAGGATCAGCTCTGCAACAACGCTGTGGCCTTAAAAGCATATATGGAGGCTTTGTCCGGCAGGAGCTAGGCGGTTCGAGAATTGAGCGTTTCGACGGTTTTCGGCGCTGCCCAAGGCCCTGACCGGTGTTTCAGGGTTGGGGTTGCCTTTGTCGCGCAGGATCGGGCCAGCGCGCACCTTGCGCAAGCCTGGCGCGGGCCGAGAGCAGTGCTGCGCGCCCTTGCCATCTGCCGCTGACGACAGGTCTGGTCAGGACCTTGCCCCCGCGTGATGGAATTGCCGTGGCAGCGCTGGGGCTGTTTGCGTCGCGCTTGTTTCGCCTTCTTGGGCCACCCCTTTGGCCGCCCTCCCCCCTGGCTGCTCCTTTGGCCTGCCTGCTGTGGGGGATTTTTCGTTCGCGCCGTTCTTTTGCGGCGCATACGGGCCAGCGGCAAAGGTGGTCAGCTGAGGCACAGGCGTAATCTTAATTGCGCGAACAGCGGCCTCCCTTGTGTGAACGCAAGGCGCACCGTGCTGGTATTTAACATGTTTTTACCAACATTGTACCGAGTATTGCCAGACTCGATTGTCTGCTATAGTGTCCGCTTTGCTTAGTGGAGGCTTCATGGACACACAAAAAATTTCTCCTGCCAATGTCGTTAAATCTCTGGGTCTTGTCTTTGGCGACATCGGTACAAGCCCTATTTATACGCTGGCCGTTATCTTTTTATTGACAGAAAGAACGGAAGCGAATTTCATCGGCATTCTTTCATTAATCATCTGGACTCTTCTGCTGCTTGTAACTGTTGAGTATGCCTGTCTGGCCATGAGTCTCAGCAAGGGCGGCGAGGGCGGCACTATTGTGCTGCTTTCCATTTTGCGGCCCTTGTTGCGGTCTGGCAAAAAGCTTGGTGTGGCCTCGGTATTGGCCTTTATCGGCGTGTCGCTGCTGGTGGGCGACGGCGTCATCACGCCCGCCATCACCATTCTGTCGGCGGTGGAGGGGCTGGTGCTCCTTCCCGGTCTGGAGGATACCCCGCAGTGGGTTCTGGTTGCTTTGGCCCTGTTTGTGGGCATTTTTCTTTTTTCTGTGCAAAAGAAGGGCAGCAGCAAGCTTTCCGCCCTGTTCGGTCCGGTCATGGTCGTATGGTTCGGGGCATTGGCCTGTTCGGGCGTGGCGGCGCTCACCCAGGCCCCGAGCGTGATGAAAGCCATCAACCCCTGGTACGGCATCGACTTTATGCTGCACCACGGGCTGACCGGCTTTTTTGTGCTGTCGGAAGTCATCCTGTGCGCCACAGGCGGCGAAGCCCTGTACGCGGATATGGGACATATGGGGCGCAAGCCCATTCTTGCGGCCTGGGCTCTGGTGTTCACGGCCCTTTTGCTGTGCTACATGGGGCAGACGGCCTTTCTCATACACCACCCCGACACCAACAATGTCCTGTTTGAAATGATCCACAGTCAGGCGAGCTGGCTGTACGCGCCCTTTCTGGTGCTCAGCCTTCTGGCTACCATTATCGCGTCCCAATCGCTTATCAGCGGCATTTTTTCCATCATGTACCAGTGCATGGCCACCCACGTCATGCCCCTGTTCAAGGTGGACTACACCTCAAGGGAAATGCACTCGCAGATATACATAGCCTCGGTGAACTGGGCGCTCTTTGTTGCGGTGACCCTGGTCATCATCGGCTTTCAGGAGTCGCACCACCTGGCGGCCGCCTATGGCCTGGCCGTTACGGGAACCATGACCATCACGGGCATTCTTATGGTCTGGATTTTCCATCTGAGAAAGCGCCCCTGGCTGTGCGCCGCGGCCTTTGGCATCTGCATGCTCGACGTTATCTATCTGGTGGCCAACTTCTACAAACTGCCCCACGGCGGCTACTGGTCCCTGGTCATCGCCATGATCCCCCTGGCTGTCATCCTGATCTACACGCAGGGGCAGAAGGCCGTGTACCAGCGCATGGTGCCAATGGACAGGGAATCCTTCATCAAGGAATTCACTAAAGAGAGAAAGGAAGGCCACACCATCAAGGGCACGGGCATATTCTTTTTGCGCAGCCTGGACAACGTGTCGCCCTATATCTGCAAGACCATGTTCGACAACGGCATCATTTATGAGCGCAACATCATGCTGAGCATCTCGCGCACCTATGAGCCGCTCGGCGTGGAATGCCGTTTTGAAGACTCGCCCGTGGAGGGCATACAAATATTCACTGTCACGGCGGGCTATATGGAGGTTGTGGACGTGGACGCCATCCTCAGCGAGGCTGGCATCAAATCGCGCGCTATCTTCTACGGCGTGGAAGACATCCTGACCCGTTCGCCCCTGTGGAAGATTTACGCTGTCATCAAAAAGCTGGCGCCGCCCTTTGTGCAGTTCTACAAGCTTCCCCTGCAGTCAGTTCATGGGGTTATCAGCCGCATAGTCCTGTAGGCAGGCCCTGACGGCGGCCGCATTTTACGGCGCTCCGTCTGGGGAGAGGGCATAAGCGACAGCGTTCAGAGCATTTTGATCTTGAAAAAGTGTAAAAGCTCCAACGCTGCACAAAAGCGGCAAAGCCCCGCTGACGGCTACCGCAAATAGTATTTTTGGCTGAATGAAAACTTTGAAATGTGAAATATTTCAAAGTAAATCTGCTCTAGGGCTTGCGAGGGCTGCGCTGCCGTTACGGCGGCGCAGCCCTGTTGTTTGCCTGCCTGTGCCTTTGCGCCGTAACGGGCGTTCTATCCCTTTTGCATGTGTGGCGTTGCGCCTGCCCGCTCTAGCGGTCAGGGCTTTGGGGCGCTTGTGGCGTATCCTGACCTGTGCTGCCGGGCTGGGTGGCGCTGGTGGAGCCACTGGGGCCAGCGGAAGCGGGTTCGCGCGCCGGTTCTGTCTGGGCAGGGGGAAGAGCATTCGGGCTCGTGGCGGCGCGCTGTTCCAGCATCATCTGCCCCAGAAGGACGATGATGAAGACAATGACGGACAACAGCAGAGCAATCACAATTTTTTTCTTGTCGTGCATGAACAACCTCGTCGCGTATTTTGTGTGTATTGCCTGATTGTTGTCTAAAATTTTGACTGTGTAAAGTATGGCCTGCCGTAAAAAAGGTTTCTGGCGCATTGGGGCCGCAGTAGCGACCGCTCGTTGCCCTGCATAAAAGTCTGCCCGTTGCGACCCCGATGCTATTAGGGTAGGAAGAAGGTAGCGGGGTGGATGCATATAATGCCCGCCCGCTGCATAACGGGCCACGCGCCCGAAAGGAGATACTTATGACTGCCAAAACCGACGAAAATATAGATGCCCTGAAAGAAGAACTGCAGACGCTGCGCAAGCAGATGGAAAGCCTCGCCAAGTCCGTGGAAAAAGACGCCTCAGGCCGGGCTGCGACCATGGCCGCAGACCTGGAAGACCAGTTTGACAAATACCAGAAGCTGGCTGCGGAAAAACTGCAAAAAGCCCTGAACGTAGGCAATGACGGGGTGGAAAATATCAGCGAACGCATCCGCCAGAATCCCCTTGGCAGCTTGCTGCTGGCCTTTGGCGCGGGATATGTGATCTCCCGCATTTTCCGTCAGGGCAGGTGATTTCAGGCGTGAACGGCCTTACTGAAATTGTGATCCGCTTTTTTGACCTGCTGGAAGCGGAAGGTCGGCAGTTGCAGCGGTCTGCCCTGCTTACGGTGCGCATGGCCGTGCTGCTGGTTCTTGGCCTGATCTTTGGGGCTGTGGCCGTATTTTTTCTGGTCGCAGCCCTGTATCAGGCTCTTGTGGTAATTCTCCATCCTGCCTGGGTCCTGTGCATCATGGGCCTGGTCTGTGCGGGTATCGCCGGAGGGTTGTTGTGGCTTTCGCTCCCACGCAAGAAACAGGTTCAGTAGAAGAAGCCAAGCGCCGCTTGCGTGAGGCTGCGTCAGGATTTGATCCTTATGCCCTGGTGCGGGCGCGGCCTCTCTCCTGCGCGGGAGGAGCCTTTTTGCTCGGCCTTGGCTGGAAATGGCTGCGGCCGGGGCGGGCTGTGCCTGCCCTGGCGGCGCTGTCGCTCCAGGTGGCGGGCAGGGCGCTTGCCCAGAATCTGGCCGCCCGCCTGAAGAGCGGCCTGACTCAGGAACGCCCCGCTGATGAGCGCCTCGCTCAGGAGCGTACCGGCAGGGGCGCTGGCGGTTCTGACGCGGGAAATGCAGCGGGCGACCAGGGCGGCGCTGCCGCCAGCGGCACATCAGCCTAGAGCTGTTCACGAATGAAATGAGTAAACTGCCCTGCAAGGATTTTTCTGAAAATCCTTGCCGCGAAATGTGGGCAGGCTTTTGCCTGCCGTACACGAGCATTTCAAGTGTTAAATGCTCTAAAGGGTGATGCGGAACAACGGGCATGGACGAAAAAGAAATTATCGCGCTTCTGACAGACAGGTATGCCATAGCCGCCGTTGTGACGGTCATCCTTTTTTATTTCACCATACGTGGGCAGAAACGCAGCGCCAACATCGTGGTGCATCTGGCCCGCGTGTGCGCGGCCTGCGCCCTTGTGGTGGCCACAAGCCTTTGCGCGCGCGAGCTTGCGGACAAGTTTGGCATCTCCCTCATAAATCCGAGCTATATCGATATTTTTCAGCGCGTTGTCATCATTCTTATCTTGATGCGCGAAGCTTTTTTGGGCATTAATCGTTTTTGCGATCATTTGGCGAAAACCAGCGGCGATGCCACGCTGGGGCGTATGGTGGCGCGCCTGCTCAAGGCGGGCATCTGCCTTTGCGTCATGCTGCTTTTTGGCGAGTACCTGGGCGTGAGCTTTGCGGGTCTGCTGACGTTCGGCGGTATCGGCGGCATAGCCATTGGTCTTGCGAGCAAGAATATCCTTGGCAATTTTTTTTCTGGCCTTATGCTGTATTTCGACCGTCCCTTTGACATCGGCGACTGGGTGCGATCCCCGGACCGCAAGGTTGAAGGCACCGTGATGGAAATCGGCTGGCGCATGTGCAAGATCATGACCTTTGAGCACTATCCGCTCTATGTGCCCAATGACGTTTTTTCATCCATCAGTATCGAAAACATAGGGCGCATATCCAGTTATCGCATAAAGCTGCAGGTGGGCCTGCGCTACGAAGACGCGGACAAGGTTCAGGCCGTCGCCGAGGGCCTGGAGAAAATGTTGCAGCAGGACGAGGGGATAGACAGGGATCAGACGATTCTGGTCTGCTTTAACGAATTTGCCGACTCGTCGCTGAATCTTATGATTTACTGCTACGCCAATACGTCGGACTGGGACCGCTTCATGAAAATCCAGCACAGCGTGTACCTGAAAATTATCGACGTGGTGCATGGTCTTGGGGCAGACTTCGCTTTTCCCTCGCGCACGCTGTATCTTGAGAAGGATGACGCCGCCCCCGCGTCGGCCGCTTCCGAGCCGGTCGGCCCTGCGCGGCCCTGATTTTTGGGCAGGTCGAAAAAGCTTGACGGAATGCCAGTTGATAATGTCAGCGGCGGGTAGGGGACGACCCGCCGACGGGCATGTGGCACAGGGCCGCGACCGGCCCCCGCTCATGACGCGCATTTTCACTACAAGTGCGCTTTATTTGTGACAAGGAAAATCTTCATGTATAATGCAGAGCTAGCGCATGGCGACACTGCCAGCCTCAGTCTTTCACTGGTCGTGCCGGTGTACAACGAGGCGGATGTTATTGACATCTTTGTCAGTCGCATAAATGAAGTTTTTGCCGATGCGCCCCACATTGCGTTGGAACTGGTTTTTGTCAACGACGGCAGCACGGACAATACCGCTGAAGCCCTGGCGCGCCTTTGCCAGCATGACAGCCGTGTGCGCGTGATCGAACTGTCTCGGAATTTCGGCAAAGAGGCGGCATTGACGGCAGGGCTTGACCATGTTGCAGGGCAGGTAGTGGTGCCAATGGACGTAGACCTGCAAGACCCACCGCAGCTTATTTTCAACATGATCGACAAGTGGCGTGAAGGGTATGACGTGGTCTTGGGGCGTCGGGCCAACCGTGATTCCGACACGTGGACAAAGCGCACCTTTGCCCAATGGTTCTACAGCCTGCACAACATGATTTCCAGCCCCAAACTGCCTGTCAATGTGGGCGATTTTCGCCTCATGGACCGGCGCGTGGTGGAGGCTTTGCGCCTGCTGCCCGAATCCCGCCGTTTTATGAAAGGCCTTTTCGCCTGGCTGGGCTTTCGGACGTGCCATGTGGACTATGTGCGCCCGGCGCGGGTCGGCGGCACAACCAAGTTCAACGGCTGGCGGCTGTGGAACTTTGCGCTTGAGGGGTTCACAAGCTTCAGCACCGCTCCGCTGCGCGTGTGGACATATGTGGGAATGGTGATTTCGGCCATATCGTTTCTGTACGCCATGATCATCGCCCTCAAGGTCATACTGCTGGGCGTTGACGTTCCAGGCTACGCCTCAATGATGGTCGCCATAACCTTTCTGGGCGGCTTGCAGCTTATCGGCATTGGGATTCTGGGCGAATACCTTGGCCGTACCTATCTTGAGTCCAAGCGTCGGCCCACCTATGTGGTGCGTCGCATTCTGAACGGCGAAAAGCGCCCCGAGCAACAATGACTTCCGGTTCTGCAACGTTATGAAAAAAGTATCGTTACCGCTTCCGCATACTACTGGCCCCAGCTCTGGCGCGCTTGACGCGCTGTTTGTCCTGCTGGTCGCGCTCTACGCCCTGGCAGTGGCCCAGGGTATCGTCCCGCTTTCGGGGCAGGGCGCGGATCTTGACAGCGATCTTTCCGTGTATGCGTATTCGATGATCAGGGCTGACAATCCCCAGGATTTTCAGAATGACGCCATTTTGCGTGAGGCAACGCCAGCCAATTCGCTCTGGAACCTGCAACAGTTCATCGCGGAGCTGCTGACCCCTGGCGATCAGTACGCCGTGGGGCTTCTGCGGGCGGGCGCGCTTATTATCTTCGTCTATCTGACGGGCATGTACGCGTTGGGCCGCTGGCTCTACGCGGAACCCGGCCCGGCCCTGATACTGGCCCTGCTGATGAGCATCACCATATGGGTGGGCTGGGGCACGTTCTGGGGCGTCACCCATTCCGACCCGGTGCCGCGCACGTTCTTTGCCGCCTTGTGGCCCTTTATGCTCATGGGTGCCGTGGCCGCCCTGCGCCAGGCCGCCTGGCGTCCGGCGGTAATGTTCATCACCGGATTGGGCATGTGGGTGCACAGCCTGGGGGCCCTGAACACAGGCGCCATGTTTTTTCTGGCCTTTGCCTTCCACAGGCCGCAGGGGTGGAGCTGGTCACGGCATATATTGAACCTTGCCCTGTGCCTCGTGGTGTACTTTACGCCCGTGCTGCTGTTTCTCTGGCCGTCCCTGGTGCAGAAACAGGGCTTTGGGCCAGCGGAACTCGAAACATTTCACGCGCTCTTTTCCCTGCGTTGGGCCAAGGACTACGGCCACTTTGCCGAGCGCCTGACGCTCTTTCTGTCGCCGGGCAAACCTGTGTTCTGGATTTTGCTGGCGGGCCTCGGCAGCTGGTTTGTGGTCATAAAGCACGGCAGCGAGCGGCTGCGGCGTCTTGCGAGCATGTACCCGGCTTTTGTGCTGGCGCTTGCGCTGGTGGCCACGTTTTCCTGGCTGGAGTCTTTTTTGGCCCCGCGTATGGGGCGGCTGCCCATGGCGCATGAATTCGTGCGCGGGCTGCGCTACCTTCTGCCTCTTGCCTGGATAATGATCGGCGGGGTTGTGGCCGTGTTCTGGCTCCGGTTTGCCGGGTGGCTGCGCACGGGATTTTGTGTGCTGGCCGTGCTGCTTGTGATGCTTTGCAATGGCGACAAGCAGAATGTGGCCGCCTTGTATGCCATAACCAGCCATACCGGTCTGCCCCTGCCCCACATGGACAAGGCAAGAGCGGACGCGGTCCGGGCCCAAAGCCATCACGAAGCGCTGGAAGCTCTGGAACGGCTGACAGCGCCGGGCGATGTGATCTACAGCAATGCCGGTGACATGGGCGTGCGACATATCGCCAAACGCGGCATGGGGCATACGTTTAAAGATGGCGCGCATTCTTTCTACAATAAAAATCTCGACCAGGCGCGGCAGTGGCTTGCCAATGAAAAGCTACGCACCCAGAGCCCCACGGGCTATGTGGACGTGTGGCTGAAATCCGGCTTGCCCTGGCTTATCAGCGACAGGCCCGAAGACCGTGACACGCTGGAAAAGTACGGGCAGGTGGTGTGGGAAAATCCCGGCTGGCTCATTGTGCGCCGAAAGGCTGCCGCTGCCGCGCCCTCGACTGACGCTTCTGCATCTCCGTCTGCCCTGTCGTCGCTCTCGGTGGACGCTTCCGAGGCCCCGTCGTCGGCCCCGGCTGATGGTGCCGCGCCATCGGCTGCCGCGCCCGCGTTCCTGTCGGCCCCGGCTGCCGCGCCACCGTCGGAGCCAGAAAGCGCGTCGCCGTAACCGGCAGGCGCTCCACGGACAGGCCTGCGCGCACCTTGCGAAGCCCTGGCTAATTGGGCATAATCATTGGGGTGAACCACTCCAGACCCGTGCGGAGGCCCCATGCAGCCTGAACTTCTACTTTTCGATATTGGCAATACTTCCATAAAGATCGGGCTGGCGCACGAGAGGCAGGTGTTGACCTCATACACCTTGCGCACCGATGTGGGGCAAACGGCGGACAATCTCGGCCTCAGCCTCATCGCTCTCTTGGGGCATGCGGGCGTTGCGCCGCAAAGCCTCAAGGCCTGCGTGGCCTCATCCGTGGTGCCGGGATTCGACCCCCTGCTGCGCGAGGCCGTGTCCCGGTATGTGGACTGTCCCCTGCTCTGTGTCGGCATGGATCTGCCGGTCCCTCTTGAAAACCGCTATGAACGGCCCGGCGAGGTGGGGGCCGACAGGCTGGTGGGCGCTTATGCGGCGCGCCGCCAGTGCCCCGAAGCGCCCGGACTGCTCGTGGTGGACTTCGGCACCGCTGTCACCATTGACTGCGTCAACGGCGACGCCTACATGGGCGGATTGATTTTTCCCGGCCCGCGCACGGCGCTGAGCGCGCTTTCGCGTGAAGCCGCCAAGCTGCCCAGAGTCAATCTGGACGTGCGGGCCGACGAGCCCATGCCGGGGCGCAACACCACCACCAGCATACAGCATGGCCTGGTATTCGGCTTTGCCTGCATGGTGGAAGGGCTGACGCAAAGGCTTAAAAGACAGTTGCCCGGGCCTGTGAAGGTGCTGGGCACGGGGGGCTTTGCCGCCTCCATCGCCCGGGTAAGCCCGGTTTTTGATCACGTTCTGCCCACGTTGTTGCTTGAGGGTTTGCGGCGGCTGTACTATGAAGAGCGCACGGCGCTCTGATGCCCGCGTAAGCGGAGCAAACAGATCTGCCGCCCGTTTCGGGCGGAAAAGCAGCGCCATTTTGCGTTAGCGTATAAAGAAAACAAGCCCAAGAGGGCAAAGGAGCCACACATGAGCAGCATTGCCTCGGTATTTGGCCGTGAAATTCTGGATTCGCGCGGTAATCCCACCGTTGAGGTGGAAGTGACCCTGGAGTCCGGGCTCAGAGCGCGGGCCGCCGTTCCTTCCGGGGCTTCCACAGGCAGCCGCGAAGCCCTTGAAATGCGTGATGGCGACAAGGCGCGGTACTGCGGCAAGGGCGTCACCAAGGCCGTGGACCATGTGAACGGCGAAATCGCCGACGCCCTGCTCGGCATGGATGTGCTGCGCCAGGTGCAGATAGACAATACCCTTATTGACCTCGACGGTACGGACAACAAGTCCCGTCTGGGCGCCAACGCCATGCTTGGCGTGTCTATGGCTTGCGCCAGGGTGGCGGCCTCGTTCCTGGGCCTGCCGCTGTACAAGTACCTGGGCGGCATCAACGCCAAGGTGCTGCCCGCGCCCATGATGAATATCATCAACGGCGGCGCGCATGCCCCCAACAACCTGGATATCCAGGAGTTCATGATCATGCCCGTGGGGGCCATGACCTTCCGTGATTCCCTGCGCATCGGTACGGAAATTTTCCATACCCTCCAGGGCATCCTCAAAAAGGACGGCCACGTCACCAGCGTGGGCGACGAGGGCGGCTTTGCCCCCAATCTCAAGAATCACGACGAAGCCTTTACCTACATCATCAAGGCCATTGAAGATGCTGGCTACAACCCCGGCACTGAAGTGGCCCTGGCCATTGATGCGGCCTCCAGCGAATTCTACAAGGACGGCAAATACGTTCTGGCCGGTGAAGGCAAGACCTTCAACAATGCCGAAATGAGCGAATGGCTGGCCGAGTTCACGCGCAAATACCCCCTCATTTCCATCGAAGACGGCATGGCCGAAAGCGACTGGGACGGTTGGGGCATGCTGACCGCCAGCCTGGGCGACCATGTGCAGCTGGTGGGCGACGACGTCTTTGTGACCAATCCCTCCATTCTGGCCGAAGGCATCGCCGAGGGCGTGGCCAACTCCATTCTTATCAAGCTCAACCAGATCGGCACCGTCACCGAAACCCTTGACACCATCGAGATGGCCAAGGAAGCGGCGTACACCACTGTCATTTCGCACCGCTCCGGCGAGACGGAAGACAGCTTCATTGCCGACCTCGCGGTGGGCGTCAACTCCGGCCAGATCAAGACCGGCTCCCTGTGCCGCTCCGAACGCATGGCCAAGTACAACCAGTTGCTCCGCATTGAAGAAGAACTGGGCGACGACGCCGAATTCTTCGGCCCCATGCTGGCGGAATACTATTCCCTGGGTTCCGACGACTAGAGCAGGGTTGCTTTGAAATGCTTTGTGGGGGAGGGGCCCTTTTGCAAAAGGGTCCCTCCCCCACGGCCCCACCCCTAAAATTCTTTCTGTGCCATATCCGCCATGCCCGCCACACCTGTATCAGCGCGGGCAAAGGGCATTTGCTTTTTCAGGCTGCGCCAGCGAACGCAGCCGCCAGAGCGGGCACAGCATAAAATCGCTCTGGATTGCAGAGAAAAATAAAAATGTCAGAGCCCGTGGCCGCACTATGGCCGTGGGCTCTGACATTTTTGTTCCGCAGTGATTGCCGGGTATTGCAATGGGCACAGGGGGTCTGCGCGATCAGACCAGGGTGATAAAGTGCCCAGAGTGCTTGAGATTGGAAGCAGGGCAGTCTATACTGCGAGTCTCGTAGGTCAATATGATGTCAGCCGTCTGCAAACGTGTGGACGGAAAATCTATGGAGCAATACATGATAGTGATTGACGGCAAGAAGACCGCGCAGGATATCCGCGTCGAACTGGCTGCTGAAGTGGGCGAGGGCAGGGCTGCAGGTCGCCGCGCACCGGGCTTGGCTGTTATTCTGGTGGGTGAAGATCCGGCTTCGCAAGTGTATGTGCGCAACAAGGAAAAAGCCTGCGCCGACGTGGGCATTGTTTCTTTTGCCTACCGTCTGCCAGCCGATACCCCGCAGCAGGAACTGCTGCACCGTATCAAGGAATGCAATGCCCGGCCCGATGTGGACGGCATTTTGCTGCAATTGCCGCTGCCCAAGGGGCTGGATGCCCAAGCCTGCCTGCTGGCCATTGACCCGGCAAAGGATGTGGATGGATTTCATCCCGAAAACGTGGGGCGGCTCTCGCTCGGGCTGCCGGGTTTTGTGTCCTGCACGCCTGCCGGGGTTATAGAGCTTCTGCGCCGCTACAATCTGCCCACCAGGGGCAAGAAGGCCGTAGTGGTGGGGCGCTCGGATATTGTGGGCAAGCCCCTTGCCCTGCTGCTGACCCGCTCCGGCGAATTCGGCGACGCCACCGTCACCATCTGCCACTCGCGCACTCCCGATCTGGCGGCGGAATGCCGCAGTGCGGACTTTCTTTTTCTTGCCATCGGCAGACCGCGCCTCATCACGGGCGACATGGTGCGCCAGGGCGCTGTGGTCATCGATGTGGGCATCAACCGCGGCCCCGACGGCCTGTGCGGCGACGCGGACTATGAAAGCGTGAGCGCCAAAGCCTCCGCCATCACGCCCGTCCCCGGCGGCGTCGGGCCCATGACCATCGCCATGCTGCTTATGAACACCGTACACTCCTGGCGGCAGCGCACGGCCTGCGAATAGTCGTCAGGCTGAGCGGTGGGCTTTGAAAGGCGTCGTGGGGAGGGACTTTTGAGACCGCGCAGGGCGGCTTTGTCTCCCAGTTCTGAAGTGCTTTGTGGCCCCACCCCCTAAAACCCTTTTGGAGTTTTAGAGCAGTACCAGGTGTTATTTTTGATCTGAAGGGGAGGGGCATTGCACCTTCCCGGCGCAAGGCATAAAGGAGCGTGCATGGATTTCAAGACTGCGGTCAGGACGTGTCTGTTTAAAAAGTACAGCGACTTCAAGAGCCGTGCTTCGCGCTCGGAATTCTGGTGGTTCGTGCTCTTTGGCGCCATCGTCAATTCGTTTTTGGGGCTTTTCAGCAATGCCTCTCCACAGACAGGCATGCTGACAAGCGGTCTTGTGAGTCTTATGCTGCTATTGCCGCATCTTGCGGTGACTGCCCGCCGCCTGCACGACGCCAACCTTTCCGGCTGGGTTCAGGCGGCCCCCATAGGGCTGGCTGCGCTCGGCGGGCTTGCCCTGTATCTTGACTTTGGCACATCCGCATATATGTGCATCATGCTGGCTGGCCTGAGTGGTCTTGGGCTGCTCGTCCTTTATGCCCGCAGGGGCACTGTGGGACCCAACCGTTTTGGCCCCGACCCACTGGAAGATGGGGCGTCCGCATCCGCACCTGCCGCCAGCCCCGCTTCTGCTGGCGCAGACGCTGCTGGCAAGCCTGATGATGGATGGGCACGGCTGGCTTCAAAGCCAGACGATACCCGGGCGCGGGGCGGGGACGCTTCCGGCGTGGAGCCGGGGCAGCGTGCCGTGCCTGACAAAAGAGACTGATCCGTCTTTTTAACCCCGCGGGTCCGCGCTGGAAGCCGTTTTTCAGCGGCTATTGCAAGACCTGCGGCTATAGCGTATGGCCCGGAAATCCTATGCCATACTGTGAGGACACCTATGTTCCGTAATGCAAAAAATGTCGGTTATTATATGATTGGCCAGGGCAGCCTGAGCCAGCTTGGAGATCTTTTGGCCACACGCCGCGCGGCTGTGGCTGGCCCTGCGGTCTTTTTTCTGGACCATTTCTTTCAGGGAAAGGACCTGGTGGGCAAACTGCCTGTGGAAAGCCGCGACATGCTGCTCTACATCGACACCACCAGCGAACCCACCACGGACAGCGTGGACGGCTACACCGATCAGGTGAAGGCCTTTTTGAACGGCGTGGAACCTTGCGCCCTGGTGGCCCTTGGCGGCGGCTGCGTGCTTGATACCTGCAAATGCGTTGGCAACCTGCTCGCCAATCCCGGCAAGGCTGAAGACTATCAGGGATGGGATCTGGTCAAGAACCCCGCGCCCTACAAAATCGCGGTGCCCACCCTGTCGGGCACGGGCTCCGAAACCTCGCGCACGGGCATCATCTGCAATGAGCAAAAGAACATCAAACTTGGCATGAACAGCGACTTCACCATGTTCGACCAGGTGCTGATGGATCCCGACCTCACGGCCAGCGTGCCCCGCAACCAGTATTTTTACACGGGCATCGACACCTACATGCACTGTTTTGAGAGCATTACCGGCTCTTACCGCAATGTTGTTGTGGACTCCCTGGCGGCAAAAGCCATCGACCTCTGCAAGCAGGTTTTCCTCTCGCAGGACATGATGAGCGAAGAAAACCGCGAAAAAGTGATGATCGCCTCCTACCTGGGCGGCATGGCCGCCGGTTTTGTGGGCGTGGTGCATCCCATTTCCGCTGGTCTCAGCATGGTGCTGCACATGCGCCACGGCATCGCCAACTGCTACGCCCTGTCCGTGCTGGAAGACATTTATCCCGAGCAGTACAAGGAATTCATGACCATGATGGAACGCCAGGGCATTGATCTGCCCAAGGGCATCTGCCAGGGTCTTACCGACGCCCAGTACGACGCGCTCTACGGGGCGAGCATCGTGCACGAAAAACCGCTGTCCAACCGCCTTGGCCCGGATTTCAAAAAAATCCTCACCAAGGAAAACGTCATCGGGCGCTTTAAAAGGATGTAGCCGCAGCGCTCGCATCTGAACACTACTGACATCATCTGTCGGCGGCGAGGGCCAAAGCCTCGCCGCCGTCAGCCACTTTCGGACGGCAGCCCAAGGCGTCCGACCTGCCAGAGCACTGGCAGCGCCGCACTGTCATGGCTGATCCGCCTTGCGGGACGCAGGCCGGGCGCAAGCTCCGCCGGGCCGCGTTTCAAGCGCAAAACTCCACAGTGAGGAGTCTCATGGATATCAAAGTCAACTTCAGCGGCCGCGCCATCCGCTACACCGAAGACGAAATCGCCGTCGTGGTAGAGGCCATGCGCAATGCCGACCCCCTGACCCAGGGCCACTATATGCGCCAGTTTGAAAGCAAGTTCGCCGACTATCAGGGCGTTGCCCAGGGAACGTGCTTTACCACCATGAACGGCTGCTCCGCGCTGGAACTTTCGGCTCAGCTCTGCCTGTTCAATGAAGGCGACGAGGTGGTCATTCCCTCCCACACCTTCACGGCTTCGGCCTATCCGTATGTCAAAAAGGGCGCAAAGCTCATTTGGGCAGATGTGGACCTGCACACCCGCGTGGTCACGGCTGAAAGCATCGAGCGTGTCTTGAGCCCGCGCACCAAGGCCGTGGTGGTGGTGCACCTTTATGGCTATGTGGCGGACATGCCCGCCATTGCCGCCCTGTGCAAGGAGCGCGGCCTGATCCTCATCGAAGACGCGGCCCAGGCCATCGGGGCCGAGATTGGCGGCGTCAAGGCCGGAGCCTTTGGCGACATGGCCATCTTCTCCTTCCATTCGCACAAAAACCTCACCACCTTGGGCGAAGGCGGCATGCTTTACGTGCGTGACCCCAAGCTTGCGGCCATGGTGCCCACCCTGCGCCACAATGGGCACTGCGCCTTTGACTTTGAACGCCCGGACTACTGGAAGCCCGCCATGGGCAACGTGGATATGCCTTTTATCGACGGTCGCATGGTGCAGCCCAACAACTACTGTCTCGGTGAAGTGGAGTGCGCCCTGGGCGCAAAGCTGCTGGAGCGCATTGATGAAATCAATGACCAGAAGCGTGCGCGTGCCCTGGCCTTCATCGACGCCCTGAAGGATTTTCCCGAACTGGAGTTCCACCGCGAAGACAGCCGTCGCCACAACTATCACCTGTTGGCGGCCCGCATGACTTCCGGCGTTGAGGCCCGTGACCGCTTCATGCGCGCCATGTTCGATGAAAAGGGCGTCAAGTGCGTTGTGCAGTATATTCCGCTGGACAGGTACGGATATTACCGGCGACTGGGCATGGGCGAAGCCTGCTGCCCCAATGCCGACCAGTTCTTTGACGCCATGATTTCCTTCCCCTTCCAGCACTGGCTGTCGGAAGAAGAATTTGACTACATGCTGGCGTCGACCCGCGAAGTGCTGGCGAAAATCCGTTAGCGCATTTTACCTTTGAAACAGGTTGCATGCTCTAACGCCGCACGCGAGTGCAACACGCCGCAACATTGCGTGGAATCTGCCGAAAATCGCATTTTGCGGCAGAATGGCACCTTGAAATACTTTATATTTCAAAGGTAAGCTGATCCGGGACGGCGCTCTTCGTCCCTGGTCGTGCCGTATATTAAGGGCTGCCGGGGGGCGCGCCAATGCGCGCCCCCCGATGGCCCTGAAGCAATTTCAATTTAAAACTGCTCTGGCCGCTGCGGAACAGTCGCCCGCCGTAAAGGGGCAAGCGCAGTTATCCGCGCACGTATCTGCGCTGTTAAAAGTCAGAGCGGGCGAAGCTGACCCGTTGAGAACATACATTTACATTGTGAGCCTGCCCCGGGCCTTGCAAAAAGACTGAGCCGCCTTCGAGCAGTCAGCATCCCAAACGAACAGGCCGCGTTGAAAATGGTTAAAACCGGCCAGCGCATAAGGGTTTACCGTGAAAGAACGCTGTATTGTCATCCCCGCCATCAAGAAAAACGCCGTCATACCCGACCAGCTGGTGAAAAAACTTGCTGGGGTGACGCTGGTGCAGCGGGCCATCAATACGGCGCGGAGCGTTCTGCCCGGTGAAGACATTGTGGTGCTCACCGACAGCCAGGAGATATCCCTCATCTGCGAGCGCGCGG
Organism: Desulfovibrio sp. MES5; assembly: GCF_002237645.1. Lineage (GTDB taxonomy): Bacteria > Desulfobacterota > Desulfovibrionia > Desulfovibrionales > Desulfovibrionaceae > Desulfovibrio. The sequence continues at coordinate 88,527 of NZ_MJUZ01000003.1, forward strand.
GGGTGGGCTTTCGCCGCAACAAGGATCTGCGCTTCACATCGCTGGATATTGTCAGCGAAATGCGCGTGCTGCTGGACGAACTGGCGCAAGAGTACGAGCACTGCATCATTTTGCGCGCGTCCTGCCCCCTGCTGACCTGGGTGGATGTGGAACATGCCTGGAAAAAATACCGCGAGGCCGATGCAGACAGCCTTGTGACCGTCAAAAGCGTGCGTCAGCGCATCTGGAACATGCACGGCGAAGGGCTTGAAGGCCTGCTGGATGATGACGCTGGCCCAAGTGAAGAAAAAACGCTGGTTGTCGAAAGCCGCGCGCTCATCATGCTGCGCCTGTCTTGCCTTGCAAAGCCCAAGGGGCCGGGGCGGGGGCGCATCATCCCCTATTTTCTCAATGACAGGGCCATTGAAATCCAGGGCTATCAGGACTGGTGGATATGCGAGCGCCTGCTTGAGCGGCGGCATGTGGTCTTTGTCGTGGCTGGCTGGCCTGCCATCGGCATGGGGCACGTGTTCCGGGCGCTCATGCTGGCGCACGAGATTTCCAACCACAGGGTAAGCTTTGTCTGCACGCGCGAAAGCGAACTGGCGGTGGAGAGCATTGCCCGCAGGGATTACAAGATCGTGCGGCAAGGTCAGGAAGACCTGGCCGATACCGTGCTTGCCCTGCGGCCCGACCTTGTGATCAACGATATCCTCAACACCACCACGGCCTATATGAAGCGCCTCACTGGCGCGGGCGTGCGCTGCGTGAATTTTGAGGATGAAGGCCCCGGCGCGGCGCTGGCCCGGCTGGTGATCAACGCCCTGTACGAGGGCAAGAGTACGGACAGGATTTGCTGCGGGCCGGAATTTTTCTGCCTGCGCGACGAATTTGTGAACGCGGCGCGCAATCCCTTCAGGCCTGAAGTCAAAACCGTGCTCATAACCTTTGGCGGCACGGATCAGCACGACTGCTCGCGTCGGGTGCTGGACATCATCGAGCCCATCTGCCGTGGCTACGGCATTGCCATCCGTCTGGTGGCAGGGCCGGGCTATGCCCATAAAGAAGCTATGGAAGAGCACCTCAAAAAGCTCGATAATCCCCTGGTCACCTTTACCTGGGCCACCAATGTCATGAGCCGCATGATGGAAGGGGCCGACCTTGCCATCTGTTCCGCCGGGCGCACGGTTTACGAACTGGCCCATATGTGCGTGCCCGCCCTTGTGCTGGCCACGCACGAGCGCGAGGCGCGCCATACCTTTGCCCGCCCACGCCACGGTTTTGCCTTTGTGGGCATAATGGACCGCGTGAGCGACGGCAGAATACGCAATACCTTTCTGGCCATGCTGAAAAACCCGCGCCGCGAACGCTTCTGGCAGCGGCAGGACAGCATGGATTTCACCGTCAACAAGGGCCGTGTGGTGCGGCGCATGCTGGGGCTTCTGAACGAACGCCCTCAGGAGACGGAACGTTAGAGCATTTTAACTTTGAAAAAGTTTAAATGCTCTAACACTGCACGAGAGTGCAGCGCGCCATAACATGGCGTAGGTTCTGCCGAAAATCGTATTTTTCGGCAGAATGACAACTTTGAAATGCTTCACATTTCAAAGTTAATCTGATCTAGAGCATTTTAACTTTGAGAATGGGCATTTTCAAAGTTAACGGCACGCCCGCTTCGGCGCTAAAAAGCGCAAAAAAAAACAGCGACGCCGCCTTCGACCGTGAGCCCTGCGGGCAACGGCTGAAGCTGCGCTAAAGCCTTCGCTGCGGATGCCTGCTCACGCAGTCGCCAGAGCGAATACACATTTTCAACGCCTATCTGTTCCCAAAGGAAGTGCCCATGTCCAGTAAAGGCAAGGTTGTCGCCATTGTTCAGGCCCGGCTGGGGTCCAGCCGCCTGCCCCTGAAATCCCTGCTCTGCCTGCGCGACGTGCCGGTTATCGACTGGGTTACGCGCCGCCTTGGCGCGAGCGCGCGTCTGGATTCCATCATGGTGGCAGTGCCGGATACCCCGCTGGATGTGGTGCTGCTGGAACATTTGCGCCGTCGCGGCATACCCTGCATGGCCGGGCCTGAAGACGACGTGCTGTCGCGGTTTTGTCAGGCCGCCCAACTGGCGGACGCCGACCTTGTGGTGCGCGTGTGCGCGGATAACCCGCTCATCTGGGGCGGAGCCGTGGACAGGCTGGTGGATTTTTACCGCCAGGGCAACTGGGATTACGCCTATAACCACATCCCTCGCAATAACCTCTGGCCCGATGGCCTCGGGGCCGAGATACTTTCACGCGAACTCCTTGAGGATATGGGCCGCAAGGCCGTACAGCCTTCGCAGCGCGAACATTGTCTGAATTACATCTGGGACAATGCCGCCGATTTTCACATCGGCACCTTTGACCCCGCTGAAGACTGGCTGCGCCGCCCCGATCTGCGCCTGGACATGGACAGGCCCGACGACTTCCGCCGTCTGGCGCTTTTGCCCATCTCGCCCGAAATGGACGCGCGCGCCATTGTGGACGTGTGCGGCACGGCCTGCGCCAAGGCCTGAGAGAGGGGTATGTCATTTTGAAGTGCTTTGTGGGGCATTTTTGTCGCTTTACGCTCCCAGCCTAGCCGCCTTTTACATGCGTCCCGAGGATTCCCTTCCCACCTTATTCCGCCCCGCCTCATCCACCAGAGAGCCTATCACAAAGCGACCATGTAGTCTATCAGCGGAGATGAGTTTGTACAACAAAAATTCAACAAGAAGATACTAATA
>NZ_MJUZ01000004.1 GCF_002237645.1 Desulfovibrio sp. MES5
GGAGGGACCCTTTTGCAAAAGGGTCCCTCCCCCACGCCCCCACCCCCTAAAACTCTTAGCGTAGTAGCGTTCTTGAGCATTTCGATTCTGAAGTGCTCTGGCGTCTGCACGCAGCCGCCAGTTATGCAGGCGTCAACGCAGTTTTTTGCGTTGGCAAACGCCCTAATGGGCATGGCCGCTCTGCTCTAAGGTTTTTTGGCCTGAAGCAGGGTCCCCAAAGCGTCTTTCAGTCCGCCATCACAAGATTATCCGCCTTGCCCCGCTGTGCGGCACACCTCGCAGGCGGCAGACGCACGAACAAAGGCGGGACGCCCTGTCAGCAACAGAGCGCCCCGCCTTTCGTAAAGCTGATTACCCTTGAACTTGTCCTAGCCGCGCAAACCCTCGGCCATGGCTTCGCGCACGGCCCTTACGCTGGCGGCGATATCAGGCGCGCCCACCAGTTCGGACACAAGGCAGCAGCAGCGCGCGCCATGGCGCGCCACATCGCCGATATTGCGGGTCTTGATGCCCCCAATGGCCACAAAGGGCAAATCACTATTGGCGGCAATCCAGTCCAGATAGTCAAAGCCCACGGGGGCCACTACGTCTTCCTTGGTTTGCGTGGCAAAGATGGGCCCCACGCCCAGATAGTCCGCCCCAAGACCCCTGGCCGCCAACGCCTGCTCCGGTTCATGCGTGGAAAGGCCGATGATAACGTCCGGCCCCACCAGGCTGCGCACCTCGGGCACAGGCAGATCCTCCTGGCCCACGTGCACGCCGTCAGCTCCGACCAGCATGGCTATGTCAATATGATCATTGACGATAAAGCAGGCTCCGGCCTCCCTGGTCAGGCGGCGCAGCAGGCGGCACTCCTCAAGCATTTCACCGCCCTTGAAGCACTTTTCGCGGTACTGCAAAATGCGCACGCCAGCCCCCAGCAGGGCTGAGGCCACTTCCTCAAGCGGGCGGCCCAAAGAAAGACGCGAATCCGTGATGGCATATATATCCGTTTCACCGGGAAGAATTCTGGGCATGTTCGGCTCCCTTATTTTTTTACGGCTGCGAGGACGCGGCGTATGCAGCTCTGCACAAAACGCGCGGGATGAAAGGACGTGTGGGAGAGTTCTTTGGGCAGCTCAAAACCGCGCGCGTCGAAATTTTCGGGCCGCAGCAGGGGAAAGGTCACTTCCGTGCCCGACGCGGCGCTGCCCTGCGCCTTGCGGCGCGCCAGGGCGGCTCCAAGAGGCACGGCCTCTGGCGCAAGCCCGAAGACGGCGTACAGGGCTTCATCCAGGGTCACGGCCGAAGCGCTGGCCCCCATCAAATGCAGCACAAAAGGCTTGCCGCCGGACGGCCCGGTGACATGCATGGCCACGCCGCCATCAGCCAGAGCCGCCACTGGCGGCAAAACGGCCCACAAAGCGGCCAGGCAGTCCGCAAAATACGTAGGGTCGCGCCCCTCGCGGGCATGGGCCACAGCCTTGTGCAGCCCGGTCACGCAGCCAAAACAGTTCTTGACCGCCAGGGTAAGCAGCATCTGGCTGTGCGCCTTGACCCGCGGCAGAGAAAGAATGAAGTCGCACTCCTGCACGGCGCGCGCCACATGAAAGCGCGTCGCGCCCTTGCCGGGATGCGCTGACCGGGAGCCTTGCGGCAGGGGCAGCGTTATGGGCACGGGTCTGTCAAGTTCGCGAACCTCGAGGCCCAAGGGCCGCAGGGCGCTCTCAAGCCCAATGGCGCGCGCCACTGACCTCGCACGGCCAAACCCCGGCGAATCCGCCACGGCCATCTGCGCGCCGTGGTCGCGCAGCCAGCGGCAGACGGCGGCCACCACCCCCGGCGAGGTGCACGCCAGCGGCCTGCCCATGAGCAGATTGGGCTTCACAAGCACCTTGGTTCCAACCTTGAGGGAGCAGGACTGCGCAATGCGGGCTGCGTCCAGCACTTCTCCCACCAGCTGGTCAAGGGAGCGGCGGTCGTAACCTTCGCAACGGGCAAGGGCCACAGGCACGGCATGGGCTGAAACTGACGGTTTTTCCATTGGCCGAATATGCCGCTGAGCGGTCGCCTTGTCCAGCCCCGGCCTCGCCCAAATACCTGCGCCAGCCCTGCAAACCGCTATTCCGCCCGATTTTTTTCGCATGGGTATGCCTCGCGCGGCTCTTTTTTGCGGCAGGCCCCCCCGCGTGACCACGCGGGCCGTTCACGAGCCCGCAACAACAACGCCGCGTCAGAAGTGGCGTGGTGCGAATACCGCCGCGTCAGGGGCGGCGTGGGGCAAAGGCCGCCGGGCTTCTGCCCCCCTTGCGCTCTTTTCAAAGTCTGGATCTTGGCGTATGCATTCAGAACGGTGTGATAGCAACGCTGTCACGCCATTTTCCTCAGCCCACGGGAGAAATCCCCATTCGGGCAGCGACTAAAAATCCGGCATATCCCCTTGAGGTTGTTCATGCACTCCATATCCCGTTTTCTTGCCTTCTTTCTGTTGATCCTGTGCTGTTTCATGACGGAACAGCGGGCACTGGCCGCCGACGCGGCCACGCCGCAAGAACCGGCCGCCACCACCGAAAAACCCAAGCAGGACAATGCCGCCCCCACAGGCGGCAGCCCTGCCCGTAGCGCTGATACAACGCCCGCGCCCGCCGCGCAGCCGGAACCCCCGGTTGCCGTGCCCGTAAGCCCCGAAGGCGTGCCCCCGGCCGCCTCCGCTTCGCCTGTCGCGCCCCCGGCTGACTCCGGCGCGGCAAGCGCCGCGCCGCAATCGGAAAAGGTGGAAAAGGCAGAAAAGCCGGAAAAAACCGAGAAAAAAGAGCCTGCCAAACCCAAGGTCGAAAAAAAGGCCCCAGCCAAGCCCAAGTCCGATAAAAAAGAAACCGCCGCGCCCAAGACCGACAAGGGTGAAGACCGCTCTGCCGGAGCCGACAAAAAAGAAGCCCAGAACGGCGAACCGGCGGCCGAGCCCGAAGAGGAAAAAACAGGCGTGCTGCACGACCCCTGGTCAATGGTCTGGAGCAACCAGCACAACATGCTTGATGAGGTCAACGCCAAGGCTCTGGCCATGAGCGACTCCTTTGGCGACCGCGCCTTCAACGTGAGCGAAAAGGTGCAGCCCTTTATTGAAGAGGCGCGCCGCCTGCTTGTGCTGAGCAATACCTACAAAAACTGGCCCAACGCTATGGAGGCCGTCAGCCGCCGTCTGACAGTGACCATCACGGAAGTGAACAAAATTCTCGCGCCCATGACGGCTGCACGGGGAGAATCGCAGTCCCTGCTTGAGCGCATCAGCTATCTTGCCGACAGCCTGCCCGAAGACCTGCACGATGAACGCCTGAGCTCGGAAATGCAGGAATACATCCGCTCGCTCGCCATGACCCGCCTGCGGCTCACTGCGGTGCTGGCCCAGTACGACACGGCACTGGCCCCTTCGCTGGCCCTGCTCAACCGGCTGGAAAAAACCCGTGAAGAAATCGCCACCCAGCTTCCCGCCCTCTGGAAGGACTATTACCTGCAAAAGCCGGTTCCCTGGCTCAGCGCATCGGCCTGGACGGATTTTTCCAAGCAGATGACCTATTCCTACCAGGGCATGCTGCTGCGCATCCCCGTTGAAATGCCTATCACGCTGGAAACCTGGGGCACGGCCATTCTGCGGTTCTTCGTCTGCCTGCTGTTCACGGGCGTCATTACCGTGATGTTCTCACGCCGCTGGCTCAACGAAAAATCCACCCCTGCCGTCAAGCACATCTTTCATGTAAGTCTGCCCTGGCTTTGCGTGGGCCTGGCCCTTCTTGGCAGTTCGCTGTCCGCGTCGGGCGAGTTTTTCAGGCTGTTTCTGGCATTCGGCAACCTGAGCCTCATCGTGGCCCAGATATATCTGGCCTGGGATCTGCGACGGCTCAAATACCCCGAGGTGCAGCTTGAACGCTCGCCCCTCTGGCATCTTATACCGCTGACTCTGTGCGCCTATGTGCTTTTGTACCTGCCGCTGGTCAAGCCGCTGGTGGTTCTCATCTGGATGGCCCTGCTCATCGTGGACATTGTCCGCATGCGCCGCCGCAAGGAACAGGACCTCGGCCCCCTGCACGCGGAAACGTCGGTGCTGGAAACAGAACCCGTGGTGCTGTGGATCTGCCTTGTCATGGCCATTTTCGGCCTGCACCTGTACAGTATGGTGCTCTATCTCTGCTTTGTGTCCTGCTCCCTTGCGCTGCAACTGTCGCTGGGCGGCATGAGCTTTGTGACCACCGTCAGCGAAAAACTGCCCCAGGAGGGCGTACGCGCCGCTCTGGCCCACATGGCCGTGGCCCTGGCCGCTCCCGTGGTGCTGGTTGTGGCCTTTATGGGCGTCACCCTGTGGGTGGGCACCCTGCCCGGCGGCCTGCCCCTGCTGCAATACTACATTCTGCGGGGCGTCAACGTAGGGGCCACGCAGTTTAACATATTGCATCTGCTCATGATCGTCAGCGCCTTCTACATCACGCGCACAGCCGTGAGCATGGGCTCGCGCTTTCTCGGCCGCCTGCCCAAGCAGGGCCTGCAAATAGACGCCACACTCATTCCCCCCATACAGACGGCGTTTTCCTACGCCCTCTGGTGTTTCTTCGGCCTTTTCGTGCTCAAGGCCCTTGGCATGGAACTCAGCAACCTCGCCATGGTGGCTGGTGGTCTTTCTGTGGGTATCGGTTTTGGCATGCAGACCATCGTCAACAACTTCCTTTCCGGCCTCATCCTGATTTTCAGCCGCACGCTGCAAGCAGGCGACGTGGTGGAAGTGGGCGGCACACAGGGGCGGGTACGCAAGATCAGCGTGCGCGCCACCATGGTGGAAACCTTTGACAATGCCCTGATCATCGTGCCCAACTCGGAATTTGTGGCCAGCCGCCTCATCAACTGGACGCGCAACAGCCGCACTGTGCGCAAGGAGATCAAGATAGGCGTCGCCTACGGCAGCGACACTGCCGTTGTCATGCGCATTTTGCTGGCCACGGCCAACGCCAACAGCAATGTGCTCAAGTATCCCCCGCCGTCCGTGAACTTTGCGGACTTTGGCGCCAGCACCCTTGATTTCAGCTTGTCCTTCTGGGTACGCGACTATGACGTGGGCACGTCCACCGCGTCGGACATCCGTCTGGAAATAGAAAAAGAGTTCCGCAAGCAACGTATTGAAGTGGCCTTCCCGCAGCTGGATGTCCACATCAAGGATATTGCGCCCCGCCTGAAAAGCGCCCGCCCGTCATCGGAACAACCGATAAGCAAGCGGCCCACCAGGCGTCCCCGGCGCAGGCCAGCCGCCCCGGCGGGAGCGGAAGGCGCAACGGCCAAGCCCGAACAGAGCAAGGCTGAGGATGACGAAGACGAATCATAGGCAAGGCAGAACGTGCCCGGCCTGGCCCGCCACCGCCCGGGGCCGTTTTGCGTCGCGGCTGCCGCCCCGCCAGGGCCGCAGCCAAACACAAGGCACAAGGAGAACATATGATCTATCGCGCTGACGCTCTGGACGGATTTGAAAAAGAAATGTTCGGCGGTCCCGGAACCACCAAGTTCACCAAGATCGTCAATGAGGACGGCCTCGCCGGCAAGGGACGCCTGTTCAACGTGGTGAACCTCAAGCCCGGCTGCGCCATTGGCAGCCACAAGCACAATGGCGAACTGGAAATCTACCATGTGCTCAAAGGCCAGGGAACCTATAACGACAACGGCACGTCCGTGCAGGTCAAAGCTGGCGACGTCACCGTCTGTAACGACGGCGAAGTGCACGGCATCCTCAACAGCGGCACTGAAGATCTGGATATGATCGCCCTTATCCTGTTTACGAAATAGCATCGGACAGCGCCCGGCAAACAAGTCTGCCGGGCGTGTCTGCCGGGTGTATGCCGGGGCAAGGTTTCGTTGAAATGCTTTGTGGGGGAGGGACCCTTTTGCAAAAGGGTCTCCTCCCCCACACCCCCACCCCCTAAAACTCTTGGTGTATTTTCGTATATGCCAATGAATTTTCTGGTCTGGGGGCAGAGGCAACGTCTTCAAGTGCATCTTCAATGGCTTCTGCCCAAAGGCTTGAACGCAAAAACACAGAAGAAGCCTTCCGGCTTCTCCTGTGTTTTTGCGTCTGCTGTTTTTTCGGTCTGCTGGCTTTTGGCCGATGGAGTTTTCTACAGCCCGATGCCAGGCGTTACGTGGGCATTTCACCTTGCCGTGCCCAGGCGACTGTTCCGCAGAGATCCGTTAATTCCTTCCATTCGCAAACTGCTCAAGACAGTGTCGTCACGAGATGAATTTTCAGTCATATCAAGGAGAACGAGCCTTTTATGCAGGGGGTGTACTCTGACGGCACTCGACCGGAATAAAAGGCGAAGTTCGACGCAGAGATAACTGTAAAGGCGCTCGTGACGACACTGTCTAATACTGAATGTAGGCAACGTGGGTCTGTAGATATTCCATAAGCCCGTGTTTGCCGTCGGCTCCGCCGATGCCGGACTTGCGCCAGCCTGCGTGGAATCCCTGCATGGCCTCGAAGTTTTCGCGGTTCACGTAGGTTTCGCCAAACTTCAGCTTGTTGACCGCCTCAAGGGCGTTGGAAATGTTGCTCGTGTAAATGGATGAGGTCAGGCCGTATTCGCAATCATTGGCAAGTATGATGGCCTCATCCAGTTCGCGGAAGGTCAGCATGGGCAGTACGGGGCCAAACACTTCCTTGCGTACGATCTCCATATCCTGACGGCAGTTGCGCAGCAGGGTCGGCGTGTAGAAATACCCGTTTCCCTGTGGCGCGCGTGCCCCGCCAGTGACGGTTTCCGCGCCGTCGGCCTGGGCGCGCTTGACCATGCCCTCTATCTTTTCAAGGTGCTCGGCGCTGATCTGGCTGCACATGTCGGGCGCGGGATCATCAAAGGGATTGCCCAGACGCACGCTGTTAAAGGCCACGGCCAGTTTTTCCGCGAACTGGTCGGCAATGCTCTCATGCACATACAGACGCTCTGCGCAGTTGCACACCTGACCGCTGAAGATGGTGCGCGAGGCAGTAACAGCCTTGACGGCCAGATCCAGATCCGCATCCCGGCAAACAATGGCCGGGGCCTTGCCGCCCAGTTCCAACGAAACCTTGGTTACGTTTTCCGCGCTGGCGGCGATAATGCGTTGTCCGGCCTCCACACTGCCGGTGAGCGAGATCATGTCCGCCTGTGGACTGGACGCCAGGGCTTCGCCCATGCTGCCGCCGCCGCCCGTGATGATGTTGAGCACGCCCGCGGGCAGATCCACCTCTTGGGCCACCAGCCTGGCAAATTCCATTGTGGTGGCCGGAGCCACGCTGCTGGGTTTGATGACGGCGGTGCAGCCCACCAGAAGGGAGGGGGCAACCTTGCGGGCCATGACAAAGAAGGGGAAGTTCCAGGGGCAGATGCCCACCACCACGCCTATGGGCTGGCGGTACAGCAGGATGTTTTCACGCGGGCGGTCGCTCTGGATGATCTCCCCTTCATAGATGCGCGCCCAACCGGCATAATAATCAAAGTAGTCTGCCGTAAAATCCACTTCCACCTGCGCCAGGGGGTGGGTCTTGGCCTGCTCCTCAGCGAGGATGCGCCCCAGATCAAGGCGGTGCTTGCGGATGACGGCGGCAAATTTTTTCAAATACTCCGCGCGGGCAGCCGAGGTCAGGGCGGCCCAGCCGCTCTGCGCTCTGGTGGCGGCCTCAAGGGCGGCCATGGCGTCCTCGCGCCCGCCATTGGGAGTATGGGCCATTATTTTTCCGGTTGATGGATTTTCCACTTCTATCATGGCGTCCGACAGACCGGGAACCAGTTTACCGTTGATGAACTGCAAATATGTACGCATGTTCGCTCCTTGGTTTGCACCAAGTTAGCCATAAAACAAAAATAAGGTAAAGCCGCCCGCAGACGCCGCAGGCCGCGCCCGTGCATGGCTCTTGCGCAAAAGTTTTCAGAATGATTGTCATTTTCATTTTTCACAAATATATAAGTCAACCTGTATACCCGTGATGTCCGGCGGAACCTTGCACTGCTGCGCTCTGGCAAAGGCTCGCCAGCACCATGCCCGGAGCGGTCCGCCGAAATCTTGCCTCCCCGCCGATCAGGGCGCGCCGGCCTCAGATGTGCCAGCACTGCGACCGCAGACCCGTTGGGGCTCCCATCCTCAGTGCGTCCTTCACGCGCGTGCCTGCACAGGCAGTCAGCGTGCACGTCTTCTCGGGAACATCTTGTACGCAGCCGCCAAAGCAATCCACCTGAGATAATTTCTGTGCCACAATATTTTTTCTTCCTGACAACCTGCCGTTTTTAAAAAATATCCTTGCCTGAGCGTACGTTTTTTACAGTCACCGCTCCAGACAATTTCCGGTTTTTGATTTTTTGTTATTGACATATGCCACAAATGAGCCTTACTTTGTTTTTGACATATGTCGACAATCGTCATGCGCCCAAGTGTGCATGCAACAAACAACAAACTCACCAACATCAAGGAGATGTTATATGTACAACGACAACCAGAACAATAATCAGGATTTCCGCCAGAATGGACGCGGCAGGCGCGGCGGCCGTGGGTGCAACGGTCAGGGCTATGGTCAGGGCATGGGCATGCGCCAGAATGGTCAGGGCATGGGCCGGGATGGCCAGAACACGGATATGCCCCAGGATGGTCAGGGCATGGGCATGGCCCAGTGCCGTCGCCACGGCGGCCACGGCGGCCGCGGACGCAACGGCCAGGGCTATGGACAGGGCATGGGCATGCGCCAGAATGGTCAGGGCGCGGGCCAGGATGGGCAGAACACGGATATGCCCCAGGACGGTCCGGGCATGGGTATGGCCCAGTGCCGACGCCACGGCGGCAACGGCGGCCGCGGACGCAACGGCCAGGGCTATGGACAGGGCATGGGCCAGTGCCAGCGCCGCAGCGGCAATGCCATGTCCCAGGGCCGGAACACGCTCCCTGACTCTGCCCCCGCCACCCCCACAGGTGACGGCAAGGACGATTAAGGGTATCCTGACGTCATTGCCGGTTCACATCGCCTGATGCTGGAGCAGTTTACGAATGAAATGCGTTGGCTGCTCTGCAAGGATTTTCAGAAAAATCCTTGCCGCGAAATGCGAGCAGGCAGGCTTTGCCTGCCGTACACGAGCATTCCAAGTGTTAAATGCTCTCAAAGGCCGCTCCCAACCGGGGCGGCTTCACAAGTTACCGAGAGAAGCCCCATGCCAAGACCCAAAAAATGGCGCAGAGTCTGCTGCATGCCCCAGAGCACCTGCTTTGGCCCCATGGCCGGGCCTGACGGCAGCCCCGTGCCGGAGGGGGGCGCATCCGGGCGCGGCATGCGCCCCGGCGGCGGCCCCGGATCGGGCCACGGCGGACGCGGAAGACACGGCGGCGGCCCCGGATCGGGTCACGGCGGGCACGGCATGCACGCTGAAGCTGTGGTCATGACTGTGGATCAGTATGAAACCGTCCGCCTGATAGATCTGGAGGGATTTACGCAGGAAGCCTGCGCCGAAAAAATGGAGATCGCCCGCACCACCGTGCAAAGCATCTATGCGGAGGCGCGCAAAAAGCTGGCCGATGCCCTGGTCAACGGCAAGATGCTGCGCATAGAGGGCGGCGAATACAAACTTTGCGAAGGTTCGGACCAGCCCTGCGGCCATGAGGGCTGCCATCACAAGCGGCGCTTTTAGAGCATGCGGCGTTGAAAAAAGTCACATGCGCCAACCCTGTACGAAAGTGCAGCGCGCAGAACCTCTAAGACCCCCAGAAGTGGCCAGCGACAAGGACACATCTCGCCCCGTTTTGCTCATTGCATCCCGCCATGTGCATCCCTGCGTCCGGCCCGCTCAGGCGGGCTGCTCCTCCTTGCACACATCAACCCAGGTTCCCCCGGTGATGCGCTCAAGCTCGTCCAGCGTTACCCGCACCGCATTATTGGGCGCGCCAGCTGCGGGGTATACGGGGTCAAAGCGCCTGAGGCTCGCGTCAAGATACACGCGCACGGTGTCGTGCAGTGCAAAGGGGCAGACGCCTCCCATGGGATGCCCCACCATGTCCAACAAATCTTCGGGCTTGATGAATCGGGGCTTGCAGCCAAAAGCATCCTTGAACTTGCGGTTGTCCAGCCGGGCCGTGCCCATGACGACCAGCACTATGGGGCCATCCGCACCCATGACGGAAAGGCTCTTGGCAATACGCCCCGCCTCGCACCCCACCGCCGCTGCGGCCAGATCCACAGTGGCGCTCGACACCTCAAATTCCATATAGGCCTCAGCCAGACCGTGACTTGCCAGCACGGCCTTTACCGCGTCCACACGCATGATCCATCCTTGGTTGTATGTCTTGTCGCAGGCAGGCAAAGCCCTTTTGAGGGCAGCCATTCTCAAAGCTTCCGGCACGCCCGCTACAGCGCCCAGCGGCCAGATAACCAGCGTCCGCGCTTCATGCAAACGCCTTGCGCATTCCCGCCGCGTTCCTTTTTGACGCCGCGCGGCCAGACTGCGCATGCAGGACCGTCTCCTGCCCGCGCCAGAGTTGCCGCTGCCCGGCACCCTTTGCGCGCATGGGCAGAAGGCCCAGCCTGACGCCTTTTACCTAACGCCGAAACACCAGGGCCAGCCCGGCCAGCACCAGAATAAAGCCCAAAAGCCTGCGCCAGTCAAACGGCGTCACAGGCACACTGAACCAGCCGTAATTGTCAATAATGGCCGCCATAAGCAGATTGCCAAAAATCATGGCCATGGCCGTCGTCAGCACCCCAATGCGCGGCACGGCGATAATGGTGTTCAGCACCATGATGGCCCCGAAAATGCCGCCAATCCACTGCCAGGAAGGCGCTTCTGTCAACCGCCATATTTGCCCGCGCCCAAAAAAAAGCGTGGCAAGCCCAAGAAACAGCGCACCGCAGGCAAAAGAGACGAAGCTGCTTTCCAGCACGCCCACTGTACGGCTCAGGGCCGCGTTGATGGGCGATTGCATGGCCGTCAGACAGCCCGCCAGAATCATGAAAGTGACATACAGCATAACTCCTCCGGCAAAGTCTGAAAAAGAATCCCCGGATCAAAGCGCGATTTCACCCTGAAACTGCTCTGGCAACTGCACGCGCAGACGCTCGCCGTACCATGCCTGGGCGGCGGCGTGAACCGGCGTCCGACAGGGCGGCGTAAACAGAGCGTGGGGGTTTGCCGCAAGGTCTGCCGCCATTGGCGGCATCCTCCTGCACGGCGGATCAGCGCACGGCGCATAAAGACGCCCTGTCGTTGCCTGCCGCCGTCAAGCACAGCGGCTGGCATGCGACACACTTTTGAGCGTGCATACGCCCAAAGGGCACTCCGCTTCAGGGGGACGGCTTACTTCCGTCCACGTCCCGAAGTGCTGCGCCCGCACGGCGGGTTACTGGCCGTCCCGCAGAAAAGGCGTGTGGGCAATGGCCATGAGCAGGCCTTCCGGGCTGAGAAAACGGGTAACGGTCTGCCCCCAGGGTTCCAGTTGCAGTCGTACCAGCAGGGTGTAGCCGTTTTCTTCCAGCAGTTGGGTGGCCGCTTCAATATCTTCCACATCCATTTCAAGCCACGCCTGCGGCGCCGGAAGATGTTCCGGCCACTGCGTGCTGCCAAAACAGGAAAGCGCGGCCTTGTCCAGCGGCCAGAGGGCAAAATGCTTCACTCCGTCCACAGCCTGCGTGTGCCAGTATCCGTCGTAGCCCTCGGTATGTTCAAGCGGCAGGCCGAGCATATCCCTGTACAGATGCTCGCTCTCCTGCTGCCTGCTCACCACGGGGCCGAAGCCTGAAATAAAAAGCACCTTTATGCCTTGCGGCAGAGTATGCTGCATGCCGTCTCCTACCGGCCCGAGCGGCGAGCCGGGCGCGATGCTTCTACGCCGCCCGGCCGCCTGATGGGCAAATATTGTTAGATGCCCAAAATGCCCTTGGGCATCGGCCCGAAAACAGCCTCGTAACGCTGGCAAAAGTCTGCGGGCGTAAACATATGTTCCTGCGTGCCCAGTTTTTCCAGAGCAAAGCTGGCGCTGACGGAACCAAGCATGGCGGCTTCCGGCATGGCAAGACCATTCACCAGCCCCTTGATAAGCCCCGCGCGGTGGGCGTCGCCCGCACCGGTGGGATCCAGCACCTTGTCAATGGGCACGGGCGCGATGCGGATGTTTTCGCCATTGCCGCGCACCTGTGCGCCTTCCGCGCCAAGGGTGGTTACAAGCCACTGGGTGCGCGCCGCAATCTCATCTTCGCTCTTGCCCGTGGCCTTGCAGATCATGTTCAGTTCATAGTCGTTGGTGATGCAGGCCAGCGAGCCTTCAATGGCGTCAAGCAGTTCCTGGCTGGTGAGCACGGGCAACTGCTGGCCGGGATCAAAAATATAGGGCACGCCCTTTT
Organism: Desulfovibrio sp. MES5; assembly: GCF_002237645.1. Classification (GTDB taxonomy): domain Bacteria; phylum Desulfobacterota; class Desulfovibrionia; order Desulfovibrionales; family Desulfovibrionaceae; genus Desulfovibrio. Next base: position 12,362 of record NZ_MJUZ01000004.1, read on the forward strand.
CACGGTACAGGCGGGGCAGGCGACGCATGTCGTCCACATTGCCGGGAGACACGATGGCGAGGTCCTGCCGGGCGTCAAGGCCGGGAAAATCATACTCTGCGGGCAGGGACATGGCTCCGGGGTAAAAGCCGGTGATCTGGTTGCTGTTCATGTCTGTGGTGATATAGCACAGGGCCGTGAACACGTCGTCCGCACGGCGGATGCCGTTCAGGGGCAGGCCTTGGGCGGTCAGCGTCAGGGCGTAGGATTCGAAATCGCGTCCGGCCGCCGCCACAATCACAGGCTTTTCGCCTAGCAGGGCAAGGGTATAGGCAATATTGCCCGCGCAGCCGCCACGCCTTTCGTCCATGGCGTCCACCATGAAGCTGACATTGATCATGTGCAGCTTGTCCATGAGGATATGATCCTGAAAATTGCCGGGAAAGGTCATAATGCGGTCAAAGGCCAGCGAACCGGAAACGTAAATGGCCATAGGGTCCTCGCGTTATATGATGAAAAACATACTGAAATGCCCCCTCGGGCTCGGGCGACTCTGGCGACGCTGGCATTTGCGGGCAAAGGCACGCGCCATAACGACATAAGCGCCAGGTATCCGCGTTGTCACGCGTCGAAACGGGCGCTTTCAATCCTTGAGAACATACATTCTCAAAAAATTTTGCTCTCGAGCAGTTAACGAATAAAATGAGTTCACTGCTCTGCATGGATTTTTTTGAAAATCCTTGCCACGAAATGCGAGCAGGCAGGCTTTTGCCTGCCGTGCGCGAGCATTTGACGTGTCACATGCTCTAGTCCTCTGCGGGCGCGGCCGGACGGCTGTTTTCCCTGATCCAGTCCAGAAAAGGCCCGTGCCCCGCCTCAATGGGCACCGCCACCACGCAGGGGACCTCATAGCTGTGCAGGCGTTTTACCGTCGCCTCAAAGGCTGGCAGGGCCGCACGGCTCACCTGGGCCACAAGCAGATGCTCCTCGGCGTCATGCACCTGACCGCGCCAGCGGTATATGGAGCGCGCGCCGGGCACAATGTTGACTCCGGCGGCAAGCCCCTCCCCCACCAGCGTTCTGGCAAGAGCAAGGGCAAGCGCTTCATCGGGAGCAGTGACGTAAACCAGAAAGGACATGATCGTTCTCCGCCTGTGGGGATCTGGCGGCAAGTTTATACGCAAACGCGTAAAAAAACAAAGGCCGGGCAGCCAGGGGCAAATTTGCGGCGGAAGGCGATTGCCATGTCGCATTTCTGCGACTGGCCGCCCTGGGCCGCCGCATCCTGCGTAAAACTTGCGGGCAGCTTGCGCCTGTGGCATATGTCAGCCATGAGCACGAAGAACACCCGCCCGGCCCGGGCGAAAAAAGTTCTTGAGGCGCTGCGGACCCGCTACCCCCATCCGCATACCCATCTGGACGCCGAAACCGCCTGGCAGCTGCTGGTAGCCACGGTGCTGGCCGCCCAGTGTACAGACGCCAGGGTCAATACCGTCACCCCGGAACTGTTCCGCCTCTGGCCTGGCCCCAGAGAGATGGCGAAAGCAGGCATTGAAGAAATAGAAGCGGTTATCCGCCCCACAGGATTTTACCACAGCAAGGCCAAAAATCTGCTGGGCGCGGCTGCCCGCGTATGTGAAGTTTACGGCGGGCAGGTGCCCAAAACCCTTGAAGAACTCATCACCCTGCCGGGCGTGGCGCGCAAGACGGCCAATGTGGTGCTGTTCGGGGCTTTTGGCATCAACGAAGGGCTTGCTGTGGACACGCACGTGAAACGCATCAGCTACCGCCTTGGCCTGACTGAAGAAACCGACCCGGTGCCCATTGAGCGCGACCTTATGAAGCTTTTTCCGCGCGAGGACTGGGGCGATGTGAACCACCGTATGGTCTGGTTTGGCCGTGAAGTGTGCGAGGCGCGCAAGCCTCTGTGCGGCCAGTGTGAAATGGCGGCGTTCTGCCCAAAGCTCGAGCCCCCCAAAACGCCGCGTCCGCAACGCAAGAAAACGGTTACGCCTTAAGATTTCGGTTTTCTGGTCGATGAGAAGAGCAGCGCCAGACTGTTTGCCCCAGGCGCCCCCCCACGTTTTGTACAAGACTCAGCCGCTCAACCGGCTCGGATAGACAGGAAGAAAGCCATGTCGCAGAACAGCTTGCTCAACGTCAATAACAATGAACTTGAGATCATTGAATTTATCATCGACGAGAAGCAGCCGGACGGCAGCTCCTACAGCGGGCACTATGGCATCAACGTGGCCAAGGTGCTTGAAATCATTCGCCTGCCCAACATCACCAGCGTGCCCAGCAAGTGCGACCCTTCGGTGCTCGGCACCTTCAATCTGCGGGGCAAGGTGCTGCCTATCCTCAATCTTGCCACCTGGCTTGGCAAAACCATGGCCGAGGAGTCCAACGCCAAGGTTATTGTAACGGAGTTCAGCGGGGTGCAGGCGGCATTTCTGGTTTCGTCCGTCACGAGCATCCACCGCATGACCTGGGATCGCATCGAACCGCCGAACCAGTACGTGCAGACCTACTCGCGCGACAGCATCACCGGCGTGCTGCGCATCCAGGATCGGGTACTCTTCATTCTGGATATGGAAAAAATTCTGGCCGGCCTGGACAGCACGCTGGACATGTCGCAGGTCAAGGTGGACACCTCGCCCGTTGAGGGCGCGGCCCAGTTTCATCTGCTTGTGGCCGACGACTCCAATTCACTGCGCCACATCATCAAGTCCTCGCTGCAAAAATCCGGCTTTCAGGTCACGGCTGTGGCCAGTGGCCGTCAGGCCTGGGATTTTCTGCAAAAAACCCGCGACGAGGCCCAGGCCCAGGGCAAGGAACTTACCGACATCGTCCATCTGGTCATTTCGGACATCGAAATGCCCGAAATGGACGGTCACATGCTCACGGCAAAAATACGCGACACTCCCGGCATGAGCACCCTGCCCGTCATCCTTTTTTCTTCGCTCATCACCGAGGCCCTGTACGCCAAGGGCGTCAAGGTGGGGGCAGACAAGCAGGTGTCCAAACCCGACCTGCCCGGCCTCAGCAAGATCATTCGTGAGCTCATTGCCGAAAAGCTGAACAAATAACCGCCCCCAACAGGCGCGTGCTGTTTTAAAAAGCCCCATTGCAGCCACTTGCGCTGCAATGGGGCTTTGAGCGCTTTGTGGGTGGGGGAACGGGCAGCACCGTGGCCAGAGAGCCATTGTCCAAGCTTTGAAGCGCTTTGTGGGGGAGGGACCCTTTTGCAAAAGGGTCCCTCCCCCACGCCCCCACCCCCAAAAACTCTTGTTCTAGCGTGCGCGTAGGCAGGCTTTGCCTGCTGGGCACAAGCATTTCAAGTGGTAAATGCTCGTGCATGGTACCCTTGAAAAAGAGTACGCGCTCTACTCCTGCCCCTGAGACTGTCCCCGGGCCTGTGCCTGTCCCTGCTTCTGGGCCTGTCTTTGTTTCTGGGCCTGATCCCGCTTCTGTGCCTGTCCCTGCGCCTCATTTCCGGTGACGCATACCGGAACGCAGTACTTAGCCACATATTCCATGGGATTTGTGGAAACGATGTAGCTGGCCATGTCATAGCCATACACGTGGCCATTGATGACCCAGCCGCGCCGCTCGATGTCGTCCACCATGCGGCTGTAGGCATCTGCATGATTCTGGGTATCACCTTTATGGTAAAACCTCGCATACAAACCGGCAGGGCGGATGTACAGATTTTCGCGTCTGGTTTCCCTTGATGCGCCGCAAAAAAAATAATCCACAAGATACGTACGGTTGGCAATCTTTTCCTTTTCCATCATAACACCAAGGGGCATGGGCACAGGACGCCCCTGCGCTTCATACTTTTCAAATAGTTTGACGAATATTTCAATGGAGCTTTCTTCGGTCGCCTGGTCTTCCTCGCTCACGGGCGTCATTTCAAGGCGCTCTTCGGGCATTTCCACAAGGTCCAGAACGTCATAGCTGGCGTTCAGCGCTTCATGGCCAAAGGCTATGGTCGCTTCGAGCATTTTTTCCCTGGCGGCCATACGCATGCGCTCTCGGTGCAGGAGCCGTTTTTTTCCCTCAAGATGCGTCAGCAGGCCCGCCGGGTCAGGCTCCTGCATGAAGGCGCGTATCTCCTTCAGCGAACTGCCCGTTTCCTTGAGCATGGTCACCATGTCAAATTCATAAAACTGCCCGATGGAGTAGTGCCTGTAGCCATTTTCCGACACAAGGCGCGGCTTCAGTAATCCTTCCTTGTCATAAAACAGCAAGGTGTCTTTTCGCGTTCTGCACAGTCTGGCGAATTCTCCCGTGCTCAAATACTTCATGCGTCCCCCTTGACTCTGGAGTTACTCCATACCTTATGCTGACTGACGCTACCGTGAAAAGCAAGACAAATAGCCAATAAATAGCGCAGCTCCTGCCTCAAGAGGAAACGATGACCATGCCCCCAAAAACCACGAATCCCCGTAATTCCCGACTTTTCACCGCCCTCGCCGCCCTGCTCTGCCTCTGTCTGGCGCAGGCCGGTTGCAGCGATCAGGAGCCCCCCGCAAGCGACACGCCACAGGCGCGCTATCTGCCCGTGACCCCCGAACGTCTTGTACTGACCAGCGAACTGCCCGGTCGTGTGGCGGCCCTGGTCACGGCCGAAGTGCGCCCGCAGGTGGATGGCATCATTCAGCAACGTCTGTTTGAAGAAGGCGCGGTTGTAGACAAGGGACAGACGCTTTACCAGATAGACCCTGCCGTCTATGAGGCAGCCAGAAACACCGCCAAAGCCGAGCTGGAGGAAGCCCAGGTGCATGCGGCGGCCCAGCAAAAACGCGAAGCCCGCGTCAGGGTGCTGGCCAGGGCCAATGCCGTGAGCCAGCAGGAACTGGACGACGTGCAGGCCGAACTGGGCCGGGCCAGGGCGCGCGTGGCCAGGGCGCGCGCCGCGCTTGAAACGGCGGAGATCAATCTTGACTACACGCGCATCAAGGCTCCTGTGGCCGGAAAAATCGGCAGATCCGCCGTCACGCGGGGCGCGCTTGTAACCGCCAACCAGACAAGCCCCCTGGCGGTCATACAGCAGATCGACCACGTGTATGTGGACATCACGCAGCCCAGCGCCAACATGCTGCGCCTGCGCCGCCTTGCCGCGTCCCTTGGCCCCGCCTGGGGAAAGGGGGCCAGCGGGGCGCGCCTTATTCTTGAAGACGGCACGCCCTACGCCGCGTCGAATGCAACGGGTGCGCCAGATGTGGCGGGTGCAACAGATTCGCAGAATGCAACGAATACGGCGGCGCCGGGGGGAACGCCAAAAACGCCTGATGCTGCGGGAGAAGCGGAGGCGGCGGGAGCACCGGACATACCTACTGCGGCGGCGCCGTACGCCGCGCCAAATGCGCCTGATCCAGCCAATGCGGCAGGGGCCGAACCGCACTGGATCACGGGCGACCTGCTGTTTGCGGAAATAAGCGTGGCCCAGTCCACCGGCAATGTGAGCCTGCGCGCCCTGTTTCCCAATCCCGAAGGCCTGCTTTTGCCGGGCATGTATGCCCGCGTGCTGATCGAAGAAGGCGTCATCGAAAACGCGCTTCTTGTTCCCCAACGCGCTGTCATGGCTGACAGTGAGGGACGCCATTTTGTCATGACCCTGCAAGGCCCTGAAACGCCGCCATCCGGCAAGGACGCGACCCCGGTCTTTACGGTGCAGAGAAAAAATGTGCAGCTTGACCGCCCCCACGGCAACCGCTGGCTCGTGCGCTCCGGCCTTGAAGCTGGCGACCTTGTGGTCATCGAGGGGCTGCAAAAAGCCGTGCCCGGCGGCAAGGCCGCCGGAACCCTGTGGCAGGCGGGGGCCAGCGCGCAAGTCAGCGCGCAGCCCAGGGCCGACACGCAGGACAGCCACAACAATCAGGATGGACGATAGATGGCCGCCTTCTTTATCAACCGACCCATATTCGCCACCGTACTGGCCATCCTGCTCATGCTGGCCGGGGGTCTTGCCCTGCGCAACCTGCCCATTGCCCAGTACCCCGACATTGCCTCGCCGCAGATATCCATCTTCGGGCAGTACCCCGGCGCTTCGGCGGCAACCGTGGACCAGAGCGTGACCCAGCTCATCGAACAGCAGATGAAGGGCATCGACAATCTGCTCTACATGCACTCGTCCAGCGACGCTTACGGCAGCGTGGAAATGGTCTTCACCTTTGAGGCGGGCACCAATATCGACATTGCCCAGGTGCAGGTGCAAAACAAGTTGCAGCAGGCATTGCCCATGCTGCCAGAATCCGTGCAGCGTCAGGGCTTGCAGGTCAGCAAGGCGGTGGAAAACTCCTTTATGACCATAGCCTTTTATGTCGATGACGCCTCAATGAGCGCGGGCGAAATCAGCGACTATGTGGCCAGCAACCTCATCGACCAGCTCAACCGTGTGGAGGGCGTCGGCTCCACCACGCTCTACGGCGGCGTCAATGCCATGCGCATCTGGTGCGACCCGGCAAAAATGGAGCAATACCACCTGAATCCGCAGGACATTGTGGCCGCCGTGCAGGCGCAGAACGCGCAGGTGTCTGGCGGGCAGACAGGCGCAGCGCCCGCCCTGCCGGGGCAGGAAACAAGCATCACGGTCAATGCCGCGTCGCGCCTGCAGACAGTGGATGCATTCCAGCGCATACGCCTGCGCACAGAGGCTGACGGTTCCATACTGCGGCTCGGTCAGGCGGCCCGCGTGGAGATCAATGAAGAAACTTTTATGGGACAATCGCGCTTCAACGGCCACCCCGCCGTGGGCGTGGCCGTAAAGCTGGCATCCGGGGCCAACGTCATCAAGACCACGGACGCCATCAAGGCCGAGCTGGCTTCCCTCTCACGCTTTTTTCCTCAGGGCATGCAGTATTCTTTCGCAGACGACAGAGCCCCCATTGTGGAAAAATCCATAAGCTCGGTGGTGCGTACCCTGCTGGAGGCCGTGGCTCTTGTGGTTGCCGTCATGTTTCTGTTTTTGCAGAGCTTCCGCTCCACGCTCATTCCCGCCATCACCGTGCCTGTGGTTTTGCTGGGCGTGTTCGCCGTGCTGTCGCTGGCGGGTTATTCCATCAACACCCTGACCATGTTCGGTATGGTGCTGGCCATCGGCCTGCTGGTGGACGACGCCATTGTGGTTGTTGAAAACGTGGAGCGCCTCATGCGGGACGAAATGCTCAGCCCCAGGGAAGCCGCGCTCAAGTCCATGCGGGAAATCACGGGCGCGCTTGTGGGCGTTGCCGTGGTCATTTCGGCGGTTTTTGTGCCCATGGCCTTCATGTCCGGGTCCACAGGCGTCATCTACCGCCAGTTTTCCATAACCATCGTCACGGCCATGGTGCTGTCGGTACTGGTGGCCATTGTGCTCACGCCCGCCCTGTGCGCCACCATGCTGCACAGGCACGCCATCGGCCAGGGCGAAGGCCTGTTTGGCCGCTTCAACCGCTGGTTTGACCGTCTGACGCGGCGCTACGCCGTCAGCCTGCGCCCCATGCTCGACAAACCCAAACGCTGGGTCGGCTTTTTTGTGGCGGGCCTCGCTGTATGCGTTGTTTTGCTGTTCCAGTTGCCCGGCGCGTTTTTGCCGGAAGAAGATCAGGGCATACTTTTTCTCGATATCCAGTTGCCGCCGGGGGCCTCTTTTGAGCGCACGGCCAAGGTGCTGGCGCAGGTGGAAGACTATTTTCGCCAGGACGAAAAAGAAGCCGTGGAGAGCGTCTTTACTGTCATGGGCTGGGGCTTCAGCGGCACGGGCCAGGGTTCGGGCATGGCTTTCGCCCTGCTCAAGGATTGGGGAGAACGCGGCAAGGGACAAGGGGTTTTTGACATCATGAACAGGGCCAATGCCCGGTTTGCGGACACTCCCGAAGCCCAACTTTTTGTCATGGCTCCTCCTGCGGTTATGGAACTGGACAATTCTTCCGGCTTCAGCATGCAGCTGATGGACAGGGGCAACAGGGGGCACCATGCCCTCATGGCCGCCAAGGACGCCCTGCTGCAAAAGGCCGCCGGGCAGAAGGCCATCGGCTCTGCCCGGTACAGCGGCCTGGATGACGCCGAGCAGTACCGCCTTATTATCGACAGCGACAAGGCCGGAGCCCAGGGCCTGGACATGGCCGTGGTCAACGGGGCCATCGGCGCATACTGGGGCGGGGAATACATCAATGACTTTGTGGACAAGGGGCGCACCAAGAAGGTGTACCTGCAGGCGGAACCGGCCTTTCGCTCCAGCGCGGAGGACTTCCGCCGCTATCATGTGCGCAACAATGTGGGAGAAATGGTCCCCTTTGCCAGTTTTATTGATGTGGAATCCATCAACGCCTCGCCCAAGCTCACCCGCTATCAGGGCGTGCCTGCGGTGAAGATTGAGGGCGACGCCGCGCCGGGGCAAAGTTCCGGTCAGGCCATGAAGGCCATGACGGCCAGCGTCAAAGACCTGCCGCCGGGATTTGACTTTGCCTGGACAGGACTATCTTATCAGGAGATGCTATCGGGTGATCAGGCCCCCATGCTCTATGCCATATCCCTGCTGGTGGTCTTTCTCAGCCTCGCGGCCCTGTATGAAAGCTGGAGCATCCCCGTATCCGTGCTGCTGGCCGTGCCCACCGGCATTGTGGGCGCGCTTGCCGGGGCCTGGCTGCGTGGGCTGAACAATGACGTCTACTTTCAGATCGCGGTGCTGACCATTGTGGGCCTTTCCGCCAAAAATTCCATTTTGATTGTGGAATTCGCCCGCGCCCAGCACAGGGCTGGCAAAAGTCTGGCAGCCGCCGCCATTGAGGCGTCACGGCTGCGGCTGCGGCCCATCATCATGACCTCCCTGTGCTTTATTCTGGGCGTCATCCCTCTGGCGCTGAGCAGCGGAGCCGGGGCCGGAGCGCAGAACGCCCTGGGCACTGTGGTGATGGCGGGCATGCTTACGGCAACCGCGCTTGGCATCTACTTTACGCCGCTATTCTTTGTCCTGATTGTAAAATTGCTGGGCAGACCATTGGCCGGAGGCGGCAACCAGCAACAAAGTTGAAGCTGCGGCGGCAGCGCCCCTGGCGCTGCCGCCGCACAAAAGCCTTCCATGAGTTTTTATGAATACGGATACTCCTGATACGCATCGTGCGCCCCCGCCAAACGCTCCTGTCCATAAGGCCCTCAGCAGGGCCGCCCGCTGGCGGGTGCTCATTGCCGTCATGATCGCATGGCTGCCCATTGCAATGGACATGACCATTCTTCATATCGCCGTGCCTTCGCTGACGCTTTCATTGCAGGCCACAGGCACGGAAATTCTCTGGATCATAGACATCTATCCCCTGATCATGGCCAGTTTGCTGGTGCCCATGGGCACCCAGGGCGACCGCATCGGGCCACGGGCGCTGTTGCTGGTCGGGCTGGCTATCTTTCTGGTCGCTTCGCTGGCCGCGGCCTTTTCGCCCACGGCCAGGATCCTGATCATGTCCAGAGCGCTTCTTGCCGTGGGTGCGGCCATGATCGTGCCCAGCGTGCTGGCCATCATACGGATCACCTTTGAGGACTGGAAAGAACGGGCCATGGCGTTGGGCATCTGGGGCACGGTGAGCACCGTGGCTGCGGCCATGGGACCTCTGGCGGGCGGTCTTCTGCTTGAGCATTTCTGGTGGGGCTCGGTTTTTCTCATCAACGTGCCAATTATTCTGGGCATTCTGCCCCTGGCTGCTGTGTTGCTGCCCAAACCTCAGGTAAAAACGCGCGGCGCATGGCCCATCGGCCAGGCGCTCACGCTGGCGGCGGGCCTCATGGCCACGGTGTACGCGGTAAAGGCCCTCTTCAAACAGGGCGCGTCACTTTTGCTGTGCGGCGGCGCGCTGGTCTGCGGCGTCACGCTGCTGACACTCTTTGTCCGCCGTCAGCTGACAGCGCGCACGCCCATGCTTGATCTGGGGCTTTTTAGGCTGCCCGCCATCCGCGTGGGCCTTGTGACAGCCCTTGTCGTTTCGGGCGCTCTGGCTGGCGTGGAACTGACCATTGCCCAGGAACTGCAATTTGTTCTGGGGCGCACGCCCTTGCAGGCCGGCATCTTTATGCTGCCCATCATGGCGGCCTCCGCCGTGGGCGGGCCGCTGGCAGGCAAACTGGTGGTCTTTGGGGGCTTGCGAAAGGTCTGTACGCTCTCGCTGCTGGCCGCAGGGGCCAGCCTTGCCGGGCTTGGCCTGGCAAGCTTTCACGACGCGGGCTGGCTTGTGGTTTTCTATATGGTGGTGCTGGGCCTTTCACTCAGCATCGGCCTGACGGCCTCGTCCATTGCCATCATGGGCAGCGTGCCGCCGGAAAAAGGCGGGGCCGCCGGATCCATCGAGGCATTGGGGTATGACCTGGGCGCTGGGCTCGGCATTACAGGTTTTGGCGTGCTGCTGGCCGCCAATTACAGTTCCGCCCTGCGCCTGCCGGAACAGTTGCGGCAAAGCCTGCCGCACAGCGTCGCGGATTCCATCAGCGACACTATGGTGGCAGCGGAACTGGCAGGCGGGGAACAGGGCAGGGCCATTGCCGAGGCCGGACAGGCGGCCTTTTCCGCCGCGCACAGCACAGTGCTGCTTTCAGCGGCGATACTGGTGTGCCTGCTGGGAATCTGGGTCTTCAACGGGCTGCGCAACTACAATCCCGGCGAGCAGGACAAAGCCTGATAGCGATGAGAGTCTGATCCGTCGGAAGCCTCATCCCGCAGGAGACTCACCCCCGCAAACGTACTGCCGGGATTTTGTACTTGGCGGGCCTCACTTCATGCCCGGATTATCACGGTTCGAACGTGGCTTCTGCCTGACGTGGCGCGTTATCACGCGCTCGGCTCATGCCCGGCCCATGCCCTCTTTCATGTCCGACGCATGCCTCTTTCATGCCCGGCTTCCCCTTTCATGCTAAAACGCCGCGCGTCACCCTTCTGACGCGCGGCGGCCCCAACAGGCTGTTTTCTTTGGCAGCCATTTTGCAAATCCCCCCGACATGGACGTGTTCAATTATAACCAGGCAGAGGTGCTGAGCCTCATTCTTACCATGATGCGGGTAAGCATCGTCATGTTCATGCTGCCTGTGTTTTCCACCAACAATATTCCCGTGCAGGTCAAGGCCGCCATAACCCTGGTGTTCACGCTGGGCATATGGCCGCATCTGGCGCTGCCGGGAAACCAGATGCCCGCCCACCCTTTTGACATTGTGATCATGATTCTGGGTGAAGCGGTCATGGGGCTGGTGTTGGGCATGGCCGTCAATTTTCTGTTCATGGCCATACAGGCCGGTGGGGAGTTGCTTGGCTTTCAGATGGGCTTTACCATGATCAACTTCGCCGATCCGCTCACCGGCAATCAGACGGGCATCACGGCGTTTTTTCTCTGGATGGTCTCGCTGCTGACCTTTCTGGCGCTGGACGGCCACCTCTACATGATCAAGGGCTTTGCCGAATCCTTCAAGCTGATCCCGCCGGGCGGGCTCTTCATCGGCTCCAAAATCCTGTGGCAGATATTGCACCTTGCCGCGCAGATGTTCGTGCTGGCCCTGCAGATCGCGGCCCCGGTGATGGTGGCGCTTTTTATGGTGGAAGTGGCCCTGGGCCTCGTGGCCCGCACCTCGCCGCAGATACACATTATGGAATTCGGCTTTCCGGCCAAGATCGGCGTGGGCTTTTTCTTTGTGGGCCTGCTGCTGGTCATTATGGCTGACCATGTTGAGACGTTCATTCTGGGGCTGGACGGCCTGTTCACCAACCTGCTGCGGTCCATGAGCCCTCTGTATCAGTAGCAGCTGCACGGCCGGACGCGCCAACAAGCGGGCGGCGGGCGATGGCGCGCATATGCCCATGCCGCATACGGCAAGAGAGCTTTAACGAAACGGCTTGCGCCAATGCAAAAGGGCCGCCCTCAGGGGCGGCCCTTTTGCATTGGTATCGAAAAAACACCGAAAGAGGCGTGATCCAGCCTACCCCGCAGCCCTTGCAAGCCGTGCCAGGGTTTCGTCCTTGCCGAGAAAGGCCATGATCTCGTTCAGGTGCGAGCCGCCCATAAAGCCCATAAGGGCGGTACGCAGGGGCGGTGCCACTTCCTTGAACTTGAGGCCGTTGTCCGCCACATAGGCGTTAAGGGCGGCCTCGATATTTTCAGCAGTAAAGGGCTCGCAAGCCGCGAATATCGCGGCCATAGCGCGCAAGTGCGCCTTGCCGCCGTCCGTCAGGTGCTTGGCGGCGTCTTTTTCCGCGTATTCCAGATCAGCGGCGGGCACCAGCAAGGGGCGGAAGCTTTCGGCCAGGGCCTTGAGATTGTTGGCGCGTTCACGGAACATGGCGCACAGGGGCTCCAGCCTTTCCTGCGTCAGCACGCCAAGGCCAGCCTGCTCCACAAAGGGAGCCGTCAGCGCGCCCAGTTCGGCCAGGGGCATTTCGCGCATGAAGTGGGCGTTGCACCATTCCAGCTTTGCCGGGTCAAAGGCCGCAGCCGCAGGATTGAGATTGCTGCCGTCAAAATATTCCACCAGTTCTTCGGGCGTGAACAGTTCCTGATTGCCGTGGGACCAGCCAAGGCGCACCAGATAGTTCACGAGCGCCTGCGGCAGCAGGCCGTCCTGCTGGTATTCAATGACGGCGCGCGCGCCGTGGCGCTTGGAGAGTTTTTGCCGGTCAGGGCCGAGAATCATAGGCACATGGCCGAAACGCGGCACGGGCAGACCCAGGGCTTCATAGATGAGGATCTGGCGCGGCGTGTTGGATACGTGGTCGTCACCGCGGATGACGTGGGTAATGCCCATATCATGATCGTCCACCACCACAGCCATGTTGTAGGTGGGCATGCCGTCGGCGCGGCGGATGACCATGTCGTCCAGTTCGCCCACATCCACGGCGATCTTGCCCTTGACGAGATCGTCAAAGACCACCTTGCCCGCCAGCGGCGCCTTGAGGCGCACGCAGTGCCCTTCGCCCGGCCCCAGATCACGGGTGCGGCAGCAGCCGTTATAGCGCGGCTTGAGGCCCTTTTGCCGGGCTTCTTCGCGCATGGCCTCCACCTCTTCAGGGGTACACGAGCACCAGTAGGCGTGGCCGGTTTCCAGCAGCTTGTCCACATAGGCGTTGTACAGGTCTGTGCGCTGCGTCTGATAGGTGAGATCGCCGTCCCAGTCCAGGCCCAGCCAGCGCATGGAAGCCAGGATTGAATCGGTATACTCCTGCTTTGAGCGCAAAAGGTCTGTATCTTCTATGCGCAGATGAAAGCGGCCCTTGAAATGCCGGGCCAGAAGCCAGCAGAAAATGGCGGTGCGCGCCCCGCCGATGTGCAGATGCCCTGTGGGGCTGGGGGCGAATCGTGTAACCACTTGCGTCATGTTGCTATCCTTGACTGGGCTTGTGAGACAAACTGGCTGTCAGCCTGTTTGTTCTCGTATCTTTGTTAGAACAATTTCACTTTGAAATTGTTCTGGCGGCTGCGTGAGCAGACGCCCGCCGCGCAGGCGTAAGCGCAGGTTGCCTGCGCTGGTAAACGCCAAAGCGAGCGTCCTGTAAACGTTGGGAATGCATATTCCCAACATTGATCTGCGCTGGACAATTTCACTTTGAAATTGTTCTGGCGGCTGCGTGAGCAGACGCCCGCCGCACAGGCGTAAGCGCAGGCAACCTGCGCTGGTAAACGCCAAAGCGAGCGTCCTGTAAACGTTGGGAATGCATATTCCCAACATTGATCTGCGCTGGACAATTTCACTTTGAAATTGTTCTGGCGGCTGCGTGAGCAGACGCCCGCCGCGCAGGCGTAAGCGCAGGCAACCTGCGCTGGTAAACGCCAAAGCGAGCGTCCTGTAAACTTTGAAAATACGCATTCCCAAGGCGATCTGCGCCAACGCCGCTATGGTGCTGCAAAACCGCTCCCGGGCCAAAGCGGGTTCTGAAGGCAAGCGCCCCCGAAAAACCTTGACCGAACTTCGGCAGAGTGTTCAAAGGCCCTGGCTGTCCGTGTCATATGCGGCTTCGCGCCGCTCATCACAGGTTCGGGCAAGACGCTTGAGGGTCAGGGTCAGTTCCCGCACGTCAATGGGCTTGGTCAGGTGGGCGTTCATACCCGCCTGAAGGCTGCGTTCCGCATCCCCGCGCATGGCATAGGCCGTCATGGCAATAATGGGCACGTCCACAGCGCCGGGCAGACCGCTGGCCCTGATCTCGCGCGTGGCCGTGTAGCCGTCCATAATGGGCATCTGCACGTCCATAAGTATAAGATCAATATCGTCCGCCTGCTTGCGCCAGACATCGAGCGCTTCCTGACCGTTGCCCACGGCCATGCACTCCACGCCCATGCCGCTCAGCAGCACTTCCATAATCTCACGGTTTATGTCCCCGTCTTCTGCCATGAGCACCCGCAGACCGCGCAGACAGGCATACTCCAGGGCAGTATCGGCCTCCATAGTGGCCGGGGCGAACATATCCTCCTGGCCCACGGCAAAGGGCAATTCCACCCTGAAAACACTGCCCTTGCCGGGCTCGCTCTGCACGGTTATGCGCCCGCCCATGAGCACGGCCAGACGGCGGCAAACGGCAAGGCCCAGCCCCGTGCCGCCGAAGCGGCGGGTTATGGATGAGTCCGCCTGGGAAAAGGGCGTAAAAATACGCGCCTGTTCATCCCTGCTCATGCCTATGCCTTCATCGCTCACAAGACAGGCCAGAGTGATGTCATGCTGTTTGCGGCGCACCAACTGCAAGTCTATGCGCACCGTGCCCCGTTCTGAAAATTTGATGGCGTTGCCGCCAAGGTTCAGCAGTATCTGGCGCAGGCGCAGGGCGTCGCCCACCAGGGTTGGCGGTATGCGCGGGTCTATGCGGCTTTCGATCGTGCAGTTTTTGTGCTGCATTCGCGGGCGCAGCAGGGCCAGCACGGCCTCAAGCTCCCGCTCGGGCTGGAAAGGAAGATTTTCCAGCTCCATATGGTTGGCCTCAATCTTTGAAAAATCCAGAAGATCATTGATGATGTCCAACAGCGATTCACATGTGGAATGAATTTTTTCCACATAGTCCCGCTGTTGCGGATTGAGGTCCGTATTGAGCACAAGGTGGGCCATGCCCATGATGCCGTTCATGGGCGTGCGGATTTCATGGCTCATGTTGGCCAGAAAGATGCTTTTGGCCGCATTGGCGGCCTCCGCGCTTTCCTTGGCTTCGCGCAGCATACGCTCGTGCTGGCGGTGCTTTGTAACGTCGCTCACATAGCCCGCGATGCGCGGTTCTTCCGGCGTGCCCACCACTTCGCAGGCCACGGCGAACCAGCAAAGGCCGCGCCAGGGGTGATTGACGCGCAGCTCCACATGTTCCTGAAAGCCCACAGTCCAGCCTTCGGAACGGCAAAGGCTCCGCCAGCGCCGCCGGTCTTCCGGCAGGATGCACTTTTCCACGGCCTCAAGCCGTTCTTCGGCGTTGGCCCCTTCCCGCAGACCGAACTGTTCGTAAAAAACCTCGTTGCAGGTAAATTCCAGCCTGTCCTTGCGGCGGCCCAGTTCAAACACGCCCAGCCAGCCCAGACGACAGGCCAGAGAAAGCCGCGACAGGCTCTCACGCAGGGCCTGATGGGCCGCATGCAGCTCGCTTATGTCCTGATGAAAGCCGGCAACGCGCAAAACCTGCTCGCCGTCGCCCGAAACACGCCTGCCCCCGCAGCGCACATGTATGGGGCCCCACTCCGGGTGGTTGTAGCAGTAGCGCATCTCGCGCATTTCGCCGTGGTTTTTGAAATTTTCAAGCTTCTTCCATATGGAGTCTATATCGCGCCTGTCCACGCGGCTGCGCCAGAATGTTGCGCACTCTTCGGGGGTGATGTTATCGGGCACGCCCATCAGGCGACGGGTGATAGCGTTGGTGAGCAGCCGCGAATGGCCGCTGCCCATATCATACTCAAGAACCCATAGGCCAACGCTGGCCGCCGCCAGGGCCTCCTGCCCCCAGGCGAGTCCTTCTCCAAAACCCTGTTGCGCCTCTAACACCATTGTGCCTCCATAAACTTGTTGTGCAGGCTAGCGCTTTTGGCCCGGCAATACAATGCCGTTTTGCGCCATCCCCCGTGCCTGTGCCCACATGGCATTTCTGGGCGACTACTACCCGAATCATACAGCTTTTGTCGCACATCCGACATGTTGCCGGCTTGCACGCAGCATGACAGGGTGCTAGTTTAGACAACTACAAGGATATATCGAATACCACGTCACTGGGGATTTGCCGCGCCCATGCAGCGCGGCTGACCGCCCGTAAATGAGGAAGACGCATGAACAACGCCACCGTCGTTATCAAGTATGGCGGGCACGCCATGGATAAACCCGAGCTTTGCACGGCCTTTGCCACTGACCTGGCCCAACTTTCGGCCCAGGACATGGGCTTTGTGGTGGTGCACGGCGGCGGGCCGCAAATATCTGCGCTGCTGGCGCGCCTGAATATTGAAAGCCGCTTTGAAAACGGCTTGCGAGTCACTGACCAAGCCACAATGGAAGCCGTTGAAATGGTTTTGTGCGGCCAGGTGAACAAGGCCGTGGTGGCTTCTTTTGCGGCCCAGGGCGCGCGGGCTGCGGGCATATCCGGCAGGGACGGCAATTTGCTGCGCGCTGTTGTAAAAAATCCCGCCCTGGGTCTTGTGGGCGAGGTGGAGGCCGTGGACCCGGCCCTGATCAGTTGCCTGCTTGAAGGGGGCTTTGTGCCCGTGGTGGCTCCGGTGGCCAACGGCCCCGACGGCCAGGCCCTGAACATTAACGCCGATACGGCGGCAGGCGCGCTGGCCGGAGCATTGGCGGCAGACTACTTTGTGCTTATCTCCGACGTGCCGGGCGTGCTGGACGCCGAGGGCAGGCTCATTACCGCCCTTACCCGCGCAGAGATAGAAAAACTCCGGGCCGAAGGCGTCATTACCGGCGGCATGATTCCCAAGGTCGAATCCTGCCTGCACGCTCTTGACGCGGGCTGCCAGCGCGCGCTTATCCTTGATGGCCGTTCCCCGTCAAGCCTGCGTCGCTATCTGCTGGACGACGCGCCGCTGGGCACTGTGGTTATGAACTGAGCCCATGCGACCCCACAAAAATATCGCGAGGCAGCCGGAATTTCCGGCTGCCTCTTTTTTATGGCGCATGCCTTGGCTACCCGCCTGATCCTGCTCAAGGACGGGAAGGCGTATTTTTACGAAGCAGACTTGGAACATCTTACCTCTGGGTGAATACTCCCAAGGCACGCTGGCCAGTTGAACGAGCTACCTGATGGAACCCACGCTCTGGGCTATAAGCACGCTCCAGCCCTCTGGCAGCGGCAGCTTGCCGTCCAGCGCCGAAGAATTCGAGGCGTGCACATAGTTGCCCAGCCCCGCCGATGCGCAGAACAGCCCCACATTCTGATACAGCGACCCCACATGCATGCCCGACCATTTGCCTGCCGTGGGGGCCGCATACAGCAAGACCAGCGAACCGCCGCCAAGTTTGGAGCGCCAGTCGCCCTCCTGCGCCATGGTCAGGCTGTGTCCGGGTTCATAACGCCATACGCCATTGTCCAGCGCCACAAAAACCTGCACTTCCTGCCGATTCATGGCCGAAGGCGCGGTGCGACGTCCGTCCGCGCGGTTGACGCCCCAGGCAGCCCAGAGCAGGTCGCTCAACTGCTGCGCCGGAAGCGGCGCGCCGTCGAATCCGCTTTTGGTTGAATGCCGTTGGGCCAGAGCCTGCATAAGCGGCATGCCGCCGGTTTTATCCGGCGCGGGCAGTTTCATGCGACGGGCGGACGCATCCGCCGCAGCGGCGCTGACGGAAGCCGGGGGAAGCACGGCCAGAGAGGCCATTGACAGACAAAAGGCAAGACCAAGTCGAATACTGCGGATCATAAATCCTCCATTAATGGCTGCCGCCCGTGGGCGCAAAAGGACGCGCCCGAAGATTTTTTTATGGGCAGACAAGACGCCTGAAGTATGCTGCTGTTGGCGGCAGCTTTCAAGCGGCCGCATTCGGGCGGGTCGGATAGCGTGGATAGCGCGGATAACGCGGGTAATGTTGGCGCGCTGCGCCAGTTGGGGCAGACGCCGGGCTACTGGTAAAATTTCGGCACGCCCTTTACAGCGCGGAACAGCACGGAGCAGGGCGGGCCAGGATAACTCGGAACGGTGCGACCAAGCCACGCGCACGCCTTTACGAGGGCAAGGCTGCCGCAGTCCCAGAGCAGGCGCGGCGTGGACACGTCCTGCTGCGGAAATGCGCCGTATGCGCCGTAATTTAGGATGGGGCTGGTATTGGCACTGCGGCTGCCCGGCGAAAGCGTGCTGGTCGAAAAGCAGACAGCCAGAGCGGCAAGCCAGAACAAACAGACAGGACAATAAGGCAAGCAGGCAGGATGTATGGGCGCAAGAGCAGCGCGCACTAGATCGCGCCAGTATCCGTCAAAGGCCTGCGCTATGCGTTGGGGATTTCTTCGCTCACCGGAAGGAGCTTTTTGTCGCCTTCAAGCAGGTTTGTGAAGTTTTCAGGGCTCATGGGGCGGGCATAGAGAAATCCCTGCGCCTGAATATCGCCCAACCGGGACAAAAACTCGCGCTGCGAAGCTTTTTCAACGCCTTCGCACAGAATCCCCATATCCAGATCTTCAGAAAGGCGCACAATGCTGTTGATGATGCTCTTGTTCGTGGGCGCGATGTCTTCCGTCCCCAGCAAGCCCCTGTCGATCTTAATGACGTCAAAGGGCACGTCCTTGAGCACGTTCAGGCTGGAATAGCCCGCGCCGAAATCGTCAAGCCATATGGAATAGCCATACTGCTTGAGCTGGCGCACGCTTTCGCTGATTTCTGCAAGATTCTTTACAAACACGCTCTCTGTGATTTCAAGGCCAAGCCAGCGGGGCTCAAGCCCGTAGGACTGCACCAGCGCATGAAGCTCGTCCACAAAGGCCGGGTTTCTGAAGTGTTCGCGTGAAATATTCACGGATATGGGCAGCAATGCCTTGCCGGCACGCTGACGTGCCTGCTGATAGCGGCAGACTTGACCATATACGGTGAAATCAAGACTCGTGATGTCGCCCGACTCTTCCAGAAGCGGCACAAAATTTCCGGGCATGATCAGCTTGCCGTCCGGCGTGCGCATCCTGGCCAGGGCCTCCGCCCCCACAACGGCTCCGGTGGTGATGTCCACCTGCGGTTGCAGCAGAAAGAACACGCCGCCGTGCTCCAGCGCCTTGGTCACGTCTTCGTAAAGGCTTTGCCGCTGCAGGCGGCAGATCTCCATAGCCTCGGTGAACACGCCGCCGCGTGAGCGCAGTGTGGGCTTGAGGGAACGCCGTGCCTGATCTGCGCGGCTTACAAGGGAATGCAGGCTTTCTGGCCTGCCCTCGACCGGGCAGACGCCGCCCACAAAGGCCAGATGGCTGCGTGGATGCAGCCTGCGTTTTTCCGCAAGAAACTGCTCGCCTTCGGCCACGAGCTTGTCGGTGATGGCCTGCAGACTGTAGCCATTGGGGATGGTGAAGAGTATGACGAACCTGTCGGCAAAAATGCGGCTGCCGCACACATACTCTTCGCGCCGCCGCAAAAAGGCGGCAAAGGCGCGCAGCATGCTGTTGCCAGCCCGCTCACCGTAAATACGGTTAAGCACCTGAAAACCCTGCATATCGGCATGCAGAATGCCAAAGCTCTTTGACGTACGGTCAGAGCGCACCACACACAAAGCCCTTTGCAGAAATGATTCATACTGCATGAGCCATGTGGTGCGGTCATACTGCTCCATACGGCTCAGCAGACGGCGAATCTGGCAGCTTTCAGAGGTTTTCAGGTCCAGTTCGGGCGCGAAGTTTTCCATCGCCAGTTCAGCTGGCCAGACATCGCCCCCGTACCGTCCCCTCTCATCATCCAGAAAATGCATGCCTCCCCCTTTTTGGTCCGGCGCAAGGCTCCACAATGGAGCACCCTACAATTCTGGGCGGCCAAGGCTAGCCTAATCTGAAATATTTTGTAAAGAAATTTCAGCAGTCGCAACAACAGCTATCACTATCATTTCTGGTCGCGGCGCACCCACCAGTCCTTTTCCACGCGGCCATACCACCAACGATTATAGTCTGTGCGCAACACAACCTCCGCCAGTTCCTGAGCTTCGGGGCTGCGCAGCCGCTTGACCGCGCTCTCGAGCCATTGCGCGGCAAAGGCATTGCCCTTGTCGAGCTCTGCCTTGAGGTTGCAGATAAGGTCCAGTTGATCCGCGTCGTGGGCCAAAACCGATTCCGGGCTTGCGCCCGCGTCCAGTTCGTCCCACAGGGGCAGCACGTCGGCTTCAAGGCCGGTGCCGTCCACGCAGTCTTCCAGGGCGCGGCGCGCCTGGCACTGGTCATAGCGGTGATTCACATAGTTGAAGTCGCCTGTGCGCGCCTCGTGCAGGTCATGAAACAGGCAAAGAAAGGTGACCCTTGCAGGGTCAAGGCCGCTCATGCGCGCCAGCACATAGCCTATGACGCTGACCCGGTAGGAATGCTCCGCCACATTTTCCTTGCCAGAGCCAAGAAAGGCATAGCCGGTGCGCGGCGTGTGCCGCAGCATGCCAACCTCATTAAAAAAATCGACGAGACGTTCCAACCGGGCAGCACTGAACTCCCCGGCTTCTGCTTTGCTGTCTGTATCACTCATAACTGTTCCGATTCGATGATGGGCGCAAAAACCGGCCCGCTGCAAAAATGCTATTCCAGGCCATACTTGCGCAGCTTGTTGTGCAGGGTGGCACGGGTGATGCCAAGACGCCGCGCGGCTTCGCTCTTGTTGTCTCCGGCCTGGCGCAGTGTTTCCTCAATGGCCCTGCGCTCCACTTCATCCAGGGGCAGGCCCGCCAGGGAGGCGTCCGGCTCCGCCGGGCGTTCCTCTATCCGGGTTTCGCAGGACAGCATAGAGGGCAACTCGCGCCCGGTAATGAGGTCGCCATGGCAGAGAATGACGGCGCGCTCCACCGCGTTTTCCAGTTCGCGCACATTGCCCGGCCACGAATACCGCAGCATGGTGTCCAGCGCCTGCGCAGAAAAGCCCCGCACGGACTTTCTGTTGCGGCTGGCGAATTCTTCAAGAAAGTGGGCCGCCAGCAAGGGGATGTCCTCCGCCCGTTCACGCAGAGGCGGCACATCCACACTGATGACGTTGAGCCGGAAAAACAGGTCTTCACGAAAACGCTTTTGCGCCACTTCCTGCCGTAAATCACGGTTGGTCGCGGCCAGGACGCGCACGTCCACCGTAAGTTGCGTGTCGGAGCCAACGCGCTGCACCTCGCCCTGTTGCAGGGCGCGCAGCAGTTTGGCCTGAATGGACAGGGGCATTTCGCCCACTTCATCCAGAAAAAGCGTGCCGCCGTGGGCCTGGGCAAAACGGCCTTCGCGCCGACGCTCAGCCCCGGTGAAGGAGCCTTTTTCATGCCCGAACAGCTCCGATTCCAGCAGGTTCTCCGCCAGGGCGGCGCAGTTAACCGTGATAAAGGGCTTGTCGGCACGGGAACTTAAGGCGTGCAAGGCGCGGGCTACCAGCTCCTTGCCTGTGCCCGACTCGCCGGAAATCAGCACCGTAGCCTCGGTGGGGGCCACTGTGCTCATGATCTCCTGCATGCGGGCAATGGCCTTGCTGCGGCCAATAATGCCCGTCGCGGACGCGGTGTGGCTCAATTGGCGGCGCAGTTCGCGGTTTTCAACGCTCAAGCGCGAATGCTCGATGGCCTGGTGCAGGGTGTGCTTCAGGTTGTCAAAATCCAGAGGTTTGACCAGATAGTCATAGGCCCCGAGGCGCAGAGCCTCCACAGCGGTTTCTACGGAAGAATACGCCGTCATGAGCACCACGGGCAGGGCGGGATTATATTCGAGAATACCTCGGAGCGCGTTTATGCCGTTCATCCGGGCCATGCGCACGTCTGTCAGCACAACGGAAAAACTTTTTTCGCGCACCATGGCCACGGCTTCGTCCCCGTCCGAGGCCTCTTCCACGTCATAGCCCCACGAGCGGAGCATGGTCCGCAGCATGCCGCGGTGCGCCTGGTCGTCATCAACCACAAGAATACTGTTGCTCACTCTGCACATTCCTCCTGGTCTGCTGCGTGCGCGGCGCTGACTGTCAGTCCGCGCAACACAGCGGTTGGCGCGGCTGGTCTGTTGCGAATGCCGCCGGATCGGGATTGTCATCACCCTGGCGAACATGGCCGTTAGACGCGCTTTCTTTTTCTGCGCTCCACAAAAAGCTGCGATTCATTGAGCGCCTCCGGCAGCCAGATGCGGAACAGGGTTTCGCCCTGCCCGCCAGCCTTCGCCTGCCTGGAAACGACGCTGATCTCGCCGTTATGCGCCTCAACGATCTTATGCACCATGGCCAGTCCCAGCCCGGTTCCCTGCCCCTTGGTGGTGAAGTAGGGGTCAAAAATATGCGGCAACTGCCGCGGCGGAATACCCACGCCGGAGTCGCGCACCATAAGGCATACGCCTTTTTTGTTCCGGGTCGCCGCCAGGGTCAGGCACCCGCCTTCGGGCATGGCGTCCAGCGCGTTGATGCAGAGGTTCAGCAGGGCCTGGCCCATGCGCTCGGGGTCTACCAGGGCCTTGGGCACCTCGCGGGAGATCTTGCACTCGACCTCAACCCCGCGTTTTTCCGCATCCTGGCCGATAAGGCGCACCACATGCTGCACAACGTCCTCGACGTTGCCAGGACGCGGGGACACGTCGCTCGGGCGGGAAAGGCCTATCAGATCCATGATGACGCGGTTGAGTCTGTCGACCTCGTTAACCATGACGTTGGCTGCGGCGCGGTCTTCGCTGCCCTCGGGAAAGCGCTGTCCGAAGTAGGTGGCGTAGCCCTTGATCGAGCTTAAAGGGTTACGGATTTCGTGCGCCACCCCGGCGGCGAGATTGCCCACAGCCGCGAGCTTTTCCTTGCGCCGCACCTCTCCTTCAAGGCGGCGTATTTCCACCTCGGCCTTGCGCTGCCGCTGGCGGGATTCCCGCGCGCGCTCGGCGTAATACAGGGCCAGAAGGCAGGCCAGCCCCACAAGCAGGGTCACTGCCGAGAGCATGGCTACATAGTCCCTGTTCTGGCTGCGCGTAATTTCAAAGGGCGAGATATCCAGTCCAAGAAATATGATGGGCGTGGGATACCCCCGCATGGCGTCGGCCATTCCGGGCGAAAACTGGCGGTACACGGCAAAAACCCTGCGTCCCTCCAGATGCATGATGCCCCAGCGCGCCAGCATGCCGGGGTTCAGCGCGCGCATGCGCGCCTCGTCCATTTCCTTGCCTTCCATCCGCAGTATCTCGCCCAGGCGGGAGCGGTCGCTGTGCGCCACTATGGTTCCATCGGGCATGGTCACCGCTATAAAAATGATGCCCGGACTGGACGCCATTTCTTCCAGCAGCACCTGAAGACGCACCCCGGCCTCGCTACGCATGCCGGAGCGCAAGATGCTTTCAAAAGCAATAATAAAGGATGAGCCCTTTTCGGCCAGCAAGCGTCCCATGGCGGCTTCACTGCGCTCAATGGATATATAGGCCAGCAGGCTGATCATGAGGGCCAGCACAAGCGCGGCTCCACCCATGAGCAGGCCAAGCGGCGTGCGCAGGACGCCCCGTGCGCCCTTCAGGGAAGCGTAAAGCCCCCCCACGGGGGTTTTCGGCGCGGCAGGCCCGGCTCCTTCACACATTTCATCGTGTTTTGCACTCATAGGACAGATATAGCGTCATGAGGCCGCACTGTCACCCTGTGCACAAAGCGGGCCTTCAATATTTTGCACGAATCTTGCTTCGCAATTTATATATAGTCCATTTTATGTTGCCAAGGCAACATGCCACTGCCTCTATTGTCAGATGGAAGCATGCGGCATTGGCCTCTCTGTTAACGGCTCATGCAAATGATTCGGGAATACTTGCGACATGAAAAAAATATTCTTTTATTTCATCGCTATGGTCAGTCTGGTGCTTCCCACATCTTCTTTGGCTCAAAACCAGCAGTATGATATTTCACCCCAAACTCAACCATGTATACCCATGGGCGCACTGGGGGGGCCGCTGGAGCAGCTCCCCCCGCAAAAATGCGCAAAGGCCATAGCCATCATGGACGACTTTAAGAGAAAAAGTTTTTATTTACGCCATCTTATCGATGTGAAAAAAAATGAGCTTGAAGGTCTGAGTTTTAATCAAAACACGCCGCCTGAGGCGCTTCCGCGCCTGGGGTGTGAGCTGCAGATCCTGCGCGACGAATTGCGCGCCGTACTTATGAATGCCGATCAGAGAATGCGCCTTGAAGTAGGCATTCCATTGGGCACACTGGCGAGCAGAGGCTGTAGTATGGACTTTGAGCAGATGTTGTGGCGTGACGGGCTGAAGTAGCCCATCTCAAACTGAATACCATAATATTACAGGATAAGTTTACGGCCTCAAGCGCGGCGACAGGAACGGCATTGGCTTGTCGCCCCCGGAAAGGAAGCCGCTCTACCTGACCACGACTGTCTAATATTTAAACATACAAAGATACAACTGTATAAAAAACATGCACCCTGTTTTCGGCCCCACGAAAAGCTAAATCGCAAAACTCAAATAATTTTAATCGATTATCAAAAAGCATTCCACAATATCGATAGTGGCACAAGAATTGCTTTTTATAATACAAGAATACGGAAAACGGATAGAAAAAAACATATAAACAAGTTAACAAAGTCTAACCGCGCAAGAGCAAGCTTCTCAATCCGTCTGAAGACGGAGTTTCGGAAAAAATCCCGTGAAGCGGCAGAACAGCGTCTACTGGCTGTATTTATAAAGTTAGGCTGTAAGCAACGCCGCCACGGATCCGACAGAAGTGAACGCTGCCGGATATTCCAAACCCGGCAATTGGCAATAGCATCCCGCCCAAAGCGAGGCGCCCGACAAAACGAGGCGCACAAAACAGGGCAGGCCATAACGTCAACGCGTCGCCAACCCAGCCAATCCGCCGACGGGCGGTAGAGATATACATGACACCAAACTTCCGTGAAGTCCTCCGCCCCCATTGAGGGCCTCCGGATCCCCCCCCCCGAAAACCTCCTCCTTTGAACAGAACCTCTAACCATCGGAACATCCTCCCTCTCTCGGCCGCCGGTTGCCCCCGGCGGCCGCCTCTCATTTTAGCGCAACTACCTACTGAAATGCTTGCGTACGGCAGGCAAAAGCCTGCCTGATCGCATTTCGCGGCAAGGGGTTTCAGCACATCCCTGCAGTCCAGTGAACTCGTTTCATGAGCAGACGGCTCTTGCGCCCGTTAACCCGGCACTGCCCCAAATCCTTCCCTGAAGCGTCCGCAAGCGAGCGGAATATCCGGCCTTCCCACATGCCCCGCGCGCCCCTCAACAACAGCAGCAGCAAAGGGGGACCCGTGTGCGGCTAAGGTTGACGCACACTATATTTTGCATTGCGCATAAAATGTCCCACGCGCCAAACACGGCAAGCGGCCCTCTTCATTCCAGTGGGCACAAAAAGTGCGCTACCTTCATAAAGAGAGCCGCATGCGACGGTGATGTTGTCTCTGGCCTTTACTCTGGCCTTTTCTCTGGACTTATCCCTTCAGACCAGAAAACTTGTTGCGCTATGCTATAAAACAATAAAAGTTTTAGGGGTGGGGGCCCCTTTTGCAAAAGGGACCCTCCCCACAAAGCATTCCAAAGTCATATTGCCCTAGCCGAGCTTCATCTGCGCCACAAGGTTCTTCAGGGTGTGGGCCTGGCCAGCCAGATCGGCAACCGCCTGAGTCGCTTCCGCCATGGCCATAGCGCTCTGACGCGATATCTCGTTGACGAGCACAATGCTCTGGTTGATTTCTTCGCTGGCTGCGGACTGTTCCTCACTGGCAGTGGCAATGGCGTTAACCTGATCCGCCGTGGCCTCAACGGTTGCCACTATTTCTTCCAGGGCCTGCCCGGACTGACTGGCAAAGTCCGTGGCCTGGGCAATCTGGCCGACCGCGTTGTCCATTGATCCCATGCTCTTGGTGGTGCTGTCCTGAATGGACCTGATGGCATGGCTGACATCCTTTGTGGAATCCATTGTCTTTTCAGCCAGCTTGCGCACCTCGTCGGCCACCACGGCAAAGCCCCGTCCGGCGTCACCCGCCCGGGCGGCCTCAATGGCCGCGTTGAGGGCCAGCAGGTTGGTCTGGTCGGCGATATCGGAAATGACATTCATGATTTGCGAAATGCTTTGAGCGTGCTCGTTAAGCTCGGCCATGTCGCCCTTGAGTTCCTCGGACATGCGCCGCACAGCTTCGATGCTTTGCACGGCCTGCTCAACAATGTTCGCGCCAGCCCGGGCCTTTTCTCTGGTGTGCACCGAGGCTTCCGAAGCCGCGCTCGCATTGCGGGCCACTTCCTGCACGGTGGCGTTCATCTCGTTCATGGCTGTGGCGGCCTCGGAAAGACGCTGCGCCGCCTCTGAGGCGCTGCGGTCTGACTGCTCGATCTGGGCGGCAAGCTGGGTTGAAGCAGAAGAAATAACGCCGATAGAGGTTTCCAACTGCCCGGCGGCGGCCAGCATGCCGTCCTGACGTGCGGTTTCGGCTTCCTTGCGTGCCTCCTGGGCCTCTTCCATGGCGACGCGGGCTTCGCCCGTCGCCATCTCCGCCTGATGGGTTTTCTCTTCACTTTCCTTGAACAGGCCACGCAACTTGCCCACCATGCTCTGGATGCCGCTTGAAAGCCCGCCAATTTCATCACTTCTGCTGGCGGCTTTTGCCAGGGCTTCCTCTTCCTGCGGCTCAGGATTAAAATTGCCGCCAGCCACCACCTGTACGTACTTTTCGCTGATCTTCAGTGATCGCGCTATGCCCCGCGACACAAAGACAATGACGGCGCCCAGCACAAGGGCAGTAACAATACCCACTAATACGTTGGCCTTGAGCAGCCTGCTTGTGGGGGCAAGCATCTCATCCCTGTCCGCGACCATAACCACATGCCAGTTGCTTTCGGGCATATGCCGGTAGTAGGCCACCATTTGCTGCTCGCCACGGGCGAACTGCACACGTCCGCTTCCGTTCATCAGGGCTGCCTTCACAAAGGGTTCCTGACTGCAGTCCTTGCCCAGCATGGTCTTGTCGGGATGCATGATGGCCGTTCCCGCACTGTCATAAACCGCGCAATATCCGTGTTTACCCATTTTGATGGTGTCTGTGGTGCTCGCGCTCAGACGGGCCAGACTCATATAAGCGTACATAACGCCGTGCGCTTTGCCCTGAGCCATAACGGGAGCCGCCACCATAGTGGACATTTCGCCCGCATGGTTACGGGTGTTTTCCATGCTCATCTGACCGGCCAGGGCCACCTGCACAGATTTTCGGTCCCGCAGGTTGCCGCCGATCATTTCCCTGGTGGTATGGGCCACAACAATGCCGGACGCATCTATCAGCCCCGCGCCATCAACCATGCCAAAATGCTGCGCAAGGTCGTCAAGCACGCTCTGGACATCCGGTTCGCCGAGGCTTTCAAGGGCAGCCTGATCGCCTGTCCGGGCGAACAGAGCCTTTTTGACGTGGGCCGATTCGGCATTGGTTCTGATGAGGCCGTGCGTCATTTTTTGCACGGAGCCCAGCCCTTCGATCTGTTTGTCTATAACGCTGTCGAATTCGTGCGCGACCTGCTGTGTGAGCGAATTTTCTGCCTGCCAATAACTGAGACCGCATACCGCAGTCAGGCCCAGTAGGGACGGAACCAGAATGGTAAGCATCATCTTGTTCATAATTCCCATTTTCATATTCAAGACCTCTGGATTCATGTGTATTTCAGATTACTGGCGGAAGATAAAATCACGCCGATTGAGCCTGGGATGCGAGGGATATCTTAGGAAGGAGATGAGGAAAGAAGCCGGAAGGAGGGTGTGGATTCCTGACTGCGCTGTCCAGGTTAAATTACCTATATAGCTTTTCGCATTTTTTTGCAAAAAATATTATGCCAAATGCGCAATTATTCCAAAAAAGTTTTTCCCGCTCGTGGCGCAGGGGCGAATTTCAACGGCTGGAGCCAAAAAATGGCAGCGCGCGCCTCACGACACGGCTGCCATTTCGCACGAAATTCGCAGTATTGTATGTCTGCGGGAACCGCAGCTTCAAAACAGTGGGCAGCACGACGCCCGAGCAGGCCACGATTAAAACGCGCCAGCAGCAGCGCGGTCGTGGTTGTTTTGCACGCGATCATGGTTGTCGCGCGCGGCCACGCATGGCAAAAGGGCGGGCCATATCCTTTAAGATATATATATTCTCAGAAGGTCGATATCTGGGGCGCGATGAAAAGGCGTACGGGAGTGTCAGGCCGCGATCAGAAGGACGCGAGCAGAAGAGAAGGACGCAAGCAAAAGCGCATAATCAAAAGGTCACGGTCAAACGCAGTTCCTGCTGGCAGGCGGCATCAAAACGCAGGCTTTCAGGCGAAAGCCCCAGGCCCGCCCAGGCGGAACGCAGCTCGCCGCGCATTCCCCACATATATCCCTGGCAGGAAGGGGGGACGTGCAGAGCGTGCAAGCGCGGCGACGCGGCCATGCCTGAAGAAGCCGACAGTGCGCCCCCCCCTGAGGATGCCGCCAGCGCGGTCAGGGCGCGGCGCACCGCCAGCAGCAAGGCCCGCCCCATAACGCGGCTGCCCAGGGCATTGTCCACGGGTCCGGCCAGCACGGCCTCGGCCAGCGCGGCTTCGGGCGCAAGCCCCATGCGGATGACGGGCACGCGCGCCTCCTGCGCCAGAAGCCAGCCCTGCGCGAGGGTGTCCAGCGTAGCTTCCAGCGGCCACGGCGCGTAGAGATTCTGCCGCCACATGCGGGCAAGGGCCGTACCCTCAAGCACAAGACAGGGATAAAAACGCAGCATGTCCGCCCCGGCGTCGAGCGCCAGGGGAACGTCGCGCAAAAAATCCTCCGTGCTGTTGCCCGGCATGCCCGGCAAGAGCTGCACCCCAAGCGTCAGACCCGCGGCCTTCACAAGGGCGCAGGCACGAAGGGCCGTGGCTCCGTCATAGCCCCGCTTTGAGGCAAAAAGGGCTTCATCCGCAAAACTTTGCACGCCAAGCTCCACGCAGCGGCAACCGGCCTCGCGCAGCCGCGAAAGGGTTGGCGCGTCCACGCAATCCGGCCGGGTTGAACAGCGGAAGCTGCGTATCCAGCCGCGCTCAAGGGCCATGCGCGCCAGATCAAGACAGGCGTTCTGGTCCTGCCCGGGCATGGCAGTGAAGGTGCCGCCGTAAAAGGCCAGCTCGGCTGGCGGCAGGCCAGTGGCGTGACGATATTCAAGATTTTCGCGGGCATGCCGTAGCAGGGCCGCAAGGGAAGACGCAGGCAAAACCGGCGCGCCAGATGACGGGGCGGCAGGGTCCATGCAGCCAGCAAGTCCCGTCTGCACGTCTTGCGCGCAAAACACGCAACGTACCGGGCACCCTCTGAAAGGGAGAAAGAGGGGGATCAGGGCGTGCCCTTGGGGACGGGGTATGAACCAGGGCAAGGTTGAAGAAAAAATTCGGGCAGATACCGCTTTCATATATGCTCAATGGCTGCGAAGCCACGTACGGCGCGCACAATGGCTCTTCATACGTAAGAAGACAATTTTTAAGAAAAATCTTGCTCTGCCCGTTAGTTGCGTGTATTTTACACAAAAGTGCGCTTCATGTGAAGTGCGCCTTCGTTGCCCGTTGGGCCATACCTGTCAAGATCATGTTTTGTGACAGCCATACCAGCGCATTGTTACGCGCCGGAGAACTCACAATGAAAAAAACACTGACCAAAGCGGACATCGTGGAGGCCATCTACGAAGAAACCGACAAGAACCGCGTTGATGTAAAGAACGTGGTTGAAAAGCTGCTGGACATAATGAAGTCCGCCATCAAAAAGGACCGGGCTTTGCTCATCAGCGGCTTTGGCAAGTTCGAATGCTATGACAAGGCATCACGCAAGGGGCGCAACCCCAAAACGGACGAAACCATCACTCTGCCCCCGCGCAAGGTTATGGTGTTCCGTCTGTCGCGGAAGTTCCGCTCGGAACTGAACCCCTAGCCGGCAACAACACGCCTGCGCCTTCACGGCGGGCTTTGTCGGGCCCTGCCGCGCTGGTTTGGCGCGCATTTTATTTAGCCGTCAGCCGTAGCACGGACAGGGTATTTTTTTGCCCTGCGCTTTTTCGTGTCCGGCCTCTGCCGTTCTGGGGCTGCGTTATCGCCTGATCCTGGGCCTTTTCGCCACAAATGCTCGAGGTCAACGTCACGGGAGCTGCGCATGCTGTTCAATTCCTATTCCTTTATATTTCTTTTCCTTCCACTTCTGCTGCTGTGCTGGCGGCTGACCGCAGGCTACGGAGCCACGCGGCTGAGTCTGGTTCTGCTGCTCTTTTCCGTAGTTTTTTACGCTCTTTGGGGCCTGCCCTTTCTGCTGCTTCTGGCGGTCATTCTGGGCATGAACTACGCTTTCGCGCTGGCCCTGGCCGACCCAAACCGGCCTGACGGCGCAACTGCGGATGCGGATGTCATCCCCGAGGAAGACGCGCTGGCTTCTCCCCTGGAGTCCCCGGACGCCCAGGCGGATGCCGCTGGCCCCCGCCAAGCTAAGTTCCGCAGGGGCAGACGATTTTTCCAAGGCAACGGGCTGCAGGGAGTCCGCGCCTGGGCGTGCAGCCGCAAAGGGCTGCTGGTCCTGGCCCTCATACTGAACCTGCTGCCCCTGCTCTGGTTCAAGTACTCCTGGTTTTTCGCCCAGAACCTGGCCCTGCTTATGGGCACGCAATGGAACTTCACCCCGCCGGGGCTTCCGCTCGGCATATCCTTCTATACCTTTATACAGATCGCATGGCTGGTCAGCGTGTACCGGCGGCAGGTAGTGCCGCAGGGTTTTTCACGCCACGCGCTGTTTTCGGCCTGCTTTCCCTACGTGATTTCCGGCCCTATCGTGCGCTACGAGCAGATGGGCCCGCAGCTTGACGAGCTTTCAGGCTCCACGGCTGAGGATCTGGCGCAGGGCTTCACGCTTTTCACCATTGGTCTTGCCAAAAAGGTGCTGCTGGCGGACGGGCTGGCCGTTTACGCCAACGCCGTCTTCAACGCTGCGGAAAAAGCCTTTCCCATCAGCGGAGCCGAGGCCTGGCTGGGTTCCCTGTGTTACACCTTCCAGCTGTATTTCGACTTTTCCGGCTACACGGACATGGCCATTGGCATTGGCCTCATGCTGGGCCTGCGCCTGCCTGAAAACTTCGATTCGCCCTACAAGTCCACGGGCATTGTGGACTTCTGGCGGCGCTGGCACATTACCCTGAGTTCGTGGCTGCGCGATTTTCTGTACATCCCCCTTGGCGGCAACCGCAAAGGGCGGCTCATGCAGTACCGCAACCTCTTTCTGACCATGCTTATCGGCGGCGCGTGGCACGGCGCGGGTTGGACCTTCATCATCTGGGGGGCACTGCACGGCTCCATGCTGGGCGTCAACCACTTTTTCCGGGCCTGCATCAAGGGCACCTTGCTTGAAAAGGTGCTGGCCACCCCGCCCATGCGGATTTTCTTCATCCTGTTCACCTTCCTGTGCATCAACCTTGGTTGGGTGATCTTCCGCACGGTGAGCCTTGACGGAGCCGCCGCCATGTTCGGGGCCATGTTTACCGGCCCCTTCACTGCCGAGGCCGCAGGCCTGACGGCTGATTACGCGGGGCTTTCCGCCACGGGCGTTCTGGCGACCCGGTGGCTGCCCAACAACTATTTTCAGGGCTGGCTGCCCTTTGCCCTGCTGGGCATAAGCTTTGTGCTGTGCTGGGCATTCCCCAACAGTCACGAGATGCTGCACGGCAGGCGCGACGGTTCGCGCCCGTTCCTCAGTTGGCGGCCTTCAGCGGCATGGGCCACCAGCCTCGCTTGTCTGGCCTTTGTGACGCTCATCCTGGTGTCGCGCAAGGCGACCTTCCTGTACTTCCAATTTTAAAGAGGCGGACACATCATGAGCAAAATCCTCACCGAATCCGCCTATCTTTCCCGTTACTTCCGTGTGCTGCTGCTTTTGGCCCTTGTGGTCGGCCTGCTGGCGCTGCCCTATACCCTGTGGTGGCTCTACAAAAGCGGCGACGTGGGCGTCGAGCGCGCGGTGGCGGCGCAGTCCGCCGGGCAGTTCGCCATTTTTGGCTCGGGCGTCTCACAGGACTTTGTGGACTACAAACTGCAGCTTTACGCCAAGGTCAAACCGGAAATCGCCGCCGTGGGCTCATCCCGCGTCATGCAGTTCCGGGGAGCCTACTTTCGTAAATCCTTTCTCAACGTGGGCGGCACGGCAGGCAACCTTTCGGTGCTGCGCTCCACCCTTGACGCCATGCTGGCCCTGCACAAGCCCGATGCCGTCATCATCGGCCTGGATTTCTGGTGGTTTATGCCCCAGTGGCAGCCCGATCCCTTCAAGGACGAGCCCCCCACCAGCGGCTCCTACAACTACGGGTTTGAAAGCCTGAAAAAGCCCTGGGCCTGGCTGCTCGAAGGAAAGATCTCCGTTCACGACCTTATTGCTCCCGTCCTGCTGGAATCGGCTGGCGGCTTTCGCGCCGGACGCTACGGCATCATGGCCCAACAGACGGACGACGGGTTCGGCCCTGACGGCGCATGGTACTACACAGCGGAAACCACAGGGCAGAAGCGGCCTTTCGACTACCAGTTCGAAGACACGCTCAAGCAGGTACGGCACGGCATCAAGGCCTTTTTTCGCGCCAAGCCCATTGAAGGCAGCCGTGACCCCGGCGGCATAAGCTCCGCCCATCTGGACGCCTTTGCCGAAATCTACTGCCGCCTCAAGGCACGCGGCATTGCCACCTTTGTCTTTATTTCGCCCCTGTCCGTGAAAGTGCTGGACGCCATACGCCAGCACGAGGCCGATTACCCGCACCTCTTCCACCTGCGGGAAGCCCTGCTGGCACGCGGCATTGAGGTTATGGACTTTACGGATGCGCGCACCTTCGGCTCCAGTGATTGCGAATTTGTTGACGGCTTCCACGGCGGCGAAGTAACCTACGCGCGTATGCTGCGGGATATGGCCGATCGCTGGCCCGCCCTGCTGGGCTACGTGAATATGGAAAAAATCAATGCGACCATCCGCGACTGGCGCGGTCACGCCCTGGTTTTTGACCAGCGCCTCACGGACAAGCCGGAAATTGATTTCAACAATTTCAACTGTCCCAAACGTAAACCATAGGCCGTAAACGGCCTGGCAAGACCCGGACCCGGCGCGAGCGACTGACGCAACGCCGAGCCGCAGGAGCGCCAAGGCCGCGAGGCCTGGTCAGGGATGGGAGCCATGCGCCGGAATACTTCCAATTGTACAGCAGAGCCCCAGGGTTCCGCTCAAAACAGTCTGTTTGCCCGCAGGGTCGCGTTGACGGCCTTGCGGGCTCACGCTCTTTGCGGCCTTGACGCAGACGCCCAACTGCACGGACATGCCCTGTACGACCGCAACCCGCGAAATGCCGACCCACGTAATCCCGGCCCGCACGGTTCTGGCCCGCACGCTTCTGGCCCGCACGCTTCTGGTTCGCATGATTCTGGCCAGCACGCTTCTGGTTCGCATGATTCTGCCCAGCATGACTCTGTTGTGGACGCTTCAGGCATAGCCGCCCCCATACCGAGCGTAAGGATTCCGGGAGCTTCCGTCACGCACGCATCTGTTATGCGCAACAGCGTGTCGCACACCATTTTTCCGGGCGCAGCAGTTACGGGCGCAACAGTCCCGGGCGCTGCTGCCCTGCACGCCGCCACTTTAGCCTTTTCAGTTCGGGCCTGTTCTTTTCTGCGTGCCTTTGCGCTGGGGAGCTTTCTCCTCTGCTCAGCCGCCCTGGGGGGCATGACGCCACACACGGCTCTGGCTGCGGCGGCCTCCATTCCCACCCCAACCAACACCGAGCCCAGGGTTCACGAGCCCACCGTCACCGTGCCCACAGTTCAGGCGCCTGTTGTTCCTGCTCCCACAATTCAGGCTCCCGCCCTGCTACCTTCCAGCGGCGGGCAAAGGCCGGGCTGGGCAGGCAGCGGCCAGCCGGCAGAAAATGGTCAGCCCACCAGAGGGCGCGAAATAATGGGAATTCTCTTTGGCGGTCATCTGTCAGAAGCCGAAGCGGCCACACTGCAACAGCAGGGCAGCCAGACGGGGCAGCAGGGCAGCCAGACGGGACAAAATGGCAACGGCCACACAGCTGCGGCCCCCACGGCTCCTGGGCAAGCCCCAACCCTTTCGCCAGCGCCCGTGCCGCCGCCTGCGCCTGTGGCCCCAACGCCTGCCGCTCCCGCTCCCGCCAGTCCCAGAAACCCCGCTGCTGACGGCATGCAGCCGCAGTCGCCGGAAGCCCAGTTGCGCCAGCAGCAGTTGAATCAGGAAAGGGAGCGTCAGCGACAGGAACGGGGACGCCAGGCCCCGCAGCGCGCGCCGCGCGCCAAGGCCGCCGACAATAATAAAGAGGCGGCCCCTGCGGCACATGCCCCCAAAGCGCACGAGGCGGCTTCCACGCCTCATGCCCCAGCCAATGGCGGACACGAAAAAACCAAGGATGAGGAAAAGCCGGAAAGTCCCGTGACCCCCGGCAGCCCCGAGGCCCAGGCCAATGAAGCCTATCAGAAGGGCGACTACGCCCAGGCCCGTGCCATCTGGCAGCACATGGCCGAGAGCGGCGACGGCCAGGCCATGAACAACCTTGGAGTGCTTTTTGACCTCGGCCAGGGTACGGAGCCGGACGAAGGCCGCGCGCTCCACTGGTTTGCCCTCTCCGCTTCAGCGGGGAACCCGTCCGGCATGAGCAACTACGGGCGCATGCTGGAACAGGGGCGCGGCATTGACGCCAACCCCGAAGAAGCCGCCCGCTGGTTTGACCTCGCAGCGCGTCAGGGCCAACCCGAGGCCCAGTACAATCTCGGCCTCATGTATGAGGGCGGGCACGGCGTAGCGCAAGATTACACAGCAGCCGCAGCCTGGTACAGCCGTGCGGCGGCGCAGCAGCAGACAGACGCCCTGGCCCGCCTTGGCCATCTTTACCGCACAGGTCAGGGGGTGGAAAAAAATCAGGCGCGCGCCACGCTTCTGCTCTACGCGGCCGCCATGCGGGGATCCATCCACGCCATGAAGGAACTGGAAGATATGGCCGGGCCTTCCGCTTCGCGCCCTGGAGCCGTGCTTTTCGGCCTGCGACTGGATACCGCCACCCGGCCCGCCATGCGCGACGCCCTCGCCAAGGCGGGCATGCGCGCATCCCGCCAGGACGACGCCTATATCTGCGATACCTACACGCCCGGCGCGCTTGTGCCCGGCGCGCGGCAGGCGGCCTTCTGCTACGGGCCAGGCCGCCCCTCCCCCCTGGGCTTTGTGGAACTGGAGTACGCCGTTCCGGACAAGGCCACGGCACAGGCCATCGTACGCATGGTCAGCGAACGCTTCGGCGCGCCCTCTGCCGGAGAAAACGACGACGACCACCTCTGGAATCTCGGCTCCGTTGTTGTGGCCACGCGGTATGAACCCGCGCGCCAGCTCGTGAGCCTCATGTATATGATCCCCGCAGTCTATCATCTCACCCGCCAGGACTAGACGCAGAGCACTTTCTTTTGGGGGTGCTCTGCGGTTGAAAAGCTTTGTGGGGGAGGGACCGTCTTTAGACCAGATTACCTTTGAAATGTTTC
The DNA here is from genome assembly GCF_002237645.1 of Desulfovibrio sp. MES5. Taxonomy (GTDB): domain Bacteria; phylum Desulfobacterota; class Desulfovibrionia; order Desulfovibrionales; family Desulfovibrionaceae; genus Desulfovibrio. Next base: position 47,942 of record NZ_MJUZ01000004.1, read on the forward strand.
ACATTTCAAAGGTGTCATTCTGCCGAAAATGCGATTTTCGGCAGAATCCACGCCACGTTGTGGCGCGCTGCACTCTCGCGCAGCGTTAGATCATTTAACCTTAAAAAAGGTTAAATGATCTAAAAAAGGATCTCCTCCCCCACACCCTCTCCCCCTAAAACTTTTATTTATTTCCGTCTGTTACTGGACTACCTGAGCAGGTGGCCGGTTATGCCCGCGCTTTGCAGCCCACACGAAATCAAAACTGTCCCAGATCAAAGCAGCCTTGCGGTGGCGGCTCAGCAGCACCCCGCCCTTGGGGTTCAGGAACAAGCCACCCGCATTCTTTGCTGCCCGCGCTTGACACCGTGCCCATCGTTATATATCAATTTATCTAGATATTGTGATGAGAAACGGAAAACGGTGAAAATCCGTTGCGGACGCGCCACTGTAATCGGCACAAACCCGCGCCGTACCACTGTCCACCAACGGAAGCAGCAACATTGTTGAGAATGCGTATTCCCAACAGAGCTCTGCTTCAAGGGACGGGAAGGTACGGCCACGCGCAACCACAAACGCGCAGGGGCCGGAAGCCAGGAGACGCCTCATCACCTGCCGCCATCCGGCGGCAAGGCAGTACTGTCTCGCGTTCAGGCAAGTGCCCGGTCAGGCGTTGCTGCGCCCGGCCAGAGCCGTGCGGCATAACCAGTGCCGCGCGTCGGTACGGATTGCATCCGTATTGTGAAGTGGCGACGGGACCGGCGGGTCGCGCGTCATTTCAGGTATACAAGCTCTAGCGTGAAAAAGACTGCCCTTTCAACACCATATGAAAGGAGCAACCATGCGTACCCACATTCTCGGCTTTCCCTCCATGGGCAGGCAGCGTGAGCTGAAACAGGCTCTCGAATCTTTCTGGCGTGGCGACACTTCCGCCCAGGATCTCACCAGCACTGCGCACCAGCTTCAGGAAACCCATTGGGCTATCCAGCGCGAGGCCGGACTAAGCTACGTGACCACAGGCGATTTTTCACTCTATGACCGCATGCTGGACACGAGCCTCATGCTCGGGGCCGTGCCCGCCCGCTTTGCCCACTGCGGCAAGGACGCCCTGACGCGCTATTTCGCTCTGGCGCGCGGCGACGCCTCACGCAACATTCCGGCCATGGAGATGACCAAGTGGTTTGACACCAACTACCACTATCTTGTGCCGGAAATCGAAGCCGACGCCGTCTGGACGCCCGGCGAACACTCCGTGCTGGAAACCACGCGGCGCGCTGCCGCCAAGGGCTTCACGCCCAAAGCCGCCATCATCGGCCCCTTCACCTGGCTGGCTCTGGCCAAGGGCCAGAACGGCGCAGACCCGTGGGCGCGGCTGGACGAAGTGCTGGCAACCTATACGGCGCTGCTGGAACAGCTGGCTCCGCTCTGCCCATGCATTCAAATTGAAGAACCCGTGCTCTGCACTGAACTTCTGCCCGCCTCTGCCGCCGCGCGCTTTGCCGAAGCGTATATGGCGCTCAATGCGGCGGCGGCCCGTGCCGGATCAGCCAGGCTTTTGCTGGCCACCTACTTCGGGCCGCTGGGCCAGCACCTTGCCCTGGCCATAAACAGCGGCTGCGCGGCCCTGCATATCGACCTTGTGCGCGGCCCCGGCCAGCTGGACGCCGTGCTCGCCGCCCTGCCCGATCATACGGCCCTTTCGCTCGGGCTGGTCAACGGACGCAATATCTGGAAGACAGACTACGCGCAGGCCGCCAGCCTCATGAACCGCGCCGTGAACGCCCTTGGCGCTGACCGTGTTCTTCTGGCTTCATCCTGCTCGCTTCTGCACAGCCCCGTTGACCTTGCGGAAGAGACAGACCTGCCTGCCCACATCAAGAACCGCATGGCCTTTGCCGTGCAGAAATGCGCGGAACTGGCCGACCTCAAGGCCATCGCGCAAGACCAGGGCGCGGACATTCTTGCAGCCAACGCCGCCGTGCTGGCCGAGGCTCAGGCTCATGCCGACACGGTGCTGGCACGGGTGCGTGAACGCGCCGCCGCCGTGACCCCGGACATGTTGGCCCGCAAATCGCAGTTCGCCGCACGCAAACAGGCCCAGGCATGGCTGCGTCTGCCGCTTCTGCCCACCACGACCATCGGTTCCTTCCCGCAGACAGACCATATCCGCAAAACGCGGCTGGCCTTCAAGCGTGGACAGATGGCCCAGGCAGACTACGAAACCGCCATCAAGGCCGAGATTGCCGCCTGCATCAAAAAGCAGGAGGAACTCGGGCTGGACGTTCTCGTGCACGGCGAGGCCGAACGTAACGATATGGTGGAGTATTTTGGGCAGCAGCTTGGCGGATTCTGCTTTACGCGCAATGGATGGGTGCAGAGCTACGGCAGCCGTTGCGTCAAGCCGCCCGTCATCTATGGTGACGTGTACCGCAAAGCGCCCATGACCGTAGCATGGGCGCGCTATGCCCAGTCCCTGACGCAAAAGCCGGTCAAGGGCATGCTCACCGGGCCTGTGACCATCCTCTGCTGGAGCTTTGTGCGCGACGACCTGCCCCGCAACGAGGTATGCCGCCAGATCGCTCTGGCCATCCGTGATGAGGTGACCGATCTTGAGGCGGCAGGCATACACATCATCCAGATCGACGAGGCCGCCCTGCGCGAAGGCATGCCCCTTACCGCCGCCGAGGCTGCCGTGTATCTGCAATGGGCCGTGGACGCCTTTCTTCTGGCGTCCACTGGCATTGAAGACCGCACGCAGCTGCACACGCACATGTGCTACAGCGAATTCAACGCCATTCTGCCCGCCATCGCGCGTATGGACGCCGACGTCATCAGCATCGAATCCAGCCGCAGCGGCATGGAACTGCTGGACGCCTTCACCCGCTTTCACTATGTGGGCGAGGTCGGCCCCGGCGTGTATGATATCCACAGCCCGCGCATTCCCACGGCGGACGAGATGGTGCGCTTGCTGCGCCTGGCGCTGCAACACATCGACAAAAACCAGCTGTGGGTCAACCCCGACTGCGGCCTCAAGACGCGGCGATGGGAAGAGGCGTATCCGGCTCTGGAAAATATGGTAGCAGCCGCCCTGCGGGTGCGGGTGGAACTGTCTGCCTGACAAAACGGCGCAGCCGCCGGAGCAACTTACGTAATTGCTACGGCGGCTGCGTGAGCCGGATTCGCTATATCTTGGCCATAAGAACCAGCAGTTTGGCTATAAGCGGCGAGAGCAGCACAATGGCATAGATGCGCACCAGGTGGTACACCATAATCATAGGCGCTTCGCGTCCCGCATCTCCGGCCAGGGCCATGATGGCGTTGAAACCGCCGGGGCTGGTGGCAAGGTAGGCGCCTTCGGCGCTCATGCCGCCAAAGCGCATGCTTATCCAGGAGCAGCCGAGACCGGCGGCAAGAATGATAAAGGTCGAAAGCAGCATGATGGGCCACGTTTCACGCACAACGCTCAGCATGCCGGGGCTGTACATATTGCCAACGATCACGCCCACGCAGCCGTACACCACATATCTGATCCAGTGCGGCATGTACGGCGTGGCGACGGAACCGAAACTTTTAAAAATAACCACTGCCACCATGGCCCCGGTCATGGGGCCGCCCGGCAGGTCAAAGTAATCAAAAACCAGGCCTCCGGCGAGGCCCACGGCAAAAAGTGTGATCAGGGTCGTCATAAATCCTTCCTTCACGCGGCTTTGTAGTCTTTGCACAGGGAGCGCCTCTACGCTGAAGCAAACACCCTTTGAGGTGGTGTGCTGCCTGAAAAATACTGTCTCCGCCCCTCCTCAGATCAGAAAACTCTTCGTACTCTGACAAAATACACCAAGAGTTTTAGGGGGTGGGGGCGTGGGGAGGAGGCCCTTTTTTAGAGCATTTACCCTTATAAAAAAGGGTAAATGCTCTCACGCTGCACAAGAGTGCGGCGCGCCACAACGTGGCGTGGATTCTGCCGAAAATCGCATTTTCGGCAGAATGACACCTTTGAAAGGTAAAACATTTCAAAGGTAATCAGGTCTAAAGAGGGTCCCTCTCCCACAAAGCATTTCAACGTGGCATTGCTTCAACGACGCAAAATCCTTGCGCTGACCGCGTCATGATATGACGGGGCACAGCCCGCCGTCCGCACTGCATACGCCCATTGCCGCCGCTCCTCAATGCCCAAAGTGACGAGGGGGCGCATTCTTCTCATGGAAGAATGCGCCCCCTCAGGATACTTGCGCAGGGGTAATTGCGCAGCGGTGCTACTTCTGGAGTATGCCTATGAGCTTGTCCATAGTGGCGGCGGCGTCGCCAAGCATCATGATGACGCCGGGCTTGCCGTACAGGGTGTTGTCCACCCCGGCATAGCCGGGCTTGTCGTCATAGTTGCAGATGATGACGTTCTTGGCCTCGCCAGCCTTGAGGATGGGCATGCCATAAATGGGCGTGCCTTCGGCCGTGTTGGCCGCAGGGTTCACCACGTCGTTGGCCCCGATGACGATGGCCAGATCGGCTTCGGCAAACATCGGATTAACGACATCCATTTCAAGCAGGTGTTCGTAATCCACATTGGCTTCGGCAAGCAGCACGTTCATGTGGCCGGGCATGCGTCCCGCAACCGGGTGGATGCCATAGCTCACCTTGACGCCCTTGGATTCCAGCAGGTCGGCAAGCTGCTTGACCTTATGCTGGGCCTGGGCAAGGGCCATGCCGTAGCCGGGCACGATAACAACGCTCTTGGCATCCCTGAGAACCTGATCCACCTGATCTCCGCCAGCCGGAGCCGCCGCAGGCGCCGGGCTTTCGCCCTGCGCGTAGGCCAGCAGCTTGTCAAAGCTCTTGGAGGCGTCGCCCGTCATGAGGATCACGCCCTCGCGGGTATACAGGGGGTTGGGCACCCCGGCGTAGCCCGGCTTGTCGTCGTAGTTGCAGATGATGATGTTCTTGGCTTCTTCTGCCTTGAGGATGGGCATGCCGTAGATGGGCGTGCCCTCCGCGCTGTTGGCCGCAGGGTTCACCACGTCGTTGGCGCCCACGATGACCACAAGGTCGGCATCGGCGAACATCGGGTTTACCGTGTCCATTTCAAGCAAATGTTCGTAATCCACATTGGCTTCGGCGAGCAGCACGTTCATGTGGCCGGGCATGCGCCCCGCCACGGGATGGATGCCGTAGCTCACCTTGGCTCCCTTGCTTTCCAGAAGGTCGGCAAGCTGCTTGACCTTGTACTGGGCCTGGGCAAGAGCCATGCCGTAACCGGGCACGATAACCACATTTTTGGCGTTCTGCACCAGCTTGGCGACCGCGGCTTCCTTGCTGTCGCCGCCGGATGGGGCGGCGGCTGCAGGGCTTTCGCCCTGAGCGAAGCTCACCAGGCGGTCCACGGTCTTGGCCGCGTCGCCCGTCATGAGGATTACGCCCTCGCGGGTATACAGGGGGTTGGGCACGCCAGCGTAGCCCGGCTTGTCGTCATAGTTGCAGATGATGATGCCCTTGGCTTCTTCGGCCTTGAGGATAGGCATGCCGTAGATGGGCGTTCCCTCGGCGGTGTTGGCCGCAGGATTCACCACGTCGTTGGCCCCGATGACCACCACAAGGTCGGATTCCGCAAACATCGGGTTCACGGTATCCATTTCGAGCAGGTTTTCGTAGTCCACATTGGCTTCGGCGAGCAGCACGTTCATATGGCCGGGCATGCGCCCCGCCACGGGATGGATGCCGTAGCTCACCTTGACGCCCTTGGCTTCCAGCGTGTCCGCAAGCTGCTTGACCTTGTGTTGGGCCTGGGCAAGGGCCATACCGTAGCCTGGCACGATAACAACGCTCTTGGCGTTCTGCACCAGCTTTGCGGCCGCAGCTTCCTTGCTGTCTCCGCCGGACGAGGCGGCGTTTTCTTCGGCCGGGGCATTGCCCTGGGCGTAGTGCAGCAGGGTATCAAAGGTCTTGGCCGCGTCGCCCAGCATGAGATGCACGCCAGCGCGCTCATACAGGGGGTTGGGCACGCCGGCGTAACCCGGCTTGCTGTCATAGTTGCAAATGATGATGTTCTTGGCCTTTTCGGCATCAAGGATCGGCATGCCGTAAATGGGCGTGCCTTCCGCGCTGTTGGCCGCAGGGTTCACCACGTCGTTGGCGCCCACGATGACCACAAGGTCGGCATCGGCGAACATCGGGTTTACCGTGTCCATTTCAAGCAGGTGTTCGTAATCCACATTGGCTTCGGCGAGCAGCACGTTCATGTGGCCGGGCATGCGCCCCGCCACGGGATGGATGCCGTAGCTCACCTTGGCTCCCTTGCTTTCCAGAAGGTCGGCAAGCTGCTTGACCTTGTACTGGGCCTGGGCAAGAGCCATGCCGTAACCGGGCACGATAACCACATTTTTGGCGTTCTGGACCAGTTTGGCCACTTCGGCCTCAGTGGATTTGACAGGAACCGGGGCAGCGGCGGCGGCTTTGGGCGCGGCCCCACGGGCGGGCGTGACCACAGAGGATTCGCCAAGCAGGATGGACAGCAGCTTTCTGTTCATGGCCTTGCACATGATGCGCGTCAGCAAAAAGCCCGAAGAACCGATGATGCCGCCAATGGCCACCAGCAGGGGATCGCTCACCGCAAAACCCGCAATGGCAGCGCAGACGCCGCCCATAGAGTTCAGCAGCGAAATGGTGATGGGCATGTCGGCTCCGCCCACGCGGATGGTGAACCCGATGCCAAAGGCCGTGCCCGACAAAAGCATCATGAAGATGAAAAAGCCGAACAAAAAGTGCGGAAACACCGTGCCCATAAGCACGGAAAATCCCATAACGCCCAGAATGGACAGGATGATCCGGGTATGGTCGGGCAGGATAATGGGTTTTTGCGGCAGGATCTGATGCAGTTTGCCTGCTGCCACAAAGGAGCCGGTAATGGTGGTCATGCCCATGGCCATGGCCAGGCAGGCGCTGCCGCGCTCAAAGGCCGTGGGCGCACCCGTGTCCGTCAGGACAAGAAAGCTCACAATGGCCGCTGCGCCGCCGCCGATGCCGTGCAGAAAGGCGACCATCTGCGGCATCTGGATCATCTTGACCTTGTTGGACAGGGTAAGCCCCAGCGTCATACCCACGGCAATGGCCAGCCAAAGCGTGGGAGACGTCATGGAGCCGTCCTTGAACATGGTCACAAGAATGGCGAGGCCCATGGCCGAGGCGCAAAAAAGATTGCCCTTGACCGCAGTGGGAACCTTGTTCATGAGGCGCAGACCAAAGAGTACCGACGCCACAAGAAGTCCGGCAATGATGTTGTAGGTTAGTGCATTCATGTCACAGCAACCCTTTCTTCTGATTTATGGTTGTAGCAAAGGCCAGAATGAAGGGTTACTTCTTTTTCCCGGCGACCATTCGAAGCATTTTGTGAGTAATGTCAAACCCGCCGAAAACGTTCACAATGGCCATGGCGACGGAAATGGCGCCCAGGATGGTGAAAAAGACGGAGCCCGCAAGATAGGTCGCCGTCACCGCACCAAGAATGATGACGCCCGAAAGGGCATTCATGGCCGACATCAGGGGCGTGTGCAGCAGGCTTGGCACATGGCTGATGATCTTGTAGCCGAGCAGCGTCGCAGCAACGAACACTGCCAGCAGGGTAATTGGGGTCATATGCTCTTCCTTGAATTTTTTTTCCGGGGCCTATGCGGGATGCCCGGGCGGCAAGCGCCGTCCGGGCACTTTCGCTGTAACCCAGAGCATGTGCCTTTGAAAAAGTCCACATGCCCTGTCGCTGCACGGGAGTGCAGCGCGCCGCTAGCGGCGTGGAGTCTGCCGGAAATGCCATTTCCGGCAGACTGGCGCTCGGTTCTACAGTCCCATGGCCTCACGCGCGCCACGGTGGACAATCTGCTTGTCGATGGTGGTCAGCGTGGATTCGATAATGGGATCGCTCTTGTCCAGCACAATCTTGCCGTCCTTGGCCAGGAAGGAAAGCAGCTGGTACACGTTGTTGGCGAACATCCAGGTGGAGCTCGTGGGCATCATGCCGGGGATGTTCTTGGTGCCGTCAATGGTCACGCCGTGCTTGACCACCACTTCACCAGCCTCGGTCAACTCGCAGTTGCCGCCCTGGTCAATGGAGATGTCAACGATGCTGGAGCCGGGAGCCATAGAGGCCACCATATCTCCGGTGATCAGGATGGGGGCCAGCTTGCCGGGGATCAGGGCGGACAGGATGATGATGTCCGAATCCTTCACCAGGGGCTTCAGGGCCTCACGTTCCTTGCTCAGCCATTCATCGCTCAGGCGCTGGGCATAGCCGCCTTCGCCAATGGCCACATCGGCGGGCACGCCCACGTCAAAGCACTTGGCGCCAAGGCTCGTGGACTGTTCGCGCGCGTCGGGCCGGATGTCCACGGCGGTTACCACAGCGCCAAGGCGCTTGGCGGTGGCGACGGCCTGAAGGCCCGCCACGCCCGTGCCGATGACCAGCACGTTGGCGGGTTTGATGACGCCCACGGCCGTGCCCACCATGGGCATGAACTTGGCCAGGCGGTTGGCGGCCATGAGCACGCCCTTGTAGCCGGCCACAGTGCTCATGGAGGTCAGGGCGTCCATGCCCTGAGCGCGCGAAATACGCGGGATGCCGTCAAGCGTGATGCTGATCACGCCCGTGGCCGCCAGCTTTTTCATCATTTCATGGTTCACCGGCGCGGCGGGATGCAGGAACGTGATCAGGTACTGGCCGTCACGCACCATTTCCGCTTCGTGCTTGTTCACCTTTTTATTGAACAGGGGTTCCTTGACCTTCAGGATCACGTCGGCCTTGGCAAAGATTTCCTGAACGTCTTCAATAATCTTGCCGCCAGCTTCAACATAAGCGGCGTCTGGGAAAAACGCGCCGTCGCCCGCCCCCTCCTCGACCAGAACTGTGGCCCCTTCGCCAACCATCTTCTTGACGGTATCAGGAGTTGCGGACACGCGGCGTTCGCCGTGCATGATTTCCATCGGCACACCGATAGTCATACCCTGAAACTTCATTATAAGACTCCTTGAGACGTTAGAGACTCTTTATCTCTTGTGCGGCAGCCGACGCCCAACGCGCGGTTGTCGCCACACTGTACTGGACATGTTGCTGTTACTAAGCGTCTTTCTTGTTCCAACCGAGCAGGTTGTACACAATGTTGATGCCGATAATCCAAAGCGGCCCAACTATCATGGCGATGCGTGTGGATTCACCAATGGTGAGAATCACGCACACGAACACCAGGCCGACCAGGGCGAAATAGTTGGAGTAGGGATACCAGGGCATTTTGTACGCGATCTTGGCCGTTTCTTCCGGCGACTTGCTGGCACGGGACTTCATCTGAACGATGATGATGGTTCCCCATATCCACAAGGCGGCGAAGGTGGCAATGCTGGTTACGATGATAAACACTTCTTCAGGCACGATATAGTTGAGGAACACGCCGATAAGCATGATGCACGAAGACACCAGGATACCGCGCGCGGGCACGTTGGCCTTGCTGGTCTGGGCAAAATACTGCGGAGCGCGTTTTTGCAGAGCCAGGTTGTAAAGCATGCGCCCGTTGCTGTAGATGCCGCTGTTGCAGGAAGACAGCGCGGCGGTGGCCACCACGAAGTTGATGATGCCCGCAGCCGCGGCGATGCCGATGTTCTTGAAGGTCAGCACAAAGGGGCTGCCGTGCACGCCGATTTCATTCCAGGGGAAGATGCTCATGATGACGAACAGAGCGCCGATGTAGAACACGAGGATACGCCACAGCACCTTGTTGATGGCTGAGGGGATGGATTTTTCAGGGTTGCAGGCCTCACCTGCGGTGACGCCGATGAGCTCAATGCCCAAAAATGCGAACATGACCATTGATAGGGCCATAAACACGCCTGTCATGCCATTGGGCAAAAAGCCGCCTTCAAGGGCGTACAGGTTGGTGATGCCCGTGGGCACGCCGCCATGGCCGATGCCGAACAGGATAATGCCAAGACCAATGGCGATCATTGCGATAATGACCACAACCTTGATGAGCGCGAACCAGAATTCGAATTCGCCGAAAAGCTTTACGGAAATGAGGTTGACGGTTGTCATGGCCACCAGTGCCAACAAGGCCGGTATCCACTGTGGCAAGTCCGGCCACCAGAAGGTGCAGTACACGCCCACAGCCGTGATTTCGGCCATACCAGTGATGATCCACATGAACCAGTAGGTCCAGCCGGTTATGTAGCCCATGCGCGGGCCCATGAACATATTCGCATACGCGCTGAACGAGCCGGACACGGGATAGGCGACAGCAATTTCACCGAGGGCGCGCATCACAAAGAAGATGACGGCCGCGCCGATGAGGTATGACAGCAACAGGCCCGGGCCAGCTGTTCTGATAGCCGTGCTTGAACCCAGGAACAGGCCGACGCCGATGGCCCCGCCGATGGCGATAAGCTGAATATGTCTAGACTCCAACCCTCGGGTTAGTGTTTCACCAGTTACGCTTTTGTTTTCGCTCGACATATGTTCTCCTTGCAAAACCGTGAACGAGTTTGAATGCCAATCCTTAGACAACGAGGTTTCGTGAGTGGGGGGAGCCTCCTTTTTCCTCTTGATGTAGTGTATGTATCTCGGGCAGGGACCCGGTCATCCGCATATGACCGAAGTCGTCCGACCACGGGAAGCTACGGCATTCTCCTCATACAAAATGTTGCAGGCGATGATATATGAACGACAACAGGTTCATTCCACGTACACCCTGGGCACACGCTTGCCCACCATGCACACGACTTCGTAATTGATGGTGCCGAGATGCGCGGCGATTTCATCGGCGGGCAGTTCGGGGCCGCCGAAGAGCAGCACTTCATCATCTGCGCGGACATCAGGGATATGGCTCACGTCGGCCATGCACTGGTCCATGCAGATGCGTCCAACCACGGGCGCGCGCTCGCCCCGCACCAAGACCTCGGCCTTTTTGCTGAGCATGCGCGTATACCCGTCAGCGTAGCCGATGGGTATGGTGGCAAGGAGACTGTCTTTCTGCGTATGAAAAATACTGCCATAGCTCACGCCCACGCCGGGCGGAACCTGCTTGACCATGGCCAGCCGCGCCTTGAGGCGCATGGCGGGGCGCAGTTCAATGGGGATGGGGCATTCGTCCGAGGGCTTTAATCCGTAAAGGATTATGCCCGCCCTGACCATATCAAGCTGGGCCTCTGGCATGGAAAGTATGGCGGCGCTGTTGGCGCAATGCCGGATGGCAAGGCGTATGCCGGATGCCTCCACCGCCGCCATGGCAGCCTGAAACCGCTCAAACTGTTTGAGGCAGTACGAGCGATCGGCGCTGTCCGAACTGGCAAAATGGGTAAACATGCCCTCAAGCACAATGTTATCAAGGCTGGACACGTAGGAGCAGAAGGCCGCCGCTTCTTCGGGGCGCACGCCGATGCGCGTCATGCCCGTGTCAACCTTGACGTGCACCTTGACGGACATGCCAAGCCCGACTGCAGCCGCTGAAAGGGCGTCCGCCTGTTCCTTGCTGAAAATGGTCTGGGTAATGTGGTTGCTGACCACGAAAGACGCCGCCTGCGGCGGCGTATAACCAAGTATGAGAATGGGCACGGTAATGCCCGCAGCGCGTAGTGCTGCTGCCTCATCCAGAATGGCCACGCCAAAATAGCCCGCGCCCAGAGCCACGGCTTCATGGGCCAGGGGCACTGCTCCGTGTCCATACCCGTCTGCTTTAATGATGGGGCAGAATATCACTCCAGGCTTAAGCAGCGACCTGATCTGGCGCATGTTATGCCGCAGTGCTGAAAGACTTATTTCCGCCCACACCGGTCTGTCAAAACTGACCACAACGTCCTCCCGTTCCGGATACAGCAATATCCACGGCTGACATTATCAGTATATGGGCACGATAACCCATATAAAATCCTGCCTATGGACACGTGAAACTATATATTAAAAAAATAAACCCATCATACATAGTTATTTTTCAACAATCAGCGCCTGAAAAAACGTTTCAGCATACGTCAAAACATTTTCTGAAAAAAATTCAACATATTCTGTTTGCGACACTAAATTTATAAAAAAGCCTGATATCTGCTTTCAAAATTTTATTGCTTTGATGTCAGGATATATACAAGTGATACCATGAGTGTCTCATTATGTCCATGCTTGCAAAAAAATTTGCAGCAATTCTTTGTCAGCCATCTTACTGCGCAGCACCAACATCCTTTTTTTTCACGGTATTAGCATAAAAAACACATTTTTCGGCCACAAAAAACAGTTAACGCCTGCCCGTCGCTGGCTGCAAAAAAACTTCAAGCCACTCATATCCAAAGCTGGACTGGTTCGTAAAAATCCGCGCTGCTGGCTGCTCCCGCGTCTCTGCGGGTCGATCAATCAACCAAGCGCCGCCGTCTTTTCTGCGCGCTGCATTTACAAAAGTTTGTAAGCAGCCCTTTTCAACATAAGCATTTATAACCACAAGATTTATCAACTAATTTTCAAACGTGATAAAATGCTTTCATTTTATTTCAATAATTTCAGTGTATTAACTTTGTATCAGAAAAAAATTCCTGTCATTTCTTCCAACTACACACGTCGATATGGCTGTTGCCCCATTTCATAATAATTGCCGCCTTCAGCATCCATAACCACAATGGCGGGGAAGTCCTCCACCTCAAGGGCGGCCAGAGCTTCCGGCCCCAGGTCGTCATAGGCCAGCACCGTGTATTTTTTGATGCTGCGCGCCACCAGCGCCCCTGCGCCGCCAATGGCCGCCAGATAGGGCGCGCCAAAACGCCGAATGGCTTCCGCCACTTCTGCGCTGCGATAGCCCTTGCCTATCATGCCCTTGAGGCCCAGTTCCAGCAGCTGCGGCGTATAGGCGTCCATGCGGCCGGATGTGGTTGGCCCGGCTGCGCCGATGACCTGCCCCGGACGCGCGGGGCTTGGCCCCAGATAGTAGACCACCGCGCCCTGCAAATCCACGGGCAGGGGCTCGCCCTTTGCCAGGCTTTCAACCATGCGTTTGTGCGCGGCGTCGCGCGCGGCCAGCACCGTACCGGTAATAAGCACCCTGTCGCCCGCCTTCAACGAGCGGGCGGTGGCGTCATCAAAGGGAGCCGTGACGCGCCTGATGTTCTGATCTGCCATGGGAGTCTCCTGGAGCAATCTACCCTTGAGAATGACACTCTCAAAGTTTGCGGCACGCTTGCTTCGTCGCTTGACAGCGCAAATAAACAGCGGCGGCGTCTTTAGTCTCTAGCGGTGCTGTCCTGCCCCGTAAGTCGGTTCCGTCAACGGTTCAGCAAGTCCTGCGGGCAAGAGCTGAAGCGGCGCTCGCTCCTTGGTTGCTGGCGACCGCTCACGCAGTCGGCAGCGTGATTTCAAAGTAGCAATGCTCTACAGCACCACTTCGGCGTGACGCGCCGCGTGGCAATTGATGTTCACTGCCACAGGCAAACTTGCAATATGGGTGGGGGCCCACTCCACATGCACCTTGAGCGCGGTTACAAGGCCGCCGAATCCCTGCGGGCCGATGCCGGTACTGTTGACGAGGTCAAGCAGTTCTTCTTCAAGGGCGGCGTAACGGCCATCGGCATTGCGGCTTTCAAGGTCGCGGACGGCGGCGCGCTTGGCGCAGAGCGCGGCCACTTCCATAGTGCCGCCAATGCCTACGCCAACCACCATGGGCGGGCAGGCGCTGGGCCCGGCAGCCTTGACGGCCTCCAGAACCACCCGGCGCACGCCGTCGAGTCCGTCGGCGGGCACCAGCATTCTGAGCAAACTTTTGTTCTCCGATCCCGCCCCCTTGGGGGCCAGCCGCAGGCGCAGGGCATCGCCCGGCACAATACGGGCATGGATGACTGCCGGGGTATTATCGCCTGTATTTTTGCGCTCAAACAGCGGCTCCGCCACACAGGATTTACGCAGATATCCCTGCGTGTAGCCGCGCCGCACGCCCTCATGAATGGCTGATTCAAAATCCCCGCCCACAATGCGCACGTCCTGCCCCACGTTGGCAAAGACCACGGCGAGGCCGGTGTCCTGACAGATGGGCATGCGTTCAGCCCTGGCCAGAGCGGCATTTTCCAGCAACTGCTCCAGAATGGCCTGCCCAATGGGCGAAGATTCCTCTTGCCTCGCGCGGACCAGCCCCGCCTCTACATCGTCGGGCAACAGACAGCAGGCATCTACGGCCAGGCGGGCCACTGCCCGCGATATTTCCTCAGCATTGATTTCTTTCATGTCTCACACATGGTTTCCGGTTTGGACGCCGCTTGTGGATGGCCCAGTGACGCACCTGGAAGAAAAGCAGGAACCGTCGTTGAAGGCAAGCTTCATCCACCCGAAAAGATACAATTTTTTTGAGGGCAGCATAGCCGTAATGCAATTTCTGTCAAACAACATTATGGTACTAGGGTGATGCAAAATTGTATCAAGCTCCGCTGCAAAAAAGCAATGCCTATACGCGGCTGCCATCGCGGTTTCTGGCCGTTTTTTTACGCTTTTGTCTCTATGACTTCAGGAAGATTCGGTTTTATTATATACAAAATTGTACTGATCATGCCGGGGTGTAAACCGGCATTCAGGAAGCGCAGGGCGCAGGCGGCGGCGCTGTGTTTTTTTTGCGTCCACAGCGGGGTAAAGACCCAGCCCATCTTTAGAGCAGATTAACTTTGAACTGCTTCACATTTCAGAGTTGTCATGCAGCCGAGCTTTATTCGCAGCTTCCTTCGTCGCAACGGCCAAAGCCCTGCAGATCCATGCCACGTTGTGGCGTGCTGCACTTTCGTGCGACTAGAGCATGTACACTTTTTCAAAGTTACCGTGCTCCAGCCGAACAAAAAACAGCGCACAGCCGGAGTCGCGTTGGCTGTGCGCTGTCGCGCCGCAAGGGCGCACCATTCTGCCCATGTGGACACGTCAGTGGGACTGTCCGAGGCAAGTATTCTGCCAGGCATCCGGCCAGGCATCCGACCCCTGCTCCTGCAGGTGCCGCAGGCAGCGGCCAGGGCTGTCAAAACCGCGCCGCAGATCGGCATAGTTGGGCACCATCCGGGCATGGCCGTGTTCATAAAGAATCAGGCTGCCCGCAAAAGCATCCACATCACCGGGATCATGCGTGATGATCACCGCAGGTATGGTGAGGTCCGCCATCAGTTCCAGCAGTTCTTCGCGCAGACGCTCGCGCAGCAGCGGATCAAGCGCCGAGAACGGTTCATCCAGCAGCAGAAGCTCCGGCTCGGCATTGAGCGCGCGGGCCAGGGCCGCTCGCTGCCGCTGGCCGCCGGAAAGCTGAGAAGGCAGGCTGCGGGCCAGATGCCCGATGCCGAATCGTTCCAGCATGTCCTGGGCGCGCCGCTGCTGGACAGCGCACACGCGCCACGGCCAGAGGCCGGTGCCGCTGTAGGCGACATTCTGCAACAGGGTCAGATGCGGAAACAGGGCGTAGTCCTGAAACATGTAGCCGATTTTACGGCGCTGGGCGGGCACAAAGACATTGCGGTCCCCATCGTACAGCGTGCGTTCGCCAAGCAGGATATGGCCGGAATCCGGCCGCACCAGCCCTGCAAGGCACTGCATGGTCAGGCTTTTGCCCGAACCGGAAGGCCCGAAGAGCACCACGTTCTTGTGGTCCCCGCCTATTTCATAGTCCACGTCCAGGCTGAAGGGCACTGCCGCGTTTTTGAAGCTCTTGTACAAACGCAGGGAAATCATCGCCGCCGCCTTTTCAGTTTCAACAGCAATTCCGCAGCCATGAGCAGGCCCACGCAGGCAAGGGACGTGACGATGACAAGCCAGGTGGCCTGGGCGTCGTTGCCAGCCTGAAAGGCGTCATAGATGGCCAGGGCCAGCGTCTGGGTCTTGCCGGGGATGTTGCCCGCGATCATGAGCGTAGCGCCGAATTCGCCCATCCCGCGCGCGAACGCCAGCATGAGCCCGGCAAAAATTCCCTTCCAGGCCAGCGGCAGGGACACGCTGATGAACACGCGCCACTCTGAAGCGCCGAGGGTACGGGCGGCGTCTTCCAGGTGTGCGTCCACCTGTTCCAGTGCCGCTCTGGCGGATTTGTAAATGAGCGGAAACACCACCACCGTGGCCGCCACGACCGCGCCCTTCCACGAAAAAATGAGATTGATGCCGATTTCTGCCAGCCAATGGCCGAACACCCCCCGCCGCCCCACCAGCAGAATCAGGTAGTAGCCAAGCACCGTGGGCGGCAAAACCAGGGGCAGGGTGCACAGGGCGTCCAGCAGGGCGGGCATGGGGCCTTTTTTACGGGCCAACCCCCAGGCCATAAGCGTGGCCGCCACAAAGGAAACCAGCGTAGCCGTGCCAGCCACCCGGAGCGAAAGCTCCAGCGGGCTCCATATGGAAATGCCGTCAAAATCCATGAAAACGCGCCCCTCCACACATTGCTGTCACATGCGGCCCTTCGCCGCATGCCCTCTTGCCCCAGCCATCCCCAGTCCGCACTGACGCGCGCCGGTTTGCCCTGCGCGGGAAAAAATACGGCGCAGTTCTGTTCTACCCAAACAGCGCCGACAGTGCGAGAGCGATTGCCTGGCATCAGTAACGCCCCTTTGGCCGCAGGCCTGAAAAACTGGCATTGCAAATTCCAGGCCTCGAAAATTCTCGGCCTCACCCGCTGCCCCGTGCAACAGCGCCAAACCGGCAAGAGCAAAATCGCGCCGGGCGCTGCTGACACCCGGCGCGACGCGGTTGATCCCGCATGAGATAGCCATTTACAACATACTGTATCTATTGCTCTAATTTTGGCAAATCGTTATTGTTGCCAGCCGGGAACCGGGACTCCCGATATCCTTCGCCAGAGATGCCCGTGCTGAAACCGCGCTGGCGGCTGCTTGCGCAGGCTCGCGACACAAGGCAAACGTGCTGCTTGTCCGGACTGTCCGGGGCCGGACTGTCCGGGGGGCCAGGCTGTGCCACGCATAACGGGCGTCAGACCCCTTGCCGCAGCACACTAATGGCACTCTGCCCTACGGCTTGGAGAAGCCGTACTTGGCCAGAACCGCCTGCCCTTCGGGCGAGAGCACGAAATCGATGAAAGCCTGGCCCATCTTGGGATTGGAGCCAGTGAGGGCAACGGCAATGGGGTAGGTCACAGGTTCGTGCCCGCCCACAACCATCACAACGTCCACCTTGTCAGCCATCTGCTTGGCATCGGTAGCGTAAACAAAACCTGCGTCCACTTCGCCCCGGGCCACATAGTCCAGCACCTGACGCACGCTGTTGCCCTGAATAAGGGCTGGCTGCACGGCTTCCCACAGCTTGGCGTTGCCAAGGGCGTCCTTGGTGTAGCGGCCCACGGGCACAGAGTCGGGATTGCCGATGGCGATCTTTTTGAAATTCTTGAGGCCATCAAGCTTGGCAGGCTTCTTGCTGCCCGCAGGGACAATAAGAACCAGATCGTTTTCGGCGAAGTTCACGCGCGTGGCGGGGTTCACGACCTTGGCGGCCACGGCCTTGTCCATGGTGGCCTGGTCCGCGGACGCGAAAACGTCCACGGGCGCGCCTTCCTGAATCTGTTTGAGCAGGGGGTTGGACGCGGCAAAGTTCACATTGACCTTCAGGTCAGCGTGCCGTTTTTCAAAAAGGCCTTTCAGTTCAGTGAAGGCGTTGGTCAGGCTGGCCGCACCTGAAACGGTCATTTCAGCTGCCTGCGCGGGAAGGACCAGCAATCCTGTGCAAGCCAGAGCAAGAAAAATGCGTGAAAAGAACGGTTTTTTCATGTGCTTCTCCTGAGCGCCGCAGCGCGGTAGTTTTGATTACCTCATACAGGAGCAGACCAAAGGGGCAAGGCAATCACGTTTTTTGCGAAAACCGTGATGACTGTACAACATGGCATTTTTACATGTACAAGATCCAAAAAACGGCAGGATCCGGCATGGAAAAAAATAAGAACCGTGAGGAAATGGCAGCGCTGTTGCGCACCCTCTCTTCCGCAGACCGTGCATGGCTGCGTCAGCGTCTCATGCGCCGAGACTCCGCCGCGCTGCTGCAGGACACCGGGCGCATAAGCCCGCGAGAGCTGCTGGCCGTGGAAACATGGCTGTGGGAAAAGGCCAGCGCGGCCCGTGGCCCGCGTGAAAAACGCCCTCGCCTGCGCATGTGGCTCATTTTTATGCTTTTGCGCTACGCCGCCTTGCGCCTCGTTGAGATTTTCAACATCAGGCCTTCCCATCTGGACCTTCAGGAAGGCATCATCCGCGTGCCGGACGGCGACGGAACCCCAGGACGCGAAGTGCCCCTGCCGCTGACCGTAAGCCGCCGCCTGCGCCGCGTGCTGGAAGACCCTGCGCTCTTTCCTGAAAGTCAGGACCTCATGCGCTGTGACGCCAGCTACGTGCGGCGCTGCCTGCAACAGTGCGGGGCCGCCTGCGGGCTGCCCAAGGGGCTGTTAAGCGCCCGCGCCCTGCGCCATAGCCGCGCGCTTGAGCTGGGACGCCAGGGCCTGCCCCTGCCCGTGGTGGACATTTTTCTGGGACGCCGCGCCGCTCCGGGACAGAGCAGCATTGTGCGCTGCGACCCGCAGGAGGCCCGCCGCCTTCTGCGCGAACAACTGCAAAGGGAGCGCCCGATGAAAACCAGCGCCAGAAACGTCTTTCAGGGGCGCATTACCTCACTGCGGCAGGCCGGCATCCTGGTGGAAGTGGTGCTGCGCACCGCTGGCGGTCTGCGCATCGTTTCGCTTATTACGGACGAAAGCTGCCGCACCCTGGCCCTGGCCGAAGGCAAACTGGTCAACGCCAGCGTCAAGGCCCCCTGGGTTCTCGTTTCGCCGGGCGAATTGCCCAAAAACGCATCGCCCCCGGCGGAAAACTGCTTTCTTGGCGTGGTCGAAAAGATACGTGAAGACCAGATGGTGGCCGAGGTTGTGGTGGCCCTGCCCGAAGGCAGCCTTGTGTGCGCCATACAAAGCTGCGGCCTCGAGTCTTCCGCCTCACTCAAGGCGGGACAGAAAGTCACCGTGCTGTTCAAATCTTTTTCAGTCATTCTGAACCTGGATTAGAAAACGCAGCTGAAATATTTTGTGGGGAGGGGCGGCCATTTGCATGCCGTAACAAAGCCACGACTGAACCTTGAAAGACTTTGTGGGGGAGGGGCCCTTTTGCAAAAGGGTCCCTCCCCCACGCCCCCCTAAAATCTTTGCTGCATTTTAGGTTAGAGCAATTTAAAATTGCTCTGACGGCTACGGGAGCAGACGTTGGCCACGGAGGCGTAAGCGCCGTTTATCTGCGCTGTTAAGGAAGCACTGGTTAAAGAGCCTCCTGGAAACGCTCAGTTATTTCGGTTGGCAAGGCGCGATCTTTTTTTGAAGCAGGAGTGGACTCTTCCGTTCTCGACTGTTTTAAAAAAAAGAAGCAACGCCGCCAAACGGAATAAATCAGCGCTTCCTTAACCGCCGTACCATTCAGGCCGCGCCTCCGGCACGTCCGCCGCCTTGCCCTGCCAAAGATCACGCGCTGTCATGGCCCGGCGAAGGTCTGTGATGACGCCGCGCTTTTCCGCCGCCCAGGCCGGGGCCAGCAGTTCGCCGGGGGCCGGATCGCTCTGCACCCGGTGCATGATTATGGTCGAGGGGATGCGCGGCAAGGCCGTGCAGAGCAGGTCCACATATTCGTCGCGGGCCAGGGGCTTGTAGCCGCCCTCCTCATACTGACGGGCCAGGGCCGTGCCACGGGGCACGTAGACATTGTGTATTTTCAGCCCGCTGAGCGGCAGCGCAAGCGCCCAATCCAGGCTTTGCAGAAAGTCCTTTTCATCCTCGCCGGGCAGCCCGGCCATGAGATGCCCACACACGGCAAGGCCCCGTGCGGCCGCCTCGCGCACGGCCCATTCGGAGCAGGCGGCGTCATGCCCACGGTTTATGCGCCTGAGCGTGGCGTCATGCATGCTTTGCAGACCAAGCTCCAGCCACACCTCGGCAAGGCCGCTTTTCTGCCCATTGTCTCCGCCAGTATTTCGCGTATAGTGCCTTGCATCACCCCTGGTGACGCAGACATTTGTGCCGCAGGCGGCCAGCATGTCCAGTTTGCGCTGGTCAAGACAGTCCGGTCGCGTGCCCACGGCCACCCCAAGGCAACCGGGCAGGGCCGCCACCTGTTGGAGCAGAAGTTGCAAGCGTTCTGGCGAACCGTAGGTATTGGAGTAGGACTGAAGATAGGCCATAAAGGCCCTGTCCGCGTCGGTTGCACGATACTTTTCAAGCCAGGCCAGCCATTGGCTGTCCAGTGAAAAGCCGCGCCCGCCAAGGCCGGAACCGGAACCGGAAGCATTGCAGAACGTGCAGCCGCGACGCGAGAGAGAACCATCGCGATTGGGGCAGGAAGCTCCCGCGTCAAGTGGAATTTTTTGCACCCGTGTGCCATACTTGCGGCGAAAATACACGGCCAGAGTATGCCAGCGCAGCATGTTTACAAGCCTTGACGGCGGAAAAATCCGGGTAGCGGCGGGGACAAAGATTTTGAACCTCGCGCCAGCCATCTTGACTTCACGCCCGATTTAGCAGAACAGTTTTCAGCCTGACGTTACCGATTTTTACCGCCCCCCGCCTTATCCGCACACCGGGCGCGGGGCGTTGTCTTTGAACTTGACGGACAATTTCCCTTGGGGCGAAGATACGCATACCAGCACAGTGAGGCAAGTTAGAGTAATGTCCAAAATTCTGGATTTCGCATTAGGCATGTTTTCCAATGACCTGGCCATTGACCTTGGCACGGCCAATACCTGCGTCTACGTCAAGGGACACGGTATCGTGCTGCGTGAGCCGTCGGTGGTGGCCGTCAAAAAAGATGCGCGCGGCAACAACGTGGTTCTGGCCGTCGGGCAGGACGCCAAGCGCATGCTCGGCAGAACGCCCGGCAACATCTGGGCCATCCGTCCCATGAAGGACGGCGTCATTGCCGACTTTGAAGTGACCGAAGCCATGCTGCGCCACTTCATCGCCAAGGTACACAACTCGCGCCGTCTGGTGCGCCCGCGCATCATGATCTGCGTGCCCACGGGCATCACTCAGGTTGAAAAGCGCGCGGTGAAAGAATCGGCCCAGTCCGCCGGCGCGCGTGAAGTATACCTCATTGAGGAGCCTATGGCTGCGGCCATCGGCGCGGATCTGCCCATTCAGGAACCTACCTCCAACATGGTGGTGGACATCGGCGGCGGCACCACGGAAGTGGCGGTCATCTCCCTTTCGGGCATCGTGTATTCGCGCTCGGTTCGCGTTGGCGGCGACAAGATGGACGAAGCCATCATGACGCACGTCAAGCGCAAGTATAACATGCTTATCGGCGAATCGTCGGCTGAAGAAATCAAGATCAAGATCGCCTCGGCCTATCCGCTTGACCCGGAACAGCAGATCGAGGTCAAGGGCCGCGACCTTGTGACGGGCATTCCCCAGAATATCATCATCACCTCGGAGGAAGTGCGCAAGGCCATCTCCGAACAGGTGGACAGCATTGTGCAGGCAGTGCGCATCGCCCTGGAACAGACGCCGCCCGAACTGGCGGCCGACATTGTGGACCGGGGCATCGTGCTCACGGGCGGCGGCGCGCTGCTCAAGGGCCTGGACCAGCTTTTGCGTGAAGAAACCTCCCTGCCCATCACGGTTGTGGACGATCCCCTGTCCACCGTTGTTGTGGGCACGGGCCGGGCTATGGATAACTTGCATATTCTTAAAGAAGTGTGCATCGACTGATCTGTGCGGCATACGCGCGCACCCAGCTTCAATGCCGGATTGCTGACGGCGCCGTGCTGGAAAAACACATTCCAGCGTGGCGCCGCTCGCGTTTGAACGGTCTGCTCAACGGGAGCCCCTGCCTGTGACCCTGCGGCGTATTCTCATTCTTGCGGGCATCATGCTCATCCTTTTTCTGGCCATGTACTCCTGGAATCAACGGACGCGCGCGCTGGACGACCTGGCTGCGGAAATCGGCCTTGAGCTGGCCGGAGCCGTGCTCAAGCCCCTGCGCAGCATTCAGGATACCGGACAGGACATGTGGGACCGCTATTTTGACCTCGTGGCCGTTCGTGAAGAAAACGAGGTTCTCAAGCAGCGCGTCAACGAGCTTGAGGCCAAGCTGCTGGCCAACGGCGAAGACATGGCTGAGCTCAAGCGCTTACGCGCCCTCATCCAGCTGCCGGTAGACCAGAGCTGGCGTCCCCTCGGCGCACGGGTGCTGGCCGGGCGCATGGGCCCCAACGCCGTGCTTGACAGCATCACCATCAGCCGTGGCTACAGCACGGGCGGCCGACCCGGCACGCCCATCGTCACCCATCAGGGCCTTGTGGGCCGCGTGCTCAAAGCCAGCGCTCACAGCGCCATTGCCCTGCTGCTCACTGATCCTGGCAGCCGCATTGCCGTATTTTCTCAAGAAAGCCGCGCCCCCGGCATCCTTACCGGGCACGGCACCGGCCAGCCGATGGAAGTGAATTTCGTGCAGCGCGCGGCCAGGGTGCGTGAAGGGGAGATACTCATCACCTCCGGTCTGGACGGCAAGTATCCCAAGGGCATACCCGTGGCCAAGGTGCTCAGCGTGGCCCCTTCCGACTACACCCAGTTCATGGCCATCAAGGCCGACCCGCTGGTGGACCTGCACCATCTGGAAGAAGTGCTGCTGCTGGAGCCCACAGGCATAGCGCCGCCTCCGGATCTGGGCGCGCCGCCCAAAGAAATTCACGGGCCTCCCGCGCCCGGTCGCCCCGGCTCATGAGCGCCCTGCGCGACATCCTCTGGTGGCTCTGCTTTCTGGCTGCGGCTGTGGGCATACAGGCTGCGGTTCCGGGGCTGGACGTCATGGCGGTGGGTCTTATCATCCTGCTGCAGGAACGGGACTACAAAAACATGCTCTGGCTGCTGCCCGCCTTCATTCTTTTGCAGGAAGGCATGGGAACCAGAGTATTTGGCGGAGTCATCGTCTGGTACGCGGCTGTTATAGTGCTGTTTCGCATGGGCCGCTGGCTGTTTGAGGCCGAGAATTTTCTGTTCATCTTTCTGCTTTCGGCCTGTATGGGCGCGGCGTATTACGCGGTGGCATGGCTTATGGCGCCATTGCAGGACCTGCCTTTCAATACGCACGACATACTGGACAAAAGCCTGATCCAGGCAATCTTCATACCCTTTGCCTGGAAAATACTGGTGGCAACCCGCCGTGGGAAGGGCCATGTTTCGGAAAGCTAAGAAGAGCCTGCTCGGCGTAAAAGAAAAGCACGCCCGCAAGGGCATACGCTCCTGGCTGAAAATCCAGGTTGAAAGCGAGGGCTATCAGCCCCCGCGCGGCGGGGTCATCCTGCTTCAGGTGCTGGTGGGTCTGCTGTTTTTTGTTTTTGTGGTGCGCTTCTGGTACCTGCAGATGCACCGTGGGGCAGAGTTTGCGCAGCAGGCGCAGAACAACCGCCTGCGCATCGAGCGCATCTTCGCCCCGCGAGGCCGCATCATGGACGATCAGGGCAAGGTGCTGGCCGACAACCGCACAGCCTACGGCCTTTCGCTGGTACGCGAAGACTGCCCCGACATCCCGGCGACCCTGGCCCAGATCAGCGCGTGGTCGGGCATTCCCCTGCCGCAGATATGGGACAAATTCCGGCAGGACAGGTTCAAGGTTAAATCATTTGAACCTCTCCTGATGATTACAGATATCGATTTCGACCTGGTGGCGCGCATTGAATCGGAAATCTACGCGTGGCCCGGCCTTGAAATTGTGGTGCGCACCAAGCGCAGCTATCCTGAAAAAGACCTTTTCGCGCACGTGCTCGGCTACGTGGCTGAAGCCAACGAGCAGGAAATGGCCGCAGACAGCGCCCTTGCCATGGGCGACCTTGTGGGCAAGCAGGGTCTGGAACTGGAGCTGGAAAAGCAGCTGCGCGGCCGCAAGGGCCTCTACGACGTTGAAGTGGACGCCCATTCCCGCGTGCTTGGCAAGTTTTTGCGTGAAGAACCCCGTGGCGGCAAGGAAATACGCCTCTCGCTGGACAGGGACCTTCAGGAGGCCGCCTGGAACGCCCTTGGCGGCGAGGCTGGCTGCGTGGTGGTGATGGAGCCGGACACGGGCAAACTGCGCGCGCTCGTTACCTCGCCTGCCTATGACAACAATCTTTTTGCGGCGGGCATTTCTCAGCGCGACTGGGACGCCCTGCGCACCAACAGCCGTTTTCCGCTGCAAAACCGGGTCATCCAGAGCGTGTATCCGCCCGGCTCGGTGTGGAAGCTGGTCGTGGCCGCCATGCTGCTGGAGCGTGGCGTCAACCCGCGTGAAACCGTGAACTGCTCCGGGCAGGTCACGCTGGGCAACCAGATATTCCGCTGCTGGAAGCGTGGCGGCCATGGCGCGCAGGACATGCAGAACGCCATAATCAACTCCTGCGACGTCTATTTTTACCAGATGGGCGAGCGCATGGGCATTGACAAGCTGGAGGAATTTGCCAAGGCCAGCGGCTTCGGCCGCCCCACCGGCATTGACCTGCCGCACGAAAAATCCGGCCTTGTGCCCTCCAAGGACTGGAAGCGCCGCCGCTTCGGCCGCCCCTGGGTGCGCGGCGAGACCTACAACGTCTCCATCGGCCAGGGCTATACCC
Source organism: Desulfovibrio sp. MES5 (assembly GCF_002237645.1). Taxonomy (GTDB): domain Bacteria; phylum Desulfobacterota; class Desulfovibrionia; order Desulfovibrionales; family Desulfovibrionaceae; genus Desulfovibrio. The sequence continues at coordinate 72,483 of NZ_MJUZ01000004.1, forward strand.
TGGTTACCCCCGTGCAGATGGCCGTGTTTGTGTCGGGCCTGCTCAACGGCGGCGACCTGCTCAAGCCCCAGCTGCTGGATGACGCGCCGCGCGAAATCAAGGGCCGCATACCCGCCAAGCCCTCCACCCTCAACTTTGTGGTGGAAGCCATGCGCAAAACGGCCGCCAACGGCACGGCCAGAGTGGTGGGCCGCAAGGACGCCGACATGGGCGGCAAAACGGGCACGGCCCAGGTGGTCAAACTCAAGATGGCCGCCAACGACCGCCGCCTGCGCACCCACGAAATGGAATACGCCCAGCGCGATCACGCCTGGGTCACCACATGGGGCGTCAAGGACGGCAAATCCTATGTGGTGGTGGTCATGGTCGAGCACGGCGGCGGCGGCTCCAGCGTGGCTGGCCCCGTGGCAAAAAAAGTCTACGATCACCTTTTTGGTCCCGACCCCAACGCTCCGGCGGCTCCTGTGATTCAGGCCCCGGCGAGCCCCGGGGAACGGGCCGACTAGAACAGATCAACTTTGAAATGAGAAGCATTTCATAGTTTTCATTCAGCCGAAAAATGCGATTTGCGGTAGCCGTTAGCGGTTCTTTGCCGCTTACGGATAACGACAGCCATCAGTAGGCTGTCCGTTCAAGGAACCAATTGCTGTCTTTGCGGCAGCCGTTGCCCGCAGGGCTTGCCTGAACCGTTGGCGGGAACCGCCTTACGGGGCAGGACAGCAGCGCTACGGATGGCGACAGCGATTACACAGAACAGACGTATGGTTACTCATGCTGTCTTCAAGCGTAGTTTCCTGCGTCACAACGCTTGAAGCATCCGTAGCTTCCTTCGTCGCAACGGCTAAAGCTCGGCTGAATCCACGCCACGTTGTGGCGCGCTGCACTTTCGTGCAGCATTAGAGCATTTACACTTTTTCAAAGTTAAAATGCTCTAAGGACGCTGGCATCGACGGCGACCCTTTTACGGCCCTTGGAACATGTTCTGACCAGGTAGAAGCGCATGGATAAAAGTCTTCTCAGCTATATAAACTGGGGCCTGCTGGCCTGCATGCTGCTGCTCTATCTTGTGGGCGTGGGCAATCTGTATTCTGCCAGCGGCACCCGGGTCGAATCGGGGCTGGCCTTCAACAGCTTTTACCAGCGTCAGGTGATCTGGGGCTTGTGCGGCCTGGCCTGCATGCTGATGGCCATGATGTTTGACTACCGGCAACTGCGCAACCTGGCCTGGCCCTTCTTTTTGCTGACCATCTTTCTTCTGCTGCTGGTGCCCATTGCGGGCAAGACGGTGTACGGAGCCAAACGCTGGATTTCGCTGGGCTTCATGAGCCTTCAGCCCTCCGAGCTGGCCAAACTTTCAGTGCTGGTGCTGGCAGCCCGCCTGCTGGCGCGCGACAGCCGCCCCCTTGGATGGAAGGACTTCTTCTCCGTACTCCTCGTCTGCCTGCTGCCCTGCGCGCTCATCATCACCCAGCCGGACCTCGGCACCACCATGCTCCTTCTGCTTATCCTGGCGGGCATGATACTTTTTCACGGGCTCAAGGGCTATGTGCTGAAAACATGCCTTCTGGCCGTGCCCGGCGTGGGGGCGCTCATGTGGTTTGTGGGCATGCACGATTACCAGCGCCAGCGCATCCTGACCTTCCTTGACCCGACCACCGATCCGCGCGGCACCGGCTACCACATCATACAGTCGCGCATCGCCATTGGCTCCGGCGAGCTGTGGGGCAAGGGCTTCAAAGAGGGCACGCAAAGCCAGTTACGCTTTTTGCCCGAGCGCCATTCGGACTTTGCCGTGGCCGTTTTTGGCGAGGAATGGGGCTTTGTGGGCTGCGTTGCCCTGGTCACCCTGTTCTGCCTCTTTCTGCTTTCCATTTTTTCCACCGCCGTACAGGCCAAGGACCGCTTTGGCAGCATGCTGGTGGTCGGGGTATTCTTTTACTTTTTCTGGCAGATACTTATCAACATGGGCATGGTCATCGGCATCATGCCCGTGGTGGGCATTCCGCTGCCCTTCATCAGCTACGGGGGCAGCGCCACCCTGGTCAATTTCACGCTGCTGGGCATAGTGCTCAACGTGTCCATGCGGCGATTCATGTTTAAGGGTTAATTGCAAATATAACGGGGAGACTGCTGTGGCCAAGGACGAAATAGCCTACCTGGGTTCCGATACAGTTTATGAAGGCAAACTGCATTTCAAGGGTACCGTGCGCATCGAAGGCAAGTACAATGGCGAGATCGTGAGCGAAGGCACACTGAATGTGGGCAAGGACGCTCAGGTCACCGGCACGCTTGATGTGGGCGAACTTCTGCTCTCCGGCCGTTTTTCCGGCGAAATCACGGCCCGTCGCCGCGTGGTCGTCTACGGATCGGGCATACTTGAAGGCCGCGTGCAAACTCCCGTGCTGCTGACCGAAGAGGGCGGCATCATCGAGGGGCAGGTAAGCATGCAGAGCTCCGGCAAGGTCAAAGCCTAGGAAACGCTGATTTATTCCGTTTGGCGGCGTTGCTTCACTTTTTTTGAAACAGTCGAGGACGGAAGAGTCCACTCCTGCCTCAAAAAAAGCTCGCGCCTTGCCAAAGAAAACAACTGCGCGTTTCCAGGAGGCTCTTTAGTTAGTGCTTCCATAGACTAGTTTTATTTGGGAATGCCTTGTGGGGGAGGGACCCTTTTGCAAAAGGATCCCTCCCCCACGCCCCCACCCCCTAACACCTTTAGTATAGTACAAAATCTCAAAGCTTACCTGCTTCAGGGAGCATTGCTGTTTTTGAGTGTACATTCCCAATTGTTACGGGCAGCCACGGCACGTAACAGCACGGGTACTCTGCGCCGGGCCTTCACATGGGCCTTTATCCCAGGCTTCACACGGCCCTTGCCCACGCGTCCTCTAGAGTGGCTCGGCGATTGCTCTCGCGACCATCATCAGCCAACCCTTGTTCACACGACTTCACGAACGGCTGCAAAGTGAAGCCGCGCCAGAGACACTGCCCGCTCAGGAGCACAGATCTCACAAAGGGCTGCGCGCCAAAAGCCCCGCCCGCACAAGGCGTTTTATTTCGTCCCGTCTTCGGCCCAAGAGGCCTCCGCCGCCACCATTTGCCCCATGAGGGAAAATAGCGCATACTTATACTCTGGTACGTTGCACAACCGACACAGTCAGTTGGCAATATGGCTTTGCATATGCTTTGCGCAGAGCCGCCAGAGCGCCGCCTTGGCGCTTCCCCGCGTAAATACATTGCGACCCCCACGGCGGACGCCTGCTCACGCGGCCGTCAGAGCAACTTCAAAGTGCACTTGCTTCAGTGGCCCCGGGCCACAGTACAGCCAGACTACTTTGCAACGCTTTCTTCAAGGAGGCACACATGGCACAAGACTATTTTCGCGCTCTCAGAGATGTTGCGCTGGTCATCAACTCCAGCCTTGAGCCCAAGGATGTCCTGCACAAAATAACCGAGCAGACGGCTGTCACCATGGGCTGCAAGGCCAGCACCATCCGCCTGCTGGACAGCACGGGCCGTTTTTTGCTGCCCAGCGCCGCCTACGGCCTTTCCGCAACCTACCTGCGCAAGGGGTCGGTGGAAGTAAAGCGCAGCGGCATGGACGGCGAGGTGCTCGCCGGCAAGACCATCCATCTCAAGGACGCCGCCGCTGACGGACGCTTTCAGTATCCCGATTCGGCCAGGGCCGAAGGCCTTGTTTCCGTTCTGTCCGCCCCGCTTATGGTGGACGGCAAGGCCATTGGCCTTATCCGCGTTTATTCCGCCGAGGAACGTGAATTCACGGCCGACGAACAGACCTTTATGGAAGCCGTGGCCGCCATTTCGGCCCTGGCCATTGAAAACGCGCGTCTGCATGAGGCGCTGCGCAACAATTACGAACTGATGACCAAGCACGCGTACTCGGTCTACGAAGACTAATACGGACGGCCCTTGAGAATGTGCATTCTCAAAAGTCACAGCGCGCCAGGAACGGCGCGTGGTCGCGCAGGTGGGTAGCGGTGCTGTCCTCATCCGTAAGCCCTGCGGGCAACGGCTGAAGCAGAGCATGCGCCGTAGGGCATCCGCTTCTGCAGTCGCAAGGCCGCCTCAAGGTACAAAAGCCTTGAAACACGCCGGGAAGGGCCATACTTCTCCGGTTGCGGCAGGCGGACTTTCTGCCACGACAAAGGCGGCAGCGCGCATGGCAACAGCCCGCGCACTGCCGGAAGGGCGACCCAGTTCAGAATCGTGCGGGCAAACGGCGTTTCGCGCATGCAACAGCGCACGTCGCCTGAAGACACTCCCCTCTAGTTTGTGAGGATTTCGCATATGAGCAAAATCAGAATAGGCATCAACGGCTTTGGACGCATCGGCAGGCAGGTTTTTCGCGCCCTGCACAAGAGCTACCGTGACCGCGTGGAAGTGGTGGCCATCAACGATCTTTTCGACGCTGAAGCCAACTTTCACCTGCTGGAATACGACTCCGTATACGGGCGCGCCTATCTGGACGCCAAGATCGACGGCACTGAAGTGACCGTTGGCGACTGGAAGGTGCACTGCTTTGCCGAGCGCGACCCCAAGCAGCTTGCCTGGGGCGAGTACGGCGTGGACATCGTTGTGGAAAGCACGGGCATATTCCGCAAGGCGTCCCAGTGCTCCGTCCACATTGAAAACGGGGCCAAAAAGGTCATCATCACCGCTCCGGCCAAGGAAGAAGACATCACCATCGTTATGGGCGTCAACCATCAGGATTACGATTCGGCCAAACACCACATCGTGTCCAACGCCTCGTGCACGACCAACTGCCTTGCCCCTGTGGCCCTGGTGCTGCAAAACGAATTCGGCATCCAGATCGGCAACATGACCACCATCCACTCCTACACCAACGACCAGCGCATTCTGGACATGGCCCACAAGGACCCCCGCCGTGCCCGTGCCGCCGCGTGCAACATTATTCCCACGTCCACCGGCGCGGCGCAGGCCGTAGCCAAGGTCATTCCCGCGCTCAAGGGCAAGTTCAGCGGCTATTCGCTGCGCGTGCCCACACCCACCGTGTCTGTGGTGGACTTCAGCGGCATCCTTGAAAAGGAAACCGACACCGAAACCCTGCTGGGCAAACTCAAGCACGCCTCGGAGACTTACCTCAAGGGCATTCTTGAATACAACGACAAGCCCCTGGTTTCGATGGACTTCAAGGGCAACCCCGCCTCCTCCATCCTTGAGGCGTCCTACACCACGGTGCAGGACGGCAAGATGGTCAAGGTGGTGGCCTGGTACGACAACGAATGGGGCTACTCCTGCCGCGTTTGCGACCTGGCCTGCCTCATGGCTGAAAAGGGCATCTAGCGCAGATGACCCCTGAAATATTTGTCATTTCAGTGGTTATCTAATGTAGAGGGCCTTTTTCGCCCACAAAAAGCGCGGAAACCAGATCAGCGCCAACAGCCCGAAGAGATGCGCTGCGCGGGTGGAACTGCGGCAACGCCCGCCGTAATGCGTCAAGCCCCCGCCGAACCCGAAGGTTCGGCGGGGGCCTGCTTTTTTAAATGAACACTCTCAACATTGCTTTGGGCTGAAGCAGCTCACCTTTGAGGCGATGAAATGTCTGAAAGGCGCTGCTTCCAGACCAGATTGCCTTTGAAAAAGGTTACATGCTCAAAAGCCCCGCCTCGGCCCCAACACAAGCTGTACTCCAGTACAACGTAATAAGAGTTTTAGGGGGAGGGGGCGTGGGGAGGAGACCTTTTTGCAAAAGGGTCCCTCCCCCACAAAGCATTCCAACATTGCTTCGGCCGTCACCTTTTGAGCTGATCCACAATGGCCCGCAAGTCGCCGGACATGGCTGCAAGCTGCTGTACCGCGACGGTAGATTCCGCCTGTCCCCTGCATGTTTCTTCAGTAAGCCTTGTCACTTCCTCAATGGCCTGACTGATCTGCTCTGAAGCGGCGGACTGCTCTTCAGCCGCCGTGGCTATGGACTGCGCCTGATCGGCGTTATCCTTGGCGTAGGAGAGGATATTCTCAAGCGCCGCACCGGAATCGTGCGAGAGCGTTGTGGTTTTTTCCACTGTCTCCGCTGCCGAATCCATAGAGTGGATGCTGTTTTGCGCGGCTGCCTGAATGGCTGAAATGTTTTCTCCCACTTCCTTTGTGGCTCCGATGGTTTTTTCGGCCAGCTTGCGCACCTCGTCGGCCACCACGGCAAATCCGCGCCCGGCCTCGCCTGCGCGGGCAGCCTCAATGGCGGCGTTAAGCGCAAGCAGGTTGGTCTGATCTGCGATATCATTGATGACATCCATGATGGCCCCTATGCTTTGGGCCTGCCGCCCCAGCACGGTGAGGTCTTCCTTCATGGCCTGGCTTTGCGTCTGCAGCTGGGTGACCGCCGCAATGACCTGGCGCACCAGATCCGCGCCGCGTCCGGCCTCTTTTTGCGTATTTGCGGCATTGCTGGCGGCATCACCAGAATTGCGCGCGACCTCCACCACGGACACGCTCATCTGCTCCATGCTGGTAGCCGTTTCAGTCATGCGCTGCTGCTGCACCGACGCCGCTCTGGATATCTGTTCCGCCTGGGCGGCCAGCTCTTCAGTGCTTGAGGCTATGCGTTCCACAACCCCCTCGATCTGCGCAGCCGCCTGAAGAATGCCACGCCGCGTGGCCAGTTCGGCTTCGTTGCGCGCCTCTTCTGCTTCGGCCACGGCTTTGCGGGCGCGCTCCGCCTCCTGCACGGCAAGTTTTTCTTTTTCTGCCGTGGTGGTTATCATTTCCTTGAGTCTGTTCACCATGGTGCGCAGGGCGTCGGCCAGCACGCCAACCTCATCCCTGCTTTTGACGGCCAGCGTTTCGTCCAGCCTGCCTGCGGACACGGAAGCGGCAAAATCCACGCACCTGTTAAGGGGTTTGAAGATCAGGCGGGTCACAAGAAACGTTACCATCAGGGCTGAAAGCACCAGGGCCGCCACGGCGGCAATGGAGCTGTACAGCAGGTTCTGGTCCGAATCCTGGTGGATGATGTCTTCCTTTTCATAGGCCCACACCTTCCAGTCCAGCCCCTTGATGTTGTAGAGGCTGCCCTCATACTCTTCATTGTCGTGAGTGAAGGATATCCTGCCGTCCGAATTCTGCGTGCGGTATTGGCTCAGACCGGAAACCTCGTCCCAGAGGCTTTTGCCGATGCGCGCTTCATTCCTGTTGGCCATGATATAGCCGTCGGCGCGGGTCAGAAAGACGTTCTGAAAATCCAGCACTCCATTGGCGAAATTGGTGATGTCCGTAAGGCCCAGGTTGATGCACAGGGTGCCCACCACTTTTCCTTTGTCCAGCATGGGCACGCCAACCGCCATGACGGTGGCCCCGATGGACGAGGTGTAGGGTGTGGTGACGACGCGCTTTTCACCGCTAAAGAGGCGTTTATACCATTCGCGCCCAAGATCTTTGGCGTTGAAATTGGGGATCATGCCCTTGTTGTTGTGTGTCTCGCCGTTTTCAAAACAATAGTAGGCTTCAACAAGATTTGTCTGCTGCAGCAACTGGACAAGCACATTCCTGCGGTATTCGTACAGATCGGCGTCAGTGACGCCCACCGGCTGCGCCAGCATTTTTGCCGACAATTCCAGCATATTGAAATACACGCCCATCTTCTCGGCAACGGCCTTGCCCACTGACCTTGAAATGGTATTCAACTGCTCAATCTTGGCGGCGTTGGATGACGAGCTGAAACTCCTGTACGAATTGACCGTCATGGCCAGAATAACCAATGAAAAAAAAGCGAAAACACTTAAAACAATTTTGCTCTTTGCACTCATGGCTACGTCACGCCCCCTGCTGTTATAAATAACAAGGAAAACCATTACCAATAATGGTTGCCTGTAAAAATGCCCTCATGAACGGTAAATCTTGTCGATGTCGGAAAACTAATATCATATAGCCAATGTGTAAAGCATCAATACGACGTTGCAAAAATGCATCAAATCGACTAGAGATAAAGTTAACAACCAAATATTCTTGCAAAGCACAAAATCTACTCGAGTACACAGTTACTCAATGTTCAATACTTTCAAATACTGCATAATTTAATTTAAATTTTTACTAAAAATAATATTTCCATTTTCTGCAAGAACCTTTACGCATATTTTTTTTAGTAATACATACGCAAAACAGCCCTGCAACTGCTGGGAGCTTTAGAGTGCAGTAAAAATTGAAATAACTTTCCAAATATGACAGGAGCTATATCAGCGGACTGAAACGGGAATATCGCACTGCCTGCGGTTGCCGTTCTGCCGGCGAATCCCCAGTTGGCCAGGCCCCTTCGGCTTGCCGCGTGTACCCCCCGAAAGCCTGCCGATGCGCGCAAAAAATGCGCCCACGATCCATCCCTTTTTGCCAGAACCGGCAAGGCCGCCCCACCAGCGCGTCTGAACGCCCCCAATCACCATAGCCAGAGAATGCCCATGCCCGCACTGCCCGAAGAAAGTATGCTTGTCGAACAGGTCATGCACGACAACCCCGAAACCCTGACCCCAGAGCACAGGCTTGAAGACGCGCTGGCGGTATACGAGCGGCACGGGGTCAACTGCGTGCCCATTCTGGATGCGCAAAAAAAAGTTCGCGGCATTCTGACCATATTCCGCCTGGTGGAGGCCATACGGCAGGGCAAATCTTTTGAAACGCCCATTGGCGAAGTTATGGACGTGGACCTTGTGAGCATTCGCAATGACGCCACTTTCGGCGCGGCGTGCAGCCTGCCCATAGACAGGATGCTTGTGCTCGACCACGAGGACAAACTGGTGGGCGTGCTGACCAAGAAAGACCTTATCCATAAAATCTACAATGCCTTCTGCAGTGCGGACTGCCACAACAGAGAGCTGGACGCCGTCATCAACTGCGCAGCGGACGGAATCATCATCTTCGACCAGGCAGGCGTTCCGCTGTACACCAATGACAAAATCCGCTCTCTGCTGCCGGACTGCGACAACCTGCAGGAGCCGTCCTCTCCCGCCATGGCGGCAGTGGCCGACCTGCTCAAAAAAACCATATCTTCGCGCAAGGCAGGCAGCACCCTTCTGGAGGACTGCAGCGGCAAACAGGTGGTCTTCAGCATCACCCCCATCTTTGACGCTGACCAGCGGCTCTTCCGCTGCGTCCTTTCTGCCCAGGACATGACAGAGATCAGACGGCTGCAGGAAGAGGCCGAAAGCAGCCGCCGCAAACTGGCGGCCTTTCAGGAGGCCAGCCTCAAGGGCAGAAAGGTCATTGCCCACAACCCTGCCATGCTGCGCCTGCTGGACGAGGCGGCCCGCCTTGGCGGGGTGGACTCCACCGTGCTCATCACAGGCGAAACCGGCGCGGGCAAGGAGGTTGTGGCCATGACCATCCACAACCACAGCAAACGACGCCACGGCCCCCTCGTGCAGATCAACTGCGGCACCATCCCGCAGCACCTTCAGGAAGCGGAGCTGTTCGGCTACGAAAAAGGCAGCTTTACCGGCGCCAACTCAAGCCGCGCGGGCATGCTTGAAGTCGCCCACGAGGGTACGCTCATGCTGGACGAGGTGGGCGAAATGGACATGGCCCTTCAGGTCAAGCTGCTGCGCGCCCTGCAGGAGGGCGTCATCTATCGCATCGGCGGGCGCAAGCCCGTGAGGCTCGATGTGCGCGTCATTGCCATGACTAACCGCGACCTGCTCAAAATGGTGCGCGAAAACACCTTTCGCGAGGATCTTTACTACCGTCTCAACGTTATCCCCCTTTCCGTGCCTGCCCTGCGGGAGCGACGCGAAGACATCCTGCCGCTGGCGCGGCACTTTCTTTCCTGCTTCGGCAAGAAATACTCCTGCCACTGCCACATAACCCCCCAGGAAGAAAAGATACTTCTTGAGTATTCCTGGCCCGGCAATGTGCGGGAACTCGCCAATTTTATGGAGCGCCTGACCATTGCGAACCTTTCGCCCGGCAACAGCGCACTGATATGGGAAAGCTTCGCCCGGCAGGAGGGGCAGCCCGCCCCCTCCCGGAGCGCCCCCATGCGGGAGCAGTTGCGGCATTTTGAAAAACAGTGCCTTGAAAAGGCCCTGCGCAATGCGCCAAGCATCAGGGGCGCGGCCCGTGATCTCGGCATTTCGCACGCCACGCTTCTTCGTAAAATGCGGGAATACGACATCGTGGTTCAGAACTAAACCACCCGACGGGGCGCACACCCCCATTTTGCCGGTCTGTTGGCAGCGCCCGCCGCGCCAGGGGTGGCGGTTCATTTTTCAACCATGTGGTTTGATTATGAACCACCCTTCTTGTTGCAAGATTTCACAAGTCTTCAAAAAATATCAATAAATCAAAGCATGTTATAAAACTTCACAAGCGCCGCCCCCTGCCCGCCCGCAGCTGGCGCATCTTGCGCCACGCATTTTCAACATACTTATATAATTAAAAAAACTTTTTGGAACAATGTTTGCTATCTGGATGCATCCTCACAGATAGCATCCAGATAGTTGTGCTCGCGAGGAGCGCCAGAGCCTTCCATCGCCCGCGAGCGATGGAGTCCGGCTCTGGAGGGAATTGAGAGGGCCCAATACGTCCTGCGGTTCAAGACTGTCCGGCACGGGGCAACATGCCGGACAGTCGCTACAAAAACCAAAGAGCGCCCAGCGCAACAAGCGGGCAACATGCGCAACCCGCTGAACAGGTACATTTTACGGGCGCCTGGCAAGGCCAGCAAACCCAATTCGCATTGACGTTACGTGCGGCGCCGCACGTTGTTTCGCGCAGCCCCGGCATTTCAGAGAAATGCACCCGGCAAAACGCATTTGAAAAATATGAGGAGTAACCATGTCATCTTCGGCCATTTGGATGTTCGGGCTTGCCCTGGCCTATACGCTCTTGCTCATTGTCATGAGCCAGATAGCCAAAAAAAAGGCGCAGGCGGGTGAAGACTTTTTTGTGGGCGGGCGAAAGTTCAGCCGCTGGACCGTGGCCTTCTGCATCACGGGCCTTTTCTCGGGTTCAACCTATATTGCCATTCTTGAGCTTTCCTACCTCACGGGCATTTCCGCCTTGTGGTACGGCGTTGCTGAACTGACCCATGTGCTGATCATAGCCCTGGTGCTTATCGGACCCTTCCGCAAGCGCATGATGGTGACGATTTCCGGCCTCATCGGCGACAAGTACGGCAGGGCCGCCAAGGGCATTGCCGGGGGCATCACGGCCATCACCTTTCCCATGTGGTCGGTGGCCACGGCGCTGGCCTTCGCTTCATGCATCAACGCCATCACCGGCATGGACATGCTGCTCTCCGTGGTGCTCACGGCCGCTCTCATGTACGTCTTTCTCAGCGCGGGCGGCATGTGGTCGGTGGCCATGACCCAGACCGCCAACTTCTTCGTCTTCATGATCATGTTTGCCGTCGCCATCTACGCCATTGCGATCAACCCCGGCTTTGACGCCGTGGCCACCCTGCTGACCACTGACGTCAAGTACGGCAGCCTTACCAGCGTTGGCCTGCAGACCATTCTGGCATGGTTCGGCACCTTTCTTATCAACGTGCTGCTGGCCCAGGCCGCTTTTCAGATGGCCCTTTCGTGCAAAACGGCTGACGAGGGCCGCAAGGGTCTGCTCATCGCCAGCGGGTTCAACGTCATCTTCATCGCCATGGGCGTGCTTGTGGGCGCGGCTGCGGCCATTGCCATGCCCGGCAACGCGCGCGGCCTGGTGGCCGTGCCCAAATATCTTATGGAAACCCTGCCGGCTCCCATGGTCGGCCTGTTCACCTTGGGCATATGGGCCTGCGCCCTTGGCTGGGGCGCTCCCTGCCAGTTCTCCGGCGCAACCAGCCTTGGCCGCGACGTGGGCTCGGCCATCTGGCCCAACGCCAGTGACGCCAAGCTCGTCAAGCTTACCCGCCTTTCGCTGCTGGCCCTTACCTGCCTTATGATCATGTTCGGCTATCTGCGCTCGGAGCAGGCGGCGTGGTGGAACATTTTCGCCTGGACAGCCCGCAACGGCGCTACGTTCGCGCCTATGGTGGCGGCCCTGTTCTGGAGCGTGGCCACGCCGCGCGGCGCGCTGACGGCCCTTATAGCCGGATGCGGCGCGGGTCTTGTCTGGAACTGGCTCGGCGGATGGGCCGTCAACAGCTTTTACCTCAAGATCCATCCTGTCTGGGTGGCCATGGCGGCCAACATCATCGGCATGTGCATAGTTTCCCTGGCGGAAAAGGGGTGGGAATTCATACGCCCCTCCGGCGGGCTCCTCGTCTTGCGCAATGTGGCCGTGATGCTTGCCCTCGCACTGAGCGTGGCTCTCGCGGCGGCTGGCACGTGGTTTTACCAGACAGGCCTTTGGGGCATGACGGCCTTCCTGGCCGTACTCTGCGCCTGGGTTGCCCTTATCTTCAGCACTGAACGTCAAAAAACCACTACGATATAAGGATTTGCATCATGGCCAAGATTCACGTGGAATGGAAAGGAAACATGATTTTTGAGGGAAGGGACTCCGACGGGCACAGCGTTGTCATGGACGCTTCAGCCGTATACGGCGGCGACAACCAGGGCGTGCGTCCAATGGAAATGCTGCTTATTTCCCTGGCTGGCTGCACGGGAATTGAAGTGGGCCACGCCATGAACAAGATGCGCCTTGAGTACAGCGCCTTCAGCATAACCGCCGACGCCGTGCGCCGCGAAGAAGTGCCCCAGATATTCACCGAAATCAACGTGGAATACACTGTTGAAGGTCAGGGCATCAGCCTGGACAGGTTTTTGCGCGCCTTTGAACTGGGCGCGGTGAAGTACTGCTCCGTGGCCAACATGCTCAAAGCGTGCAGCAAGATCAACTACAGCTTCATTCTTAACGGTCAGCGCCACACCTACCCCCTGCCCGAAGGGCAGGCCGGGGACAAGGCCGAGAGCTAGAGCAGTTTACGAGTGAAATGAGTTAACTGCTCTGCAGGGATTTTTCTGAAAAATCCTTGCCGCGAAATGCCAACAGGCAGGCTTTGCCTGCCGGATGCGAGCATTTCAAGTGTCAAATGCTCTGAAACGTCCGGGTATTCCCCCGGAAAGGCGCAACGCCACGCCCGCGGACTCCCGTCAGGCGGCAGTCAAGCCCCTGCCTCCATCAAATCCGCCGGAATGCAGGTTTCCGCCTTTCCGGGCCCGCCGCCGCGCCTCTTGCCATAGGAAGCGCGGCGGCTTTTTACGCTGCAAACCACAAGGAGAACATATGGCCGACTACACCCTGCCCAATGACCGCGCATACACCAGCGAGCACATCTGGCTGCTCGAAAACGAAGACGGCTCCACCCTGGGCATTTCAGACTTTGCGCAGGCCCAGCTGGAAGAAGTGGTCTATGTGGATATGCCTGCTGTGGGCGATCAGCTTGAAGCGGGAAAGGAATTCGGTTCCGTGGAATCGATGAAGTCCGTCAACGCCCTGTTCGCTCCTGTTTCTGGCGAGGTTACGGCAATCAATACCAGTCTTGAAAGCCAGCCGGGGCTTGTCAACAGCGACTGTTACGGCCAGGGCTGGATTGTGCGCCTGCGTAGGACAGAACCCCTGTCGTCAGCAGGCTTGCTCACAACCGAGGAATACCAGAATCTTCTGGAATCGCTGGCATAACAGCTTCGCCCAACATCACGAGCAGCACGAGGATACCAATGCGAAAACTGACCATCATCGGCAGCGGCCCCGGCGGGTACACAGCGGCATTCGCGGCAGCCAGGGCCGGGCACAGCGTAACGCTTGTTGAAAGCGCGGCCATGGGCGGCACATGCCTTCATACCGGCTGCATACCCACCAAGACCTTCAAAAGTTCGGCGGACACGCTGGAGAAAATCCGTCATGCAGCCAGCCATGCCATTGCCGGCTGCTCCGGGGCCGCCATTGACATGCCTTCCCTGCTCTCACGCAAGAACAGCGTCACGAGCCTGCTGGCCACAGGGCTTGAAAAAACCTGCGCCAGCCTTGGCATCACCCTGCTGCGCGGCAGGGGCAGGGTGGCAAGCCGCCAGGAAGTGGTGGTGACCACACAGGAACGCTCCATACCCGTCGCGGGCGACAACGTCATCATAGCCACCGGTTCGCGCCCCCTGAACCTGCCTTCGCTGCCCGTCGACCACAACCGCATTCTTGACAGCGACGACGTGCTGCGGCTGGACCATGTGCCCGCCTCAATCATCATTGTCGGCGGCGGCGTCATCGGCTGCGAAATGGCTTGCATCTTCCGGTCATTCGGCGCGGCCGTCACCGTTATCGAGGGGCAGAACCGTCTGCTGCCCATTCCCTCGGTTGACGCTGAAATGAGCAAACTGCTGCTGCGGGAAATGAAAAAAGCGGGCATCCGCGTTGAACTCGGCAAGACAGTCAGCTCCGCCGTGACGGAGCAGGACTCCGTAAAGCTTGTCACAGCCGCCGCACGGCCTCAGGATGCCGCCAGCCCGGCTCCTGCGGGCGTGCTGGAGGCGGAGTCCGTCTTTGTTACCGTGGGGCGTGAACCCAGAACCCAGGACCTTGGCCTTGAAGAAGCGGGCATAGCCGTGACGTCCAGGGGCTGGATTACAGTGGACGACTGCCTGCAAACGTCCCTGTCCGGCGTATACGCCATTGGCGACATTCTCGGGCCTGAAAAAATCATGCTGGCCCATATGGCCTCGGCTGAGGCCGAACATGTGGTGGCCCATCTGGACGCGCCAGCCCCCTGCGATTACAGCGTCGTACCCTCTGCCATCTTCACCACGCCGGAAATCGGCTGCGTGGGGCTTTCGGAGGAGCAAGCCGTGGCGCGCGGCCTGCCTGTGCGCTGCACCACCATGCAGGTCAGGGAACTGGGCAAGGCCCACGCCATGGGCGAAATCGCCGGCGTGTTCAAGCTGGTGGCCCATGCCGGGGACAATACCATTCTTGGAGCGCATCTTTGCGGCCCGCACGCCACCGACCTTGTGGCCGAGGCTGCCCTGGCCATCCGCATGGGCGCGACGGCAAACGACGTGGCGCACACCATTCACGCCCACCCCACCCTGGCCGAAGGCTTTTACGAGCTTTGCCACAAGGCCGCGCGGCAGTAGGGACGTTTCACGTTGGAATGCTTTGTGGGGGAGGGACGGCTTGTTATGCCGCTACTGACGCAGCATCAAACGTTGAAATGCCTTGTGGGGGAGGGACCCTTTTGCAAAAGGGTCCCTCCCCCACGCCCCCACCC
>NZ_MJUZ01000005.1 GCF_002237645.1 Desulfovibrio sp. MES5
GTTTTCGCGGCTGGTGTGAAATCAAAATGGCGCAATAAAGAAATAGGTCTTGCTGCAACTTCACTTACAGCGTCAGAGGTAAACTCTGAAGAAGTGACTTTTTTGCGTCTTATGCAAGACTATTGCATTTATACTCCAAACACTGACACCTTACGCGGACTATCACCAGACTCAATCCGAGGTGCCATTGGCATTCATGGCGGCGGACTTGCAGAATCACTTGAAAAACTATTGAACAGCAAAAGTGAATCAGTATACCGTGATGAAGCATTTAAAGCAATTGACTGGATTGACGATGTAACAATACAGAAGTCTGCCAGCATGTTGTTATCACCATCGGTGACTCGACAACAAAAAGTCATTGTCTTTCAAGATAAATTCATGAATGCCTCGCGTAATAAACTGACAGCCTATGATGCTAGCGAAGGGGCCCTATATATTTTACTTGCATTTATTCTTGCGCGTTCACCAGATACATTACCACTCTTTGCAGTGGATAACTTTGATCAAGCACTTAATCCTAAACTAACAGAGCGTATGATGAGGCTTTTTTGTCGGTGGATGCTATGTGAGGCAACAAAGCCGCGCCAAGCACTGCTGACTGTGCATAATCCTGCCGCACTTGATGGTTTGCCCATAAATGATGACAGAATACGACTTTTTGCTGTAGACAGAGATAGTACAGGAGTTACACGCGTTAGCAGACAAAGAATAACT
Organism: Desulfovibrio sp. MES5; assembly: GCF_002237645.1. Classification (GTDB taxonomy): domain Bacteria; phylum Desulfobacterota; class Desulfovibrionia; order Desulfovibrionales; family Desulfovibrionaceae; genus Desulfovibrio. Next base: position 718 of record NZ_MJUZ01000005.1, read on the forward strand.
ACTGAGCTGCAGCAATTGGCGAATCAGCATGGCTGGCCATTATCGCGCCTTTGGGTCATGGGACACCTGGGGGGTATCCCCAATGACTGAAGCTGTGCGCATTGGTGTTGTGGCCGAAGGGCCAACAGACCTTATTGCTTTACAAGCCGTGATCAAGGCAATACTCAAAGACCAACCTTTCATAATTACTCCTCTGCGACCTCAAAGAGTAGAAACAGTTCTGGGCGGCACGACTGATGCTTCACAACCGATATACGCGCAAAAAGGCTGGTCAGGTGTTCATAACTGGTGTCAGGAAGTATCTACAGTTCCTCAAGGGGAGAACCTCATCATGCACCAGGTAGTGGTAATACATCTGGATGTTGATGTTGCAGGCTTTACCTATGCCAGTGCCAACATAACACAATTACCTACATACTCAGATCTCCCTTGCGAGAAGCCTTGCCCGCCAGCTAGTGATTCAGCTGATGCCTTAATTGATGTTGCCAAAAGCTGGCTTCTCCCTGTTGTTCCGCAGCCCAATTGGCTTTGGTGTTGCCCTGGGTATAACATGGAAACATGGGCATACACTGCATATAAACCCCAAAAGGCCTGTATAAAAAGCAAACTTGAATGTTCACGAGACATTGCTGGACGAGTAACAAAAACTGAAAAAGCTTATAAAGAAAAGTACGCCAACATGCTGGAATCACGTTGGACAGAAGTACAAAGACTCTGCTCTCTCGCACAACAATTTACTGATGATTTATGCACATGCCTTGCTGCGATATGACCTATTCAAACAGCTTGAAGCAATATCAAAGATCTCTGCTGCCGGTAGATGCTAACATTCTGAAATACTTTAAACGAAAAAAATGCGCCTTAACATACTTATTTGAATCGTATGGGCACAAGGCATATTCCGAGTGTTCCCATGCCTAACCGCGCATTGCTTTACAAAAAAACGTGCAAAAATGTGCGACACAAAGCTTGAGTACGCATCGTTTGGCAGAAATTGAGAACGCCTATTTTACCCGCTGACGTTGCGGATGTTATTCATGCAGTTTTAAAAATATATTATATCATTAAGAGGATCGAAACTACGTTTCAAATCACTCCTGAAAGCCCTGTCCAGCACTAAGCTGGGTGGGGCTTTGTCATTTTGCTATAGAAGGAGGTGGCTTGCATGAACCAATATCAATCAGAAAACATTACCGATTTGGCAAAGGCCCTTCTCAACGTGCAGCGAACCGTGCAGCCTGCTACAAAAGACGCTGAGAATCCCTTCACCAAGAGCTGGTACGCCAGTCTCAACAGCGTCATGGATGCCTGCCGTGATGCTCTCATTAAAAATGGTATCTGGCTCTGCCAGTACCCGGTGCCTGTGGAGCAGCCTAGTTCATTAGGGCTGGTTACCAAGCTGACCCACGCAGAGTCTGGCCAGTGGCAAAGCTCCCTTGCGGTAGTTCCTTTGCCCAAGGCCGATCCGCAGGGCATGGGATCGGCAATGACTTACGCTCGCCGCTACGCTTTAACCGCCATGTTGGGCATGGTAACTGAAGATGACGATGGTGAAGGGGCTAAAAATGGCAAAAAATCATCCACACGTTCCAAACTGCCCGTAAACGCCCCCGAATCGCAAAAATCGCGTCAACGCGAATCATCCACCACAAACATCATTTCAGCCCCCTCAAATCGACCGCCAGCAAGCCTTGAAAATCTCCCTCCGCTGGAAGGCGTCACCTACCAGCAAGTTACAGCCCAGGACGGACGTCCTTGCATCATTGCCACCGGCAACACGCAGGCCAAAAAAGAATTACTTACCGGTTCGGGCTTCCGTTGGAACCCGCAGAGAAAATTGTGGTGGAAGTATGTTGATGCCGCATAACAAAAATCAAAATACCGAGTGAAAGGGCTGCCTAATGGCGGCCCTTTCGCTTTTATGGAGGCTAGATCATGGAGCAGATGAACCGCACGGAAGGATTACGGGCTCTAATCAGGCAAGGCCTGCAGGCCGTTGCCCACAACGACACACTTGCACACCTAGGCGACCGCTCCTGCTATGTGGGGATGAGCGACATCGGCCAGCACTGGGAATGCCCACGGGCTGCACTGGCTAGAAAAGTGCTGCCCACCACAAACAGCCTGGAGCGCCTGCTTACGCTGCAGCGAGGGCACTGGTTTGAATCTGGGGTTGGGCAGGCACTGACATCGTTGGGCCTGCATATTTTGCCCCAGCTTGAGATCAACTGGCAGCATCAGGGCGTGCCCATCAAAGCTCATCTTGATTTTGTGCTGGTCTGGGGTGCGCCTGTTAATGCCATACGCATTCTGGAAGTGAAGAGTACGGACAAGTTACCAACTTCGCCTCACGATTCCCATCTGCTGCAACTGCACGGGCAAATCGGCCTTTTGGTAAAAGCATGGAACAAGCCCGTCTTCAGCCTCCGTGCTGAGGACGGTACGCTGCTGCATGAGAAGATGACCTTCCCTCAACTTTGCCGTGCCCAGCTTGGTCTTGAGATGCCCTCAACTGCTGCCAAGACAAGCATAGAAGCATGGTTGCTCTGCCTTTCCATGAAAGAGGTTAAAGCGTTCGGCCCCTATGGCTTCAATCAGGCCATGCTGGATACTGCCCTTGACCATGCGGCACAACTTTGGGGCGAACTTGCAGATTTCCGCGCCGGGCACATAACCCTGGCACAGGCGGATTGCGCTCAGGGCTTTTACCCGTTGTGCTCGTACTGCGAACACAACGGTGACTGCCCCAAATTCCCGCAGGGCGTGCAAATGCCCCAATGGGAACCAGCACTGGAAAAGCTGGCTGCCCTCAAGGAGCAGCGCACCGCTTTAGATAGCGAAATAAAAGAGATGGAAACTGTGCTCAAGCTTGTTCACCGTCAGGCTGGCACACGGGATTGGGTAGACACGGGAAATTACCGATTCCGTATGTCAGTGGCAGCAGGCCGGACCACTTTGGACAAGGATGCTCTGCGGGAGGAGTTGACCGAGATTTTTCATGCGGAGCATCTGGGCGACACCGACGTGGATACCTTGCTGGCCCGCTGTGAGCGTACGGGCTCACCTTTTGAAAAATTGAGCATTTCGCCCATAAACTGAACTTCGGGAGATCTACATGGGATATTATTCTAACGTGGCCCTGTGCCTGACAAAAAATGGCATGGATCAGTTAAAAACAGCTCTTGCAGAGGCAGAAAAGAACAATCCCGGCAACTTTGCAGCAATCAAAATGCTCATCGGTGGCGAGCCTAGCAAAATCGATGAAGGCTCAGGCTCCGTTGTCTTTCTGTGGGAGGGGGAAAGGTGGTATGATGAATTTGATGAAATCGCCTTTGTTGGCGAGTTCATGGACAATTTGCCCCACGAAGACTTCCTGTTCATCCGTATTGGCGAAGATTATGACGACATTGAAACTCGCGGTAGTTATCAGTGCAATCCGCAGCGGGTACGAATTACCCGGGAAATTGCAGCGGACTGATCCTTATTGACTAATGTCAAATTTGATGTCATAAAAGATATCTAATTTATCCAACTTGGAGGATTTCATGGATTCCATACACTCCAATATCACCGTTAGCGTCACAGAACTCAAACGGAACTTTGCTAATGTCCTGGCAACTGCCAAGGATGCGCCGGTGGCAGTTTTGAACCATAACAAGCCAGAGGCCTACCTGTTGTCCGCAAAGCACTACGAAGAAATCCTCGGAATTCTCGAAGATCTTGAAGACAAAAAGATTGTTGAAAAGCGCGAAGATGGCCCTTTTGTTAAGGTAACGCTTGATGAGCTATAGTCTGCAGTTTCATGAGCTAGCACTGAAAGAATGGAAAAAGCTTGATGCCAGCATCAGAGAGCAGTTTAAAAATAAACTGGCAGAACGGTTACAGCAGCCGAAAGTTCCTTCATCTGCCCTGTCTGGCATGCGTGATTGTTACAAGATCAAATTGCGCTCCATTGGGTATCGCCTTGTGTACAAGGTCAATGATGACATTCTCTTTGTAACGGTCATCTCCATTGGCAAGCGTGAACGCCTAGAGGCATATCGACAAGCCCTACGACGTATGCCCTCTGAAGAATAGTACCATAAGGAGAACACTGCTTCCTGATAGGCAATTGTCAGCAGTGCAACGGAGGCATTATGCCACTTAGCCTTGAAGAGCTGGTTGCAACTGCCATTGAAAATCAGCATGTTATTCTTGAATTTGAGCTTAAAAAAGGCATTCCGTTGAACTATCTGGATGAAAAAGGGCAATACACCCTGCGTTACCTTGATGGTCATACGGAAGCCGTCTCGCTGCCTGAGGCCGTAGAAGTTCTCCAGTCAGACAATTCCGTATAATTCACAAAAAACTATCCTAGCTAGACTGATACCATATTTCGAAGAGCCCGGTTCCCTTAAAAGGAGCCGGGCTTTTTCTGCATCTAAGGAGTAGCAATTATGAACACAAATGTGATCGAAGAACTTAGTTACCTGAAACCCGCCGACCTTGATGCCGGGCAGGTTTTCAGCGGCAAACCATCCGGCACCACGGTAAAAGGATACGCCGTTCCTTCGGCCTACACCCCGGCCATTGACCACGACTATATTTTCCATGAGTCCAGCCGTGATGTTGTGGTCTGGTTTCTCAACCTACAGGAACCACTGTACGTCTTCGGCCCCACAGGATGCGGTAAAACGACATGCATCAAACAGCTGGCTGCCAGACTTAACTATCCAGTCTTTGAGGTCACCGGACATGGGCGGCTGGAGTTTGCCGACCTGGTTGGTCACCTGAGCGTCAAGGACGGCAACATGGCCTTTGAATACGGCCCGCTTGCGCTTGCCATGCGCTACGGGGCGATAATTTTGCTGAACGAAATCGACTTAACCTCGCCAGAAATAGCAGCAGGCCTGAATAGCGTACTTGACGGCTCCCCCCTGTGCATAGGGGAAAATGGCGGCGAACTGATTGTGCCGCACCCCATGTTCCGTCTGGTTGCCACGGCCAATACCAATGGCGGTGGCGATGACACCGGCCTCTACCAGGGAACCCAGCGGCAGAACCTTGCATGGCTGGACCGCTTCACCATCTGCGAAGTGTGCTATCCATCTGCCGATGTGGAAAAAAGCCTGCTTGCCCGGCGCTTCCCTTCGCTGCCCCAATCGCTGTGCGCCACCATGGTGGACTATGCCAATGAGGTCCGCAAGCTGTTCATGGGCGAGGCTTCCACCAGCAATCTGACCAACGCCATTGAAGTTACATTCTCCACTCGCAGTTTGTTGCGATGGGGTGATCTGACCGTTCGCTTTCAGCCTCTGGCCCATCAAGGCGTGCAACCTATAACCTACGCCCTTGACCGGGCTCTGGCCTACCGTGCAAGCCGTGAAACCCGCGCCATGCTGCACGAGCTGGCTCAGCGTATGTTCCCGCAGCAGATGGAAGGTGAGTCCCCCCAAACCGTAACGGCAGAAATTGAAATCCTGCAAGGCGAGCAAGCCCTACGCTTCATGCGCGGCCATCTGCACCACACACCCACGGTGGCCAAGCCCCTCGTCCATCTTCAGGTAGTCCACAACCTTTCTGGCAAAAAGCAGGACGGCAAGTTCTGGATCGGCGAGGCTAGCCCTGTGGGCCTCACGCTAAAGTGGGGCAAGCCGGACACCGTTGGCCAGCAGCACTTTATTCCCGCCGAAAACTGTGAGGGCAACAATTCCGTGATGGAGCTTGAAGCACGCGCAGAAAAGAAAATCAAAGAAGGCTACTCCCTCAATACAACAAGAAGCTCATTCTAGGAGGCTACTATGGCACAACTTGTTTCTGACATCCGTATTCTTGATAACTTGCTGGCCCTCAATCTCAACGTCAGCTTGTGGTCAGCCCGACGCAAAATGAGTCAGGAAGACCTGGGCGGCGCAGAACTGCCCCCTGAAGATCTGGCTTCTTTGGGCTCAAAGCGCATTGCCGACCCGGAAAACCTCAAGGTGTTCGGCACACTCAAAGCCCGCGCCTTCAACTACCTTGACCGGCAAGGTGTACGGTTTATGTCCGGCTGGGCCATCCCCGAAGAAAAGGCCGGCGAAATCGTGCAGGAGCTGCTTAACATCCGCACTGAATTCCAGAAAGAAAAGGAAGCATTTCTGGCTGACTATGACCAAAATGTGCAGGCATGGATTGAGAAGCACCATCAGTGGGGCGAAATCATTCGTAACTCCCTTGTGGGGCCTGAATATGTCCGCGCCCGCATGGATTTCCGCTGGCAGTTGTACAAGGTGGCTCCGCTTGAGCAGCACACAGACAACACCGCTGTGCTGGAAGCCGGGCTGGCGGAAGAGGTGCAGGGCCTCGGCGGCACACTGTTTGATGAGGTGGCCAAGTCGGCTGACGATATCTGGCGCAGGGTTTATCACGGCAAGACGGAGGTAACCCACAAGGCGCTCTCACCGCTGCGCACCCTGCATGCCAAGCTCACTGGCTTGTCTTTCGTAGAGCCGCATGTGGCCCCGGTGGCTGACATCGTGCAGGCAGCCCTGCTGCGCATGCCCAAGAAGGGCAACATCACGGGTACAGACCTGCTGCTTTTGCAAGGGCTGGTCTGCCTGCTCAAGGACAGTACGACTCTTGTGGGCCACGCTCAGAAAGTAATTGAGGGCTACGGCCCGGCATTTGTGCTGGATGCCCTGTTGGCTGGTCCGGGTGTTATCCACGAACCGGACGGCCCTGCTGGACAGATGGATGGCACCGTGGACGGGAATATGGATGATGAGCCCATTCTGCCTGATATTCCTGTGGCTGACAGCGCGTTACCGCATCCTGCCATACCCAGCCTTGGTCTGTGGTGACGCCATGATACGCACAAAAGACGTTCTCAACTGTCTGCCCCTGCTGGCTTCTATCCTTGGCGACCGCTATGGAGTGCAGGTTCGTATCGGCGGCAAGGAGGCCTGCACCAACGGTAAGGTTATTCACTTGCCCGCGTTGCCTATGGATTGTGAGCCTGAATTACTGGCACTGGCTAAGGGTTTCACAGACCATGAGGCTGCCCATATTCGGCACACTGATTTTGGGGTGTTGAAAGCTGCAAACCTTGATTCTGTGACCTTCAACCTGTTCAACTGCCTTGAGGACTGGCGCGTTGAAAAGAAGCTGTCGGGTATTTTCCCCGGCTGCCGGAGAAACCTGAACTGGCTCATACGACGATTCTTTACAGAGCAAGCACAGCCAAGGGCCGGGGACGATTCCCCGGCCCTTGCTGTTTTGGACTATGTGCTGTTGACGGTACGGGCGTGGGATGTGGATGAAGTTACCCCGGCACGCCAAAACGCGGCAAGCATCATGGCGCAGCATTTTCCCGGATTGAAAGATGCCCTGGATGCCATCTTGGTCAAGGTTTACATCCATTGTCCGGATACTGCGGCAGCAGTCGAATATGCTCGACAAATTGCCATATGCGTCAGGCAGTGGGAACCGCCTAGACAGGCTCCAACCAGCAAGAGCGCTAACGATCACGGTTCTATGACTAAGGCGAAACTGGAGGTCAACGATTCTGCTAAACAAATTGGCCAGCGATCTGAGCCGGGTCAACCGCAAAGTGCGTTGAGCTCGTTACCGCTCAAGGCTCTTTTGCATGCGGAGGCGCAGGATCTGCCTCAGAACATCGGCGAAATTCTGGCGATTGAGCTTACCAGTTGCAGCTCAGAATCAACCGGAGACGCGCTGACCGTTGGGGTAGAAGGCACCCGACAAGCCGCCCCCTTGCCAGCAGAGCAGAAGCTGCAAGCGTTACAGGCCAGCATTGCGCTACGTACACGCCTTCAGGGTTTCCTGCAGGCGCAAACGCAAAGGCGATGCAGCATTGGGCGCAAGGGCACACTGCACGCCAATTCGCTACATCGGCTGCAGGTTGGCAATTCTCGTGTTTTCCAAAAAGAGTCTGTGCAACTGGGCCTCAATACGGCTGTTCATATCCTGCTGGACGTAAGCGGCAGCATGGCTGGCGCACCGATTAATCTTGCCAATCGAGCCTGCTTTGCCGTGGCAACTGCGCTGAGCCATATTCGTGGCGTGAATCCAGCGGTTACGGCTTTCCCCGCTACGACGGTCACAAACTCTGTATTCCCCATCATGCGGCATGGGCACACGGTGCCAGATCTGTTCGACATTCGGGCTTCTGGAGGGACGCCCTTGGCTGGAGCTTTGTGGTGGGTTTTGCAAACCATGCTGCCTCTTAAAGAGCAACGCAAGATGATCCTGATTATTACTGACGGCATGCCGGACAACCCGTTGGCCGCAAACAATGCCATAGGGGTGGCCCAACAACTCGGCTTTGAAGTTTATGGCCTTGGCATCAGAGATGAGCACATCACGCACCTGCTGCCGCACTCCAGCCGGGTGGTCAACGACTTGCCCGACCTGGTGCCTGCCATGTTTGCCATGCTGCAGGCGGCATTGTTTAAAGGCGGTGCTGCATGATGGTGCCGCTTGATTTCAGACAATTGCGCCGAACGGCAATATTTCGTTTCTTCTTACTTAACAAAAAGCGGCGCATCCAGCGCTGCTAAATGAAGGGAGGGTAAATGAATTACCTGAACTGGATACCTGTTGTTATAGCTGTGCTTCAAGCAATTAAAGACAATTGGGATGACTAGCCTGTACTCGGGTAGCAAATAGGAGCAAGAAAATGAGCAGGAAATGGGCATTTTAGGCGGCATACTGACAGGGATCGCAGGAGTATTCACAGCGGCTGCGGTTTCGGTGAAATTGGAAAATCAAAAAGACGGCAGATGCAATGCAGAAGAAAAACCGAAAAGGCTGACCTTGCCTGAAAGCGAAGGCAGGTAAAAACCACAGTTAATTCTTGGGCAGGGAAACGGGGGCTTCCCGCTTCCTTGCCCTTGCTCTACTTTCATTTTTCATTTTTCGATTGAAGTATAGGTCAAGTCGTAACATATGTGTTCCACAAACGAATTGCAGCAGACTCGCTGACAGACCATTGAAGTGGGCAGTTGCCACATTCACAGGAATATCGGTAAATATCGCGGGTTCTTCCATCCGGTCTTGATGTTTCAGGTTGAGGCATTTTGCCGCATTTGATACACGGCTTGAGTGGAGGAAGGTATTCCTTGTTTGTGTTCATAATTGGAAGATAGTCATTGTCTGTCGTGAACTCAACGGTCTGGAATAGCTTGTGCAACTATGCGATTTTCCGCAGTAGATGTGCTAAAGAGTTGCATGGTGTAATATCCATTTTTTGCAAAAAGGTTGGAAATAGGGTTGGAAAAAAATCGAGCAAAGCAAAAGCCCTTACGATTTTTCATCGTAAGGGCTTAATTTTTATGGTGCGCCCGGCGAGATTCGAACTCACGGCCTTTGGCTCCGGAGGCCAACGCTCTATCCGGCTGAGCTACGGGCGCACAAGATTTGTTTTGATATGCCGACTAGCTCCCGCTGTCAAGGCCGCCCACGTACAAGGAGACTGTGGTCCAGTGGAAGACTCCGCGCGTTCAGGGCAGAAGCTTGCTGGGGGGTAGGGGACGGCAGAAGCAGGAAGGCCCGCCCGCCAGCGGCAGAACCACGCCTCTGCCAAGACTGGCCGCGAGATATTGGAGGCCCAGTGCGCCAGTGGGCAAAAGAGGACTGCGGGAGGCATGTAGTGGAAGGCATGTAGCGGGAGGCGTGTAAATGAGTTGGTCAGAGGGGCTCCGCGCATCTTGCGCTGAAGCGCTCAGGCTCGTGTCAGGGCCAGTTCTCATACGAGCCCCGCGCGTCCAGGGCAGGAAACCCCACGAGGCAAAATTGGGCAGCGCACCGCTGTTTGCATGGCGTTTCTTTGTCGGGTATGGATGACCAAGGAACTGGCGGGCCTCACCGGCTGCGCTGGCAGTTATTACGGAGACTCACCATGTCAGATACCCTTTCGCCGCCATGCGCATCAATGGAGGCAAATCAGCCCGCCCGCATGGAGGCACAGACGCCCGATTCCTCTGTGCGCGACATTCTGGTGGGCGTCAGTGGCGCAAGCGGCATGCCGCTTGCGGCATGCCTTCTGCGTTGTCTGGCGGCCATGCCCGCCGTGCGCGTGCACTGCGTGGTCTCTCACGGCGCGCACGCCGTGTTGCGCGCCGAGTGCGGGAGCGGTCCGGAACTGCTGACCGCGCACGCCAGCCACTGTTATGATGCCGACAACCTTGGGGCCGGGCCGTCAAGCGGTTCGTGGTGGCGCAGGGGCGCAACGCCGGCAGCCATGATTCTGGTTCCCTGCTCCATGGGTACATTGGGCGCCATTGCGTCAGGAGCCACCCGCAACCTTGTGCATCGGTCGGCAGACGTGGCGCTCAAAGAGCGCCTGCCCCTGGTGCTGGTCACGCGTGAAAGCCCTCTTTCAGCCATCCATCTGCGCAACATGCTCACATTGAGCGAGGCCGGGGCCGTCATCATGCCGCTTTCTCCCGGTTTTTACCTGAACCCGCAAACCCTGGACGACATGTTGCTGTATATGTGCGGACGCATATTTGATCAGGTAGGCCTGCCGCATACCCTGGGCCGCTGGCTCGGCTGACGGATCCCTCGGATCATAGCTATGAGGAGATACTTATGAGTGATATCAGATGGTTGGGACATTCGGCGTTCAAGATCAGCTGCAATGACGCGCATGTGGTCATTGACCCGTTTCTGGCGCCGCATCTGGGTCTCACGGTTGCCGATGTGGGGCATGTGGACCTTGTGCTCGTGACCCACGACCACGGTGATCACGTGGGTGAAGCCGTGAACATTTGCCGGTCCACAGGGGCCATGCTGGGCGCTGTGGTGGGCACGGCCCACAAGGCTGGGGCCGGGCTGCCCGACAGCCAGATACTCAACGGCATCGGCTTCAATATCGGCGGCACGCTGGCGCACAAGGGCATCAGCGTGACCATGACCCAGGCCTTCCATACCAGTGATTCGGGATGCCCCACAGGCTACATAGTGCGTATGCCCGATGGCCTCACGGTCTATCACTCTGGCGACACTTGTGTTTTTGGCGATATGGCCCTGTGGGGACAGCTGTACCACATCGACGTGGCCCTGCTGCCTATCGGCGGCGTTTTCACTATGGACGCCCCCCAGGCTGCCATGGCTTGCAAGCTGCTTGGATGCAAAAGCGTTGTGCCCATGCATTGGGGCACCTTTCCCGTGCTGGCGCAGAACACAAAGGCCTTTGAAGCGGAGCTGGCAAAGCTTGATCTGTCCTGCGCCTGCGTGGCAATGGAGCCCGGCCAGACGCTTTCTTTCCCCGTCTAGAGCATGTTATTTTCGACACGGGCAAGCCGGATAAACCTGGCAAGCCGGCTGCACGCCTGAAAGGCGGGCGCTGCACCCGCGATGGCTTCGCAATGCCTTGCCGTTTGCGCCATGGCAAGGGAGCCAAAAAAGGACGGCCGGTCTGCATATGCAGACCGGCCGTCATTATTTTTCTTGCCGAGCGACACTCCCCTGTCGCAAGGCCATCATGGGCAAACGCCCTCCGCCACCTGGTTGTCCAGCCCTACCGTGTGATGAGCGAAAGCGCCATCTGAGGCATGCTGTTGGCCTGCGAAAGCATGGCCACAGCAGACTGGGTGAGGATCTGGTTGCGCACGAATGCCGTCATTTCCGTGGCCACGTCCACGTCGGAAATGCGGGATTCGGCAGCCTGCAGGTTCTGGGACTGGGTGGTAAGGTTGGAAATGGTGTTTTCCAGCCTGTTTTGCAATGCGCCAAGGTGAGCACGGATCTTGTCCTTGGAGATTACAGCATTGTTAAGCCCCACAAGGGCCTTCTGCGCGGCTTCCTGGGTGGAAACCGTACGGGCGTCGGCCGTGGTGGTGTGGGAGGTTGCCTGGTTGCCCACGCCCAAGGCCGAGGCGGTGCTCGTACCGATCTTGATGTAGTAGTAGTCTTCCGCCGAGTCGTTCATGCTGCCGAAGTGGATCTTCATCTTGCCGGTAGAATCCATGGCGGAACCACTGTGCGTGTCGCCAGACAGACTGCCGTCAAGCAGCTTGATGCCGTTGAAGTCCGTGGCGTTGGCAATTCGGGTAATTTCCGAAGCCATGGCCTGGTACTCCGAATCGATCATCAGACGCTGGGTGGAGTCATAGGTGCCGGTTGCGGCCTGTTCGGCCAGTTCCTTCATGCGGATGAGCTTTTCGTCGATGACGCTCAGAGCGCCGTCAGCGGTCTGGATGAGGGAAATGGCGTCATTGGCGTTGCGCACGCCCTGCTGCAGGGCGGCGATGTCGGTGCGCATCAGTTCGCGGATGGCAAGGCCAGCGGCGTCGTCAGCCGCAGAGTTGATGCGCAGCCCTGTGGACAGGCGCTGCACCGAGGTGCGCAGGTTGCTATAGTTGCTTGTCAGCGTATTGGATACCTGCGTAGCCATCTGGTTGTGATTGATATACATACATTCCTCCATGAATGCTGTACGTCCCAGGCGGCGCGAAATGCCAACGCGTCCTTGCGTATTACCGCCTCTGCCAGTCATATCGGCTATAATGCAAAGGGCATTAGGGGGGTGATAAAAATCGCCTCCAGCCCCGGAGTTTTCGCGTGGCGGCAAATATTGCCGTATAAAAAAGGGCCCCCGCCACAATGGGGGGGCCCTTGCGGGTCGGAGCGTCAGACCCGCGCGGAGGAGGAGGGGCGCCGCGCGTACGCGGTTTCGCTCACGGGCACAAGGCCCGGCTGTTTTCAGCCCGGGTTCCGGCGTCTATGCCGGATCAGGCTTTGGCAATCTCAATCTTTTTCACTTCCGGCAGGGCTTCAGCCTTGCGGGGAATGGTTATGCGCAGCACGCCGTTTTTATGGCTGGCGCTTATGCCGTTGATGTCCACATCTTCCGGCAGGCTCAAAATCCTGCGGAAAGAGCCGAACACCCGTTCCGACACGCAGCAGTTTTCATTTTCTTCAGTCGTTTCCCGCTTTTTCTCTCCGCTTATGACAAGCTCACGATCTTTCAGGGAAACATCCACGTTTTCCGGCTCCACACCCGGCAGTTCCACATTGAGGACATAGGCCTTTTCATCACCGGCCATGTCCATGCTGGGCGTGAGGGCTTCATTCTCTTTCGTCTGGGGCCAGTCGCCCCGCACGCCGTCCCAAGGGGTCAGCATGCCCTGAAACAGGCCCTGGAAGAATCTGTCGATGTCATCGAACTTATGGCCTGTTCCTTCACGTTGACGCAGTGCTTCGCGCGGCACAAACCACCTGTTGGGGATAAGACGCAGGTTGTTACGCATGATGCAAAACCTCCTGTGGAAAATTTTATATCTCTAAGATAAGTATCACTTTATGGTTGTCAAGTCCGTGTTGAAAACTTTTTAAAAAATTGTACGTCAGACCCGGCATCGTCGGTATGACAATAATTTGACTTTACCGCCTGTCTGTAACTGGCATGATTCCTGCTTTATCCCATGCGCAGGTTAGGGGGGCAGTTTTTACCTCGCGGCAGCCACGGACACCGCAGGAAATAAAAGGCCCATATGATTGGGAGGCCCGCCCCGGCATTGAGACGTGGCGAAGCCAATTGGTAAAAACCATCATCCGTTCGTTATTCGAACATTGTGCGGCGGCAGTCCGCAAGGAAGCGGGCGCGCGCAAGCGCCGCCGGGCATGCAGAACATTCAAGGAGGAATGTCATGTATATCAATCACAATCAGATGGCCACGCAAGTGGCCAATACGCTGACATCGAACTATGGCAAGCTGTCAACTTCGGTGCAGCGTCTGTCCACGGGTCTGCGCGTCAACTCTGCGGCTGATGATGCCGCCGGCCTCGCCATTCGCGAGCTGATGCGTACCGACATCGCCGCTCTGCAGCAGGGTGTGCGTAACGCCAACGACGCCATTTCCCTCATCCAGACCGCTGACGGCGCACTGAGCGTCATCGACGAAAAGCTCATCCGCATGAAGGAACTGGCCGAACAGGCCGCCACGGGCACCTATGACTCCACCCAGCGTCTGATGATTGATTCGGAGTACCAGGCCATGGCTTCGGAAATTACCCGAATTGCCAACGCCACGGACTTCAACGGTCTCAAGCTGCTGGACGGCAGTCTGTCTGGCGACACGCACAGCGGGTCTGCTATGGAAGCGACCGGCAAGATGAAGATCCACTTCGGCACCATGAACGACTCGGCGGAAGACTACTACTACATCCAGATCGGTACGAGCACCGCCTCGGCCCTGGGTGTGGGCAACCAGGCTACCGCTCACAGTGCCACGGCCGACGCCCGTACGGTTTCCACGCAGGAAGCCGCGCAGAAGGCCTTGGTGGGTCTTAATGCCGCAGTGGTCTCCAAGGACAAGATCCGTGCTCACCTTGGCGCATTGCAGAACAGGCTGGAAAACACCATCTCCAACCTCACCACCCAGTCCCAGAACCTGCAGGCTGCCGAATCCCGCATTTCCGACGTGGACGTGGCCACGGAAATGACGTCATTCGTGCGCAACCAGATCCTCACCCAGTCCGCTGTGGCCATGCTTTCGCAGGCCAACAGCATGCCTCAGATGGCCATGAAGCTTATTGGCTAGCATGGACCGGCTTAGGCCGGGCCTGGTTGAGGGCGTGCCCTGGCACGCACACAAATGTCCCCGGGGGGCAACCTCCGGGGATACTTGCGTATGAAAGATTCCACAGGCCTGGGGCCGCGATGGGCCCGCGCAAAAGAATGTTTTTTGCCCAAGAAGACAGGGCAAGCGCACGTTGAGACTATGCAGGCGGCGCATGAGCGGGGCGCTCGCCGTGAAGGCGCAAGCGTCGCCTGTATGCGCCGCCAAGCTCCGAAACGGGCATCTGCAGACAGTGGGAATGTACAGTTGCACCATTGGTCAGCCCCAGGGGCCAAAGGGGCAGCGCACCCCCTGCCGTCGCGGGCTGAAACCCTGCGCGCAAAGCAGCCGCCCACCGCAAAAGCGGCAGTTCCGGCGGCTACTCCGGCGGGCTGTTACGGCAGACGGACGAAAAATCTTGCGCGACTATGCCAGGGCCGTCAGATCATATTCCGTATTTTCAACAATGTCGCATTCAACCAGGGCGCCGGGTGCAACGCCGGGGCCGCTTACATAGGTGATGCCGTCCACCTCCGGCGCCTGAAGCCACACGCGCCCGCTGTGCAGACCCGGCCATTCGGGATGCGGCGCGTCCACAAGCACCTGCATGCGACTGCCCACATGGGCCGCCAGCAGGCGTTCGCTGATGTCTGCCTGTATGTCCATAAGGGTGTCGCGCCGCCACTGTTTTACCTCGTCAGGCACCTGGTCGGGCAAGGCGGCCGCCAGGGTGCCCTCCTCGGCGTAGTAGGCAAAAACGCCCACATGCTGGAAGGAGCTTTCTTCCACAAAGCGGCACAGACTTTCAAAGTGTTCTTCCGTCTCGCCGGGGTAGCCCACAATAAAGGTGGTGCGCAGCGCCGCCTGCGGCAAATTTTGCCGCACTGTGTCGAGCACCCGCCTGGGATTGCCCGCAAAGGGCCGCCCCATGCGGGAAAGCACGTCGGGATGGGCGTGCTGCAGGGGAATATCCAGGTAGGGCAGGAGCGGCGCTCCGGTGTCTCTGATAAGCCGCAGCAGGTCCGGGGTCACCCCCGTGGGATAGAGGTACAGGAGGCGCAGCCATGCCAGGCCCTCAAGCCCAACCAGTTTTTCCAGCAGCAAGGGGAGGCCGTTTTTATAGCCAAGATCAGCGCCCCAGGACGTGAGATCCTGGGCCACCAGCGCCAGTTCGCGCACGCCCTGTCCAAGCAGGGCTCTGGCCTCGTCAACTATATGCTCGGCTGTGAGGGACTTGAGCCCGCCCCTGATGGAAGGAATGGTGCAAAAAGCGCAGTTATGCCTGCATCCTTCGCCCACCTTGAGCCATGCGTAGGACGGCCCCGTGGAAAGCAGGCGGCCGCCGCCCGGCACGGATTCCGGCGGACGCGGCAGACCAAGGGCATCCGCCACCATGGCCGGCCAGCGCGGCAGAGCCGCTGTGGGCAGCCACAGATCCACCTCTGGCAGATCCTCGGCCAGGCCTTCCGCGCCATAGCGCCCGACCATACAGCCGCCCACAACCAGCAGGGGCTTTTTTTTGCAGGAACCAAGGCGCTGTCCGGCATCCAGAACGGCGCGTACGGATTCACGAACAGCAGGGTCGATAAATCCGCAGGTATTGATAAAGACAAGGTCGGCGCGGCCCATGTGCTCCACATGGTTCACGGGCACGCCCAACGAACCCAGCAGGCGCTCGCTGTCCACCCTGTTTTTGGGACACCCCAGGCTCAGTGACCAGACCTTAAGTTTTTTCAGGCTTGTTTTGTATGTCATGAGGGGATTCTACAGATGAGGCGGCGCCTTGTCACCAGTACTGGTTATTTGCATAATACGAACCTAAGTGTTAGGCTATAAGTTAGGAAGTTCTCGCAAGAACGCATACCTGGGCAGACATGTAACTATGAAAATTAACTTTCTTCAAAGCCAATCTGAACTACCTGCCAACAACGCGGGCATGCAGTGCCTTTCCTCCGGTGCAGTGGAAGAGCATTGTTACTCTAGTGTATTGCGTAATGTTTACGATGAAATATATCTGCTTGATTTTGAAAGAAATGAATCGCGCGTGCTGTACAGGGGCAGCGACGTCTTCATGCCGCCAACTGAAGAGTCTTCGCTGTCAAGCCTGTTTGCCGAAGCAGCGGAAGGCCTTGTTCATCCCGACGACACCGAAGCCATGATGCGCTTCTGGGACCCTCTGGCCCGGCATGAGCTTGAGGCCCAGGGGCAACCCTTTGCCACTCTCGATATACGCAGAAAATCCCGCAATCAGGGCTACCGCTGGGTGCGGGTTACGGCCTTTCCGATCCATCAGCCCGGCATGGACCACGGGGTATACCTTGTGTGCGTGCAGGATGTGGACGACCTCAAGCGTGCCTCAAGCATCATCCTTGAAAACGACCTGCTGCAACGCCAGAAGCTCGACAACCTGCGCTACAAGGCGGTGGTCGACCACACGCGCACCCTGGTGTTCGAATGGCGCGACAACGAACTCAGCTACATCAGCCCGCGCATTGCCGAACTTTTGGCTGGCGACTACGACGGGCGCATCCCTTTTGACGTCTGGCGCGAGGATAATGTGCTGTACTCCGGCGACAGCACGGCTTTTGACACCTGCCTTTCCCGCCTTGCGCTGGGCATACGCTCCGGCGAAATGACCGTCCGCCTGCGCCGTCGCGACGGGCAATTCATCTGGTGCAAGGTCACCTATACCTATCTGTCCGACGACACCCCAGGCGACCGCTACATCGGCACCCTCAACGATGTGGATGCCGTGACCCGCACCGAGCAGGCCCTGCGCCTGCGCGCCGAACTCGACCCCCTGACCGGCGCGTACAATACCCAGACGTTTTTTGAAAAGGTTGAAGCCGTACTGCGTGACAACCCGACAGAACCCTACGCGGTTTTGCGGTTTGACGTGGCGGGCTTCAAGGCCATCAACGAGGCCTTCGGCCTGGAGGAAGGCAACCGCCTGCTGCGGGCCATCGCCCGCCTGATCCGTCAGCGCCTCAACCTTGAACATGAGGCTTTTGCCCGCCTGACCGCCGATGTGTTCGCCGTGTGCATCGCTGGCGGCGAAGACAGGATACAGCACTTCATCCACTCGCTTTCAACACGGCTTGAGCACTACTCCGACACGTTCAGGGTCAAGCTTTTTTTTGGCGTCTGCCCTGTGGAAAACCGCCGCACGCCAGCCCATGTGCTGTGCGACTGGGCGTATCTGGCGCAAAAGACCATCAAGGGCAGCGACCTTACGAACTACGCCTTTTATGACGACGCCCTGCGCGAACGCCTGCACGGTGAGAGCTATATTACCGACCAGATGTACAGCGCGCTGGAGCAAAAGCAGTTCAGGCTCTATCTGCAGCCCAAGGTGGAGATGTCCAGCGGGCGCATCGTCGGGGCCGAATCGCTTGTGCGCTGGCAGCACCCCCAGGACGGACTCATCCTTCCCGGGCGTTTTGTGCCGCTTTTTGAGCGCAACGGCTTCATCGTGCGCATGGATGAATACATATGGGACCTCACCTGCCAGAACCTGCGCATGTGGCTGGATAAGGGCTACAAGGCCATGCCTGTGTCGGTCAACGTGTCCCGCCTGCATTTCAACGACGGAACGCTGATCGACAAGCTGGTGCAGTTGACGGACAAATACCGCCTGCCCCGGCACCTGCTGGAACTGGAACTGACCGAAAGCGCCTTTTTTGATAACGAAAAAGCGCTCATCCAGTGCATGTACGAGCTCCAGAGCCGGGGCTTCATCTTTTCTATGGATGACTTTGGCACGGGCTACTCCTCGCTGAGTTCACTGCGCGATCTGCCCTTTAACATCGTCAAACTGGACCGCACGTTCATCAGTGACGGCACCGATAATGAACGCGGACAGATCGTGGCCCGCAACACCATTGCCTTGGCCAAAGACCTGAAAATGAGAATCGTGGCCGAGGGCGTCGAAACCCTTGACCATGCTCGCTTTCTCATGTCCTGCGGGTGCAACTGCGCCCAGGGCTTCTACTATTCCCAACCACTGGATGAAGCCACGTTTGAGGTTTTGTCCTTTATTCAGGAAAAGGCCTTCTGGGTTGACTCGCTGCTGGATAAAGACGCCCGAGAAAAAGGGCTGCCCCTCAGTGACGAAAACACCTTCTGCGATTTTTAACGCCCCCGCCTCGTAAACGCCCCGCGCGCCTTCTGGCTGAGCGCCAGATCCCTCCTGCACTCGCACTGGCAGCCGCCGCCAGAGCTTTTTGGCGTTGCAATTTTTTGTGGGGGAGGGCCCCTTTTGCAAAAGGGCCCTCCCCCACGCCCCCACCCCCTAAAACTCTTATCAGATGTTAACGGTTAACGCCGCACGCGAGTGCAGCGCGCCGCACCGTGGCGTGGACTCTGCCGAAAATCGTATTTTTGGGGCAGAAGTACAAATTGAAATGGGAAGCATTTCAAAGGGAATTTGATCGAGCAGAGTGCAACGGCTTTCTGAATCTGAAGAAGGGCCAGAGGCGGCATCTTTCAGACAGCGCACCATCTCAGCGGCAGCGTGTTCAAGGGGCGATCTTTGCGCCCGGCGCATGACGCGCCGCTAGGTGCGAGTCGTAGGCGTTGCGAATGTACTTTCTGCGTTCGTTCTGGGGGAAGCAAGGGGCGTCGCGACCCGGCGGGGCAGCGGCGTCAGGCAGGTGGGGAGGGTAAACCAATGAAAAAGAGGAGTCAGTAAACTGACTCCTCTTCAACTTTCTGGCGGAGCGGAAGGGACTTGAACCCTCGGCCTCCGGCGTGACAGGCCGGCGTTATAACCGTCTTAACTACCGCTCCGGATTTGTGGTGGTGGGCAGTACAGGACTTGAACCTGTGGCCCCCGCCGTGTGAAGGCGGTGCTCTACCAGCTGAGCTAACTGCCCTCCCGGAGACACGTTTCTATGCAAAAGCCCCCCAAGAGTCAAGAGAAAATTATGTGGTAAAAAAATTTTTACAAAGAAAAAAAATTATATATCTGAAATTATTAAAGAAACGTAATATTCAGGGTTCTCAGCGTGTTCATTGCCTTGCGCCAGAGCGGGCTGAGTGCTAGACCCTCCCTTAGCACTTCTTGTAATTGGCATCTGCTGGCGGGCAAAAAACGCTGATGGAAAGGCCAGTATGAAGGAGTGACAGCAGTTTTTTTCGAGGCAATGTAATGAACCCCCTATGGATTCGCCGTCTGGCGGTATTTTTTTTCGGGCTGGCCCTGTTTGCGGCTCCTGCCGCTGAGGCCCGCGTGGTGGATGGCGGCGTCATCATGGATCAGCACATGCGTGAAAACCTGTGTGCGCTGACCTTTGACGATGGCCCTTCCACCAACACCCCACAGTTGCTGGACATGCTCAGTGAATACGGCATACCGGCCACCTTTTTTCTTCTGGGCAAGCAGGCGGAGCGCTACCCTGACCTAGTGCGGCGCATTCTGGCCGAAGGGCATGAAGTGGGCAACCACTCCTACTCGCACCCCAACCTGCGCCTGCTTTCACCTGCCAACAAGGCACACGAAATTGCCCGAACGGACGCCATCCTGCGTTCGCTTGGGGCCAATCCTACCTTTCTGCGGCCTCCGTATGGGTCGTATGACAACTATACCGTGACTGCGGCCGAAGAGCTGGGCCTGAGCATAATGCTCTGGTCGCTGGACAGCCGCGACTGGAAAAGTCTGCCCGCCAACTATGCCGTTTTGCGCAGCACGCGGGGCACCGTGTATGCGCCCGGCACTCTGCGCGGCATTTTTTTGTTTCATGATACGCACAAGCGCACGGTTGAAGACCTGCCCCGCATCATCAGCGATCTGCGCGCAGGCGGCTGTCAGCGCTTTGTGACCGTGAGCGACTATCTGGACGGCCTGCTGGACCCCGAGCCTGGCATGCTGATGACCCGCCGTGTGCAGCCTGCCGGTCAGCCTGGCAATATGGGGCCGGACGGCCTCACGCCCGAGGCGACGGCCCGCAAATCCGACAAGCCCGTCGAAGTCAGGGAGAGTTTTCAGGAACTGCCGCCAGAAAGTTATCCGGCTGGCACTGCCGCCCTTCCACTGGCCCGCACCAGCCGCCCCTGGCAGCCTGAAGACAATGCGGAGGCAGGGGAGACACAGCGGAATGCGGGAGACAATCAGGCCAGCAATGGCGATGGCGGGCAAATCCGGCTGCCAGCGCGGCAGCCTGCCGAAAGCCCGCTCCGTGCAGCGCCCCTTGCCCCTGGCCCCAATTCCAGCCTGCCTGCAGGCGGCACTGTTTCCAATTCCGACGGCAGCGCAAAATCCTAAACAGTATAGTCACGAGCGCCTTTCCAGTTATTTCTGCGTCGAACTTCGCCTTTTATTCCGGTCGAGTACCATCAGAGTACACTCCCTGCATAAAAGGCTCGTTGTCCTTGATATGACTGGAAATTCATCTTGTGACGACACTGTCCAGATTTTACCTTTGAAAAAGCCAAAAGCGCTAACGAAAATGAATGACCGCCCGTTGCCGGTTTGCCCCCTGTGAGACAGACCGCGACGGGCGGTTTTATATTTTCAGGGCTTTTTTGTGTCGCCGTGCCTGTGCGGCTGCCGTGCTGGTACTCTCTCTGCTCCGCGCTTCGTATTTGGCTTCCCCCTGTAACCCACTGAAACTCACATAAGAGTTTTAGGGGGAGGGGGGTGTGGGGGAGGGCCCTTTTGCAAAAGGGTCCCTCCCCCACAAAGCTTTTCCCCACAAAGTCTTCCACTCCCCCTAGTCCTCACCCAATTCTTCAAGCAGTTCCGCTGAGGGAATGAAAAACAGCGTGCCTGTGGCCGCCGTGCTGAAGTCCAGCAGCCGGTCGGTGTTGCCAACGGGCTCGCCGATGAACATGTTTTCAAGCATTTTGCGCGTTGTGGAGAATTTGCCAGCATAGCCGATAAAATAGGTTCCGAACTCGCCCTTGGCGGGGTTGGCGAAGGGCATGTTGGCCCGAACTATTTTCAGTTCGTTGCCGTGTTCGTCTTCGATATTGGTAACGGCGTTGTGCGCGTTTTCGGGCTTTTCTTCATCACTGAGTTCAACGTCATTGAATTTCCGCCTGCCGATGGCTTTTTCCTGCTCTTCGGTTGCAAGGGCATTCCAGGCGTCCATGTCGTGCAGGTATTTTTGCACAAAGGCGTAGCTGCCGCCCGCGAAGTCCGCGTCTTCAGCGCCGATGGCGGCAGCCGCCAGCCGCGCTTCGTCTTCGGGGTTTTCAGTGCCGTCAACAAAGCCGATGATGGCGCGGCCGTCGTAATAGCGAAAGCCCTGCACCTCATCTATGGGGTATACCGCCCCTTGCAGCTTTGTGCTGATGATGGAGGCCGCTTCAAGGCAGACATCAAGCCGCGCGGCGCGGATATGAAAGAAAATGTCGCCAGGAGTGGAAACGGCGGTGTGCCTGTCGCCCTTGATTTCTTTGAACACTTCCAGCTCGTGGGGTTTGCCGCGCTGGGAAAAAAGTCTGCCCCAGGCATCTGCGCCAAAGCCCATGATGCAACTGATGGCCGCTGCTGGCAGGCGGGTGCGCATGCTTCTGGCGACGGCTGAAAAATCCGCGCACAGGTCTTTGATTTTTGCGGGCGCGTCCTTGGTGTCGCGCAGGCCAAAAATCATGAAAATGGCGTGTTCGCCGGGTGTATTGGTAACGTCTTGGGGTTTCATAGGCAGCCTTTGCGCGTAGTTGTAAAATGGTTGTTGTGGGTGTGTTTCGGGGCTGTTCGCACAGCCGCCTGCGCATTGCAAAGAAAAAGGCTCAAGAGGACGTGGGCTTGGGGCCGCGAAGGGCGGCCTTGAAAGAACGTGGTGGCTCTCTGGATGGAGAGCATGTAACACATGAAATATTCGCCTCAGGGAGGCAAAAGCTTGCCCGGCCGCCTTTCGTGGCAAGGATTTTTCGGGAAAATTCTTGCAGAGCCGTCAATTCATTCCATTCGCAAACTGCTCTGGGGGGGACGCAGGTCCACAGGAACGCGCACGCGCGCCCCGGCCTTGTTGGTGAACAGCAGGTGGCCGTGTTCCAGCCCATAGAGGTAAAGGCGGCGGGTCAGGTCAACGTCCATGCGGCAGTAGGCGGCTATTTCGTCCATCTTCCCTTCCTTCCACCAGCGCAGGGCTTGCAGGCCGTCGGCGCTTTTGGGCGCTTCGAGGGTGGCCTGGCCCAGGTTGTCCAGCGATATGAGGTAGTTCAGCCTGTCCTTGATGCGCTGCAAGATGTCGAGGCTCGGCAGGCCGCGCAGATCAAAGGGCGCAAAGGGAGCGAGCACGGCATAGTCAAAACGCAGGCTGTTGAAACCCACCACCAGTCCGGATGCCCGCATGCGCTCAAACAGTGCAGGCAACTCGTCCTGCGTGTAGCTGAAAAAATCATCTGCGCGGCTGTCATAGGCCACGGCCACGCTGACGCCCATGTCGCCAGCCTTGTGCCAGCCCCCAACCTCGGCTGCGGAGCGGCGCGTTTCCACGTCAAAAACCACAAAATGCTCTGGCGGCGGCAGGGATATGTAGCCCATAAGATCTGTCATGGGGGAGCCTCCTTGAGTGCTGGCCGGTGCGGGGCGCGCGCCGAGGCCTGCGGCAGGGGGTACAGTGCTGTTTGCCCTGACCGACGGGGTTTCTGCCGGGCCGCCCGCCAGGTTGTCCGCCGAGTTGTCCGCCGGGGCGAACGCAGCGCTGCTTGCGGGAGCGGGGCTGCCTGTGGGAACGGACAGGCTTGCGTGAGCGGCGGGCGCAGGCGCGTTGTGCGGGCTTGCGACGGTATCAGGCCGGGATTGGGCCGCCGTCGTGACCCCGGCTGCCACAAACTCGAGTTCGGGGCGCGGGGGCGGCGGGCTTATGACCAGTTTTTCATGCAGCGTGTCGCCTTCTGTGCCGGGCGTCAGCAACTGGCGCAGCAGTTCCAGGGCCGCCCGCTTGTCTATGGGGCGGTTGCCGGAACCGCATTTGGGCGAATGCACGCAGGAGGGGCAGCCGTCCTCGCAGGGGCAGGCTGCCACGGTTTTATAGGTGGCTTCCAGCAGGGCGCGGGCATCGCCGAAGGCCTGGCGCGTGAGGCCTGCGCCGCCGGGCAGGCCGTCGTAAATAAACACGGCGGGCAGCCCCAGTTGCGCGTGCATGGGGGTGGATATGCCGCCAAAGTCGTTGCGGTCGGCCATGATGAGCAGGGGCAGCATGCCGATGGCGGCGTGTTCCAGCGCGTGGATGCCGCCCATAAAGTGCATGAAGTTGTCTTCCATCTCGGCGCGGATGTTGTCGGGAATGACAAACCACAGGCCCTCGGTTTCAAAAACCTGCGGCGGGGCTTCCAGCGGCGTGATGGTCAGCAGGCGGTTGCCCGAGGTGGAGCGCTTTTCATAGCCCGTAACCGTATCGATAATGCGCAGGCGGCCCCGGCACACCAGCACGCGGCCCAGGGACATGCGCGCGGTTTCCTCAAGAATGTCCGTGGCTTTTTGGCCGCGTGTGCGGGTAAACCAGCCCACCTTGGCCTCCTTGGCCATGATGCGGGCGCGGGCCGGGTCCATGTCGTCAATGATATAGCTGCGGCCCCTGTGCAGGTAGACAGCGCCGGGGTGCGTCTCGCGCCATGCGCGAAAGCCGTCCACAGAGCCGATGATGTGGCCCTGCTCGTCTTCAATGCTGAAGGTCTGCCCTGTGCCGCGCAGGTCCACATGACGCTGGGGGCGCTTGCGCGAGGCCATGAGCTGGCTGCCGTCCGCCGATTGCAGCAGCAGTCCCTGGGCATTGAGCTGGCGGGCGGCGGTCAGGGCGGCCGCGCTTGCGAGCATGGGTTCGCCGGGGCGCAGGGGCATTTCGGCGGCGGCGCATTCCAGATGCCGGGCCAGAATGACCTCGTTGTCCGGGTTGACCACAGCCTTTTCCGGCGGGCGGCTGAAAAAGTCTTCGGGATTGCGGGCAAAATACTGGTCCAGCGCGTCCTCGCCCGCCACAATGATTACGGCGGATTCCTGCTGCGCCCGGCCCACGCGGCCGCCACGCTGCAAGGTGGCCATGACCGTGCCGGGATAGCCCACCAGAATGCAGACATCCAGCCCGCCAATGTCGATGCCCAGTTCAAGGGCGCTGGTGCTGACCACGGCCAGCAGGTCGCCGCTGGCCATGCGCGATTCGATGCTGCGGCGCTCCTCGGGCAGAAATCCCGCACGGTAGGCGGAAATGCGGCTGGCAAAGGAGCCGGACTGCCCGGCCCAAAGGCTGATGAGCTCGGTCATGCGGCGCGAACGGCAGTAAACAATGGTGCGCAGATTGCGCGCCAGGGCCGCTTTGAGCAGGTCAATGGCCGCCGTGGCAGGGCTTTGCTCCGGGTTGAGAAAGACAAAATGCCGTGGCCCTTGCGGAGCGCCGGACTTGTCGATGACAACGGGCGGCGGCGTGGCCGGGTTCACGGTCTGGAACACCGGGGCAGTTGCTGTGCCGCTGACAATGTTGCCAGTTGCGCTAAAGGCTGAGCCGCTGCCTGTGCCGCCTGACGCAATGTTTTCTTCTGCAACGGGGTATGCCGTGCCGGTAAGCGCGGCCCCAAGTTCGCCGGGGTTGCCCACGGTGGCGGTGCACAGCACATAGACGGGCTTTGCGCCGTAGCGTCCGGCCAGCCGGTTGAGCCGCCGGAAGACTTGCGCCATGTGCGCGCCGAACACGCCGCGATAGGTATGGGCTTCGTCCACAACCACATGGGTGAGGCCCGCCAGAAAGGCGGCCCACTGCTCGTGGTGGGGCAAGATGCCCAGGTGCAGCATTTCGGGATTGCTGATGAGCACTGCGGGCGGGTCACGCCGGATTTTGCGCCGGAAGTGGTCCGTGGTGTCGCCGTCATACAGGGCGGCGGCGGGGCGGGCGTCCTTGGGCCATGTGGCTGTCAGGGCGTTGAAGGCGGCAAGCTGGTCCTGAGCCAGAGCCTTGAGCGGAAAAAGATAGAGAGCGCGCGCGTCGGGGTCGCGTAAATGACGCTCCAGCACGGGCAGGTTGTAGATGAGGCTTTTGCCGCTGGCCGTGGGCGTGGCCGCCACAATGGAGTGCCCCGCGCGGATATGGTCCGTGGCCAGCGCCTGATGGCTGTATAGCCCGGGGATGCCGCGCTGCTCAAGGGTGCGGCTGATGGCCGTGGGCCAGGGCAGGCGCGTCTGGGCGTACTGCGGCTCGGCGGCGGGCAGCAGACGATGGCAGGTAACCTGCCCGCCAAGCTTTTCAGAAGCCAACAGGGCGGCAATATAGGAACCAACAGACATTTACGCTTCCATGCAGGGGACTTCCACTGGGGAAAAGGTCATTGACCAAAGCCCCCCTGCGGAGCCTCGGACTGGGTGGCAGACGTCGCGTGGTCGGCAGCATGCGCTGCGGCCCTGCGGTCTTCGTTGGGAACAAGAGAGCGCACTATACGCGCTGGCGAACCGACGGCAAGGCTGTGCGGCGGCACGTCCTTTGTGACCACGCTGCCCGCGCCGATGATGGCTCCCTCGCCAATGGAGACGCCCTTGAGAATGATGCAGTTAAGGCCGATCCAGGCGTAATCGCCGATGGTTACGGGCCTGTCGCCTTCCATGCCCGGTTCGGTGGCGCGGGCTTCGGGCGGCCAGTGGGCGTGAAAGTCTGAATCCACAATGATGCAGTTGGGCGCTATCAGCACTTGCCGCCCGATGGTGATGGCCGTGGAGCGGGCCGCAATGGACGTGCCGCTGAGCTGCGCGCCGTGGCCAATGTCTATGCGCGCGTCGGGGCCGAAGGTGCGCAGGCGCACTGGCGTGGACAGAGCCGCGGCCGTTGCCCGCCGCCAGGAAGATATGAGGCTGGTTCCGGCCCCGATGGTGATGTGGCTGCCCGGCCAGCGCATGAGGCCCACCGGGCCGTGCGCCGTGACGCCTTGGCCCACGGGCACGCCAAGAAGGGCGGCCTTGCAGCGCAGACGCAGGGTGCCAAAAAAGCGGCCCCAGCGCGTCATGACCTGAAGGCAGGCGTAGCTTATGATATTGGCAGGGGTGAGGCCCCGGCTGAGAGCTTTTTGCAGCATGTTCATGATGATGTTCCTCTGGCGGCGTTATGGTGGGTGCCAGATTTTTCTGTTAAGGAAACTCTGATTTATTCCGTTTGGCGTCGTTGCTTCACTTTTTTTGAAACAGTCGAGGACGGAAGAGCCCACTCCTGCTTCAAAAAAAGATCGCGCCTTGCCAAACAAAATAACTGCGCGTTTCCAGGAGGCTCTTTAATCAGTGCTTCCTTAAGGCTGTGGCGATCGGGAGTATGCCCTTTGCGCGAAACAGCGCGGGTGTCCCTCGACCACCTGCGCAAGAATGCCAGACTTGCCCCCGGTGGTCGAGAGGTCGGCGCAGGGGCGCAGCGGCAAGCCAGGATGAATTGTTGTTACCTGGTGAAATAATTTATTTAAATAATTGCGGCCAGCCTTGACGGCGGGTGCTGCTTGGAATAAGTTGAAAATGAATTTTGTTTTTACTTATGCGCCCGTTGAAAAACCCTGGTCCGCGCATGCTGTGTGCGCTCGGCTCAGGCACAAAAATATGTGCGGTGCGGTTGTGGGTGCTGCCCGTTGCTGCTGCCGAATGGAATATATGGGCGTGTTCTTTTTTGTTGGGGGTAGTATGGACAGGTCAGAAAATATTTTTCCGCTCACAGCCCTCAAGGTCGGGGAACCTGCGTTCATTGTAAGCATCAATGCCAGGGGTGAACTGGCCCGCAGAATACGCGACATGGGGCTTGGTTCGGGCATGCCTGTTTCAGTGGTGGGCTACGCTCCTCTGCGGGACCCTCTGGCCCTGCGCTGCGCTGAAGTCACCATTGCCCTGCGCCGCCGTGAGGCCAAGGCCATCATGGTGCGGCAGAACATCGAGGCGCAAGTCCCCGCCGCCGCCAGAGCGCAAAAACGTTAAGAAATCAGACCCCAAGGTTTCAACGATAGATTGCGTGCATGAGATTTCCGGTGCTGGTCGCGCCGCAGGCCGTGCACACGCAGCAAAGCCGCCTCCACCCTGTCAGCCATGCATTGCCGCAAAGGCAGACTGAAAACCCGCTCCGGCATGCCGGAGCGGGTTTTCAGTTCACTGTGAAAAAGACAATAAGAGTTTTAGGGGGTGGGGGCGTGGGGGAGGAGACCTTTTTGCAAAAGGTCTCCTCCCCCACGAAGCATTTCAAAGCGCCATTGCGCGCGCATTGCACCGCGAACGTGCTTCAAAAACTTACTTCTTGAGCTGGCGCGTCCACTGGGCAAGGGCCTGCATGACTTCGGCGGTCTGCTTGGTGAGGGCCTCGTCCACCACATTGCCCTTGTCGTCGAAGCAGGGGCTGAAGGCATTGGAAAACAGTTCGGGTTTGTTCAGCACATGCAGGTTCAGGTACACGCAGACCTGACGCAGATGGTACTGGCTGCGGCTGGTGCCCATGCCGCCCCCAGCGCCCACGATGCAGACGGCCTTGCCCGAAAGCGGCGCGAGGTTGGGTTCGCGTGAGACCCAGTCCAGAGCGTTTTTCAGGGCCGGAGCCAGGGAATAGTTGTATTCCGGGCAGGCCAGCACCAGGGCGTCCGCAGCGGTGACCTGTGCAATGAGGTCTTTGGCGGCCTGGGGTTTTTCAATGTCTTCATTATAGAAGGGCAGGGCGGAGATGTTGGCGATCTCCATATGGACGCCCTCGGGAAGATGGGCGGCGCAGCAGCGCAGCAGGCCCGAATTGCGGGAGGCGCGGCGCAGGCTGCCTGAAATGCCCACGAAGGTCAGAGTGCTCATAGGTATTCTCCTTGTGTCCGGCTGTGCGGACAGCCTCAGCCTAACAAGTTTTGTAGCGAAAGCCTATGGAATGGTTTGACTGCCGGATGCGGACGGCGTCAGCAGTCGCAGCCCTTGCGGTCGCGGGTGCGGCTTTCAAATTTTTCCTTGTTTACCACAACGCGCTCGTGGAGGCCCTCGCCGATAAGCCCGGCTTCGTCATGCGCGCTGACCTTGAAGGTCAGTCCTTTGCCGTTGGCGGACATGGCCGTCAGTTCGGCGGTGAAGGTCACCTTCATGCCGCAGGGGGTCGCCGCCACATGGGCCACGTCCACCCTGGTGCCCACGGTGGTCATGCCTTCGGGCAGGGCGTCCTGCACCAGAGCCACGGCGGTGGCTTCCATCCAGGCTATCATCATGGCTGTGGAAAAAACTTCCACAAGGCCGCTGCCAACGCGGCAGGCCAGCATGTCTTCACTGACCGTGGTTTCAGATGTGCCGGTAATGCCCGGCTCCAGAATCTTTTTCATTCTTGCCTCGTTTGCCTTGCCCGGTCTGGATCAGGCCGGGCCGTGGCCTTGCATTGGAGGGTTGCCAGGGGCCCGTTTTGGGGACGCCAAGACAGCATAGTAGAAAAGATACGATGCGCTATCAAGCCCGGTCACAAACGGGTCCGCCCGCGAATGCCAGTGGCGTTCGCGGGCGGACTTGTGCAGACAGAGCCTGTGGAGGTTATGGCTGCGTGGAACTACTTGGGCTGGTCGCTCTGACCAGCCTGGCCGCCTTGCGAGGTCAGGCGGTCCTGGCCTTCCCACACCTGTTCAGCCTTGGGCAGCACGGGCAGCAGCTTGGTCCAGGGATTCTTCTGCAAGAATTCCTGGTCCTGCTGGAGCTTGCGGCTCATGGTCAGGATGGGCGGCACAATATCCTTGATGTCGCCGGCCAGGGCCGGGGCGATGCCGAATTCCGTGGCCTGGGTGGCCAGGTCAACGGCCTTCTGGCTGCATTCCATACTGGTCATGAGGGTGTCGAGGGATTTTGCCGGGTTATGGAAGCCCACGCTGTTTTCAGCAGAGACGTAGTCCCAGAACAACTGGCCCTTGCGCACCATTTCGCGCGCTTCAGTCATGAGGACTTCGTAGTTGGGGGCGCGGTGGCCGTCATAGGCATTGGCAAGGCGCACGGCCTCATGGGCCTTGACGGATATTTCCTGTGCCTTGAGCAACTGTTCGTAGGTCTTCTTCTGGGTGTACAGCACACGCCCACGCAGGTACTCGGCGGTCTTGTCGGCGTGGCACTGGCGGCAGGCGCGCATTTCGGGATCCTTCATGGGCGAGGTCATCCAGTGGCTCGATATCTTCTTGCCGTCTTCACGCACGTACTGCATGTGGCAGTCGGCGCAGGCAACGCCGGCAGCGCCGTGGGGACCGTCCTGGAAGGTTTCGTAATCGGGGTGCTGCATCTTGATCATGGGCACCTTGGAAGCAGCGTGCACCCAGTCAGCAAAGGGGCCGGGCTTGCCGT
The DNA here is from genome assembly GCF_002237645.1 of Desulfovibrio sp. MES5. GTDB lineage: Bacteria > Desulfobacterota > Desulfovibrionia > Desulfovibrionales > Desulfovibrionaceae > Desulfovibrio. The sequence goes on from NZ_MJUZ01000005.1 coordinate 30,493, forward strand.
CCGCGCCCTTGGCGCCGTGGCCCTTGTAGTACTGATACATGTCTTCGGGGTTCATGCCGTTATCCCAGGGGAAGACGGGCTTGGCGGCCGGGCCGTTGTCCTTGTGGGTAAAGTAGTACTCCACATGGCACTGGGCGCAGACGAGCATGCGCTTTTCGTTGCGGCTTATCTTCTGCCAATCCCTGCCGCTGCGCTTGAGCCAATCCTTGAGGGGCTCGGAATACAGGCGCAGTTCCATAGTGCCGGGATCGTGGCAGGTGCGCAGCTTATGCTTTCTTCATGGGCGTTGATCTTGTCCTTGCCGCGGAAGTCGTTGACGTCCATAGACCAGAACTTGTCGCCATACTGGCCGACCCACTCCATCATCTTGGGAGTTTTGCAGTTCCAGCAGGTGGCGGGCAGGTTGCCCTTGCCGTCAGCGCCGAAACGGTTGATGCGGTCAATGTTCACAAAGTCGTCAATGGCGTGGGTATGGCCGCGCGTTTCATTGTATTCATACATGAACGGGTAGCCAAGCCAGAGGTTTTTCAGGTAGGGCTGGGCATGTTTGAATCCCTTGGGCAGGGGGTTCACATTGTCATTCTTGTGATAGGGAACCGACCCTTTATAATCGGTCATGACCGTGTCTTCGTTATTTTTCATATACGAAGCGTACTGCTGCGGAAACTGGCCCTTGAAGGCCGACATTTTGAGTTCGGTTTCAGGGATGCCCGTTTTATATTTGGGGGCCTTCAGCTCGGTGGAAACATCCTGACAGCCGCTGAGCAAAGCAACGCCCAGCAGCGTGGCCAGAGCCAGGGCCGTGGTCACAATTCGCTTATTCATAGGCTACCGTCCTTGTGCTGATAGGCCGCATGCGCATGTGGGTGACGCCCCGGTGACAATCCACGCAGTAAGGCTTGGCGTCCATGCTGGCCACGTTGATGTTGGTTTGGGCATGGCACGCCTTGCAGTTGGCGTTGACCACATCACGAGTATGCAGACTTGGGGGATGCGGAACATCGTGCCCCGTGATGTTGCCCACTACGTCGCGCAGCCCTTCTTTTGCCTTGAACGGCAGTTTGACCAAAAGATTGTGCGGGGCATGGCAGTCATTGCATGAGAGCTTGGCGTGCGCACCCATTTTCTGGGTAACGGCAGCTTCCTGCATGATATGACAGCTGGCGCAGAACGGCCGCTGGTCCGTGGTCGTCATGGCGTACGCCAGAACTCCCAGTAGCACCATGCCCGCCGCAACGCCGCCCAACAGCCATTTGAGCCAGGGTCCATTGCGGGGTGTACCCATAGAGCCTCCTTCACTCGCTCCTAGTGCAGATGCGCCCTGAAAACTCAGATTTCCAGGGCGGGGGTATCGCCCACTGGCAGGCTTGGCAGCCTGCGTAGTCATGAGCGCTGACAACCGCTGAAGCAGAGTACTTTTGAGAACAGGCATTCTCAAAGGTTAAACCACAACCGTTACGGTCTGCCCCAAGGTAAACAGGGGACATGCGCCGTAACGGCGGGCGTCTGCCCATTCAGTCGCCCGAGCATTTCACAATGAAAATGCTCTGAAAGGTCGCCGGACGGTCGGTTGATCCAGGCAGACCGTCCATTGTGCCGCCACCATGACAGCACAATCCTGATCTACATACCATCAAAAAACGTACCATTTGTACATATATTTGAGGCATGAAAAAAAGCTTAATAAACTTGGGTGTTATGTGATTTTTTTGGCAATGGTCGTTGGCGGTATTGCCATGTTCAGATAAAAATGACAAAATTCATTAAATTATGACAACAGATTGAGCTTCTGCTCCTCCTCAACATGCGAGGCATTCATGGCGCACGTTGTCTCAAAAAAAAATGGTCCGGCCATCTGGCTGCCCCTACTTGCCTGTTTTTTCTGGCTTGTTTTCACCCTCGCGCTCTACCGTCAGGCCGCGCGCGTTGATGAAGCCCACAGGCTTGAACTGGAGCATACCAGATTATCCACGGTTGCGCGACAGCTTATGGACGCGCGTAACTGGAATGCGGCCCACGGCGGCGTCTATGTGCTGAAAAGCGCATACGGGCAGGCCAATCCCTGGTTGCCCGAAGCCGAACGGACTGTGGACACTGCGGACGGGCGCACTCTCGTGCTCATGAATCCCGCCTATATGAGCCGCCAACTGGCTGAACGCAATTCAGAACCGGGCATTGGCATCAGCATCATCAGCAATGTGCCCCTGCGGCCGGAAAACAAGGCCGATGCCTGGGAGTCCGATGCCCTTGGGCAGTGTACCGAAGGGGCGCAGGAAATCTTCAGCGCTCCGGAAACGGACGGGCAGGGTAAACTGCGCCTGCTCAGCGTGCTTGTGGCGCAGGAAAGCTGCCTGCGCTGCCACCTGGGCCGCACGGTGGGCGAGGTGCTCGGCGGCATCAGCGTCAGCCAGAACGCCGAGGCCTATATGCACAATGCGGGTCTGCAGCAGCGCAACATGCGCCTGCTCTATTCGCTGCTGGGCCTGACGGGCGTGCTTGCCATCGGCGGGCTTACGCTCAATCTCACGCGGCGGCGCTGGCTGGCCGAAGAAACCAGCCGCATGAAGAGCGCCTTTATGGCGCGTCTGAGCCACGACATGCGCACCCCGCTGACGGCCATACTGGGCATGAGCGAACTTTTGCAGCAAAAGGCCATGCCGGAAAAGGAACGCAGAAGCGCCCTGCGGTATCTGACGCAGGCAGGCAGCGCCCTGCTGGAAATGGTGCGCGACGTCACCGACCACGCAAGCCTTGAACAGGGCGCGCTGCAACTGCGCGCTGATCCCTTTTCATTGCGCGCGGCCCTTGAAGGCTGCACCGTCCTGTTCCGGCCAGTGGCCGAGGCCAAGGGGCTGGATATTGATCTGGACGTGGACCCGCAACTGCCGGACGCCGTGGTGGGCGACAGTTTTCGCTTGCGTCAGGCCCTGGGCAACCTTGTGAGCAATGCGGTGAAATTTACCGAGCTTGGCCGGGTGCGCATCTGCGTGGGGCCCACCGGGCGAAAGTCGGGGGGCGCACCGTTTGGCCCGGCTGATTCCCTGTGCCTCAGAATTCTGGTGCAGGATACAGGGCCGGGCCTGCCCGTCGAAGACGCCGAGCGCATCTTTGAAAGCTTCCAGCGGGGTAGCGACGCGTCGTCGGCTCCCGGCACGGGGCTTGGGCTGTATATCGCGCGCACCATTGCCCGCCGTATGGGCGGGGATGTGACGGTGACCTCAGCGCCGGGCAGGGGATCCTGCTTTGCTCTTGAGGTATGCCTGCAACTGCCCGGCTGCACTGACGAAAAAAAGAGCGGCAAAAGGCATGACAGTCAGGCCGCCGCAGCGTCGCCGTACGGAGCTGGCGCTGCGCCGGAAGCCGGGCAATGCACGGTAGCCGGAGCCGTCGGAGCGGCCATGCCGCCGTGTTTGCCTGGGCTTTGCACAGAGCCGGAATCGTCCGCCGGGTCTGAGTCGCCCGCAGCGGCTGCGCTTTCCACAAAATTTGAGTCGCCAGCCTTGACTGCGCCGCGTTCCGCTCCGTGTTCCGGCTCTGCGCCATGCTCCGCGTCGCTCCCCACGCCGTCCCCAATCCGGCCCTGCGCCGCAGAATGCGTGCTGCCCGACGCTGGCGCAGGCGCTGCCACGGATCCGCTGCGGATGCGGGCAGCGGGGCCGATCTCCCTTCAGAAAACGGCTGTTTTGCGGGCCGCCGCATTCTTGTGGCCGAAGACAATGAGGCCAACAGGTATATTATGGAACACATGCTGCGGGCTGAGGGCGCGTGCGTGCGTATGGCGCGCGACGGCAAGGCCGCTCTGGCCGCCCTTGGTCAGGGGCCGTGGGATCTGGCTATTCTTGACGCGCGTATGCCCGACATGAGCGGGCTTGATGTGTTGCAGGCCGTGCGCCTCGGCCATGCCGACGTTCCGGCGCGGCAAAAAACCGTCATTTACACCGCCGCCCTTGACGAGGAAGACAGGCGGCGCTGCAAGGAGCTGGGGGCTGATCTCGTTTTGCTCAAACCCCTGACCTTTGCCGTGCTGCGCAAGGAACTGGCCTCCCTGCTGACGGCTGAAGATTCAAGGCGCGCCCCTGCTGGCGCTGCTCCGCCGTCTGGCGGGCTGGCTGCGGGCAAGGTCTGCGTTGGCGAGAAATTCGCTGTTGCGGCGTCCACTGTTCATGCCTGCGCGTCTGCCCCGGAGGAAAGCCCCACCGTGCCAGCCCCGCGCTGCATGCCCGAATCTTCTGGCCAGTCTGAATTTTTTGGCCAGGCCGAATCTACAGCCCGCCCCGCTTCACAGGGCCTCGAAGCAGGGTTTGGGGGCGACCCCGGCACGCACGGGGAGGAGGCGCTGGCGCTCTGGAACAGGCCAGCAGCCATGGACGCGCTGGATCACGACCTCCAGTTGCTGACGCAGCTGGCTGGGGTATTGCGGGGGGATTTGCGCACCCGTGACGCGGAACTGGAAGCGGCTTTGGCCGCAGGCGATGATGTCTGCCTGCGGCGTCTGGGGCATGCCGTCAAGAACTCCGCCGGAACCATGCGTTTTGACGCGCTGCGCGAGCGGGCCTGCCATGTGGAGAAAGCGCAAAAGGCCGATCTTGGGCAGGCCGTGACCCGGATGCGCGCCGCTCTGCGGGAGGCTCTGGATATGCTGGATAAAGAGCTGGACAAGGAACTGGGCAAAGATATGGACAGCGTGGACGCCATGCCGGGCAAAACATTTCTGCCGGACCCGGCGGCGGGCATCGTGGCAGGCACGGCCCAGGCGGGCTGCAAGGGAGGCTGCTGATGGCCCGTGTTCTCGTGGTGGATGACGAGGCGCTCATGCGCACCATGGTCGAGGTGGTGTGCACGCGCATGGGGCACGAAGTGCTGCTGGCGGAGAACCTCAGTCAGGGGCTGGAGATGGGCCGTCAGGGCGTGGACGTCGTGCTTCTTGACGTCTGGCTGCCCGACGGCAGCGGCCTTGAGTGGCAGGGCGACTTTGCCCACCTGCCCGGCGTGCCCGATGTCGTCATCATTACTGGGCACGGCGACGGCGACGCTGCCGAGGTTGCCCTGCGCTCTGGCGCCTGGGAGTTTCTGACCAAACCCTTGAAGGTGCGCGATATTGAGCAGTGTTTGCGCCATGTGCTGACCTGCCGCACAAACAGAGTTCCGGGGCCGGAATCCCTGCTGGTGGACAGCGGCCATATTCTGGGGGCGGGCGCGGGCATGAGCCGCGCCCTGAAACTTCTGGCCCAGGCCGCGCAGAGCGAGGTCAATGTTCTTTTGCTGGGCGAAACCGGGGTAGGCAAGGAAGTTTTTGCCAAGGCCCTGTACCGCAACAGCGCGAGGGCCGCGCGCCCTTTTGTGACGGTGGACTGCGCCTCGCTGCCTGAAACCCTGGTGGAGAGCCATCTTTTCGGACACAGCCGTGGCGCGTTCACCGGGGCGGACAGGGCGCGGGAAGGGCTTTTGCTGGCGGCCAACAAGGGCACGCTTTTTCTTGATGAGGTGGGCGACCTGCCACAGGCCATGCAGGGCGCTTTTTTGCGCGCCCTTGAACTCAAGCGGTTCAGGCCCGTGGGTGAAGTACGCGAGGTCAGCAGCGACTTTCGCCTTGTGGCCGCCACCAATAAAAACATCGAAATCATGGCCAGGGATGGGACCTTTCGCTCTGACCTGCTGTTCCGCCTTCAGGGGCTCACCATCGTCATTCCGCCCCTGCGCGAGAGAAGGGACGAGATTCCCGCGCTGGCCCAGCAGACCGTCAGCCGCTTCTGCCTGCACAATGAGTTGCCCGGCAAGGCTATTTCCGGGCAAATGCTTGACATACTTATGGAATATTCCTGGCCCGGCAATGTGCGCGAGTTGATCCACTGCATAGAGCGCGCCTGTCTGGCCGCCGGGCAGGGCGACCTGCTCCTGCCTGTGCATATGCCCACCCGTATGCGCGTGGACGAGGCGCGCCGCCGCATGGGCCGGGGGCAGGAAGGCGGCTTTGCCGAAGCTGCCGCCAGCATTGCCGCACAACCCGCTGCCAGCGGATTTCACGCTTCCAGCGTTCCTTCAGGCGGCGCTGCGTGCGCATCTGCCGGTCTGCCGCCGCTTTCCGGCCCGGAAGAGGGCCTGCCAGCGCTGCGCCAGTGGAAGGCTCAGGCCGAAGAAGCCTATGTGCGCCGCGTATGGGCCGTCACCGGCGGCGACGTGCGCAAGGCTGCGTCGCTGGCTGGCATATCGCGCGGGCACTGGTATGAGCTTATGAAGAAGTGCGGCCTGTAATGGGCCCGCCAGGCCGATTTTGTTTCGCTTGCTCTCTTGTGCCCTTTATTACGGCTGGTCGTGCAAAAAAAGGTCAGTTTCCGTGGCCAAGAAACCTTGCATCGCCGCATGAAAGGCGCTATAGCGAAAAAAATCGGCTTATTAAAGGCAATAAGACAGCATATGAACAAGAGTCCCCTTACTATCAAAGGATATGTTACGGCAGTGCCGCGCTCTGTGGATGCGCGGCAGGCCAGGGTGGCCGTGATCCAGGACGACGTGGAATACCGTATTGTACCTCGTGGAGCTGGTGTTGACCTTGACGATGAAGTCAGCCTTCCTGTGGAAGTTACCGGCCAGCATGAAGAGGTCGATGGCGTGAATTATCTCGTGGTGCGCGGTTACACTGTGTTGGAAGACGACTCCTGGCTTGAAGAATAGACACATCCCCCTTCTCAGAGTAGAGTAACTTTGAGAATCTTCATTTTCAAAGCTTACAACACGCTCGTACGGTGCATGCATGCATAAATAAATGCCAATACTGCTTTTGTGCAGTCATTGGGATGTTGGCGCTTTGCCCGTTGCGGCCCGGTGGACAAGGGGCAAAGCCTGCCATGCGGGTTAGCGCAATGTAATTTTGACGGAGTTATATGTTCTGGTGCTGCGCGAGAGCGCAGCACGCCGCAACGAGGCGCAGATTCTGCCAACGATCGTATTTTTCGGCAGAATGACAACGTGAAATGTGAAGCATTTCAAAGGTAGTCTAGTCTATTGTTGTGTGAAAGTCCCTCCGGCCCGTATGGGCCGGAGGGACTTTCATTGTCAGCGCTGGGCCGAGTCTTTCACGGCCGACGCAGCCCGAGGCGGGCTTGGGGCACTTATTTTTTCATGTCCGCGATGAGGTCGGTCAGGCTGTGCGCCTGACGCGCCAGATCGCCGACGGCCCGTGCCGCCTCGTCCATGGCCTGGGCGGTCTGCTGCACCACCTCGTTGACCGAGGTGATGGAGCGGTTGATTTCCTCGCTGGCGGCGGACTGCTGTTCGCTGGCGGCGGCAATGGCGTTGACCTGGTCTGCCGTGGCTTCTACCGTGGTGACGATTTCGCTGAGGGCCTGGCCGGACTGGTTGGCGAACTGCGTGGCCTGATCCACCTGCTCCGAAGCGCTTTCCATAGCTGTGAGGCTCTTGGTCGTGCTTTCCTGAATGGCCTTGATGGCATTGCCCACATCATGGGTGGACGCCATGGTTTTTTCGGCCAGCTTGCGCACCTCGTCGGCCACAACGGCAAAGCCGCGCCCGGCGTCACCGGCGCGGGCCGCCTCGATGGCCGCGTTGAGGGCCAGCAGGTTTGTCTGGTCGGCAATGTCGGAAATGACGTTCATGATCTTGCTGATGGCCTGGGCCTGGTCGTTGAGCTGCCCCATATTTTCCGTGAGGCGGCGCGAGACCTCGTGCACCTGCCCTATGCTGTATACGGCCTGCTCCACAATGCGCGCCCCGGCAACGGCCCTTTCACGCGTGTCGTGCGAAGCGGCGGAAGCCTCGGACGCATTGCGCGCCACGCTTTGCACAGTGGCGTTCATCTCGTTCATGGCGGTGGCGGCATCAGTCAGGCGGCGGGCAGAATCCAGCGCGCCTCTGTCTGACTGCTCGATCTGGGCCGAAAGCTGCGTTGAGGCCGTGCTGACCACGTGAGCCACCTGTTCCAGCTTGTCTGCGGCCACAAGCATGGCGGCTGTCCTGGCCTGCGCGTTCTTGCCCGCCTGCTCGGCCTCGCTCTGGGCAGCTCTGGCTTCGGCGGCGGCCGCGTCGGCCTGACGGCTCTTTTCCGCCGCCTGGCTGATAAGCCGCTTGAGGTTGCCGACCATGTCGCGCAGGGCCTGCTCCAGCACGGCCACTTCGTCCCTGCCCGTGGGCTCGATATGCACCTCAAGGTCGCCTGCGGCCACAGTCCGGGCCTGGCCGGTGATTTTGCCCAAAGGCCGGGTGATGGACGTCACCAGGTGGTAGGAAAGGGGGATCACAAGGAGCAGCAGGATGGTCAGAAAGCTCCCGCCATAGGTGGTAAGCGTGTTTACGAGCAGCTCGCGCATGGTGTTGTGCAGTTTGATCTCGTCCCTGTCCACATTATCAATATAAACGCCGGTTCCTATCCAGTACGGCGTGCCCTGCACGTTTTCGGCATAGCCGAGCTTGAACACGTCGCCCGCGCCGGGCTTGGGAAAGATAAAATCCACAAAATCCCCGCCCTTGGCCGAGGCTTTCTGCAGCTCCGTCACGTAGTGTACGCCCTGTTTGTCAGCCGTGCCGGACAGGTCTTTGCCGATGATCTGTTTTTGCGTGGGGTGGGCCACGCAGACCGTGCCCTCATAGACATAGAAGTAGCCCGAAGCGTCGTCTTCAAAACGGGATTTTTCCACATAGTCCGTAATGATGCGCAGCTGTTCCTGCTGCGGCAGCCCCTTGGTCATGGCCTCCAGGCCCAGAGCGGAGGAGTGGGTCACATCCTTGATGCGGGCGCGTTGCGAGGCAAGCAGCTGATTTCTGGCCACGAGGGTTCCTTGGTCAATGACGCTGTTGGTCATGAAGAAGGACAAAACAGCCATGGCTATGGTCATGGCTATCATAAGAACTACAAAAAACGTGATGCGCTGCGAAATGCTGATGGCTCTGAGCATGACGATTCTCCAGGTCGGTCCGTGTGGACTTTCCGCCTGATGGCCGTGTGAAAACAGCGGGCTTGATGTTGTTGGATGACGCGCAAGAAAACCCTGGTCGCGCCGGGCATGAAGCGTTATGCCTCAGTTTTGAGGCAGGCAGGCGTCAGTTTTGCGGTGGGACCGTGTCGGGAGGCGGGCTGGGAAAAGGGGGTGACGGCGCATGCCTGACAACGGGCGGTTGAGGCCGTAGACAAGCAGCGTGCAGCATGGCAGGGCAGGATCGCCACAGCCACGTGAGCGTGGGATTGAAATGCTGGTTCATGGCTCAAGAGAAAGTGGACAGGCCATGCCTGCACAACTGCAGCACTTCGCCAGCCTGCCCGTAAGGGCAGACCAGCGGCGCATGGCAGTCTTCCGTCGTCGCGTGACTCGGCTTCAGAAGACAGTTAACCAGAAAGATTTACTATTTATACTCTTCGTCTCGCATTTCCGCAATAAGAGATGTCAGAGTGCCAGTTTGCCGCATCAGATCGCCGACGGCTCGTGAGGCGTCGCTCATGGCCCGGGCCGTCTGCTGCACGGCCTCGTTGACCGTAGAAATGGTGCGGTTGATTTCGTCGCTGGCCACAGACTGCTGTCCGCTGGCTGCAGCAATGGCATTGACCTGATCCGCCGCGCCTTCAACGGTGGTGACTATCTCGCCCAGAGCCTGACCGGATTGGCTGGCGAATTCCGTAGCCTTGTTCACCTGGGCGGCCGCAGTGCCCATGGCGGCCATGCTTGTGGCCGTGCTCTCCTGGATGGCCCTGATGGCATTGCCCACATCGTGCGTTGAAACCATGGTTTTTTCGGCCAGCTTGCGCACCTCGTCAGCCACAACAGCAAAGCCGCGCCCGGCCTCACCGGCACGCGCCGCCTCAATGGCGGCATTGAGGGCCAGCAGGTTGGTCTGGTCCGCGATGTCGGAAATAACGTTCATGATATTGCTGATGGCCTGGGCCTGATCATTGAGTTGCCCCATATTTTCCGTGAGCCGCAGCGAAACCTCATGCACCTGGCCTATGCTGTGGACGGCCTGTTCCACTATACTGGCTCCGGCCACCGCCTTTTCGCGCGTTTCATGCGATGCCGCCGATGCCTCGGCGGCGTTGCGGGCCACGTTGTGCACGGTGGCGTTCATCTGGTCCATGGCGCTGGCGGCTTCGGCCAGCCGCCGGGCCGAGGCGACCGCCCCCTTGTCGGACTGTTCAATGCGGACAGAAAGCTGGGTGGAAGCAGCGCTCACGGCCTCGGCAACCAGCTCAAGCTTTTGGGCTGCAGCAAGCATTGCCGCTGTTTTCTTTTTGGCGTTTTCTTCCGAGGCTTCGGCTTTGCCCAATGCTTCCGCCGCCATGCGCGACTGCTCCACGGCCTTTTCCGACTCCTGGCGTGCCCGCTCTATGTGCTTTTGCAGGGCCTCCACCATGGCCACGATGTCGGCGTAGACGCCGCGCCGCGCCGTGTCGTTGTCCATGCTGTAATCGCCCCCGGCTACACGCCGGGCGATAAGGGCCAGCTGGCCGGGGTCCTTGCCAAGCTGCCTGCTGAGGGAGCGCGTGAGATACAGGCAGATGCCCACCGCGCAGATGATGGCGATCCCGGCCAGAATCAGGGAGGTGGCGCGCGCCTGCCCGCCAATGGCCGAAGCGTCGCCCGCGGCCTGCTGGCTGCCGGTGACGTTGCGCTTGACCAGTTCGGCGCAGGCCTCGGCCATTTTGTCGAAAAGGGGGCTGTATTTGCTGTCAAAGGTAGACACCGCCAGGCCGCGCCGACCGTTGAGCATGCTTTTGATCATCCCTTCGCGCACTTCGGCGGCCTCGACGGACAGCGCGTCAATGCGCTCTATGAGTTCCTTGTCCGTGCCAATAAGGCCTGCGGGCAGGGATTGCATGAGCGTGAGAAATACCTCGCGGTTTTCCTGCATGATTTGCAGGGACTGCTGGATTCGTGCCTCATACTTGCGGATTTCGTCCGCGTAGTTTTGCGACATGATGGCGGCGAGGTCCGCCCGAACGGCATTAATCTGAATGTTCATGGCCTGAACGGCAATGACCGCCGGCAGCCACGTGCTGTCGATTTCACGCACTCGTGAGTTCATTGCGTCGAGATTTTTGATGCCAACGCCCGAAAGAACAAGAAGAATGGCGATGACAGACAGGAATGACAGCATAAGTTTGACGCCCAGCTTCATTGGCTTTCCTCCACGGTGGCCGGTGTACGGTGCGGGGCTCGCGCCCTGCATCTGACAAAAAAAGCCCGACAGACCATACTGCGGGCTACATGGCCATTCCGTCTTTACTCGGAATGTGGGGGGTGCCGTCCGCTGGAGCCCTGAGCTGACTGATGAAGGCAGACGGGCGCGGATAGAGAGCAGGCGCAGTGGCCCGTCCCTGTAAACATAACTGTGGTCTATGTTTTTCTGTAGCAGCCTCTGTGTTTTTCCGCAACTGGCGGGAGACGACAAAACGCCCTGCAAGCATTAAGGAGCGCGGGAGAAAAAAAGAAGCCCCATACGGCCTTGGGGCTTTATGGGGCTGCATACAATGCTTTTATGGCGGAGGGGGAGGGATTTGAACCCCCGGAAGGCTCACACCTTCAACGGTTTTCAAGACCGCCGCGATCAACCGCTCTGCCACCCCTCCGCAGGGTGCGCGCGTTGGCGTAATCCAAGCTAGTAATGTATTCCGGGTTGAAATTCAATAGAGCATTTACAGGGATCAGCCCTGGCGGCTCGGTGCCCGCAGCTGGCGCGATGCCCCGCGCATGATTCGCGTCATAATTCGCGTAGGCGCGGCGGGTCTGTTCGCGCAAGCGCGCCGCAGTCTGTCCGCGCTGTTTTGGGCTGGCAGGGGGCTGGGCTTGAAGGTGGCCGACCATAAACAAGAAGCGCGCTCTCCCGAAAAGGAGAGCGCGCCGCAAAAACTTACTTAAGCCAAAGTTATTTGATGGCGTCTTTCAGACCCTTGCCGGGCGTGAATTTGGCAACCTTGCTGGCCGGAATGGTGATTTCCTTGCCAGTGCGGGGGTTACGACCCTTACGGGCGGCGCGTTCCACAACCTTGAAGCTGCCAAATCCGGTAAAGGTCACGGATTCGCCAGAGGCCAGGGCTTCACGCAGGGAAGCCACTACGGCGTCAAGGGCTTCTTCAGCTTTAGCCTTGGTGGGAAGGCCGGCTTTGGCATGGATTTTTTCAACAAGCTCAGCTTTAGTCATGATGCTTCTCCATAAAGGATTTCGGTTTGTTCCCTGATTGATGCCATATCGGACCACACGCAAAGGTATGGCCATAGGGGGGTGGCCCGACGGGCCGATCTCGCATGGGATAGTCACGGATATGCCAACCCGGCATTGCCGCGCCATGGGGGATTTTGAACATTGACGTTTTTTGCGCCGTCAGACTGTTGTCTCATTACGTTAGCGCTGTTTTTCTGTCAACGAAAAAGCGAGAAATGCGCGCCGTTCAAGCTTTTTGGCTCGCGCGGCAAAAAAATATTCGCTTCAGCGGGGCTGTGCGCCCGGGTATGGTTACTGTTAGTAGGATGAAATATTTGAAAATAAAATTACAGCCTACAGGTCCACCAGTGTGACTTCGTCTTCTGTCATGTCGCGGCCCAAAAACAGGCTGCCCGTGCGGATAAAACGGGTTACGTGGTCTGTGGTCAGAAAGCGGCTTTCACCCTGACGCTTTCCTGCGGCGTCGCTGGCAGCGGCTGCCCTGTCCGGGTGCAGCAGGTGCAGAGTGTTCAGCTCTTGCGCCACAAATTCCGCTGTGGTGGCGGCGGAGTCCACAATATGCACGTCCGGCCCCACGACCTGACGCAGTGCGTCCTGAAGCAGGGGGTAGTGCGTGCAGCCGAGCACCAGAGTGTCGGGCAGAAGCGCGGCGTCATCGGCGGCCTTATTATCCGGCGCATCAAAAAGCCCTTCAAGGTAGCGGCGGATGATGCCTTCAACCAGGGGGCCGTTCATCCAGCCCTCTTCAGCCAGCGAGACAAAAAGATTGCATGCGCGCGTCAGCACCACGGCATCGGGCCGGATGCGCGCAATGGCCTGCTGGTAAGCGCCGCCGTTGATGGTGGCCTCCGTGGCCAGCACCACGATGCGTCCATTGCGGCTGGCCTCTGCCGCTGCCTGAGATCCTGGTTCCACCACGCCCAGAACGGGCAGGGGGGCAAAATGCTCACGCAAAGCGGGCAGGGCAGCCGCTGTGGCCGTGTTGCAGGCGACCACCAGCATCTTGACGCCCATGTCCACCAGCTTTTGCGCGGCGCTGAGCGTATAACGGATGATGGTGTCACGACCCTTTGTGCCGTAGGGCAGCCGGGCTGTATCGCCGAGGTAGAGCAGATCTTCGCCGGGCAGGCGCTTGGCCAGAGCCTTGAAAACAGTAAGACCGCCCATGCCGGAGTCAAAAAGTCCAATGGGCAGCCGGGAATTCGAATTCATGCCGTATCCTTTGAATGGGCCGCCCCAGACAAAGGCAGGCGACCGTTAGAAACTTTGGCCCAAATACCGTATGGCTGTAAAGAGCAAAATGGCCGCCAGAAGGCATTTCAGCAAAGTGGCGGGCACGTATTTCTGGCAGCGTGCGCCAAGATACATGCCGCACATGCCGCCCAGCCCCACCAGCAGGCCCATGCGCCAGTCGGGCGCGACGGCCATGTCCGGATAAAAGGGGGCCAGCAGAAAGTAAAAGCTCACCCCTGCCACTGATGTGAGGAAAGTGGCAAAAAGTGTTGCTCCGGCCACGGCATAAACCGGAAGCGCAAAAAAGGAAACCAGAAAAGGCGCCATGATCGCGCCGCCGCCAATGCCGTATATGCCGCCCACAAGGCCGACGACAAGGCTGAGCAGGGCCAGTTTGCGGGTGGAAACGGTATGGTTTTTTCCCTGAAAAACAAAAACAAGAGAGCGGCTGTTCCACTCCAGCACGGCGCAGCGGTCTGTGACAGGCTGCCGACCTGCGGCATTTATTGCTGCCGAGCCGCCCGCCCGCATATTTTCCGTCTTGTTGCGCCGGGCCTTCCAGGTGGTAACGGCCATGCGCCCGCCGACGTACAGCAGCACCAGCCCGGCGAATATCTTGAATTTTGCCGGGTCTGGCAACCAGTTGATGCGTATGAGCGCCCCGAGAAAAACCCCCGGCAAGGTTCCGGCGGCCACGGTGAGGGTCAATGGCCAGACAAGCCTGCCTTCACGCCAGTAACGCCAGACGCCGGGCGGACAGGCCAGCACGTTGAAAAACTGGTTGGTGGCGCTGACGCTGGGGTTCACATACCCAAGCACGCTCATATGAAAAGGGAGTAAAAGAAACGCGCCCGAGATGCCGCCCATGGACGTAAAAAAGGATATGCCCAGGGCCACGCCAAAGGGCAGCAGCGGGTGGCATTCAATGCCGGCAGTGGGAAAATACATGGCGGCCCCCGGGTTTTGTCAAAATCAAATTATAAAAACTTTTTAAAAACAGTATAATAGCTATAGTCTTCTTCACGGTTTTTATAATAAGCGTGATTTTAATTCTTGTCACTAGGGCGTGTGCATGTTGAGGCGGCGTGTTGTTTGAAAGGCTGTTTTTGCTGCCCGCAGCTCCAGGTCAGAACGCCGTAAACTTGTTGGATTATCCCTGGATAAAAATTTTAGGGAAGCACTAATTAAAGAGCCTCATGGAAACGTGCAGTTATTTCGTTTGGCAAGGCGCAATTTTTTTTGAAGCAGGAGTGGGGCTCTTCCGTCCTTGACTGCTTCAAAAAAAGTGAAGCAACGCCGCCAACCGGAATAAATCAGCGTTTCCTTAGGGGATGGGGACGTGGAGTAGGCGACCCTTTTTTAAAAGGGTCTTTCCCCACAAAGTATTGCAACGCGATCCCTCGCCTTCAGGGTCGGCGGCGGCGCGTTGCCTGTCGCCCTGCAAAAATGTATGCTTTCGCCTTCTCCGCGCACAAGGCAGTCAGGGCTTTGGCCCGGGCTGCGCAACACAGTAAGGAAGCACCATGCTGGCCATTCTGGATTACAAGGCGGGCAATCAGACGAGCGTGCGCCGCGCTCTGGAACACCTGGGCATACCCTGCGCCATAACGGCAGACCCCGCAACGCTCGAAAGTGCCGGGGGAGTCATTTTTCCTGGCGTGGGAGCCGCAGGGCAGGCCATGGGCGCGCTGGCGGAATCGGGCATGGACGAAGCCCTGCGGCAGGTGGTGCGCAGGGGGCAGCCCCTGCTCGGCATATGCCTTGGCTGTCAGATATTGCTGCAACGCAGTGAAGAGAATGACACCACGACCCTTGGCATCGTACCCGGCATCAGCCGCCTTTTTGAAGACGGCATGCTTCAGGAGGACGGCGCCCCTGCGCCAGTGCCCCACATGGGTTGGAACAGTCTTGAGGCCGTAGCGCCCTGCGTTCTGCTTGAAGGCATAGAGCCCATGGCGGAGTATTACTTTGTGCACAGCTATTATGTGGAGCCCGATCCTTCGCTGGTGCTGGCCACCACCACCTACGGGCGCACCTTCTGCTCGCTTTACGGGCGCGAGGGCCTCTGGGCCGCCCAGTTTCATCCGGAAAAAAGCGGACGGCCCGGCCTGAACCTGCTGCGCAATTATTACAAATACTGCCAGAATTCGCGGGAGGCGCGCCATGCTCAGTAAACGGGTAATACCCTGCCTGGACGTGCGTAATGGGCGTCTGACCAAGGGCGTCAAATTTGTGGGCAACGAGGATATCGGCGACCCGGTGGAAAGCGCGCGCCGGTACTATGAAGAAGGCGCGGACGAAATCGTTTTTTACGACATTACGGCTTCGGCCGAGGCGCGGGGCATTTTTCTGGATGTGGTGGAGCGCGTCGCGGAACAGATTTTCATTCCCTTTGCCGTGGGCGGCGGCATTTCCAGCGTGACCGACATGCGCGCCGTGCTGCTGGCCGGGGCGGAGAAGGTCTCCATAAATTCGGCGGCGGTCAAGGATCCCCACCTCATCAGTCAGGGGGCTGACGCCTTTGGCTCGCAGGCCATAACAGTGGGCATGGACGTGCTGGCCGTGCCCGTGAGCCCAGAGATTCCATCCGGGTATGAAATTGTCATCCACGGCGGTCGCAAGCGTATGGGGCTGGACGCCATTGCCTGGGCGCGCCGCTGTCAGGAACTGGGCGCAGGCGAACTGTGCGTCAACTCCATCGACGCGGACGGCACCAAGGACGGCTACGAACTCAAACTGACCCGCGCCATTGTGGATGCCGTGTCTCTGCCCGTCATCGCGTCGGGCGGGGCGGGCGAACCGCGTCACATGCTGGAAGCCGTGACCACGGGCGGGGCTTCGGCGGCCCTCATTGCCTCCATCGTGCACTACGGGCAGTACAGCATCCGTGAGTGCAAGGAATACATGGCCGCGCACGGGGCCAAGATGCGCCTGACCTGGTAGGCCGGGCAGCGGAAAGGGTTTTGGATGGGGGCCAAGAGGCCCCCACCCCGCTTTTATGGCGCTGTTGCGCCGCGTGCACCCCGCCCGCCCTCCATTCAAGAGCGCCAGGGGCACGTCAGAGGAGCGTCAGCACCACATGATCCACAAGCACCACGTCATAAACGCCCACAGCGGGCCAGCCGCCAATGCGGCGGAAAACGCCCCAGCAGCCGGACTCACGGACGCGGCGCAGGCCAAAGGCCTGCCCCAGGCTCAAGCTCTGCCCCAGGCGCTGGCGCGGCTGCTGCGGGCCATGCCGCCGCTGGTGGTGGCCTTTTCCGGCGGCATAGACAGCCGCTTTCTCAGCCATGCGGCCTTGCTGAGCGGTTGCGACGTGCTGGCAGTGCACGCGCGCGGCCCGCACATCCCGGCTGGAGAAAGCGCCCACGCGCTCGCCTGGGCCAAAGGGCGCGGCCTGCCCCTGCTTGTGGTGGATTTTGACCCGCTGTCCCTGCCGGAGGTGTCGACCAACAGCCGCCAGCGCTGCTATGCCTGCAAAACGGGCCTGCTGGCGGCCATCGGGTCGGCGCTGGCGCAGGCCGGACAGCAGGGGCGCGTTCTTTGCGACGGCAGCAATGCTGACGACCTTGTGGCGTTCCGGCCCGGCCTGCGCGCTTTGCAGGAAGCGGGTGTGGTTTCGCCCCTTGCGGAATCGGGCATGGACAAGGCCGCCATCCGCGCGGCGGCGCGGGCCACGGGGCTGGATGATCCCGATCAGCGCGCGCGGCCCTGTCTGCTTACCCGGCTGGCCTACGGTCTTGAGCCGGATGCGGACGTGCTGGCGCGTCTGGCCGCTGCCGAAGAAGCGCTGGCAGGGCTGGAAGCCTCGCATGTTTCTGAAAACTCCTCCGCCGCAACGGCGACAGGCGTGGTTGAGAAGCCCGGCGCGGCATGCGCGGCCTGCGGGGCACACGGGGAAAACGTCGTGGGCCAGGGGGCTGACGCTGAAAAAACTGTTCCGCCTCTGGGCGACCTGCGCCTGCGGCTTACGCCAGCCCCGGTGCTTCAGGTGGAGACGCTGCCCCCAGAGCTTGCGGAAAGGGTGAAAGAGATTCTTGTCCAGCACGGGTTTACTGGTTGTGAACTGCGCGTGGGGCAAGGCATCAGCGGTTTTTATGACAGGCAGGCCCCCACTCAGGACTGAGCGTAAGCTGCCGACGCTTAAGCCGCGTTACGCTTGGCGCGGGGCATAACGCGGCGCGGAACCTGTTTTTTCTTGCCCTGGCGCGTCGCCAAAAATGGAAGACATAGGCCGTCGCCATGTGCAAAAGCGCGCCTGCCGCGCATTCCAGCCATATTGGGCTGGACTTTGTAAAAGAAAGAGCCTATGAATACCGACTTATATCAATGGGGCTCACCCCGGAGGAAAACATGGCTCACAAAAAGATCGAACGTAAGAAAGAACTGGCCCGTCGCCGTCATCGTCGCGCTCAGCGCCTGAAGCAGCGCGTGCGTGAAGCCAAGGCTGCTGCCTAGGCTCAGGTTTTTGATGAGGCCCGCAGGGCCGTGTCGCTTTAGAGCATTTTCACGTTGAAACTGCTCTGGCGGCTGCGTGAGCAGGCGCTCGCCGTGAAGACGCGGGCGCGGTTCATCCGCGCTGGCAAGCGTCATAACTGGCGTGTCGTATCCTTTGGGAATGTATGTTCTCAAGGGTGCTCTGCCCAAGAGGGGGCTGCATCGGCAGCAGCCCTCTTGTGTCATGTGCAAGTTTAAGCAGGTTGTGGCGTTTGAGTTTTTTGCGCGCATTTCCTGTCGCCGGATGGGGCTTTACGCCCCGCGCGGCGGAGCTTGAGCATTTGACGGGCGGCGTACAGACCCAAGTCTGTGGCGGCGCGGTCGTAACAACACAGTGTTTAGCCGTCTTTTAGCGTAATCATGCCTATTTACGAATATCAGTGTCCCCAGTGTCAGCACCGCTTTGAGGAATGGGTAAAAAGCCCCTCCGACCAGGGCGAGGAGCCTTGCCCCAAATGTGGCACGGCCTCGCCGCGCATCATGTCGCAGACCTCGTTTGTCCTCAAGGGCGGCGGCTGGTATGTTGACGATTATGGCTACCGCAAAGGCATAAAGGACGAAGGCGCGTCTTCGGCGTCTTCCACCTCTGAAGCGTCTTCGCCGTCCGGCGCGGGAGAGGCTTCACCTGCGCCAGCAAGCGGCGGCGAGAAGGCTGGCGGCAGCGCCGCGCCTTCTCCTGCGGCAAAAGCGCCTGCTGCCGCTCCGGCCCCCACGTCAGCCCCCAAGCCAGCCCCTACAACCGCGGCCCCCAAGGCCAGCGCCGCCAAACCGGCTTCATGAGGCAGTCATGATCGAACGCTACTCCCGGCCCGAAATGGGCACTATCTGGACGTTGAAAAACCGTTATCAGGCATGGCTTGACGTTGAAGTGGCCGTGTGCCGGGCCTGGAGCGAAATGGGCCGCATCCCGGCCGAGGCCGTGGAAAACATCAGCGCCAAGGCCTCCATCGACGTTGACCGCATTCTTGAAATTGAAGAAGTGACCCGGCACGACGTCATTGCCTTTCTGACCTCGCTTGAAGAAAAAGTGGGGCCGGACGCCCGGTATATCCATCTCGGCTGCACGTCGTCCGATATTGTGGATACGGCCAACGCCCTCTTGCTGGTGCAGGCGGGCGAGCTTATCCTTCAGGATATACGCGCGCTTTTACAAAGCATTGAAACCCTGGCCCGCCGTCACAAGGGGCAGCTGTGCATGGGCCGCACCCACGGCATCCATGCCGAGCCCACCAGCTTCGGCCTCAAGATGGCCGGGTTTTACGCCGAATTTTCGCGCCATCTGGAGCGTGTGCAGGCCGGACTCGAAAGCGTGCGGGTCGGCAAGATTTCCGGCGCGGTGGGCACCTACGCCTTTCTGTCGCCCGAACTGGAGCAGCGCGCCCTGGCCCACCTCGGCCTTGGGGTTGACCCGCACTCCACCCAGATCATCCAGCGCGACCGCTACGCGCACTTCTTTACCTCGCTGGCCATTCTTGGCGGCGGCATAGAGCGCCTTTGCGTTGAACTGCGCCACCTGCAGCGCACCGAAGTGCTGGAAGTGGAAGAGGGCTTTGCCAAGGGGCAAAAAGGGTCTTCGGCCATGCCGCACAAAAAGAATCCCATTTCCGCCGAGAACATGACCGGGCTTTCAAGGCTTTTGCGCACCAACGCCCTGGCCTCCCTCGAAAACCAGGCCCTCTGGCATGAGCGGGACATCAGCCACTCTTCGGTGGAGCGCGTGATCATGCCCGACTCCACCATCCTGGCGGACTATATTCTCACCCGCCTTACCCGCCTTCTGGACGGGCTGGTGGTCAAGCCCGAGCGCATGCGCGAAAATATGGACCGTTCTTTTGGCCTGTATTTTTCACAGCGCGTGCTCACGGCCCTTATCGCCACCGGCATGCCGCGCCAGCAGGCCTATGAGGCCGTGCAGCGTCTGGCCATGCAAAGCTGGGAAACCCGCGTGGCCTTTCCCGAGCTTGTGCGGGCCGACGCAGACATGCGCACCCGCCTTGGCGAGGCCGCGCTCGATGAGCTTTTTGATCCATCCTACTATCTGCAGCACGAGGACGAGATTTTCGCCCGCGTGTTCGACAGCAAACCCGTATTGAGCTAGCCGAGGTCATGATGCGCGCCGGTCAAGAACAGATGATGGAACTCAAGCGCCGTCTGGCGCGGCTGCTGGTGGAAAAATCTTATCGCGAAGGCGATTTTGTGCTGGCTTCGGGTCGCCGAAGCGACTATTATTTTGACTGTCGTGTCACGGCATTGCATTCCGAGGGCTCCTGGCTCATCGGCAACCTGTTCGATGATATGCTCAAAGACCTTGATATCAAGGGCGTGGGCGGCATGACCCTTGGGGCGGACCCGCTGGTTTCGGCCACAACGGTCATTTCGCACGAACAGGGACGGCCACTGCATGGCCTGCTGGTGCGCAAAGAGGCCAAAGGCCACGGCACCGGACAGTATGTTGAGGGACTTGGCAATTTTAACGCTGGCGACCGTGTCGCCATGCTTGAAGATGTGGTCACCACGGGCGGTTCGCTGCTCAATGCCTGCCACAGGGTAACAGACGCGGGGCTGAATATCGTCGCCGTGTGCACAATCCTGGACAGGGAAGAAGGTGGCCGCGAAAAGCTCCGTGAGGCGGGATATGAACTGCTTGCCCTCTTCACCCGCGCGGAACTGGTGGCCCTTGCGCGCTGAGCCTGCCAGCCCTGTGGGCAGGGGCGCGGCCAGACGGGCCGCGTTCCGGCATTTGCGCATAGCCTCTCTTTTTGCCATGCGCGGGCTTCTGGGCTTTATGATGGCGCTTTTATGCGTCCTGGCCCCCTTGTCCGCGTATTCTGCGGAATGGCAGCCCACGTTGTACAACGAGGGCTTGCCGTCGCATCTGGTGGCTGTGGACAAGAACCGCCAGACCTTCATGTTTTTCGAAAAAAAAAGCCCCTTCAAGCTCCGCTACACCTACCCCTGCACCACTGGACAGCTGCCCGGCGACAAGCAGTCGCTCAATGACCTGCGCACCCCGGAAGGCATCTATTTTGTGGAATACAAGATTGCCAGCGGGCTGGATTTCAAGGAATACGGCGGCATAGCCTATACGCTTAACTACCCCAACCCCGTTGACAAGCTGCGCGGCAAAACCGGGCACGGCATCTGGATTCACAGCAAGGGGCTGGGCATTGAACCCCTTTCCACGCGCGGCTGCGTCGCCATAGGCCTCAAGGAAATTGACGAGGTGGGGCCCAGCCTTGTGCCGGGCACGGCAGTGGTGCTGGCTGAAAAGCTGGACGAAACCACCATGCTTCAGTCCGACAGCGGCACTGCCCGTGAATTGCGCCGCCTCATGCAGGCCTGGAGCAACGCCTGGGCTGCGCGTTCGGATAAAATGTTCGAGTTTTATGATGCCGAGTCCTATACCAAGGCCATGTCTGAAAGCTTTGCCGCTTTCAGGCTCAACAAGGAACGGCTGTTCAAAATCCTCAGTTTCGTCAAGATTTATAACCGTAAGATACATGTGCTCGAAGGGCCGGGGTACTGGGTTACCTGGTCCGAGCAGCTCTATGCGGCGTCCAACCTTTCCTCAGAGGGCATCCGTCGCCTGTACTGGCAGCGCGGCAAGGACAAGAAGTTCCGTATCGTCGGCATGGAATGGACCCCGCGCGATCTCGGCATGCGCGCCGCGTACCAGCGCGGACAGCTCGTGGCCGAGGCTCCCTTGCAGGTGGTCTCGGACGCCGACTCCGAAGCGCCCCAGCCGCCGCGTCTTGATATGCCCGAGGCCGCTGGCGACATGACGGCCGAAGCCGCAGTGACGCAGGCTGCCGCCGGTAACGGCAAAGTGCCGGACAAGGCCGCTTCCGACAAGGCCGCAGCTGAATCCGCCCCCGGCAAATCCGTGGCTTTGAGCGACCCGCTTGTGCCGCGCCGTTCGGCCACGCCGCCTCCTGCCGAAGTAAACTGGGGCGCACGCCCCGCCATGGAAGATTCCGCCAGACTGGCCGCAGAACAGCGTGCCGCCGAAGAACTTGCGCAGCGCCAGCAGGCCGAAGAAGAGCGCCTCGCGCAGCAGGCCGCCGAGGCCCGCGCCGCCGCTGAACGGGCGCTTGCGGAAAAAGCCGCTGCAGAAAAGGCCGCTGCAGAAAAGGCCGCCCAGGAAGCGCAAGCCCTGCTGCTTGCGCAACAGCAGGCAGCGGAAAAGCTCGCTGCTGAAAAACTTGCGGCGGAAAAACTTGCTGCCGAGAAACTCGCCGCAGAAAAGCTTGCTGCCGAGAAACTTGCGGCAGAAAAACTTGCAGCTGACAAGCTCGCAGCCGAAAAGTTGGCGGCCGAAAAATTGGTCGCAGAACAACAGGCCGCCGAACAGCTGGCTGCTGAAAAGCTTGCAGCGGACCAGCGCGCCGCCAGGGAACAGGCAACCCAGGTCCCTGCAACGCAGGATGCGGGCCTCACGCCGCAGGTGCTGGCGCAGTTGCATCAGGCCGTCAGCGGATGGGGCGCGGCCCTGGCCTCCCGTTCGCCCGCGCTCGCCGATTTTTATGACCATGCCCGCTACAACCGCGAACCCGGCGCACCCCGGGGTCAGTCGTACAATAGCGCCTGGCGCGAGCTTGAGAAGCACTTAGGCGCGCCGTGGTTGCGCTATATCAGCCGCAAGCCCGTTTTTGAGGTGCACGGCAACCTTGCCACCAGCCGGTGCGAAGAGCTTATAGCCAGCCCCGGCGGCTTCAGCGAGGGCATCCGTACGCTCTGGTGGCGCAAAGGCGATGACGGCGACCTGCGCATCGTGGCCGCGCAGTTCAAACCGCAGGAGCTGGGCCTGGCTGCCGACTATCTTGATCAGATCAGCGGCGCTGTGAGCGAAACCCTTGAGGGCTGGCGCAAAGCCTGGGAAGCGGGCAAGCTGGACGATTATATGGCTTATTACACCAGCAATGCCGTGCAGCAGGGCCGCTGGGGGGCCAAAAACATCCGCAACCAGAAAGAAGGCCTGTGGGGCCGGGTCAAGCCCACCCTCGTGCAGCTTTCGGGCCTGCGGCTTGTGGTGGACAAGCAGGGCATCCGCGCCGACATGAGCCAGACCTACGCCGACAGTTCCGGGCACAGCGACCGGGGAACCAAGACGCTGCTGCTCCAGTATGACGGCAAGCAATGGCTCATCGCCCGTGAGGACTGGGCACCCATGCCCGCCAGCACCGGCAACCCGACTGACGTGGCGCAGGCCAGGGGAGCAGAGGAAAGCAGACCTTGAAATACAAGGAAAGTCTCTCCATCATTTTTATGAGGGATAACGGCCCCCGGCGCAGTTTTCGCGTCCGGCGGGGCCTTTTTTACGCTGTTTTGTGTTTTTTCGCCTGCCTGCCTCTGCTGAGCGCCGGCCTTGGCTGGCAATGCTGGAAGCTCTGGCAGGACAACGCCGTCCTGCGCGCGAACATGCTGCGCTTTGAAAGCGATTACCAGGAGGCGCAAGCCACCGCAGAGCGGCTTGAACACCTTGAGGAACTGCTGCGCGAGGAAGACGTGCAGGGGCGCACCCTTGTGCTGCGGCGGCTTGGCGGTGAAGACGTCGTCAAACCGGGCGAGGCTTCCCCGGCAGACAAGGAAGAGGCCGTTAAGGCTGAAGCGCCGCGCGGCCTTGAAGGGCCGGGGCATGAAGATTTTCCCGCCATTGACCTTGACTATGTGAAGGTGGACAACGTGCAGATGCGGGCCTTGCGCGGCGGCAAACTGCGCATGGCCCTTGATTTGCGCAACACCGACAGTCAGCGGCTGGCCTCCGGCTCGGTTGCCGGAACCCTGCTTACCGCTGACGGCTCCAAACATCCCTTGAGCTTTGACCCGGAAAACGTGGGCGATTTTCGCATCAGCCGCTTTAAACGTACTGTCATTGTGGTGCGCCTGCCAGGACGTCTCAACCTCGTGAACTCCCAGGTCATTCTTGAGGTGCGCAACCAGGACGACAGCGTGGTGTTCCGCAATATCTTTCCCGTGGAACACTAGATCCGGACATCATTGAAATGCTTTGTGCGGGAGGGGCGGCATGTTTGTTGCCTTGTGGGGGAGGAGACCCTTTTGCAAAAGGGTCTCCTCCCCCACGCCCCCACCCCCTAAAACTCTTGTTGTATCTTAGCGCAATTCGACGAGTTTTCTGATCAGAAGCGCGGACGTCAAAGCCTGCGCCTTCCCCGGCATCACTCCATTTCAAAACTCGCTGTAAAAGCCTGCACGCAACGTTGGCCTGACGCATCACTCCGATTTCATCGGGATGAATATCTCTGTCAGCAGATCTTCAGGGGCGGTTGTTTGCGGCGAATTGTAGTACGCCTCAAAACCTGGGTCGTTGACAGGTTCACGCCCGCTCTGCGGAAACCACTGGCCGAAAAGCGAGCGGTAGGCCGGGTGCAGCAGCGCATAGTCCCCACGCACCTTCACGGCCACATAGTCGCAATCACTGCCAATATGCCGTAAAAACAGCTCCTTGTTGCGCAGCAGATCCCGAATGGCCGGGGTTTCTTCGGTGACGCCTTCAGGCAGGTTCACGCAGACATCCATGCGGCATTTTTCTTTGGAAGTGACGTCTGGATTATCGTGACTGACCCCATATGCCACCATGCCCTCGCGCAAAAGGCCAGCTGGCCCCAGCAGAGAAAACAGATGCAGCCAGACCGGTCCGCAGTCGTCATACGGGCCGGTGTGGCGCATGGCGGCCACAAGCAGGGGCGGAAATTTTGTGACCCGTATTTCCAGCGGAGGCACGCCGACAATCTGGTGATGAAAAAGCGGAGCGGATGGATTCTGTCTGCGCGCCCGCGCCAGGTGTCCGTCGGTACGGCGGTATTCGGACGGCAGAGCGTCAAAGTGCGCGCGAAAGGCCCTGGTGAACGCGTCCACGCTTTCATAGCCAGCATCAAGAGCTATCTGGGTGATGGGCTCGCGTGTATGGGCCACCTGCTGGGCCGACCTTTCAAGAAGCAGGCGGCGTACATAGGCGGCGACGCTTTCCCCCATCATGGACGAGAAAATCCTGTGAAAATGGTAGGGAGAAAAGCAGGCGATTTCCGCAAGTTCCGCAAGTTCGGGCCGGGAGTCGAGATTGTCTTCTATATGCCGCAACACACGGTGCAGGCGTTCCTCATATGACAATGTTTTCATGCTGCTCCGTGGGGTTGGTCTGTTCGAGTGGGGCTGTTCGGGGCCGGTCGGTTCGAGCTGGTGGGCTCCTGTTGGGGCATTTTACCTTTGAAAAGGTATAAATGCTCTAACGCTGCACGAGAGTGCAGCGCGCCACAATGTGGCGTGGGTTCAGCCGTAAATCGCATTTTTCGGATGTGCGAAAACTTTGAAATGTGAAGCATTTCAAAGTTAATCTTTGCTAGGGTGAACGGAACCGCAAAAAAAGTCGAGCGCCTTTACGCGGGCTAGTGCAGGATGTGCATGACGCGCCGTTCCCTGCCGTTTGCGGTCCGGCGATGTGGCGAGCGCGCGTTGCGCGGCCTGCGAACAAACGGCA
The DNA here is from genome assembly GCF_002237645.1 of Desulfovibrio sp. MES5. Classification (GTDB taxonomy): domain Bacteria; phylum Desulfobacterota; class Desulfovibrionia; order Desulfovibrionales; family Desulfovibrionaceae; genus Desulfovibrio. The sequence continues at coordinate 55,883 of NZ_MJUZ01000005.1, forward strand.
TTACCAACTATGAGGAGAATCTTCGTGAGTGAATTTAACGTAACGATTGTGGAATATCCGGCCAAACGCCTCACCGGCATTAAGGCGCGTTCCAACATGGCAAAAGCGCAGGAGGATTGCCCTGCCCTGTGGCAACGCTTCTACCCCAACTACGAAAAGGTCATGCCCACAGCAGCTTACGGCGTGACCGTCATGATCAATGCGGAAGACTTCGACTACTGGGCCGCCGTGGAAGACAAGGACGGGCGTCTGCCCGCCGACCTTGAGCATGTGGACATTCCTGCGGGAAAATACGCGGTTTGCAACGTGCCCAGCCTCGCGAAAATCGGGGAGGCGTATATGTTCGTTTTTCAGAATTGGCTCGCCAGCCAGCAGGCGTATGCCTATAATGAACAGTCTCCGTGTTTTGAACTGTATCCCCCGCACTGGAGCCCGGAAAAGCCTTTTGAAATCTATGTAGCCATAAAGGGATAAGGGCGTCGGTCGCTCCACGCGGGGCGGCCCCGTCGCCGCAAGTCCGGTGCCGCCCATTGGCGCGCATGGATCGCCGTACGCGGAGCGATTGCTTCCGGCGACAACTCGGGCTTGTTGCGGCACGGTCCCGTGCCGGCGTTGCGTCCCTGTGTTTGGCTAGAGCATCGCGCTGTTAAGTTTTTTCAATGCTGGAATGCCTCCAAGCCGGCCCCCCCCTTGGCGAACCAGCGGGAGCGTCCTGAAGGTCAGAAACAAAACCCCTGCGACGGCGTGTTGTTACTCCGTCACAGGGGTTTTGCCCAATAGTGTCTTGCCGCGTTTGCGCTCACGGCATATGCGTCTGCACCGCAGTGATCCGGGCAATGGGCCTGGTGCGGATACCCGTTGCGATGCTGTGATGTCTCGGAAGGCTCTGCCTCTGAAACCCAGCTTGTGGTCAGAAACCACGTTGTACTCTGCTAAAAAACAACAGGAGTTTTAGGGGGAGGAGGTGTGGGGGAGGGACCCTTTTGCAAAAGGGTCCCTCCCCCACAAAGCATTCCGCGCGCAATAACCCTAGCGCGCACCCTTGGGAAAGAGCACCACGCCGACGGTCTTGAAGATGATGTTGATGTCCAGCAGTATGGACATGTTCTTGATGTAGTAGAGGTCGTATTCCAGCTTGCGGCGGGCGTCTTCTTCGGACGCGCCGTAGGGGTAGCACACCTGGGCCCAGCCCGTGAGGCCGGGCTTAACCGTGTGGCGCAGGCTGTAGTAGGGTATGGTTTCCTTGAGTTTCATTACAAAGGCCATACGTTCGGGGCGCGGGCCGATAAAGCTCATGTCGCCCTTGAGGATGTTCCATATCTGGGGCAGTTCGTCGATGCGCACCTTGCGGATGAAGCGTCCGAAGCGGGTCACGCGGGCATCCCCGGCGCTGGCCCACACGGCGCCGTCCTTTTCGGCGTCAGCCCGCATGGAGCGGAATTTGTAAACTGTAAATTCTTTTTCAAACAGCCCCACGCGGTCCTGCTTGTAAATGACCGGGCCGGGAGATTCCAGGCGCACGATGAGGGCGGTCAGCAGCATGACGGGCGTGGCGGGTATGAGCAGCACCAGTGAAATGAGCACGTCCAGGGCGCGCTTGAGCCGCCGCAGCGAACCGCGCGTGTTCAGCGAAAAGCCCTCTGTCTGCAGCAGCCATTCGTCCGTGATCTGCGATAGGGGCAGGCGCTGCACCACGTGTTCGTAAAAACTGCGAATGTCCACAACCATGCTGCCGTGAAGCTTGGCTTCAAGCAGGTCATGCGCGATTTCGTCGTCAATGGGGGCGTCGGGCAGCAGCAGGATCATAGTGGCCTTTTTTTCGTGGGCTATGTCCAGCGCCAGAAATGGCGGGCCAAGGCAGGGGCCTGCGTCCGGGCCCTGATCGCGCTCGCCCACATAGCCGATGATCTGGGCCTGGGGCAGTCCTTCGGCCAGCAGCTGGCGTACCTTTCCGGCACGGTCAACGCCTACGAGAAGAATGCGCAGGGGGTGGGTGAGTTTGTGCGCGTTGAGGTGATACAGCCAGCGCCAGAACAGGCTGAAGCAGAAAGAAAGCGCAAAAAGCAGCGCAACGGTTTCGCGGTCAAAGCGCCAGTGCTGGAAGGCGTAGGAAGCCGTTGCCGATGAGATGATGCCGAGCAGGCAGGCCACGAGCACGCGGCCCATAGTCTCCTTGAAGTCTTCCTGACCCACGCTGTATGCGTCAAGGATATAGAAAAACAGCATATAAAAGAAAATGGTAAAGAGCGTTGCGCCGGTGTAGTCGTCAAAAACGCTCAGATCCGGCGCAATAGTGGTCAGCCCGGAAATTGTCAGGGCCAGCAGGATGCAGAGCAGGTCCAGCGCCTGTAAAAGTCCCATACGATAACTGCTTATCATTGCAAAGTATCCTCTAGAGCATTTACCTTTGCGATGTTGGGTTCGCAAAGTTTTTTACGGCGCTCGCTTTGGCCCTGGCAGCGCAATTAAACGGCGCGTGCGTCACGATGGCGGACGTCAGGCGCGCAGCAGCCGGGGCAATTTCAACGTGGAATTGCCCCGGGGAAGTGTCCGGCGGGCAGGGCGTTAGCGCCCGGTGCTGTCCGACTCCGGCAATGCCGGAACGCGCATGTCTTCAAGAATGCGGGCGGCCACCTTTTCGGCGTCAAAGTCGTTCAGGGCCATCTGACGCCCGGCGGCGCCCATGCGTGCCATGAGTTCAGGCCGGAGAATGAAGGCTTCCATGGCGGACGCAAGGGCCTTGGGATCGCGCAGGGGTACAAGGTAGCCGTTATGACCGTTACGCACAACCTCGCGGCAACCGGGCGCGTCAGTGACAACGGCGGCGCGACCCATGCTCATGCCTTCCATGATGGAGGTGGGCGTGCCTTCGCGCCACGAGGGCAGCACCATGACGTGGGCCGCGCTTATGTAGGGGCGTACGTCCCGCGTTTCACCAAGATATTCGATGCCGCCCTGGTCCTGCCATTGGCGCACCTGTTCAAGGCTGACGCTGCCGAGCCCCTGTTCTTCCGGCCCAAGCAGCAGAAACCGCGCCAGGGGATGCCTGGCCTTCAGTTCATGCGCGGCCTCGGCGTACTCTTTCAGCCCCTTGGCTTCAAGCAGACGGGCCACCAGCAGAAAAACCGGAGGCTCTGTCAGCGTGCCGTCATCCGTAAGGCCGGGCAAGGGCGTGGGGGCAAAGCGGGCTGTATCCACCCCGGTGCCGCGCGCCCGCAGGATGCGAGCCTTTGGGCCCAGAATCCCGGCTTTCTGAAAGGCGGCAATGTCGTCTTCATTCTGAAAAAAGACGCCTTCCGTAGCGGAAAGCGCCGTGCGGTACAGCAGGGCGCTCAAACGGTTGACGCATTTTTTGAAAAAACTGTCAGCCTCAAAGGCGTATCCGAGTCCGGTGATGGTGGCGTAAATTTGCGGTATGCCTGCCACACGGGCCGCAATGCAGCCGTATATGACGGGCTTGATGGTGGAGGCAAAGAGCAGGTCGGGCTTTTCTTTTTTGAAAATACGCAAAAGCGCCCCGGTGGTGCGCAAGTCGTTCAGCGGGTTAAGCCCTTTTCGGTCCAGCGGATAATGCAGCAGCCGTGCCCCCTGGGCTGCCAGAACCGCCTCCGCCCCCGGATCGCCGGGCGGCGCGCAGCAGATCACTTCGTGTCCGGCCCGAAACATATGGCGAACCAGTACGCTCCAGAAATTGCTCATGGACCTGGCCTGATTGCCCAGAACTATGATCTTCATTCTCTCGCGGCTCCCTTTGGCGCTGACACCGGTCTGTCACAAAGGCAGACCGCGCTCGCATGTAAAAGGCTATAGCATCTGCAAGGATAACTGAAAAGGGGCTGCCGCTGCTCAAATTCAATTTTGCAACATTACAACGCCATTTTCGCACGGCTGGCGCAAACCGCACCCGACTTTACAGCCCGGCCAGAGCAGCGTAGAATTAAAAGAGTCCGGTCTGGAGGATATACGCCTGCCTGCCCGGATACAAATCAATGCAAAACAGGACGCAAACATGAGCGCGTATTCCCAATTGTGTGCCTCCATGCAGGCAGCCCCTTCCCGCTGGCTGATTACAGGCGTTGCGGGTTTTATCGGTTCCAACCTGCTTGAGCATCTTTTGAAGCTGGGCCAGACCGTCGTCGGGCTGGACAACTTTTTGACCGGCTACCAGAAAAATCTTGATATGGTGCGTGATATCGTCGGGCCTGAAGCCTGGAGCCGGTTTACCTTCATTGAAGGTGATATTCGCGATATCGACACCTGCCATAAAGCCTGCGAAGGCGTACAGCACGTGTTGCACGAGGCGGCGCTGGGTTCCGTGCCGCGTTCCATTGATGATCCTTTGCTGTCCAACAGCTGCAATATCACGGGTTTTCTGCACATGCTTGTGGCCGCCCGCGACGCCGGGGCCAAAAGCTTTGTGTATGCCGCCTCTTCGTCAACCTACGGTGATTCGCCGGAACTGCCCAAGGTGGAAGACAAGATCGGCCGCCCCCTGTCGCCGTACGCCGTCACCAAGTATGTGGACGAGCTTTACGCCGACGTGTTCAACCGCTGCTATGGCTTTTCCACCGTCGGGCTGCGCTATTTCAACGTGTTCGGCCAACGTCAGGATCCCTACGGCGCATATGCCGCCGTTGTGCCGCAGTGGTTCGCCAGCCTCATCAAGGGCGAAACCGTCTATGTGAACGGCGACGGCGAAACCAGCCGTGACTTCTGCTACATTGACAACGTTGTGGAGGCCAACCTGCTGGCCAGCTTTGCCCAGGGCGAAGCCGCCAACACTATCTACAATGTGGCCTTTGGTCAGCGCACCACCCTCAATGAGCTTTTTGACCTTATCCGCGAAGAGGTGGCCCGCCATAAGCCCGAAGCCCTCAGCGCCAAGGCCGAACACCGCGATTTTCGCGCGGGAGACGTGCGCCACAGCCTGGCCGACATCAGCCGCGCCGCTACCCGGCTGGGGTATGCCCCCCGCTTTGATGTGCGTCAGGGCCTGCGTCTGGCCGGCGACTGGTACGCCGCCAACCTGTAGCCCCGCTACGCCAGCACGGCCGCAGCCCAGCTTTACCAGCGCCGCCGCTGCCGCGCACGGCGAAAATATCTAAAAAGCCGTCAGCCCATTTGGGCTGACGGCTTTTTTGCGCGCCATGCGCTGTCAATATGGAATGCTTTGTGGAGGAGGTTGCTCTGTGGGGGGGGACCCTTTTGCAAAAGGGCCCCTCCCACACAAAAACTTCAAGCCAATTCGTCTAAAGGGCTGCGCGCCTATTGTTTGCGCGTAGAATTGTAAAAGTTGATCAGGCAGCCATCGAGGATGATCTGACGCTCGTCATCGGTCAGGTCCTTGAGGGTAAGCGCTATCTGCTCGGCGTTGCCGTTTTCGCGCACGACGTAGGCCAGTATGGTGGGCTCGGCGTTTTGCACGGCCTTGCGCACGTCGGGCACGGCCAGCCAGTCGCCCACCTTGAGGGTCGCGGCAAGATCGGCGTCAGTAATGAAGGGCAGCATGCCCCAGTTGATAAGGTTGGAGCGGTAACGCTTGGTGGCGTATTCCACGGCCAGGTTGGCCCATCCGCCGAGCACCTTCTGGCAGGACGCAGCCTGCTCGCGGGCCGAACCGTCGCCGGGTTTCACGGCAAAGATGGTGGACCCGAGGCCCACGTTCCTGAGGTCGGAGGCTCCCTGCATGATGTCCAGCCCGCAGAGGGCGAAAAGGGCGCGGGCGCGGGCCACGAGTTCAGGATTAGCCGGATTGGCAAGCCGCGCCTTTTCCATGGCGTCGACAGCCTTGGCGCGCTCGACATAGCCGGGGTCTTTGCGCGACAGGGTGTATTCCGCCAGTTTGAGGGGGTTGGAGCGCAACGACGAGGTTTCGCCCGAGGGGATAAGCTCGTCCGTGGTGGTGACAGGGTCGGTAATGACGCTGGCCACCTGGAGCAGCAGGTGTTCCGGCAGGGCGCTCATGGCGGGCCAGTCCGCGATATTGGGGCCAAAGATCAGGGGCACTTCGGGCTTGGGGTTGCCAAAGCCGTTGTATACGCGGCGATGGTAGATGAGCGGCTCAAAGCGGTAGTCGAGGTTCACGTCGGCAAGGCCGGGCGCGGACCAGTCAAGGTCAGTGGCCGGGGTCAGGCGGCCTCCGTGGGCCGCCGTGGCGGCAATGGAGCGCGCGTCCATAAGGGCCACGGCTGAAAGCTGGCCGTTGGACGGCTTGGAGCCCTCGCGGTTGGGGAAGTTGCGCGTGGTGTGCCGGATAGACAGCGCGCCGTGCGCCGGGGTGTCGCCCGCGCCGAAACAGGGGCCGCAGAAGGCGTTTTTGAGCACAGCGCCAGCGGCCATGAGCTTGGCCGTGGAACCGTTGTTGACCAGGGCAAGGCCCTGCGGTTCGCTGGCAGGGTAGACGGACAGGCTGAAGGCCAGGTTGCCCGTGCTCTTGCCGTCAAGGATGGCGCCGGCCAGCGTGATGTTTTCAAAACTGCCGCCAGCGCAGCCGGCAATGATGCCCTGGTCCACCCACACGCCGCCGTCGCGGATCTTGCCGCAGAGGTTCAGCCCCTTGGCGGCGTCGCCAAACTGCTTGCGGGCTTCGTCTTCAACCTGGGCCAGCAGTTCGGGAGCGTGCCGCACCACTTCGGCCACGGGGTAGGCATTGCTGGGGTGGAAGGGCAGAGCGATCATGGGCACGATCTTGCCAAGGTCAATGCGGATGAGGCCGTCATAACAGGCCGGGCCTTCGAGGCGCAGTTCCGCGTAATCCTGGGCGCGGCCGTGCTTTTCAAGGTACTGGCGCACTTTGTCGTCCGTGGTCCAGATGGACGAAAGGCAGGTGGTTTCCGTGGTCATGACGTCGATGCCGCAGCGGTATTCCACCGAAAGGCCTGCAACGCCGGGGCCCATAAATTCCAGCACCTTGTTTTTCACAAAGCCGTTCTTGAACACGGCGGCGATAAGGGCGAGGGCCACGTCCTGCGGGCCGACGCCAGGGCGCGGCGCGCCTTCAAGCCATACGGCGATTTTTTGCGGATTGGCCACGTCATAGGTTTTGCCAAGAAGCTGCTTGACGAGTTCCGGGCCGCCTTCGCCAATGGCCATGACGCCGAGAGCGCCGTAGCGGGTGTGGCTGTCGGAACCAAGAATCATGCCGCCGCATTTGGTCATCATTTCACGTACATACTGATGGATGACAGCAAGGTGCGGGGGTACGAAGATGCCGCCGTATTTCTGCGCGGCCGCGAGACCGAAAAGGTGGTCGTCCTCATTGATGGTGCCGCCCACGGCGCAGAGGCTGTTGTGGCAGTTGGTGAGGGCGTACGGCACGGGAAATTCCGTAAGACCGCTGGCGCGGGCCGTCTGGACGATGCCCACGTAGGTAATGTCGTGGGAGGCGAGAGCGTCGAAACGGATGCGCAACACGTCCTCGTTCTGGTCAACGGTATTATGCGCGGCAAGAATGCGGGCAGCCAGGCTGTTTTTGCGCGCGGCTTCCACATCCACACCCTTTGCGCGGGCCTCTTCGGCACTGACGATGGAGTTTCCGTCAATGACAATGGCATTGCTTATGAGTTCAATCATGGTGGCAGACCTTCCTGCTGGGTTTTGGGGTCGCTGGCGCGACGCTGGTTAGCGGGACTGCGCCGCGGCCAGTTTGAGGCCGAAGGCTATGAAGACGAAACCTGTAAAGCGTTGCAGCCAGAGCTGAAAGCGGCTGTTTTCAAAAACGTGGCGCACCCGGCCCAGCATGTAGGCTAGGGGGACGTACCAGAAAAGGCACAGGGCCGACATGATGCCGCCAAGCTCCAGAAACTGGGGCGCCAGCGGAGCATGGGGGTTGGTGAACTGCGGCAGAAACGTCAAAAAAATGATGACGGCCTTGGGGTTGAGGGCATTGGTCAAAAAGCCCTGCCAGAAAAACCTCCACCATCGGCGGGGCGAAAGGCGCTGCGTTGCAGCAGAATCTGCAGCAGTGCCATGATGAGCCTCTCCGCGAGCATCTGCCCTGGCATCTGCACGGGCACTTTCGCCGTCACGCGGCGCAGTTTTCACCACAGCGGCGCTGACGGCTCCGTTGTGGCGCAGGGCCTGGACGCCAAGCCAGATAAGGTAGGCCGCGCCTATATACTTCAGTATGCTGAACCACAGCATGGACTGGGCGATAATGGCGGATATGCCCAGCATGGCGGCGGTAGTGTGCACACAGATGCCAAGGGCCACGCCGCAGGCGGCGGCCTGCCCCTGCGGGCGGCCATTGAGCAGGGATATCTTGGCGATGAGGGCAAAGTCGGGCCCCGGCAACATCACCAGTATGGCCGCCATGGGTATGAAGAGCAGCAGGGTTTCCAGTGAAATCATGACAACAACCTTGGAGATGAAAAGAAGGACGTACAGGCAGCAGGCACGCCAGCGCCACGTACTCGTCGTTAGCCACTCGTCGCAAGCTACTCGCGGCGTTCAGGCAGCGGCCCTGGGGCCGTTTCACGTTGCTGCGGCACCGCATGCCGTGCGGACGGCCTGGAGCAATGGCACGCCGAACTGTTCAGGCGACTGCGGGAACAGCGCTCGCGTGCGGGCGCAAGTGCGGTTTGCCCGCGCTGAAACGTGTTGTAACGGGCCGTAACGGGAGCGCTGTCAGCCGTGAACATGCCTCACTCAACGCGGCCACGCTTTTCCGCTTTAAGGAGAAGGGGCCCCGGCCCTGCCTCGGCAGTCTCAGGCCGGGGCACCTTCTCCTGTAGGGCCTGCTACAGATATGCTCCGATAATGTCGCCGAATTCCTTGCAGCCCACCACGCGGGAGCCGGTGACCTGCGCGGCCAGGTCTTCGGTGACGGACTTGCCCGTGATGGCTCTGCCCACGGCCTCGCGGATGCGGTTTGCCGCTTCGTGCTGGCCCAGATGTTCCAGCATGAGCGCTCCGCACAGGATGACGCTGCCGGGGTTGGCCTTGTCCTTGCCTGCGATGGTGGGGGCTGTGCCGTGTGTGGCCTCGTAAAAGGCGAGGGTGTCGGACATGTTGACGCCGGGGGCCAGCCCAAGGCCGCCCACCTGCGCCGCCAGCGCGTCGGAGATATAGTCGCCGTTGAGGTTGGGGGTGGCCAGCACCTGATACTGTTCAGGACGCAGCAGGGCCTCCTGGAACATGGCGTCGGCTATGCGGTCTTTGACCACCAGACGTCCGGGCACGGGTTCTTTTTCGGTGCAGGTGAGGTCGCCGAATTCCTGCGCGGCCACATCGTAGCCCCACTGGCGAAAAGCGCCCTCGGTGAATTTCATGATATTGCCCTTGTGCACAAGGGTGAGGCTTTCCTGCTTCTGGTCCAGGGCGAAGCGCAGGGCGCGGCGCACAAGACGCTTGGAACCGGCTTCTGTCATGGGCTTGATGCCCACGGCGGCAGTATCGCCCACCTTGGTCACGCCGAGTTCGTCACGCAGAAAGGCGATAAGCTTGCGGGCTTCGGGGGTATTGGCGGCAAATTCCACTCCCGCGTACACGTCTTCGGTATTTTCGCGAAAGATAACCATGTTGACGCGATCTGGATGCTTGACCGGGGTTTCCAGGCCTTCAAAGTGCCGCACGGGGCGGATGCAGGCGTAGAGGTCAAGGGTCTGGCGCAGGGCCACGTTAAGGCTGCGTATGCCCGTGCCCACGGGGGTGCCCAGGGGGCCCTTCATGGCGAGTTCGGCATGGCGCAGGGCTTCAAGGGTGGCGTCGGGCAGGGGGTGGCCCGTTTCTTTCACGGCTTTGTCGCCGGCCAGCAGTTCCACCCAGTCAAGGGTAAGGTCGGCCCCGGCGGCGCGGATGGCCCCTTCGATAACCGGGCGGGCGGCCTGCCAGATTTCCGGGCCGATGCCGTCGCCTTCAATCCAGTACACTGTCTTGCGCATGTTCCCCTGTCCTTTTGAGTGTCAGTGAATATGAAACAGGCCGGGCACCTTGAATCAGAGTAACTTTGAGAATGTTCATTCTCAAAGTTCAAGATACGCTCGCTTCGGTGCTTAACCGCGCAAGTAAATTGCGCTTGCACCTTTGCGGCGGGCGTCTGCTCCCGCAGCCGCCAGAGCAGCTTTTAAAAAGTGAAACTGCTCTTACCCGGCCCATCTGATAACGCTAGTCGCCGTCTTCGTGCTCGTCCACTTCGTGCTGGAGCGAACGCGCACGCTTGAGCAGTTCCTCAAGCTGGATGTCCACGCCGATGACGCCGACGATCTTGTCCTTTTCGTCAGTGACGGCGCAGGAAACGGTGATGATGAGCTTGCCCGTGAAGTGCGACTGGTACACGTCCATGATGTGCAGGTCGCCGCTCTGCATGGGCATCTTGAACCACTGGCGGCCGGAGAAGTCGTAGCCAATGGGCAGGGCTTCGTAGGTTTCCTTGTACACGGGGTCGGTAATGGCCGAGCATTTGAGGCGACCCTGGGCGTCCGTGAGGTAGCAGTACTGGATAAAGGGGTATTCGCGTACGAATTCGTCCAGTCTGCCGCAGGCCTTTTTGCCGAAGTCCAGCAAATCCTTGTTGCGCACGAGCCGCACAATGATGTTGGCGGCCAGCTCGCCCGCAAGCTGCTTCATGTGGTCAAATTCCGAAGCGAAGAGTTCGGGCATGAACTTTTGCACCAGAGCTTCCATTTCTTCGTGCGAGAAGTGGGTGGTGCGCCCGGTCTCTTCGTAAACGGCCATGATGGCATCATAAATGCTGCCCACGGCAGGGTGCTTTTTGGAGACCTGCTGGTCTTTTTCAAGCTTGAGGTTGGTGTTGATCCAGTATGCCACGCCAGCGCGGCCCGTTTTGTCGGTAATAATGATGGGCACGGGGCGGCCAAGCAAATGGTTGGTATCGAAGATATTGTAGATTTCTTCGTTCTTGGCCAGGCCGTCGGCATGCACGCCCGCGCTGGTGGCGTTGAAGTCGCGCCCCACAAAGGGATAGTTGTGGGGGATGCGGTAGTGCAGTTCTTTTTCAAAAAACTGGGCCACTTCGTCCAGAATGGTGGTGTCCGCTGCGGCGTCGTCGCCCGTGAGGGAAATGTACTCAATCAGCAGGGCTTCCAGCGGGGTGTTGCCGGTGCGTTCGCCAAAGCCGAAAAGCGTACTGTTGACCGCGCCGCAGCCATGCAGCCACGCGGTAACGCCGTTGACCAGCACCTTGTGAAAGTCGTTGTGCCCGTGCCACTCAAGCCACTGGCCAGGCACGCCCGCCTCATCGGTGAAGGCGCGCACGATGCGCTGCACCGAGCGGGGCAGCGCCGCGCCGGGGTAGGGCACGCCATAGCCCATGGTGTCGCACAGGCGGATTTTGACCGGCATGCCGCTCTGGCTTGAAAGCTCCATAAGCCGCTGGGCCAGGGGCAGGCAGAAGCCGTAAATATCGGCCCTGGTGATGTCCTCGAAGTGACAGCGGGGTATGATGCCCCATTCCAGCGCCTGTTCGGCCATGCCCACATACATGTCCATGGCCTGCTGGCGGGTTTTGCCCAGTTTGAGAAAAATATGGTAGTCCGACACGCTGGTAAGCATGCCGGTTTCGTCAAATTCCATATCGCGGGCCAGCTTGAGGTCATCCTTGGTGGCGCGTATCCAGGCCGTCACCCGGGGAAAGCGGTAGCCCCTGGCGCGGCACACGTCGATGCACTTGCGGTCCTTGGCGGAGTAAAGAAAAAATTCCGAAGCGGTGATGAGCCCGGTTTTGCCGCCAAGACGATGCAGAAAGTCAAACATCTTGGCCACCTGCTTGACCGTATAGGGCGGGCGCGCCTGCTGGCCGTCGCGAAAGGTGGTGTCGGTGATGCGCATCTGTTCCGCAGGGCGCGGAGCGAGCAGCACTTCGTCAAAGGACGTGCGGCAAATGCTGGTATAGGGAAAAAGTTCGCGGTAGAGCTGTGGTTTTTCAGGCTCCTGCATGGCCAGGGTGCGGCTGCCTCCGCTTTGATGGATGATATTGCTCATATGCTCCCGCCGGCTCGCGCTGTGCGCGCGGAAAAAAGTTGTCCGTGGAACGCTTTTATAGCGGCTTCGCGATTCCCCGTCCAGTATGCGCGGGGCGCGCCAGTTCGCTGGCATTGCCCGGCATGGCCGCCAGGTGGCGGGCAATGCCCGTATGCGCCCGTCACGGCGGAAACAGGGGAACGTACGCGCGCTGGCGTTTCAGTAAAAATCCGCATTAAAATGGCTGCCGTATGGTTGTGCCGCCACGCAGGCACTTGCCAGAAGAACAAAAATAAAGGATTGTCCCTGTCGAAGGCGTGCGGCGGCAAGGCTTGTCTGGCGCGCCTTCTGAAGGAGCAGGCATGTCGGATTGTGTGCGCTATCCAGCGCCGGGCTGCGTGGTGGAATATTTGGAGGGCAATGCTGTTCAGATTGCCCTGATTACTGAAGAGGCCGGGGGACGTTTACGCCTTCTTTTGCCCAACCGCCGTGAAACGCGGCTCAATGCCTCGCGCCTGCTGCCCTGGCTCGGCCCCTTGCACGGGGCGGATCTTGGCCGCGACGAGGCTGTGCGCCTGCTTGAACAGCATAAAAAATGCCGTGAGGACCTGGCCAGCGACGTGCCCGTCATGGACGTGTGGGAGCTGGCGCAGGGCGAGGTAAACGTGGCCCCTGCCACGTGGTTTGCCGAGCTTTTTTCCTCCGACCCCTCTGCGGATCAGGTTTCCGCCTATGGCCGCGCCCTGCTGGCGTGCAAAAGCCATTTTCGCTTTCAGCCGCCGGACTTTCAGGTCTTTCCCGCTGACATGGTTGAAAAACGCCTGGCGGAAGAAAAAAACCGCCTTGAACGTGAAGCCCTTATCGCGGGCGGCGCGGCTTTTTTGCGCATGCTCTGGGACGTGGCCTGCCGTAAGCGCGAACTGCCGCCGCCTCCGGCGGAAGGCGCGAGCAGCGGCGAGTGGCCGCCCGCAGACGTTGCGGAAAGTCTTGAAGAAGTGCTGCGCTCCCGTATGGTTGATCCTGAAGGGCAGGAGTTTGACGCCCTGTGGCGCACCCTTGGCAAGGGGCTGCCTGACGTGCCTCACCTGCCCCTGCAACTGCTGGTGGCCTGGGGCAAGGTGCCGCCGCACTACAATTTCTGGCTGGACCGCGCGGGCTACGCCTCCGGCGACGACTGGTGGACGGCGCACCGCGAGGAAGTGGACGCGCTGGTTCGCGCCGCCGAGAGCGGCGATATGCCCGATGCAGCGCTGTTTGCCCCTGCCGCGCCAACGCCCTGCATGTGCGACGATGCCGCCGCGTCCATCCCTGCTGTCGCCCCGGCGCTTTCCCTGCTTTTTGAGCCCGGGCCGCTGCCCGAAAGTCCGCTGCCCTTTGTCAGCATAGACAGCGCCAGCACCCGTGACGTTGACGACGCCTTTCATGTGCAGACCACGGACGACGGCTATCTGCTGACTCTGGCACTGGCCTGCCCCGCCCTGTACTGGCCCTTTGGCAGCGCTCTGGACAAGGCTGTGCTGCACCGCGGCACAAGCATCTACCTGCCTGAAGGCGATTGCCACATGCTGCCGGAAGTTCTGGGTACGGCCGCCTACTCCCTTGTTGCCAATGAGCCCCGCCCCGCGCTGTGCGTGGAGGTTCCGGTGGACGCCCATGGCCGTTACGGTTCCTGCCGGACGTATCTGGCCCGCGTGCGCCTTGCCGCCAACCTGACCTATCGCGACAGCCAGGCCGTGCTGGATGCGCAGTCCGAGGGCGCCGACCTGCCCGACAACCCCGCCGCCGCCCATGCCGGACAACTCTCCGTCGGGCTTGAACTGGCCCGCAAACGCCAGAGCGCCCGCATTGAAGACGGGGCCGTGGTGATGGACAGGCCCGATCCCGCCATATCGCTTGAGGGCGAAGGGGCCGACGTGCGCGTGCATGTGGGGCCTGACTACTGCGCGCCCGATGCGCAGATGCTGGTGGCGGAAATGATGATTCTTGCCAGCGCTGCAGTGGCCCACTGGGCTCGTGAGCGCGGCATGGCCATGCTGCACCGGGTGCAGGACGTGGTTTTGCCCCGTGAATACGCGGGCGTCTGGAGCACACCCCAGGACATGACGCGCATAATGCGGGCGCTGACGCCCTCTGGGCTTGAGGTGCAGGCGCGGCCTCATGCGGCTTTGGGCCTTGACCGTTACACGCCCGTGACTTCGCCCTTGCGCAGGTATCCTGATCTTGTCAACGAGGCCCAGGTGGTGCATTTCTTGTGCACAGGGCAGCCCCGCTGGAGCGAAGACGCGCTTGTGAGCCTTTTGCACGCGCTTTCGCCCGCGCTGGACGGGGCCGGACAGGTGCAGCGCTTCCGCCCGCGTTACTGGAAGCTGCTGTTCTTCCGGCAGCAGGGCGACAAGGTGTGGTGGCCCGGCGTGATCACGGAGGAAAATGACGCCTTTGTGAGCGTGAGCCTGCCGGATCAGGGCATGTTTGTACGGGGCAGGCGTAAACTTTTTGACGACAGGGCGCACCCCGGATTGCAGGTGGATGTGCGCATCGGCAAGGTGCACCCCCTGTATAACGAGATCATGATTCTGGAAGCGGCCACGGCAGGGTAGCGCGAGGGCGCTTGCCCTGACTGTAAGGACGGCCCCTCTGTGTGGGCGACCCATTGCGGGCGGCCCCCAATCTGGGCAGCGGCCGTCCGGCTGGCCCGTGGCGTGGTCATTGACCATACGCCTGGCGGCCGTCGGGGAGCTTTACGGGTGGCGACAGCAGTATTGGTAAAAATGGCCTAACAGCACATGGCGGAGAAAACCATGCTGGAAGTTTTATGGATTGCCCTGGCCTATGTACTCGGCTCCGCGCCGTGGGGACTGGTCATTGCCAGAACATTTTGCGGCGTTGACCCCAGAGAGAGCGGCAGCCGTAATACCGGAGCCACCAATGTGGCGCGCCTGTGCGGCTTCAAGTGGGGCGTGGTCACGCTTTTGTGCGACGTGCTCAAGGGCGCAGCGCCTGTATGGCTGGCCTTCAGAATCAACGCCTCCCCGGTTTTCGTCAGCATTGTGGCCCTGGCCTGCGTACTGGGCCATGTTTTTTCCTGTTTTATGAAGTTTAAGGGCGGCAAGGCGGTGGCCACAAGCATCGGCGTTTTTCTGCCCCTCGCCTTCTGGCAGCTGCTTGCGGCTTCGGTTCTGTGCCTTCTGGCGATCTGGCGCAGCGGCTTTGTGTCGCTGGGTTCGCTGACGCTGGTCACGGCCCTGCCTGTGGCGCTGGCCGTCAGCAGCCAGTGGACGTGGCTGCCGCTGGCCCTTGGCGTATGGGCTGTTGTGGTCTGGAAGCACAGGGAAAACATCGTCCGCTTGCGTGCCGGAACCGAAAAAAGCTGGCAGAAAAGCAAGAGCCGGTGTGATGCTCCCTGCGCTCCGCAAAGCGAAGACGAGAGCGAAAAATAGCGCCCTGCCCGTTGCGGGCAGGAACTCTGCATAGTTGGATTGTCCCGCGCAAAAGGCGCGGGGCGGGTAAAAAGCCTGTGAAGCGGCTTCGGCAGCAAATGTTTTTGCATCCGAAGGTGGGGGAAGAAGGTTTTTTACGCAAAGTCTCCCTTCCCCCGGCTTACCAAGAAGGAGTTCGTCTTATGGCCCACGCGGATTTTCCGGCCTATCGCGGCCGCATGGAGTATGTCTGCCTTGACTGCGGCGCGCGCTACCCCGGCGACGACCTGCTGTATACCTGCCCCCAGTGTGGCGGTGTTTTTCTGCTGGAAAACCTTGATTACGCCAAGCTCAAGGAGCGCAGCGGTCAAGAGTGGCGGCAGGTTTTTGACGACCGCAGCGCCACCCGTGTGACGGCCCTCAAGGGTATTTTTCGCTATTACGAACTGCTGGCTCCGCTGCTGGACGAAGACGACATCGTCTACCTTGGCGAAGGCATCACGCCCATTGTGGAGGCTGCCCCGGCCCTTCGCGATCAGGTTGGCGTGCCCTTTGCCTATAAAAATGACGGCCAGAATCCCAGCGCGTCCTTCAAGGACAGGGGTATGGCCTGCGCCTTCAGTTATCTGAAGTGGCTCTGCCGCCGCAACAAGTGGGACGAAGTGCTTACGGTCTGCGCCTCCACGGGCGACACGTCGGCTGCCGCCGCCCTGTATGCCTCCTATGTGGGCGCTCCCTTGAAGTCCGTTGTGCTGCTGCCCCACGGCAAGGTGACGCCGCAACAGCTTGCCCAGCCCCTGGGCAGCGGGGCTACCGTGCTGGAACTGCCGGGCGTGTTTGACGACTGCATGAAGGTGGTGGAACTGCTGGCCGAGAACTACCGCGTGGCCCTGCTCAACTCCAAAAACAGCTGGCGCATTCTGGGTCAGGAATCCTATGCCTACGAAGTGGCCCAGTGGTATGGCTGGGACATGACCGACCAGTGCCTTTTTGTGCCCATCGGCAACGCGGGCAACGTCACGGCCATCATGTGCGGGCTGCTGAAGATGCTGGATCTTGGCATCATCACCAGCCTGCCGCGCATTTTCGGCGTGCAGTCCGAGCATGCGGACCCCGTGTGGCGCTACTACGACGCCCCCAAGGGTTCGCGTCACTGGCAGCCTGTGACCGTGCAGCCCAGCGTGGCCCAGGCGGCCATGATCGGCAATCCCGTGTCCTTCCCCCGTGTGCGCATGCTGGCCGAGCGCTTTATTGAAGCTGGCGGCGAGCGCGCCTTCCAGGTGGTGCGCGTGACCGAGCAGCAGATCATGGACGCTATGATCGTTGGCAACCGCCACGGCCACATCGCCTGCACCCAGGGCGGCGAGTGCCTGGCCGGGCTGCGCAACGCCCGCGCCCTCGGCCTTGTGGGCGACCACGAGCATGCCGTGCTGGACGCCACAGCCCACGCGCTCAAGTTCGCAGGTTTTCAGGATATGTACTTCAGTGACGCTTTCCCGGCGGAATATGGCGTCACGCCTGACAAGAGCCTCGCCAACATGCCGGAACTCCTTTTGCCCCAGAGCGCCAGGGATGGCCGCGAAGTGGCGGAATTCGCCAGCATGGGCGCTGATGCCGTGGTGCGCAGGCTCAAGCTGCAAAAAAAATAGATATACTAAAGTTTGTTCAATAAAATGCGGTGGCGTAACAGGAGTTGCGCCGCCGCATCTCTTTTTGCCTGTATTCCGGTTCGGCAGACCCGGAATACAGGCATAAACCCGAATGTGCAGAATGTTCTGTCTGGCCGCTAACGTCGGAAAAGGCGCTGCCAACTTCTGCAAAGAGAGGAAAGGATGTTTTCCAGCATCAGAACAGCAATGCTGCTGCTTGTGGGAGGGGTTGTCATTATAATCCAGTCCCTGCTTGTCGGAGTTGTGGTCGAGCTCAGTCACGACTCCAATCTGGAAGTGCGCACGCACGAAATGCACCTCATGGCGCAGACCATCTCAAAGTCTTTGTCCGATTTCGGGCAGCAGCAGGCAATGCTGGTGCGCGGCGTGGCAAAGGCCCCAAGAGTGAGGGCCTTTCTGGTTTCCGGCGAGGGCATTGAAGGCGCAGCCACCTTTCTTTCCGTCATGTCGCAGGCATCGTCAGACGTAAACACGCTCTACCTCTTTGACCTTCAGGGCAAACAGCTGATCACGCGCACGCAGGGCAAGGAGGGCAAGCTCAGCAGTCTTGCCGACCGCGCGTATGTCCAGGCGGCTCTGGCCGGCAAGGATGGCTTCAGCTCATCAGCCACAATGAGCTACGCCACGGGCAAGCTCATTGTCAGCGTGACAGCGCCCGTGCTCGACGACAGCGGAAAGGTCATCGGCGGCGTGGGCATGTCCTACGACATTGCGGGCCTCATGAAAAATTACATTGAGAGCATCAAGCTGGGCAGTACGGGCTACCCCTTCATCATCTCGCCCGAAGGCGTCGTGATAGGGCATCCCGACAGCGAGTTTATTCTCAAAAATTTTGCTGCCGAGCCGGGTATTGCCGACATGCTCAAAAGCCCCTCCGGCAGAGGCCTTGCCTACAAGAACCCCAACGGGCAGGCGCGTATCCTGGCCTGGGCCAGCGTGCCTCACTGGAACTGGATTGTGGGCGTGACCATGACCACGGGGGAAATTGAAGCTCCTGCCCGTGAACAGCGCAACATCATGCTGCTCATCGGCGGCATTGCCGTGGCGGCGCTCATCATCATTACCCTTGTTGCCCTGGACAGGATTGCAGTGCGTCCCTTGCGCCAGCTGCAAGGTTATGCGGCCGAGGTGGCCGAGGGCAGGTTGGACAACACGCTGCTGCTCAGGTCGCGCAACGAGATTGGCAGACTGGCGGAGAACCTGCGCGCCATGGTGGCAAGCCTCAAGGACATGATAGCCCAGGCTGACGAAAAAACCAGCATGGCCAGGCTTGAGTCCGACCGCGCGGCCCAGGCCACGGCAGAGGCGCAGAAAGCCCGCACCGCCGCTGAAAAGGCCAAGGCCGAAGGCATGCTGCATGCCGCCTCAAGTCTTGAGGGGGTTGTGAAGGCCATTACCGACGCTTCCGGAGCGCTTTCCGCCCAGGTTGACCAGTCCAGCAGGGGGGCTGAGCAGCAGAGCGTCCGCACCAGTGAAACGGCCACCGCAATGGAGGAGATGAACTCCACCGTAACCGCGGTGGCCCGCAATGCCGCAGAGGCCGCCACCTCGGCGGACCATGCCAGATCCAGGGCCACGGATGGCGCCAATGTGGTTTCGCAGGTCATCAGCGGCATCGGGCATGCCCAGGAGCAGGCCACGGAACTCAAGGAAGACATGACCGCCCTGGGCAAGCAGGCCGAAAGCACGGGGCAGATACTGGGCGTTATTTCAGACATTGCGGACCAGACCAATCTGTTGGCCCTCAACGCCGCCATTGAGGCCGCCCGCGCTGGCGAGGCCGGGCGCGGCTTTGCCGTGGTGGCGGACGAGGTGCGCAAACTGGCTGAAAAAACCATGAGCGCCACCCGCGAAGTGGGAGAAGCCATTACTGAAATACAGAATGGAACCCGCAAGAACGTGGGCCATGTTGAGCAGGTGGTGAACAGGATAGACGCGGCCACGGCACTGGCCGGAGCCTCGGGCGAGGCCCTGCGGGAAATCGTGTCCCTGGTGGAAGAAACGTCCAATCAGGTGCGCTCCATAGCCACGGCGGCGGAGCAGCAGTCCGCCACCAGCGAGGAGATCAACCGCTCGGTGGATGAAGTGAACCGCATCTCCTATGAAACCTCCGAAGCCATGCGCTTGTCGACGTCATCTGTGGCCGAGCTCGCACGCCAGGCGCAGGTGCTGCGCGAACTTATCGAAAACATGAAGAACGAAGGCAGGGGGTAACGCTACCCTGACCTGCTCTGGCTCGGCAAAGCAGGTCGCCCCTTCAGCTTGATGCGCCCCGGCATGCGGTTTTGGCCGCATGCCGGGGCGTTTTTGTGCGAAAATATCTGTACGGCAGGGAAGGCCGAAAAAGTGCGGCCAGTTAAGCGTCAGCCCCATAAGCGCATAACCCCATACGCGCACAGTAGTGGGGGGGCTTCTTCTGCAGGCGCATGCCCGCAACTCAGGCTGGCTGCGGTGCCGGGGTGCAGGCCATCTCCTCCCCATAGATATGGGTGCGGTTGCGCCCGGTGGATTTGGCGTCGTACAGGGCCGCATCGGCGTTGCGCACCAGCAGCTTGCCGTCGCTGCCCGCATCCTTGCCGGGCACAAGGCTGGCCACGCCCAGGCTTACGGTCACAAAGCCGTTTACGGGCGAAGCGGGGTGGGGCAACTGCTCGCGTTCTATCTCATTGTGTATGCGCAGGGCCACGGCACGGGCCGTGTGCGTGTCGGCTCCCGGCAGAAGCAGGGCAAACTCCTCGCCGCCGTAGCGGGCGCACACGTCTGTGGAGCGGGCGGCCCTGCTCATGGCTGCGGCGACGCGCTTGAGGCATTCGTCGCCAGCCTGGTGGCCGTAGTTGTCATTATAGATCTTGAACTTGTCCACATCCAGCATGATGAGGGCCAGGGGCTGCTGCCGTTCCTGCGCAAAACGCCAGAGGCCGCGCAGGCTGTCGTCAAAGGAGCGGCGGTTGCGCACTCCGGTGAGGCCGTCCACAAGCGACATTTTCTGAAAGCGGTCATGCTCTGAAACCAGTTTGTTGGACTGTATGGTGGCCTTGCTCAGATAGGTGCTCAGATTGTCCAGCGCGGAGGCGATATTGCGTATCTCCACAATGCGGCTGCGCGGCAGAAACAGCTTTTTGACGCCTGTGCCCAACTGGTCGAGATAGGCCATGATGCCGCGCAGGGGGCGCGCCAGTTGCAGGCGCAGGATGGCGTAAAGCGAGGTCATGCCCGCGCCGAGAAAGAGAAAACCCAGCAGCAGTCTGTTTTCAAACTCATGCGCCAGGGCGGCGGTGCGCCGCAACTGTCCGTGCATTTCGTCAGCAAGGGGATGGCGCGCCTCAATGCTGGCCAGAGCTGAGGTAAAGTCGGTCAGGGCCGCGTCCATAGCCAGACGCACAGCGGCAAGACTTCCTGCGGCATACGATGCGGCGCTGCCGTCGGCCGCCTGGTCTTCGTCGTGCCGCAATCCGGCTTTCTGCGGGGCAGGCGGGCCGTTAAGCCCGACTTGCAGATCGTGCGCCTGGGCGTGCAGGGCGGCCAGCCTTTCAAGCGCGCTCACGGCCCCTTCCCAGTGCTGGCGCTGCACAATGGCCCCCGGCGGCGTCCTGCGCAGCTGCGCTATGGCCGCCTGCAAGTCCTCGCGGCTCTGCGCGCTGGACTCCGCAAGCACCACTTCGCCCAAGAGCCTCCACAGGTCTTTCTTCTGTTTGTCCGCCTGGTCAAGGGCTTCGGTAAGGGGCAGGTACGCGCCGTAAATTCTGGTGCTGGCCACGCTGATATCGCGCGCCATGTTCATGTAAAAGAAAAAACTGGCCGAAAATATGAGTCCCAGCACAACGATGCCGCTGCTCAGAAAAGCGTTGATGCCTATGCAGGCTTCCTTTTTTTCGTCCTTAGCCATGTCAGTTTCCTATCCAGGCGCAATAGGTCTGGTAAATGCCCACGGCCATAGCAAAGGCCAGCAGGGTATTGAAAATGATGCTGAAGAAAACCCATTTCCAGCTGCCGGATTCCTGCCGGATGACCACAAGGGTCACAAAGCAGGGCGCGTACAGCATGACGAAAACCAGCAGGGCCAGTGCCGAACCCTGGTTCCAGCTCGGGTCCTTGCGCAGAAGTTCGGCCAGCGAAACGTCGTCGTCAGGATCCTGCTTGCCAAGAGCGTACGCCGTGCCAAGGGTGGAAATGATGGCCTCCTTGGCGGCAATGCCGCCTATGAGCGCCACGTCCGTGCGCCAGCTGAAGCCCGCGTGCTGCGTCACGTCCTCAAGCCATGTGCCCAACTGCCCGGCAAAAGAATGCCGGAGCCTTTCGGCGTTAAGGGCCTTCTCGGCCTTGCCAAGCCTGCCTTCAAGGTCGGCGTGCGCGTCTTCGGCCAGTTCCGGGTTTTCCAGCGCCGCTGACAGGCGGGCGATATCGTTTTCAAAGGGCAGGGCCAGCTGCGGGTCAAGGGCGGGAAAGGTCATGCCCGCCCAAATGAGCATGGCCAGGGGCACAAGCACGGTGCCGGCCTTTTTCAGATACATCCAGGTGCGCTCCCAGCAGTGGATGCAGATGCCGCGCACCGTGGGCAGGCGGTACGGGGGCATTTCCATTACAAGGGGAGTGGCCTCGCCCCGCAGCACGGTCTTGCGCAGAAAAAGCGCCACAAGAAAGGCGAAAGCCCACGAAAGAAGGATGATCATGAACATCATGTTGGCCGCGTTCTCGGGAAAAAACGTGCCCACCAGCAGCAGGTACACGGGCAGCTTGGCCCCGCAGGCCATATAGGGAAGGGTGAGCATGGTGGCCAGTTTTTCCTTGGGGCTGCGCATGGTGCGCGTGGCCATGACCCCTGGGATGGCGCAGCCCCCGGCAATGCCGCCGGAAATGATGTAGGGCATCACCGAAGCGCCGTGCAGGCCGAACATCTGAAAGACCCTGTCCGCGATATAGGCCATGCGGGCCATGTAGCCGCTGTCTTCCACAATGGAGATGAGGGCGAACATGATGAGCACCAGAGGCACAAAACTGAGAACGCCGCCCACGCCTGCGATAAGGCCGTCAACAATGAGGGACGACAGCAGACCTTCAGGCAGGGCCGAGCCCACCACTTCGCTCAGCAGGGAAAATCCGGATTCCAGCCATGCCTGCGGGTAGGAACCGAGCACAATGGTGATCTGAAACATGGCGTAAAGCACGCCCAGCATGACCAGCGCTCCCCAAAACGCGTGCGCCAGCACCCTGTCCAGCCGGTCGCTCATGCCAAGGCGCTGGCGATTGCCGGTTTTGCTGATGCAGGCGGCGGCGACCTGGCGCACAAAGGCGCTGTGCCCGTCGGCCACAAGGCCTTCAACGTCCACATCCTGCGCGCGCAGGGTCTGGTGCAGGTCGCGGCAAAGGGTTTCAAGCCAGTCGGCCAGGGTGGGGTCTGCGGAGTGTATGGCGCGTATGGCCTCCGGGTCGCTCTGGGCAAGGTTCAGGGCCAGCCAGCGCGGCGCGCAGTGGGCATAGGGCGATGCGGCCATGCGGCTGCTGCCCGCGATGAGTTCTTCCATCTGGGCCAGGGCCGGGTCAAGCAAGGGGCCGTAATTGATATGGAGGGCTTGTGCCTTCACCTGTGGGCAAAGCGCGGCCTGCGCTCCGACGAGGGCGGGGTCAGGCTCATCATCGGCCAGGGCGCAGACGCGCGCCGCGTCAAGAGCCTCGTGCAGCCCCTTGCCGTTGGTGCCCACCGTGGGCAAAGCGCTTGCGCCCATCATGCTGGAGAGCCTGATAAAGTCTATTTCAATGCCTGCGGCTCTCGCTTCGTCCATCATATTGCAGGCCAGCACCACGGGCAGGCCCATTTCGCGCAACTGGGCCGTGAGCAGCAGCCCGCGTTCCAGAATACCCGCATCCACCACATTTATGACGGCCTGCACCGTTCCGCTCAGCAGCACGTTGCGGGCCACCACCTCTTCCTGCGAATAGGCGGAAAGCGAATAGGTGCCCGGCAGGTCCACCAGCACCAGCTTTTGCCCCTGATGGCGGATAATGCCCTCTTTTTTTTCAACGGTGACGCCGCTGTAGTTGCCCACATGCTGGCGTGCGCCGGTGAGGGCGTTGAAAACCGTGGTTTTGCCGCAGTTGGGATTGCCCGCAATGGCGAACCGCAAAGAGTAGGTAAGGCCGCCAATATTGGCGCGCGCTGACGGCAACACGGCATCAGCGGTATAGGAATCCGACATTATGGCGCTCCTGTAGTTGCCTGCGGCCTTCGCACAGAAAAAGCCGCCGACAAGAAGCTGGTGGGGGTATTTTTCGAAATTGAAATCTATTTTCAAAAATAGATGAAGTCAAGCGATCGCTCGCCACAAAGAGAAAATATTCGCAGGTCATAAGGATAGCGGCGGCATTGGCCACATTGACGTTTCGGCTGGCTTTGCGATAGATGCATATACATAAAAAATGCTACGGAGAACCAATGCCCTTTCCCTGCATTCCTTTGCATGTCCGCAAGGCAGACCGCCTGCTTTCGCAGATGTATGGGCGCTACTTTGCCAAAAGCGGCATGCGGGGCACGCAGTTTGCTCTGCTCAGGGCCATTGCCGCCATGCCCGAACCCTTTATCACCGAAATCGGGCGCATATTGGGCATGGACCAGACCACGGTCACCCGCAATGTGGAAAAGCTTGAAAAGGCCGGTCTGGTTGAAACCGGGCCAAACCCCGGCGACACGCGCAAAAAGATGGTGCGCCTGTCCGCCAGCGGCAAGGCCAGTCTGGCTGTCGCAGAGCCCTGCTGGGCAGAGGCGCAGCAGGCCCTGCTGGACGGATTGGGAGAGGATGAGGCGCGAGAGTTGCTGCGCCTGCTGGCCAAGGTCAGCGCCCTGGCGCAAGATGGAGCAGAATAACTTTGAAATGTTTTGTGGTGGATGGATCCTTCAACAAAAGGGTCGCCTCCCACACGCCCCCACCCCCTGAAATTCTTATGGTATGCGTGTAGTACGAGACGGGTTTTGATCTGGAGCGTGGGGCAGAGACAATGGTTTACGGAAAGTACGCCGTTTCAAGGCGCATCTGCTTTAGTGTCAGGCAATCGAGAGTATTTGTTCGCACTGTTTGCATGCGCCCGCTGTGCCCGGCGCAAGGCAAGGTATTGTTAAAATCAAAGCTCAGGAGAGCATATGCGTAAGGTGGTTGTAACTGGATGCGGCATCATTTCACCTTCAGGAAATGACGTCGAAACGCTCTGGAAGAACATCTCAACCGGCACGTCCGGCATACAAAAACTTGAAGACCCCGCCTTTGCGGAAAGCGCTTCAAGGGTTGGCGGCGTGATCGGGGACTTTCCCGCTGAAGCCTATCTGGAGGCCAAGGAAGCGAAGAAATACGACCGTTACATCCAGTATGCCTATGCGGCGGCAAAGCAGGCCCTTGATATGGCCAATCCCGGCGACGATTGGGACGCCGAGCGGGCGGGCGTGTATGTGGGGTCGGGCGTTGGCGGCATAGAGACCATCATGCGCAACCATGAGGCCTTTCTTGCCAAGGGCGCGCGCCGCGTTTCGCCCTTTATGGTTCCTATGATGATCAGCAATATGGCTTCGGGCGTCATTGCCATCAAAACGGGCTTCAAGGGGGCGAACTACGCTCCGGTGTCGGCCTGCGCCACCGCAAACTCCGCCATTGGCGAGGCATTTTTGAGCATCAGGCACGGCTATGCCGACATGATGCTGGCCGGTGGGTCCGATGCTGGCATCCATCCCTTCTTGTTTGCCGGGTTCTCAAGCATGAAGGCCTTGTCCACCAATAATGACCACCCGACGCAGGCCAGCCGTCCCTTTGACCGCGACCGCGACGGATTTGTCATGTCCGAAGGGGCCGCCGTGCTTCTGCTTGAAGACCTTGAGCACGCCACGCGGCGCGGGGCGACCATTCTGGGCGAAGTGGCGGGCTACGGCGCAACCTGCGACGCTGCCCACATCACCTCGCCGGACTTTCACGGCGCGGCCCGGTCAATGAGCATGGCCATCAAACAGGCCGGGGTGACCCCCGCCGACATAGGCTACATCAATGCCCACGCCACCGGCACGCGGGAGGGCGACAAGTCTGAAGCCAAGGCCATTGGCGATGTTTTTCAGCAGTGCCTCGCCACTGCCCGCGTCAGCGCCACCAAGTCCATGACGGGCCATCTTTTCGGCGCGGCGGGCGGCATTGAGGCGATCATTACCTTGCAGGCCCTGCGGCACGGGCTGCTGCCGCCCACCATAAATCTGGACAATCCCGATGACGAATGCGGCCTGAACCACATCCGCAATGTCGCCGTGAAGTCCGACATTACCTACGCGCTTTCCAACGCTTTTGGCTTTGGCGGGCACAATGCCTCGGTGGTGTTCAAAAAGTACGAGGGTTAGAGCCGTTTACCCCTGAATTTGCTCCGGCGACTGCGGGAGCGCCGTTCAGGAATAAATATCGCGGATATACAACAGGGCGCAGCCGTGTGGCTGCGCCCTGTTGCGTTCATCTATGACAGTAACCAGCTGAAAGTCTGTTGCTTGATGCAGATAGCCATTGAAATGGCGTGCCGTAGTGAGCCCCTGCCCCTGGAGCCCCGCTTCAGATCAGTAAATTCATTGTGCTGCAACTGGAGCAACTTACTTTATTCAAAGCTAACATGCTCCACGACAATAAGAGTTTTAGGGGGTGGGGGTGTGGGGGAGGAGACCCTTTTGCAAAAGGATCCGTCCCCCACAAAGCAGTACCGCATACCCCAACAACACATCCCAAACCGTGCCCGCTCTAGCCTTCGCCTTTTAACGCGGCGCGGATGCGGCAGACGCCGCAGGTCTCGCCCGAGGACGTGGGGTAGCCGCAAAGGGTGCAGGGGGCCAGTTCAATGCCTTCTTCGGCCTCGCGCCGGGCGAAGACGGGCCGTCCGCGTGCGAGAAAGCCCTGATAAAAATCGAGTTTGCGGCCGGGCATGGCGGCCTCGAGGTTCTGCATCAGTCCCTTGAGGGTGGTGAAGCTTGCTCCGGGGCTGTAGGGGCAGGGTGCATAATGGTTTTCAATGCCCATCAAGAAGGCGTAGTTGGCGGTTTCAAATTCCGACAGCCGCCAGAGGGGTTTGACCTTGCGTGAAAAGCCGTGCTCGCTGTCGAGCAATGGCCCTTGGTCGGAAAGGTAGGCGGTATCCCAACGCAGGGTGTTGCTGAACAGGCGCGCCACCTCGTCATCGAGGTTATGGCCTGTGGCCAGGGCGTCAAAGCCTTCATCCAGGGCGACCTTGTTGAAAAAATGGCGCTTGATCTTGCCGCAGGCAGAGCAGACGGGGCGGTTCAGACGCTCTTTGACCGCCGGAATGGGCAGGCCCTCGGCGACCATTTCTTTGATCATCAGATTGAGGCCATGCTTGGCGCAGAAGCGCTCCACCACGCCGCGCGCGGCAGCGGAAGAAACGGGAATGCCAAGGTCGATGTGCAGGCCCGTGACATTGTAGCCCTGAAGCGACAGCTCCAGCATGAGGGCCAGCGAATCCTTGCCGCCTGAAAGCGCCACCAGCACGCGCTCGTCGCGGGTGAAAAGCTTTTGGCCTTCAATGCCCTTGGCAACCTGGCGGGAAAAAAAATCCTTGTAGCAGTCGGGACAAAAGGCGGCATTGTGGCTGCGCAGGGCAACCACGGCCTCGGCTTTGCAGATTTTACACTTCATCATTGTTCCTGGGCTGTATGTAAAAATAAGAAGTCATAGTATTTCAGTATAGGGAAACGCTGATTTATTCCGTTTGGCGTCGTTGCTTCACTTTTTTTGAACAGTCGAGGACGGAAGAGTCCACTCCTGCTTCAAAAAAAGATCGCGCCTTGCCAAACGAAATAACTGCGCGTTTCCAGAAGGCCCTTTATAGCATTTTCGCATTGAGAATATCCATTCTCAATGCTTCCATAGAAATTTGCTCAAGTCCGGGAATCGCCTGTGGAGGGCGGCGTCGGCTCCAGCCAGCCAAGCTGGCGGCACCATTGCTGGTATTGGGCGCAGGCCCTGGCAGCAAAGGATTCAAACCCCACATGACTGCGCAGCGATTGGCCGCCTTCGGCAAGCCTGCGGCGCAGGGGCGCGTCCTGCATGATGTCTATCATGGCCTTGGCAAGAGCCTGGGGATCGTTTTCTTCCACCAGCAGCGCCACGTCATCCGGGTTGTTGTCGTTAAGGCGCAGGCGTTCGCGGTGCAGGGGGCTTGCGCTGCACACCGTGGGCAGAAAGGCCGCCACGCCCGCCCAAAGGCTTTCGGGCAGCTCATCGGGGGAGGACCCAGGCGCCAGCCATGCATGGCAGCGCCGCAGAACCTCTGGCAGGGGTTGCTCGTTGAGCAGGCACAGGCGCGAACTGACGCCAAGGTTTTCGGCCTCTTCCAGCAGTTCGGCGTAGCGGGGCCCGCCGCCAAGCGCGCGTACCTCCCAGGTGGGCAGGTCGTCGCGCTGCCACATGGCCGCCATGGCGCGCGTCACCAGTTGCGCGCCGGAGCGCGGCGTCATGGCGTCGCCCAGGGCAAAAATAAAGCGTTGGCCGCAGGGTTGCGCTGTTGCGTCAGAGGCGGGTTCAGATGTCTGCGCCTGCTTCCAGGGAGAGGAGGGCGTAAAGTCGTCCAGGCTCATGCCGGGAGCAATCAGGGTGAGGAGGTCGCCGTCAAGGCGGAGCGTCCGGCCTTTTTCGCCGCGCTCTGCACGCAGGGTCGCCTTTTCGGCGTCATTATCTGCAGTGCCGTCTGAGTGGGGCGTGGCGCTTCCCGCTGCGGCGTTTTCCGTAACGGCGTTTTCAGCCCGGGCGCTTTCCATTCTTGCGGGGGCGGGCAGGCGCTCCAGTATGTGCTGTGAGCCGCAAAGAATTTTGTGCGCGGCCAAAAAAGGCTTGCCCGTCATGCTCTGGGCCGTGGGCGGTCGCAGCAGAAAAGCGTGGGACAGAAGCGTTGCGCCGGGCTCACGCATGCGCAGGATGCTGCGGCCAAGGGGCATGGCGTCCTGCCCCACTGTCTGCACCAGCAGGCGGGGGTGCCTGCGCTGCCAGCGCCACAGTTTCCATAAATTTAGTGGGTTGCGTACGCTCGCGCCGCTGACGGGAATGACGGGCAGGTTGAGTTGTACGGCGCGGCGATGCAGGCTGGAATTTTCAAGGCAGACCAGCATGGGGGCAAAGTTGCCGCCGTCACGCATGCTGCGGGCCAGCGCCAGAGCGTGTTCTTCTTCCATACGGGCCGTGCGCATGGGCGAACCAAGCTCGGCCCAGCGCGTCTGTTCGTCAGGGCTGGCGGGGCTGGGTGTGGTGTTTTGCAGGGCTATGAGCAGCACACGCATCAGAAGGGGGTGCCTTGTTCCAGCAGATGTTCGAGCAGGGCCGTTTGCAGCCACCGGGCCACGGGGCCGGGTTTGCCGCGCCACGCGCCATGGCCCACGGGAGCGCCGTCAAAATGCGTAACGCCCACGCACAGGGTGGAACTGGTGAAAAGCAGCATTTCACGGGCAGTGGCGACTTCGTCTTTGTGGATGGGCCGTTCCAGCACAGGCAGCGGATCGGGAACGCGCCGCGCTGCCAGTTCAAGGGCCGCCAGCATGGTGGTGCCGGGCAGGATGCGCCTGAGTTCAGGGCAGAGCAGGCTGCCATGGGCGTCCACAAGGCCCACGTTGGCCGTGGCGGCCTCGCCCATGAAGCCGTTTTCGTCAAAGGTCACGGCCACGTCCATGCCTTTTTGAGAGGCTTCCATAGCCATGAAGACATTGGGCAGGTAGTTGGTGTTCTTGATGCGGGCGAGGTATTCCTGCTTGGGCGGAATGTCGCTGGTAAAGGCGGTGAGGCCTTTTTCATAAAAGGCTTCGCCCGCGAAGTTTTTGCGCAGGGCCACTATGTAAAGTCCGGCCTGCGGGCATTCCGAAGGGCTGATGCCGAAACCGCCGGGGCCACGGCTCAGGAACACGCGCATGTCGCCCTGCTCGCTTGCTGCGGCACGGGCAACATCAAGAATAATGGCGCGTATTTCGTCCCAGGAGCAGGGCGGCGTGATTTGCAGGGCGGCTGCGCCGTCCTTGAGGCGGCCCAGGTGCTGGTCAAAGCTGAACAGCCTGCCCTGACGGTAGCTGATGCTCTCAAAAAGGCCGTCGCCCCTGTGGCAGATATGGTCGTCCAGAGGCAAGAGCAGCAGGCTGGCGTCTGTGCAGATATGCCCCACCCTGTGGTCATAGAAGGCCAGCACGTTCTCTGATCCGGGGCGGGGGGCGGCCAGCAGGGCCGTCAGGTAGGTCTGGGCATCCACAGCTTTCAAGGGGGGTCTCCTCAATGGGCGGACGGGGTGGCTCCCCAGTCCGCCCGCTGAAGGCGTATTTTTATCTGGCGATGCGAACGCGCGTATAAACGCAGGCCGTTCTATGCCATGAAGACGTTTTTGTCCGCCACGCGCACAAGTTCACGCTGCACAAGCTCTTCGGCAATCTGCACGGCGTTGAGGGCCGCGCCCTTGCGTATGTTGTCGGCCACGATCCACATGTTGAGGCCGTTTTCAATGGTCTCGTCCTCGCGGATGCGTCCCACATAGGTGGCGTCGTCGCCGCCGCAGTAGCCGGGCATGGGGTACATGAGCTCGCGGGGATTGTCGAACACGCGCACGCCGGGCGCTTGCGAAAGCATGACGCGGGCGTCGCGGGCCGATATTTTCTTTTCCGTCTCGATGTTGACGGACTCCGCATGGCAGTAGAACACGGGCACGCGCACGCAGGTGGCCGTAACCTTGACCGAAGGATCGTTGAAAATCTTGACGGTCTCGTGAACCATCTTCATTTCTTCCTTGGTGTAGTCGTTTTCAAGGAAAACGTCGATGTGCGGCAGGCAGTTGAAGGCGATGCGGTAGGGATAGGTCTTGTTTTCGGGGTCCCGGCCATTGAAAAGGTCGCGCACCTGCCGTTCCAGCTCTTCAATGCCCTTCTGGCCCGTGCCGGAAACCGCCTGATAGGTGGACACGACGATGCGCTTGATTTTCGCGGCGTCGTGCAGGGGCTTCAGCGCCACAACCATCTGGATGGTGGAGCAGTTGGGGTTGGCGATAATGCCATTGTGCGCGTCCAGGGCGCTGGCGTTTACTTCGGGCACCACCAGAGGGCAGCGGTCATCCATGCGCCATGCTGCAGAATTGTCCACCACAACACAGCCAGCATGGGCCGCGTGGGGGGAGAATTTTTGCGAAGCGGCGCCGCCAGCGGAGAAAATGGCCAGATCAATGCCTTCAAAGACGTCTTCTTTCAGCTCTTCAACAGTTAGCTCGCGCTCGCCAAAGGGCACCTTGGTGCCCGCCGAACGGGCGGAGGCAAAGGCACGTATTTCAGTAGCGGGAAATTCGCGCTCGTGAAGGGTCTTGAGCATTTCACGGCCTACGGCGCCAGTGGCGCCCACAACGGCAACAGTCAGCTTCTTGCTCATGGTCTTTCGCTCTCCTTGGGGCGATGCCCGGCGGCCTTACGGAGCCGCCGATAAAAAGGGCGCGGCACATGCGCGCGGTGAGGCGGAAGTATAGCCCCCATTGCGGCAAAAGTGAAGGGCAGCGTTTCTGTTAAAACCATTGCGTTTAAAGTTGTGTTCTGGAGCAGTTTTATCTTGAAATGCTTTGTGGGTGGGGGGGGGGGGGGGATGTGGTGAGAAAACCTCTTCCCCCCCCCCCCCCCCCCCCCCCCCCCCCCCCACCCCCACCCCCCCCCCACACCCACCACCCCCACCCCCGCCCCTACCCTCCCACCCCTCCCCTACACAAATAAAACTAACAAACCCTCCCCATCGCACTCCAC
>NZ_MJUZ01000006.1 GCF_002237645.1 Desulfovibrio sp. MES5
GCTCTTCCGAGGCATTTCAAAGGAAACGCTGATTTATTCCGTTTGGCGGCGTTGCTTCACTCTCTGCATCTGCGTCTGCCTGCGCCTACGCCTTCTTGCTTAAAACCCTCAATCTGCCCGCCACGGCCTCGCCGTAGCGTACGCGCCACCACCAGCGGCGCGCGCGCAGGCGGGCGCGGTCAAGGCACAGGTACACCACGGGCGTGGTATAGAGCGTCAGAATCTGGCTCACCAGAAGGCCGCCCACAATGGTCACGCCAAGGGGCTGACGGATCTCGGCTCCGTCGCCCTGGCCCAGCATCAGAGGCACGGCCCCGAGGATAGCGGCTGCGGTGGTCATCATGATGGGCCGAAAGCGCAGCAGACATGCCTCATAGATGGCTTTGTCCGGGGGCAGATTGCGGCTGCGCGAAGCCTCCAAGGCAAAGTCGATCATCATGATGGCGTTCTTTTTGACGATGCCGCACAGCAGCAACACGCCGATAAGGGCAATGACGCTGAACTCCATCTTGAAGAGCATGAGCGCCAGCAAGGCCCCGCCCCCGGCTGAAGGCAGCGTGGACAAAATGGTCAGAGGATGGATGAGGCTTTCGTACAGCATGCCCAGAACGATATACAGCGCAGCCAGGGCCGCCAGAATAAGAATGACCTGATTGCCTGCCGTGTCGCTGAACATCTTGGCGGTACCCTGAAAGCTGCCCACAATGGTGGAGGGCATGCCGATCTTGACCCGCGCCTCATCAATGGCCGTCTGCGCCTGAGAAAGCGCCGAACCCGGCGCAAGGTTGAAGGAAAGGGTCACAGCGGCGAACTGCCCCTGATGCGAGACGGAGAGCGGCGCAAAGGACGGAACCACATGGGCGACGCTCAATAGGGGAACCAATCCCTCTTTGCCCGGCAGGTAGACCTTTTCAAGGGCTTCTTCGCTTTGCAGCCAGTCCGGCCCGTATTCCAGCACCACGCGGTACTGGTTCTTGTCGCGGTAAATGGTGGAGACCTGGCTTTGCCCAAAGGCAGTGCCCAGGGCCGAATCTACGTCCTTCATGGTCAGCCCGTGCCGTGCCAGGGCGTCGCGGTTGACTGTGACCGTCGTTTGCAGGCCGCGCTCTTCAATATCGCTGTCCACATCCTTGAAGAGCGGCAGTGACGCAAGCTCCCGCTGCATGCGGCGGCCCCAGGTGCGCAGATCATCCAGATTATCGGCCTGAAGGGTGTACTGGTACTGTGAACGCGAACCGCGTCCGCCCATCATGATGTCCTGCGACGGCTGCAAAAAAATCTGCAAGCCGGGTTCGCCGGAAAGCTTGCCGCGCAGCCTGCCTATGACGGCCTGCGCGCTCACCTTGCGCTCAGCCAGGGGCTTGAGGGCGATAAAGACGCCACCGCCCGCGCGCCCGCCGGTAATATGGGCAGAAACCTGCTGCACCGCCGGGTCCGCGCGTATAATTTCCACAAGTTTGGCCAGCTTGACCTGCATGGCCTGAAAGGACGCGCTCTGGTCGGCACGGATGCCGCCCATGATGACGCCCGTGTCCTGCTCGGGAAAAAACCCCTTGGGCACGGTGATATACATCCATACATTGGCCGCCACCACGAGCAGCAGAACAAACATGGTCAGGCGCGTATGCCGCAGCACCACAGGCAGGCTTTTGGCGTAGCCCGCCTGCATGCCCGAAAGCACCCGGCCCCACGCGTCGCCCAGCCTGGCGAAGAATCTGCGCACAAGGCCGCAAAGACCGCCAGCGCACAACCGCTGCGCCTGGGCAGCGGCCCTGGCGTCGTGCGCGCTCTGGTTCATGGGCCGCAAAAGCTTGGCGCACATCATGGGCGTGGTGGTGAGTGAAACCACCATTGAAACAAGCACCGCCGTGGTCAGCACCACGGAAAATTCGCGGAACAGCCGCCCCACCACGCCGCCCATAAAAAGAATGGGCGCGAACACCGCCACCAGCGAAATAGAAATGGACACAACGGTAAAGCCCACTTCCCGTGCGCCGCGCAGGGCGGCCCGCAGTGGGGTTTCGCCAAGTTCCAGACGGCGAACGATGTTTTCAAGCACCACAATGGCGTCGTCCACCACAAAACCCGTGGAGACAGTGAGCGCCATGAGCGAAAGGTTGTCCAGACTGTAGCCGCAGAGGTACATGACCCCAAAGGTGGCAATGAGCGACACCGGCGCGGCCACCGCCGGAATACTGGTGGCGCGCCCGTTGCGCAGAAAAAGAAACGTCACCAGCACCACAAGAGCCATGGCCAGCACAAGGCTTTTTTCCACTTCATGCAGTGATGCGCGGATAGTCAGCGAGCGGTCCATGCGCAAATCAAGGTCGGCGCTCTCCGGCAGCCAGGAGCGCAACTGGGGCAGCATTTCTTTCACCCTGTCCACAGTCTCGATGATATTGGCGCCGGGCGAGCGAAAAACGATAAGCAACACTGCAGGTCTGCCGTTGGAGACAGCCATGGCGCGCACGTCCTGCGCGCTGTCCACCACTTCCGCCACATCTGCGAGACGTATGACCCTGCCGCCGCTGCGGCCCACGATGAGGGGCTTGTACTCTTCCGCCTTGTGCAACTGGTCATTGGCGCTCACCAGCCAGTAGTTCGTCTCGCTTTCAATCTGCCCTTTGGGCAGATAGGCATTGGCTGAGGAGAGCGCCTTGCGCACGTCCGCCATGCTCAGGCCCAACCTGTTGAGGGCGTCGGGGATGACCTCCACACGCACCGCAGGCAGCGCGCCGCCGCCCACAATAACTTCACCCACGCCAGCAAGCTGGGATATTTTTTGCGCCAGCACCGTGGAAGCCGCATCGTACAGTTGCGAGCGGGTCAGCACGTCCGACGTGATGGACAGAATCATTATGGGAGCGCCCGCCGGGTTCACCTTACGGTAGGAGGGATTGGACGGCATGGTCGGCAGGGTGGAACTCGCCGCGTTGATAGCCGACTGCACGTCGCGGGCCGCGCCGTCGATATTGCGGTTGAGATCAAACTGCAAAATAATCTGGGTGGCGCCAAGACTGCTGCTTGAGGTCATTTCCGTAACCCCTGCGATGCGCCCCAAAGCCCGCTCCAGCGGCGTGGCCACCGTGGCGGCCATGGTTTCCGCCCCTGCGCCGGGCATGTTGGCCCGCACCATAACCACGGGAAAATCCGTATCCGGCAGTGGGGCCACGGGCAAAAGCCCAAAGGCCACAATGCCCGCCAGGGTGATGGCTATGGTCAGAAGGGCCGTAGCCACGGGCCGCCGGATAAAGGGCGCGGAAATATTCAGGGGCAGCACCTGAGGGCCGAGCCGATGGCCGGGCTCCGGCTTTCTGCGCACACGGGGGGTATCCGGCCTGCCGCCTGTTCCGGCTTCCGGGGGGCGGTTCATGACCTGCCCTCTTCGGGCCGCGCGGGCGCGTTCATGCCTGAAATGTGGCCCGAGGTCTGGCCCCCGGCCCGGCTTGCGGATGCGGCGCCCGGTTCACCCGCGTCCTGGCCGCGCACACGGCGGCTTAAGCGGTCGAACCACAGATAGATCACTGGCGTCGTAAAAAGCGTCAGCATCTGGCTGACAATAAGGCCGCCCACCATAGTCACGCCCAGGGGACGCCGCAACTCGGCGCCCATGCCCCAACCCACCATGAGGGGCAGCGCGCCCAAGAGGGCCGCCATGGTCGTCATGAGAATGGGCCGCAGGCGCAGCAGGCAGGCCTGACGAATGGCGGCCAGCGGCTCTTTGCCCTCATTGCGTTCGGCGTCAAGGGCGAAGTCTATCATCATGATGGCGTTCTTTTTGACAATGCCTATGAGCAGGATGATGCCGATAATGCCCACCACGCCCAGCTCCATGCCCCCCAGCATGAGGGCCAGCAAAGCCCCTACGCCTGCAGAAGGCAGGGTGGAAAGAATGGTCACGGGGTGGATATAGCTTTCGTACAATACGCCCAGCACGATATACATGGTCACAATGGCCGCCAGAATGAGCCACACCTGATTATTTGTAGATGACACGAAGGCCTGGGTAGCCCCCTGAAACTGGATGCGTAACGAATCCGGCAATCGCAGACCCTCAAACGTGGAGTTGATGGTCTTTACAGCCGCGCCCAGTGAAGAATCCTGTGCCACGTTGAAGGATATGGTCGCCACGGGAAACTGCCCCTGACGCGCTATGGAAAGCTGAGTGGGACGTTCCTCCACCGTGGCGATGCTGGTGAGGGGTACGGGCTTGCCGTCGCCGCCCTTGACGTAGATATTTTCAATGTCCTGCGGCCCCTGACGGAAGCGCGGAGCCACCTCAAGCACGACCTTGTATTGGTTGGTCTGGGTAAATATGGTGGAAATGAGGCGCTGGCCCAAAGCGTCGTACAGGGCGTTGTCGATATCAGACATGCTGATGCCGAGCCTTCCGGCCGCGTCACGGTTGATATTGAGCCAGGCCATGCGGCCAGGGTTCTGGTAGTCGCTGGTCACAAGCTCAAGCTGGGGCTGCTGGCGCAGGGCGTCCACCATCCGCCGCACCCAGGCGTCAAGCTGCGCCTTGTCCAGAGCTTCCACCGTAAGCTGATACTGGCTGCGGGACACGCGGTCCTCAATGGTCAGGTCCTGCACGGGTTGCAGATACAGCGTCATGCCAGGCAGGGCGGCGGCCTTGTTCATGATGCGCCGGGCTATGGCGGGCGCGCGGGCGTCACGGTCATCAAGCGGGCGCAGCTCTATGCTCAGGCGCGAAGTGGCCATGGTCTGGTTGATGCCGTCCACTCCCACAAAAAACACCACGCTTTCCACTGCCGGGTCTTCAAGAATGACCTGGGCAAGCTCACGCTGTCGTGTGGCCATGGCCTTGAAGGACGTGTCCTGCGGGGCTTCGGCCACGCCCTGTATGACGCCCGTGTCCTGCACGGGAAAAAATCCCTTGGGCACCAGCACATACAGCAGCACGGTCAGCACCAGGGTGCCCACGGCCACGGCCAGGGTGAACTTTTGATGGGCCAGCACCCAGTCCAGCCTGCCCTCGTACCACAGGAGCAGGCGGGCAAAAAAACGACCCTCGCTTTTCTGGCTTGCGTGGCGCTCCGGCCGCAGCATGACGGCGCAAAGCATGGGCGTCAGCGTCAGTGATATGGCCGCAGAAATAAGAATGGTCACGGCCAGCGTGACGGCGAATTCCCTGAACAGCCTGCCCACCACATCACCCATGAAGAGCAGGGGAATAAGCACGGCCACCAGCGAAATGGTCAGGGATATGATGGTAAAGCCTATCTGCCCCGCGCCCGTAAGCGCTGCCTCACGCGGGCGCATGCCCTGCTCCAGATAGCGGGAAATGTTTTCAATGACCACGATGGCGTCGTCCACCACAAAACCTGTGGCGATAACAAGAGCCATGAGCGTGAGGTTGTTGAGCGAATACCCCGCAAGGTGCATGACGCCGAGCGATCCCACCAGAGACAGGGGCACTGCCAGAGCGGGAATGATGGTAGCCTGCGCGTTGCGCAAGAAAAGCCAGATGACCCAGATAACCAGGGCCACGGCCAGCAGCAGTTCAAGCTGCACGTCATGCACTGTGGCGCGGATGGTGGTGGTGCGGTCCATAACCACGCGCACTTCCACATTGCCCGGCAGGGTCTGCTGCAGTACGGGCAAAAGCCGCGTCACGCTGTTGGCCACGCCGATGACGTTGGCCCCCGGCTGCCGCTGCACCGAAAGCACGATGGCCGGGCGAAAGCTCATGCCGTTGCCGGCGACGTAGGCCGCCAGACGTGCGTTCTCGGCCCCTTCCACCACATCGGCCACATCCTTGAGGCGCAGGGGAGCGCCGTCCTTGTAGCCTATGATGGCATTGGCGTATTCCTCCGCCGATGCAAGCTGGTCGTTGGCGTCGATGGTGCTGGCGCGCTCCTGCCCGTCAAAGCTGCCCTTGGCGTCATTGACGTTGGTCTTGGCTATGGCCGTGCGCACATCAGCGAGAGTAAGGCCAGCGTTGGCCAGCGCCCGGGGATTCATCTGCACGCGCACGGCGGGACGCTGCCCGCCCGAAAGCGTTACCAGTCCCACGCCGGGCAACTGCGAAATTTTCTGGGCCATGCGCGTGTCCACCAGGTCTTCCAGCCGGGTCAGGGGCATGGCGTCGCTGGTGACGGCGAGGGTAATGACGGGCGGGTCCGCCGGGTTGACCTTGTTGTATATGGGGGGCGTCGGCAGGTCGGAAGGCAGCAGGTTATTCGCCGCGTTGATGGCGGCCTGCACTTCCTGCTCCGCCACGTCCAGAGCCATAGCAAGGTCGAATTGCAGGGTAATGACCGAAGCTCCGGCAGACGAGAGCGAACTCATCTGCACAAGGCCCGACATGGTGCCGAACTGGCGCTCCAGCGGGGCCGTCACCACGGAGGCTATGACGTCGGGCGAAGCGCCGGGGTACAGCGTCTGCACCTGGATGGTGGGATAGTCTATCTGCGGCAGCGCCGCCACCGGCAGGTAACGGTAGCCCAGAAGGCCAGACAGCAGCAGGGCCACCATGAGCAGGGACGTGGCTATGGGCCGGAGAATGAAGATGCGCGAAAGATTCATGGCGGCATTGTCCTGTACGGCAAAAGCGGCGCTCCGCGTTTTTACGGAGCCTGCCCGGCTTCGGGCGGCGGCGTGCTGCCGGTGGGCGCGTTCCCCTGCGCCTGCGGGGTATTTTGGGCGGCGTTTTGGGCCGCGCCGGAGTCTTCAGCGACGGTTCCGTCCACGGACTCCGCCCTGGGCGTTTCCACTGTGGCCGTCACACGCACGGCAGTGCCGTCCCGCAGGCGGTCCAGACCGTCCACCACCACTCTTTCGCCAGGTTCCAGACCCTTGTCGATGACAGTCAGGCCGCCGGAGCTGACGCCGGGCGTCACTACCTGCAGTTGCGCCTCATCCTGCCCTTTTTCACCCTGGCGAACCACATACACGTAGGCCCCGCGAGTGCCCAACTGCACGGCAGAGGCTGGCACGGTGACGGCTCCCGGCAGGATGCGCACAAGCAGACGCGCATTGACGAACTGGTTGGGGTAAAGAGCGCCGTCCTTGTTGGCAAAGCTGGCCTTGAGGCGCACCGTGCCTGTGGCGCTGTCTATCTGGTTGTCCAGCGAAAGAAGCTGCCCCACGGCCAAAAGACGCTTCTGCTCCCTGTCCCATGCCTGAACGAGCAGCGGCGGGGAACCGGGCAAGCTCTCATTGTGGCGCAGGGCCTGCACCACCAGCGGCACCTGGCTTTCAGGAAGGGTAAAAATGACGTCACATGGGCTGATCTCAGTGATGCGCACAAGACCGTTGGCGTCAGAAGCCTTGATCATGTTGCCTTCGTCCACATTGCGCAGACCGAGCCGCCCGCTGATGGGGGCGGTAACGCGGCTGTATTCCAGTTGCAGGCGGGCCGAATCCACAGCGGCCTGATCGGCCCGCACAACGCCCTCAAACTGCCTCACCAGGGCGCGCTGCGTTTCATACTGCTGCGCCGCTATGTAGTTGCCCTGGGCAAGTTTGGCGTACCGGGCAAGATCGTTGCGGGCATTTTCAAGCTGGGCCTTGTCTTTGGCAAGATTGCCCAGGGCCTGATCCAGGCTGGCCTGAAAGGGGCGCGGGTCTATCTCCGCCAGCAGGTCCCCGGCTTTCACGCGCTGGCCTTCGGCAAAGTGCAGGCGCAGCAGTTGACCGTCAACCCGGCTGGTCACAAGCACGTCGCCAGACGGCAGCACCGTGCCAAGACCGTTAAGAAAATGCGGCACATTCTGGGCCAGGGACGTGGCCACGCGCACTGGCGGAGCATCCATGCTCATGCCGGGGCGGCCGCCTCCCTTGCCCAGCAGCTTCCAGCCCGCCACCACGGCCAGCAGAACCAGAACCACCGCCACCAGCTTACGGCGGCCCGAAAATATGCCGCGAACAGGGCTGATCTGAGAACCTGACATTACACGTTTTCTCCTTGGGCTGCCGGAGGAAAAATAAGGCGAAACACCGTTATCTCTTCCGCTCCGGTATCGGCGGAGGGCAGCAGTTCAAGCAACCAGCCGAGGCGTTCGCAGGCGCGCTGGGCCAAAGAAAGCCCCAGCCCGTACCCTGCGCCATCCCCGTCGGCGTTGTGGTCAGTGGCAGCGCGACGGCGCACGCCGCGCGCAAAAATATCGACATCGCATGGTGTCCGGCCTTTGTTGCCCACCAGCATCCTGCCGGATTCCAGAAGCACAAAAGCGCGCTCATTTTCTGTGTACTTGCAGGCATTGTCCAGCAAATTCTTGAAAATGATTATCGCCAGTT
The DNA here is from genome assembly GCF_002237645.1 of Desulfovibrio sp. MES5. Lineage (GTDB taxonomy): Bacteria > Desulfobacterota > Desulfovibrionia > Desulfovibrionales > Desulfovibrionaceae > Desulfovibrio. The sequence continues at coordinate 8,263 of NZ_MJUZ01000006.1, forward strand.
CCCTCTGGGCGCGCGCTGGCGCGTTGGCGGGTATGGCCGTGGCCAGAGCGACCGTGGGGGGCGCGAAAAGACGCGGTCGTGCCGACGCCTCGCGGGGCTGCTCCGGCGCTGACGAACCGCCGCCTTGCGGCTCAGGCCAATATCCGCTGCGCAGCATCAGCTCCACCATGTCGGGCAAACAGCCTGCCGCGCAGGCATCGCCCGATGCGCCAGCCACTTCCGTCACGCGCGCCAGCCCTTCGCGCTCCATTTCGCCTATGACTTCCCGCAGCAAGGCGGCGCAGTCCAAAACCTGAAACTGTATTTCCTCAGGGCGGCGGGCCAGCAACAGCAGCGTGCGCACCGTATCGCTCATGCGGCCTGTGGTGCGCAGAAGCCTGCTGACCACGGGAGCCAGATCCTCACCCTGCTGCAGGCGTCCCAGGCGCATCTCCAGCACTTCAAGCCCGCCCTGCATGACCGTGAGCGGCGTGCGCAGCTCGTGACTCACATCACCGGTAAAATGGCTCTCACGCTGTACAAAACGCCAAAGCGCCTCCTCGCGGGCGGCAATGGCGCGGGCCAGCACGCCGATCTCGTCATCCATATCTGTCATGGGAATGTCGGCGGGCGCGGCGAGCACGGTCATGGCCCGGCCGGCAGGCGGATCACCCCGCATTCCGGATTCCGGGCCGCGCGCGGCTGCGGAGCCGACGGCCATACGGCCCATCCCCGCAGCGGGACGCCCCTCCACCGCCAGGGTAAGCCGCCGCAGGGGATCGGTAAGACGGCGGCTCAAAACCACGGCCAGAAGCACCGCCACAGCCAGCCCGGCCAGCGCGCAGAGCAGCAGAATGCCGTTGAGACGGTCCTTGAGCGCCTGAAAGCCGCCTGTGCCGCCCCGGAGCATGTACTCCACGCCGTCGCGGCGCTCTATGAGAACAAATTCGGCATCATTTTCCACAAAGTGCAGGCCGTCGGGCAGGTCGCGCCACTGCGGCGTCACCTGTTTGCCCACCAGAAACGTCCAGTGCATGGCCGTAGCCAGGTCTTCGCCGTAATACAGCTGGTCGCGCCCGCTGTCTTCAGCCTCCCAGGCGCGCTTTTCTGCCTCGATGAGGGTTTCCATCACCGGGCGGGCATGCCAGCCCACCAGGTAGGTGCCCAGATAGTCAAAGGAAAGATGCCCCACGATACTGAGGGCCGTTCCCATGCCCAGGGCCAGAAAAACGAAAGCCACCAGAATCCGGCGCGCAAAAATGGTGCGGCTTCGGGCTGGCGGCCTGGTGCGGGAAGAAACAGGCGAAGGGGACGCAGCGGGAGCCATCAGTCCACATCCTTGTCAGTACAGGCGTTGGCCAGGCTGGACGGATCAACCGAACGAGACGGGCCAGCCGGGTGAGGCGGACAGGACGGGCCAGATGAAGCCTCATTTTCCGCAGGATCGGCCGCGCCGCCGTCGGCGGGATCGGGACTCAGGCGGTAGCCCACGTGCGGCACCGTATGCAGCAGGGGCAGGCCAAAGGGTTTGTCCAGCTCGCGCCGCAATTCATGAATATGGGTGCGCAGCGCGCTGCCTTCCGGCGGTTCGTCGCCCCACAGCAGCTGTTCCAGATGCTGACGGCGCACAAGCCCCGGAGCAGCGCGCAGCAGTTCCTTGAGAATACGGAATCCCGTGGGGCTCAGACGCAGCCGCCGCCCCTGACGCTCGGCCCAATGCTCCTCATCGTTCAGCGTGAGGTCGGCGCAGGTCCACAGTCCGCCCTTGTCCATTCCCGTGACGCTCTGCATGCGGCCCCGCCGCAGCAAGGCCCGGATGCGCGCCTCCAGTTCCCTGAAGGCAAAAGGCTTGACCAGATAGTCGTCAGCACCGGCCTCAAGCCCAGTCACCCTGTCGGCCACGGCATCACGCGCCGTAAGCATGATGACGGGCGTGACGCATTTGTGCTCCTGCCGCAGACGGCGGCACAGACTCACGCCGTCCAGCCCCGGCAGCATGACGTCCAGCACGATGCAGTCAAAATCTTGCTCAAGGGCCATCTGAAGCCCGGCCTTGCCGTTGCGGGCACAGTCCAGAACATAGCCCATAGGCTCAAGAAAGGCGTAGAGATTGGCGAGGATGTCCTCGTTATCTTCCACAAGCAGAAGAGAGCGCGGCATGGATTACCGTCCCGGCGAATCGTGTGCGTCCACAGTGCCGATGATTGCCAGTGCGTCCACCTGAACCTCATTGGGGCGCTTGCGGTTCCAGTCTATATGGCCGAGCAGGCGCACCTTGTCGTGCGGCGTCACCGTAAGGTGTCCGAACACCTCATTCTTGATTTCCACAATGATCTTGCCGCTGTGGTCCTCAAACAGGTAGCGATTTTTACGGCGGGGCAGCTTTTCAACAATATGCCCTTCAAGCACGCAGGGCGCATCGTCCTGCGCGCCAAGCACATCAGCGGCGCGGGTAACGGTGGCCGCCACGCCGGGGCCTTCAAAGCCCGAAGCCCACACAGTTCCGCCAGAAAAGGCCCCCCCGGCGAAACCTATGGTCAGGGCCAGCAGCACTGCCAACACTCGCATAAACATTCTCCATACATGGCGTGGCCGGATGCAAACCCGGCCACGCAGCACGATCAGTTCAGGATTTCCAGAACCTGGACATCGACCTTGACGGGTTCCATCAGGTCCTTGTCCAGCTTTCCGGAGAGCTTCACGGTTTTTTCAGGAGTGACAGTGCGGCCAGCAAAGACCTCTGTGTCGATATCCACGATTATTTCACCCGTGGCATCCCTGAAGATGTATTTATCATCACTGCCAGCCTTGCGGCCGACAATCTTTCCGGTAAGCAGCACCGGGGCATCGTCTTTGCCCTCCAGCGCCTGCTTGACTGAAGTTATTTCAACGCCCACCGTGGGGCCCTTGAAGCCTCCAGCGCCAGGGCCCTCAAAGGCTGCGTGGGCCGGTACGGCCAGAAGGAGCAACATCAATAAAAGTGCTATACGCATGGCAGTATCCTATATGTTGTGCTTCCGCTTTTGGGCTTGCTGTTTTGAAGCCCCTCATGCGGTAGCTGTTATCCTTGTTTTTCATAGCTGTGAAGGTGCGCGGCCCGGCAGTTCGGCCAGTACGACTAGTCCGACTGGCTCTGGCTGGGCTGGTTCTGGCTGGCCGGTTGGCTCTGGCTGGCCCGGGCAGCGCCGCCGGGGTTGCAGGGCCATGTTGCAAGCCGATTGCAGGGCAGTTCGTATGGCTGCCACAAAGAGCGGGCCGTCTGGCGACGCCCATAGGCGCTTGCCCCAAGGCCGTGGCCTGCCGCGTGCGTGTGGCACTGTGCCTGGCCGCATACGTCTGGTTATTATAGCCTGGTCGTGTCCGCCTGACCATCACAGACTGGCCGTAGCTGCATATGGCCGTGTCCCGCATGTCTGCGTGCGGCATATGGCCAGCATCTTTATTTCAGCGTGGTTTTTTTTGCGGTTTAGCGCAAGACAATTGCGCGGCTTTTCATGTGGGACAGCTCAAAAGCCATCAAAATACACCACGCGATATGAAGCCGGAATTTGCGGGCCCTGCGGCATAAAGCGGACCGCAGGGCAGGAGGCGTCCCGTCCGCCACGGGACAGAAAAAATTTACTTGATAAGGTGCACAGCCCTGACTCCCATAACAGGAGCCTTGTCGGCGGCCACCCTGATTCTGCCCTTGAGGCGAACCTTTGTGCCGGGGGCCAGATTCGCGCCCTTGAGGGCCTTGGGACCGATGGCAGCCGTCATGCGGCCAGTGCCGTCCTCAACAATATAGCGGTTCTTTTGACCGTCGACCTTTTCCACAATGGTGCCCACGATCAAGGCCGGGCTCTTGTTGGGAGCCGTCAACGCCTTGGCGACGGTATCCACTTCCTGCAGCTTTGCCGCGCCCTGGCCTTTTTCGTGCGGGGCCCTGGCTTTGACCTTGTGGGGAGCCGGGGCCGCAACGCCCTGGGAGTCGCTTACGGAGGCGGTGTTTTCAGCGGCATTGGCCGCCTGGACAGGCAGGACAATGGCGGCAGCCATAATCAGAACGAGAACATAACGCATAAATCCTCCAGAAATTTTGTCTATCACGCTGTGGGGGCGCATGACGCGCCACGCAGATACAACCTGCGCCACGGGGCGTCAGCAAAGCGTTAGGAAGACATGCGCCACCCAAAAAGACGCAAAAAACATTGAGGCACGACCCGGCACAGCCCTGACGGACTGCCGCCACGTACTTCTTGTGGACACTCGCCAAAGCTGCTATGCTGCTGGGCATGAAAGAGCTTGACCCACACACGATTCGCCCTTGCCTCGCTTGCGGCGGCACCAATGTTTATCTGGAATCCATGTTGCCACCAGGAAGGCGGCAGGAAGTCTGGCGGGTGGTTTGCTCATGTGGACAGACCTCACAGCAATGGTCTGTCTCGCAGGGGGCGGCCATCCGGGCCTGGAACCGCAACCTGGCCAGCGCCAATGAAATGGACGCCAGCCCCGCGCCTGTGGCAAACCCGCGTCCGCCCCTCAAGCCCTGAAGCATCTCGGGGCAAGGATTTTTCTGAAAATCCTTTGCAGAGCAGTTAACTCATTTCATTGGTAAACTGCTCTAGCCGGAAGGTCGGGACTTCATCAAGCCCGCAAAGCCGCTCTACAGCACGCTGCACCAAGGCCGCCATGCGGCTTTTTGCGTATGGTCTGGTCGCCAAAGTCTGGCACGAAGCCTGATCGCGAAAGTCAGCCTGCAAAAAAAATCAGACCTGACAACCCCTGACGCGCGCGCACTGCGGGCAAGGCTCTGCCCCCTGCGGGCAACGCAGTGCCGCCTCTGGCAGGCTTCGTATCCGGCGTATCCGGCGTATCCGGCGTTTTCGGTGTGGCGTTCGTGTCCGCCATCTCCGGTGTATTCGGCGTAACCGGCGTAGCTGTCATATCCGGCGCAGCGCTCGCAGCACCCGCGCGGGATTATTGCCACGGCCCTGTAGCCGCGCAGCCCAGGCCGTCCTGACTGGCCCAGCCCTGCTTCCGTCTCAGTCCTGCTCCCGGCCCAGCCCTGCTCCCTTCCCAGTCCAGCTTCCGGCTCAGTCCAGTTCCCGCCCCACCCACACGGCGCGCCCTATAACGCGCACGAGATCAGCTAGCTGTTCGCCGGTATCCGCCTCTATGGGCGCATAGTCGGGATTGAAGCTTGTCAGAATGAGCCTGCCCGGCATGGCGTTGACCACCTTGAGGTACACCATATCTTCCACGCCCACCGCATAGATGCGGCCCGGCACGGGATCGCGCTGCCCCTGGTCTATGAGCACAACGTCATTGTGCATGATCTGCGGTTGCATGCTGTCGCCCGAAACGCGCAGAAGGACCATCTGCGATGGGTTGCCCTTGCGGTGGAGAAAATCCCAGCGAAAAGCATAGTGCCGCAGCACCTCGCCGCCCGTTTCAAAGCTGCCCCTGCCAGCGGAAAGCCTGGCTTCCACCATGGGCACCATGACCAGCCTGGCCTCGCCCGCGCCGCCGTCGTCAACGGCCTCCTTGCCAGCCAACAGCCAGTCAAGGGAACAGTCCAGCGCCTCAGCCAGACGCACCGCAAACTCGCCCTTGGGCATCTGCCCTTTTTCGTATTGCTGAATGGTGGTCAGGCTTACCCCTACCTCGTTGGCCACATCCTGCTTGTGCAGGCCAAGAGTCTCGCGCCGCTGGCGCAAACGCTGCGCGAAGATTCTGGACAAATTCACTCCTGCTGCTGTTTTCATGGCGCTTCCATTGGCAAAAGTACCGTTTTAAAACTTTTCTTTAAAAACTCTTGAAAGGTTTTATTCACCCGCCCAGACCATATCCACTTTTTCTCGATCTTACAATCTTTTCTTTTAAAACAGCGCAAAATCGCAGCGTATAGCTAGGATTTTTGCCCTAAAATCTGGCCTTATGTAAAATAAAACATATAAATAACAGCATTATAAATCTTTTCTTTTAATTAAAAACTTTTCCCTTGCTCGTTAAAATAAAAAATTATAAATCTTCCCATAGCACGACATTCCATATTCACTTCAGGGAGCATAGCATGTCAGAATTTAATAACAACATCGAAACCGTAAGCGCTGTGCTGGACATTTTGCAAAACAACGCCCTCCCCGCCCAAAAACCTGTGCTGCGCCTGCTGGGTGACCACCTGCGTCTGCTTGTCCGCTGCATGGACGAAGAGGCGCTCTGCCCGCCGCACATGCCCTCAGGCACGCCCACGCCCGGCACATCCCGGCTGGCCGCATTCCCGCCCGTTACGGATGCTTCGCGCCTGGCGGAGAGTTCGCACATGGCGGCCGCTGACGGAACCGCGCGGAGATTTCAAGAGGTGGGTCATGTACGCCAGTAGCGCATCCGGCGCGGCCCCTGCCCGCATTTACTCTTCTGCCCGCACGGCCAGCGCCGCGCCCACGCCCCAAGGCAAAACACCGCGACCAGCGGCTTCTGGCGGGCGGCGTTCGTGGGGACAGGCCCTGCTGAAGGCGGATCAGAAAAAGCGCTGGCAACAACTGCTGGAGCATTTGCCCGAAAACATGCGGCAAATATGGCATGCCCTGGGTGGGCAGGAAAAAGGACGGCTGGACGACCTCTGGCGACTGCTTGATACCTATGGCGGGCAGACCATCCGTGTGCCCGCCGTCATACCTGCGGAGCGCCATCATCCCCTGTGCCGCCGGTTGGGGAGGCGCTGCGCGGCCAGACTGGTGGCGGCCTTTGGCGGAACCCCGCTGTACGTGCCGCGCTGTTCTTCCGTGCTCACCAAACTCCGCCAGCAGGAGATCATTGAGACCTTTTCCCGCCATACCGCACAGGGCACAAGCAGCACCGCTGCCGTGGCCTGTCTGGCCCGGCGGCATGGGCTGTCTGACCGTCAGGTATGGAAAATCCTCAAAAAAGTGGCCTCAGCTCCGGCGCAGGGCCATTTGCTCCACGAGTTCAAAGAACTGGGCACACAAAAAGAAAATCAAGATAACCATCTGCAATAAATAGTAAAAACACCAAACTGCACAGGCAAAAATATTTATAAGCCCGCGAAATCGTGGGCTTTTTTTATTTCATTTTTGGCCTGAAAGGGGGGTCTGCACAGTCCCGACCCGCGCCAGCCGGGGAAATAGCGGTGCTGAACCCGTTCAGTCTTACCGCGAGCCGCCTTTTTGGCATGTTGTACCCACGCCGCCGATGACGGAGGCGCAACGCTCACAGCCATCATGACCGGGAGAACATGCCATGACCGCATTTTTTCAAAAAGCCCACGACTTCACCGCCCGATGGGAAGGCGGCCTTTCCGACCATCCCGCTGACCCCGGCGGCCTGACCATGTACGGCGTTTCACTGCGCTGGGTTCAGGACCTGGCCCGCCAGGCCCGCGAGGACTGCCTGCGTCAGGCCCGCAGCTGTGACGGCTGCTCCGATGCGCGCACCCCCAGGTGCGGCTATGCCAGCCTTGATATGGACATGGACGGCGATGTGGACGCTGACGACATCCGCGCCTGCACCAGGGCGCAGGCCGCCGCTCTGTTCAAAAAACACTTCTGGGACAAGCTCGGCTGCGGCGGGCTTCCCCTGCCCCTGGCCGTGACCCTGTATGACGGCGCCGTGAACATGGGCCCGGCCCGGGCCGTGCGCCAGATGCAGCGGGCCATGAACACTGTGGGGGAATCTGAGCTCGACCGCTACGTGCCCATTGCCGAAGACGGCATCATGGGGCCGCGCACGGGCCAACTGGCTGAGGCGCTGGAACAGGGCGGCAAACACTGGTTCGCGGCCCGTCAGGTACTGCGCCTGCGTGATGCTTTTTACCGTGACCTTGCCGCGCGGCGGCCCTCCATGCAGGTGTTTCTGGCGGGGTGGCGCAACCGGGTCAAAGCCTTGAACCAGTATCTGGCTGAACTGGAAAGGGAGGACGGCTGATGTGGATGTTGCTTGGCAAACTTCTTGGCGGCCTCACGGGCCTCGCGGACAGGATCGTGCCCGACCGCAACCGGCAGAACGAGGCCCAGAGCCGTATCAATGAGGCTGAGGTTTCTGGCGCGCCAGCCAGCCGCATGCGCCTGTGGCGTTCGTTTCTTGGCTGGGTGCTGGCCCTGCTGTTTTGCTGGGAGGTCGTAGGGCGTCTGGTTATCGTGCCGCTGTTTTTCGCCGGATGGGGCGACAAACTGCCGCCCTCGGCCCTGGATCAGGTCATGGCCCTTCTTTTGGGCATGCTGGGACTGGGATTTTGACAGGGGCGACGCGGCTGCAAAAAACGACGCCCTGAAAAAACGCGACCGACACGTCCAAGCCCAGATAACCAGCCCCCTGGCTATTGCATCCTGAAAGCCCGCGCCTGGAAAGCCGCATGCAACACGCGGCGCGGCCCACGGGGCTGCGGTACTGCGAGACTGCGGGACTGCGGGACTGCGGTAGTGCGGCATGTTCAAACGCAGCACAATGGAGATCATCATGACTATGGATATTTTTTCTTCATCCGGCGCATCCCTGCTGGTGCTTGGCGTTCAGGGGCTTTTTGCCTGGGCGCTCTGGAGCCTGCGCCGCGCCTTTGTGCGGCAGGACGACTACCTTTTGCACATACAGCGTGATGCCCGGCGCGAGGCCGCCGCCTGCCGCCGCATCAGCGCTCTGGAAGAAACCCTGCGCCTCACGCCGGACAATGCCGATCTGGCAGGCCTGCACAACGAACTTTCGACCCTGCGCGGCGAAATACAGGCCCTGAACATTCGCATTTCCGGCCTGGATCGGCTTCTGGAACGGCTGGAACACAGTCTGGAACGGCAGGAGGACCGCCTGCACCTCATTCCGCCTGTCCGGCAAGGCGCTTTTTTGCGCACGTCCGGCATTGGCGCCAATGGAGAAAACCACTGATGCCCGCCTCAAGCCCTCGCAGCAGAAAAACGCGGAAAAGCTCGCGCCTGCTGGACAGCCTGGAGCAACGCCTTGATCTGCTCACGCGCACACTGGGCGAGGCTGAAATTGCCGGAAAAAGCATTGATATCGTCAAGGAAATAAAAGAGCTGCACGCAATTTTACGTTCATTGCGCGAGGAAGACGCGCCCGATGCGCCGCCCAAGGTCGTGGTGGTGTGGGGCGGCCCGCCCAGTTCATCGTCTGGCAAGGGGTCCTCGTCAGAAGCCACCGTGGCCCCTTGACAGATGTCTTCTGGCAGACGGCCCCAGGCTGACGACCTTCTGGCAGGCTGCCCCCTGGCAGGCAGGCGGATCCCAAACGAGCTGGCCTCACTGCAACGTGAATCCTTTGAACGCCAGTCTGATCCAGACCACACAGGAGGCTTCAACGCTTATGCCGCATGTCATCCCCTACAGTCCGCGCCCCCTGCAATGGCAGTTTCACGAGGAGCGCAAGCGCTTCTGCGTGCTGCTCTGCCACAGGCGTTTCGGCAAAACCGTGGCGGCGGTCAATGATCTCATCCGGCAGGCGCTTGTCTCTGGCCGTGAAGACTGGCGGGCCGCCTATGCCGCGCCATTCCAGGGGCAGGCGAAAGCCGTGGCCTGGGATTACTGCAAGCGCTTTGCCGGAGCCATACCCGGTTCGCGCTTTCTGGAAAGCGAGCTTGTATGCGTTTTGCCCACCGGAGGCCGCATACGGCTGCTCGGCACCGAGAACGCCCCTGCCCTGCGCGGTCTGTATCTGGACGATCTTGTGCTGGACGAACCCGCCGACATGCCGCGTCAGGTCTGGACGCAGATTTTCCGCCCCATGCTGGCAGACCGTCTGGGCCGGGCGCTGTTCTGCGGCACGCCGCAGGGCACGGACAACCTGCTTTACGATGTCTGGCAGCAGGCCGGAGCCGACACGGAAGGGTTGTGGTCGCGCTTCCGGTTCCCGGCCTCGCTGACAGGCTACCTGCCCCAGGTTGAACTGGCGGCCGCGCGGCGCAGCATGGACGAAGCCGAATACATGCAGGAGTTTGAATGCTCCTTTGCCGCCGCCGTGCGCGGGGCCTACTACGCGCCCCTGATGGACGCCGCCGACCGCGAGGGCCGCATTATCCCGCTGCCCTGCGCGCCGGAACTGCCCGTGCACACGGCCTGGGATCTCGGCATGGATGACGCCACGGCCATCTGGTTTTTTCAGGTGGAGCCTTCGGGCCAGTGGCGCTTTGTGGACTACTACGAAGCATCGGGCGAGGGCCTTGCCCACTACGCGGGCGTGCTGGCCCAAAAGGCGCGCCCGGCAGGGCAAGCGCCGCTGGACGGCCAGTCTGGCATGGTGGGCCGGGGCTTTACCTACGGCACGCATCTGGCCCCGCACGACATCCGCGTGCGCGAGCTGGGCACAGGTCAAAGCCGGTGGGAAAGCGCGGCTCAGCTGGGCATCCGCTTTACCCTGGCTCCGTCCCTGAGTCTGGCCGACGGAATTGACGCCGTGCGCCGCCGCCTGCCCCGCTGCTGGTTTGACGCCGTTTTTTGCGCGGGGGGCGTCAAGGCCCTGCGGGCCTACAGACGGCAATGGCGGCCAGGGCAGCAGGCGGCAGGTTCCGGCCCCCTGCACGACTGGACAAGCCACGCGGCAGACGCCCTGCGCTACGCGGCCACGGGATTTCGTCCGCCACAGGACGCGCATGGCGGCCAGCGCCGCGCCAAAACCCATTACGATGTCTTTGGAGGCTCCTGATGCTTCTTAACTATGCGCCAGCCGTCAGCCGAGCCCAGCGGGACGCCATCTTTTTACGCATGCAGGCCGAGGGGCTGCTTAACTGCGCCATGAGCGCGCTTGCCGCGCCCACGCTGGCTGACTGGCGGCGCATCACTTCGCCCCGGCGTGGGCTGCTGCTCTGCTGCCACGCTGCTGAAGACAACGACCCCCGAGGCAAGAGCGGGCCCGCGGCGCAACCCAGATACGATTTGACGGCCAGCCCCGACCCCAACGGCCCGGACAGTCAAATGGTTCCGTGTGGGTTGTACGCAAGTGAACTGGCCGCAAATGAATTGTCCGCAGGTATGCGGCCCTCCCGCACGACACAGCGCTCATCTGCTTTGGCGGCGCTTTCTGACGCCACCGACCCCGGCGCTGCGTCCATGCTGGGCTGCGCCCTGTTCACACCGCGTCGGGGCAAGGTGTGGGAGTTTGACTTCACCACCTTCCGCCCTGCCGCGCATCTGGCCGTCCGCATGGCGCACGGCGGCCTGGCCTGGGCTTTCGCCCATCTGGACTGCGCCGCCATTGCGGGCCTGTGCCCCGCGCCCAATCGCCACGCATGGCGGCTGGCCGAAGCTTGCGGTTTTCACGTCATGGGCCGCCTGCCGCAAGCCTGCTGGCACGCCCGCAAACAGTGTCATGTGGACGGCGTGCTGGTGCTCTGCACGCCGCGTGATCTTGCAGAACGAACAAGAGCCAGGGAGGCCGTTATGGGTTTTGGTGGAGGTTACAGTTCCCCCAGTGTTCCTGAAGTTACCCCCGCGCCCAAGCCGGAGGTGCAAAAATCTGTCACAGAGGCTGCCACCGCCGCCCGTCAGGCGCAGAAGGACAAGGCCAGCAAGGCCGCAGGCATCAACGCCTCGGTCTACACAAGCCCGCTCAACCGGGCGGACGCCACGCAAAAAACCCTGTTGGGGCAATAGACATGTTGCGGTCATCCTACAGTACGACACTGCCGCCGCCGTCCGGGGCAGTCACTGAACGCACGGACGGCGAGCGGGACTATCCGCTGGTGCGCGCGGACGTGCCTTCTCTGGCCCGCAGGTATCAGGCCCTTTTGCGCCGCCGTGCCCCCTGGGACACGGCATGGCAGAGCCTTGCCGACCACTTTCTGCCCACGCGCTGCCGCCTGCGGCAGCAGGGGCAGGAGGATCAGGAAGGCCCCATGCTCAACAGCGGCCTTGTGGACGCCACGGGCATTCTGGCCATGCGCACGCTGGCCGCCGGACTTCAGGGCGGCCTGACCAGCCCTGCCCGCCCCTGGTTCCGGCTGGGGCTGGACGATGCGGATCTGGCCCGCAGCCGTCCCGGCCAGGCATGGCTGGACGAGGTGGCCGCGCGCATGCGCGCTGTCTTCCACCGCTGCAACTTCTACAACGCCATGCACACCCTGTATGCGGAGCTGGCGACCTTTGGCACGGCCTTTACCTTTGAACTGGCTGATCCCACGCAGGGCTTCCGCTTTATGCCGCTCTGCGCCGGCGAATATGTGCTGGACTGCGACGCCGCCCGCAAGGTGGACACGGTTTTTCGCCGTTCAAGCATGACGCTGCGCCAGATCGTGCAGACCTTCGGCCTTTCCGCCCTGCCCGAATCCCTGCGCGAGGCGGCCAGCCGCAACGCGGACGAAAGGCGCAGCGTCATTCAGGCCGTGTATCCGCGTGTGGACTGCCAGCCCGGCATGCTCGCGGCCATGCACATGCCCGTGGCGTCGGTCTACTGGCTTGAGGGACGGGACGGCGGCGAACACCCCTTGCGTGAATCGGGCTTCAGGCATTTTCCCGGTTTCGGCCCGCGCTGGGATGTGGCGGGCAATGACGTATACGGGCGTTCGCCAGCAATGGACGCCCTGCCCGACTGCCGCATGCTGCAACAGATGGGCATCACCACGCTCAAGGCCATCCACAAGGCTGTGGACCCGCCCATGAGCGTGTCGGCGGGCTTGCGCTCCGTGGGGCTGGATCTGACCCCCGGCGGCATCAACTATGTGGACAGCGCCCCCGGCCAGAGCCCGCAGGCGGCGACGCCGCTGCTGCAGGTCAACCCTGACCTGTCCACAGCCCGGCGCGCTATGGAATCCGTGCAAAACCAGATCAGGTCAGGGCTCTACAACGACCTTTTCAAACTCATCCTTGAGGGCCGCAGCGGCGTGACCGCCAGCGAAATAGCCGCCCGTGAGGAAGAAAAGCTGGTTCTCATCGGCCCCGTGCTGGAACGCCTGCACGACGAACTCTTTATCCCGCTTATGGACAGAACGTTTGAATGCATGCGCGAACTGGACATGCTGCCCCCCTGCCCGCCCGAACTGGCAGGGCGACGCCTCAAGGTGGAATTCGTCTCACTGCTGGCTCAGGCGCAAAAACTGGTGGGCGTCAGCGCGGCGGACCAGTATCTGGCCCTGACCCTCAGGGCTTCCTCGGCCTGGCCCGAGGCTCTGGACACCGTCAACGTGGACCATCTGCTCGACAATTACGCCGACAGCCTCGGCCTGCCCGTGAGCCTCACACGCTCCCTTGAGGAACGGGAGCAGATGCGCGCCGCCAGAGCCGAAGCCGCACGCAATGCGGCCCTGACAGATACCCTGAAACAGGGCGCGGACCTTGTGCAGCGGCTTGCCCAAAGCCCGCTCACTGACCCGCAGGGCAGGCAGGGCACGGTACTTGACGGCCTTGTGGCCCTGCTGGGGCGTGCGGCCCAGACGCAGACCAACGGGGCTGTCGGGACTGGCGTTACTGGTGGGACTGCCGAGTTTGGCGGGATTGGCGGGATTGCCCGGGTTGGCGGAGCTGGCGAGTTTGGCGGCCAGGAGGCAAAAAGCATTCCCCCGGCCCCGAATGCTGCGGAAGAAGCCCGGCGTGACGCGCCGCAGGAGACGCCCTGATGGACATATTCGCCCCGTACGAACAGGCGCACCGGCAGGAAGGGGAAGCCCGCCAGCGGATGGAGGCGGCAGAGCGCCAGCTGCGCGACGCCGTCAACAGTCTCATGGCCCAGCGGCAGGGGCGACTGTTCCTGCGCTGGCTCGTCCACCAGTGCCAGTGCTTCAGCGCCCTGAATCTTGCCAATGGCGACTGCGGCGCACCGGGAGCGCATGATGCCGTGCGCCTCAGCTTTGCCGAGGGCCGCCGCTATGTGGGCATGACCCTGCTGCACCTTGTGCAACGCTCCGACCCCGGCAATTTGCCGAAACTGCTTGAGAACAGAGAGGATGAACATGACATATGACGCTTTTACTCCCGCATCGGCACAGAACAGCACTCCCGGCGCTGCATCGGCAAACGCTTCGACAGGGGGAAACACCTGGCTCGGCGTTTCGGGCAGTTCCGACGCTACGGCAAATTCTGGCGGGCATGGCGGCCAAAGCAGCCATGGCAGCCATGGCAGGATGACCGGCAGCGCGGCAGGCTCTGCCGTTGACCAGAATTCCGGCTCCAATTCCGGCCCCAATACAGGGCATGGCTCCGCCCCAAAAGAGGGCCAGAACCCGGATCAGAATTCGGCCCAGAACGGCAACGCCGCCACAGGGCAGGAACTGCTTAACCGCCAGATAGAGCAGCACATGCGCCAGCACGAAGCCGCCCGGCACGAGCAGTGGCAAAAGCAGGTCAGCCAGTGGCGTGAGGAAGTGGCGCAGGATCCGCAGCTTGGCGGCGTTCATATGGCCGCCAATGTGGCCCGCGCCCAGCTGGCTCTGGACCGCTTTGATCAGGGCAGGCACATCGGCAGGCTGCTTGAAGAAAGCGGCTATGGCAACCACCCGGAGGTGCTGCGCTTTTTCAACCGGGTGGCTGACGCGCTTATGGAAGACAGCCTGGTGCGCGGCGAGCCGGGCGGCGGCATGCCGCCCCTTGAGGAACGCATGTACGCTGGCTGGAGCTCACGCAAGTAGCCCGATCCGCCCCCTCCTGAACACGCTGCTGTTGTAAGCGGAGTTTTCCCGCCTGCCATCAGGCCGCCATGGGCGCTTGGCGCACAAGGTTGCGCATTCGAGTGGCATCGGTTTGCGCACCCTGCGGGCAGGCAATCATCAACATCCTGCTCCAAGCAGAAATCCTTTCTGCTGCACGCTCACGGCTTCAGCAGGCGCTCCACCACTGTTTTCTGTGGCGCGGCTCTCCCTTTTTGTCCATTCACCTTTCTACATACGAGGCAATCATGTCCAACTCTGCGGGTCTTGTGGTTTCTCTGGCGGAAATGGAACAGTTTTACCGTGGCGACAAGGCCGGTCAGATCATCGAGCTGATGAACAAGACCAATGACATTATGGACGACGTGCTCTGGATGGAATCCAACCAGAGCGACGGGCACCTCACCCGCATCCGCACGGGCCTGCCCGAAGTCTACTGGCGCAGGCTCTATCAGGGCACGCCGCCCTCCAAATCCCAGTGGGGGCAGGTCAAGGAGGGCTGCGGCATTCTTGAGGCCATCATGGAGCTGGACGTGGAAGAGCTGCGCCTCTACGGCAGCCGCGACAAGGCCTTCCGCATGAGCGAGGGCGTGTCCTTTGCCGAAGCCATGCGCCAGAAAGTGGCCGCCACGCTTTTTTACGGCAACAGCAACCTCAACCCTGATGAATTTAACGGCCTGTCCATGCGCTATCCCGCGCAGGACGCCAAAAACGTGCTGGACGCGGGCGGGCGCGACGAAGGCGGCTGCACCTCGCTCTGGCTCATTTCCTGGGGCGCGCAGGCCGTACACGGCATCTACCCCAAGGGCAGCACCGGCGGTCTTTCGCACGAGGACCTCAACACCTACATGGCTCAGGACCCCGACGGCCGCAAGTATCAGGTGGTGGGCGACAAGTACAACTGGCGCTGCGGCCTGGCCGTGCGCGACTGGCGCGCCGTGGTGCGCGTGGCCAACCTGCCTCTGGCCGCCCTTGGCAAGCGCAAGGGCCAGAGCGGCTTTGTCGACCTGCAAAAGCTGACCATCGAGGCCAAAAACCGCATGCCCCAGCACCTGCGCCAGAAGGCCGTGTGGTACGCCAATTCCGATGTGCTCACGGCGCTTGAGCTGCAAAATTCCGACGCGGGCAACGTGCAGCTGCAGTACGGCGAGTTCTTTGACTCCAAGGCTGTTCCCGTGCTGCATGGCCGCCCCGTGCGCCAGTGCGATGCTGTGCTGGCCAGCGAAAGCGTTGTGTAACCTGGCTTGTGACAGCAAAGAAACCTGCGCCAACGGCGTTGTCGTATCGTCTCATGCCTGCGGGCACGGCGGCTGAAGCTCTGCCCATCAGCCCGCTTCAATCGCCACGGACAACCACCCCGAACAACCGCCACGCGGCAAACGCCACGCCATAATCAAACAAGGAGCCACCATGGCTATTATTGACCGCAATTCCATTCTGTTTGAAGGCCCCCTCACCGGCAGCGTCACCGGCCCCGCCGTGGCCCTCAACGCTCTCAAGCTGCCGGGCCGTATGGAGCCCATGCCCTTGCGCCTGTCTGTAACGCAGGGCTTCAAGACCGAAGAGGTGCAGTCCCTGACCATCGCGCTTGAAGAGGCCGACACCGCCAGCGGCCCCTGGACAAGCGTGGCCGGAGCCACGGTCAGCGTATCCCATACGTCGGAAAACCCGGCCCTGGCCGCCGGGGCACGCCCCTACCACCGCTTTCTGCCGCACGGGGCGCGCAAAAGCTGGCTGCGCCTGTCATTCACGCTCACTCCCGTGAGCGGCAAAAGCGTCACCCAGGGCAGCATCTTTGCCGCTCTGCTGCGCGAGGAAGATTTGCCGTACGAAAAGGCGCTCATGGCTGGCTAGGGCAGACGCTCTCAGAGACAGCGTGATGTCATAGGCACTGTCTCCCCCCCCACTTCAACAGTGAAATGCTCTCATGCCATATTAGAACATTTAACACTTGAAATGCTCGTGTACGGCAGGCAAAAGCTTACCTACTCGCATTTCGTGGCAAGGATTTTTAAAAAAATCCTTACAGAGCAGCCAACTCATTTCATTCGTTACCTGCCCTAAATACAGTAAAAGTTTTAGGAGGTGGGGGCGTGGGGGAGGGCCCCTTTTACAAAAGGGTCCCTCCCCCACAAAGCATCTCACTGTGACAATACCATTGCACGCCTCCGGCTGGCCTAGCCGCCGGAGGCTTTTTCCATTCTTCACCCCACAGGAGGCGCTATGACCATCAGCCAGATTGACATCTGGAATCGCGCTCTCGGTTTTCTGGGCGCGCGCAGCGTGGCTTCCGAGCGCGAAAGCACGCCCGAAGTCCTGCAATGCCGTTTGTATTGGGATTCGGCCCGGCGTCAGGTATTGCGCGATTTTCCCTGGAGCTTCGCCCAGCGCAGGGCATGGCTTGCCTTGCAGGCGCTGCCGCAGGGCTACGCGCCGGAATACCGCTTTGCCTACGCCCTGCCTGAAAACTGCCTCAAGGTGCATGCGGTGCGGCACGAAGGCATCTCGGACAGACCCTTCTGCCTTGCCCTGAATACGGCGGGCGACGGCTCCCTGCTTTTGACAAACGCCTCGCGCGCCCTGCTCTTGTACACCGAAGACGTGCGCAACAGCCGCCTGTTTGACGATCTTTTCGCCCATATGCTGGCCCGCAAGCTGGCGGCCCTTGTGGCCGTGCCCCTGCTCAAGGGCAATGGACAAAAGGCCGCCGAACTGGAGCAACTCTATACTGCCAGCCTTCCCCCGGCGCGCGAGGCAGCTGCCTCTGAACGCAGCGAAAAACCGGCCGAGGATTCCTGGCTTGCCACCCGCTAGAGCATTTTCGCATTGAGAATATCCATTCTCGCGGTAGCCGTTGCCCGCAGGGCTTGCCTGAACCGTTGGCGGGACCCGCCTTACGGGGCAGGACAGCATCGCTACGGATGGCGACAGCGATTGTATGGAACAAGCTGTGTCGTTACGCATGCTGTCTTTATCCGTAGCTTCCTGCGTCACAACGCCTGAAGCAATGCTTCCAAGACGCCCGCTTCGGCGCATAACCGCGCAATAAATTACACTTACGCCTCTGCGGCGGGCGTCTGCTCACGCAGCCGCCAGAGCAATTTCAAAGTGAAATTGCTCTGGAGCAGTTAACGCCATTCATTCTTTAGCTGCTCCAGCTGGCCGCACACATAACAGCGAGGATATATTTATGACCATGCCCTATAGTCCCAGCCGGGCCGTCTATGAAGGCAATGACGCGGCCACGCGCTTTCCCTTCGGCTTCAAGGTTTGGGACGCATCACAGCTGGTGGTCACGCTCACCTCCCCTGACGGAGCGACCACCGAGGCCTCCGGCTGGACGGCGGATATTGGCGCGTCCGGCGGCGAAATTGTCTATCTGCATGAGGACGCGCCCCTTCCTTCTGGCTGGAAGCTGGCCGTCACCCGCAACATGCCCTTTACGCAGGAGGTGAACCTCGTCAGTGCCTCACGGTTTGACCCGCAGGTCATTGAGGACGCCCTGGACCAGGCCACGGCTGAACGCCAGCAGACGCTCGAGATGATGCGCCGCGCCGTCATTCTGCCAGCCACCAGCAGCGAAACGCCGCAGGACGTGGTGCTGGCTGTCTACGCCGCCCGCGACGATGCGCAAAACGCCAGCAGCGCCGCCCAGTCAGCCAAGGCAGCGGCAGGAAAAAGCGCCGAACAAGCAGCGGCCAGTGCTGCGGGGGCCTCGGCTGCCGTTGCGGCAGCGGCAGCAACAGCGGTTACTGCCGCATCGGCGCAAGCAGGCAGGGCGCAGAGCGCGGCAAACGCCGCAGAAGCGGCGGCCGAGGCGGCGGCAGACAATGCGCGGCAAGCCGTTGCCGCAGAAATCGGTAAGGCATCAAGCGAGGCAGACAGAGCGCAATCGGAGGCAAACCGCGCCCAAATAGAAGCCGACCGAGCACAAAGCCTGAGCGATATCGGTCCCGCTGCCTCTGATAAACTTGGTTTCGTCAAGATTGGCGAGGGCATTGCCATTACGGATGAAGGGGTAATTTCGGTTCCCCCGCCGCCCGAGATTAACCTTGCTACGAACGTAACAGCCGGGACTATCATCGTTGGTGAGGGCTTGCGCATAACCGGCCTTGTTGAAGAAGGGCAGGATTCCCCCCCCCCAGGCACGCTTGCGCTTGCTGCTCACTCGGATGAAAGCGGCGAAAAATATGGCAAGGGTGACAGCCAGTTTTTTGGCCACGTTAAACTGACGGATGATTTTGAGCAGGATGCCGATGCGACAAGCGGTATCTCCATTTCCCCCAAGGGGGTCAAAACAGCATTTAACAGACTGGTTGGCATTCTTGATGAACAAGTTATCACTTCCTCCCGTACATGGGTAGTACCAGAGACCGGGCGGTACAAAATAACTAATGTAGGTGGCGGCGGAAACGGAGCTAGCGGTGGTAGCGCTGCCTATGGCTTGTGGCCCTCATGCTATGAATGCGGCAATGTCTACTCTATTTCGTCTGGCGGTGGCGGCGGCGGCGGTGGCTCTGGTGAAACAACAACTATCACAACAACACTGACAAAGGGGCAATCATACAGCCTCACTATTGGAGGGGCTGGTGGTACAACATCCTTTGGCGTTCTGCTTACAGCCCGTGGCGGAGGAAACGGTAGCCCCGGAGGCTCCGGAACCGCTAGTTCGGGTGGGAACTATGGAGGCTCGGGTGGCAACCCCGGGACGTCTTATGGTGGCGCGGCTGGTCGGGGAGGCAATGGTTACAATGCGAACCGTGAAGGCTACTGGCCGGAACCTGTCGGCGGCGGAGGCGGTGGAAGCGGAGGCACTTCAACTGATGGCTATTACGGTAATGGTGGAGCTGGTGGAGCTGGTGGCGGGCAAAGCGATAGCGGGCGCGGCTATCTATCTTTGTACGGCCCGGCAGGCGGAGGCGCAGGCCGCCAAGGCTGCATAAAAATCAAAATCGTACCCGTGTAGGCTATTGGAGGTTAATATGCCAACATTTTACTCCCCCACCGGCAATCCCGAAATATGGGACGAACAGCCAGAGAGCTACATTACTGTTGAAGAGTGGAAAGTTGCCCGTGCGGCCGAAGAAGCCGAAGCCGAAGCGGCGCGCCTTGCCGAATACAACAGCGTGGCCGCCAGAGCCTCACGATTGCGCGCAGCGCGTGATGCGCTCCTCGCTGCCACAGACAAGTTTATGCTGGCTGATTATCCCATTAGTTCTGCAGAATTGGTGGAGGTCAAATCCTACCGTCAGATGCTGCGTGATCTGCCTGCACAGGAGGGCGCGCCTTTTGACGGCGGCGGCGATGACACGCCCTGGCCCGCGATTCCTCAACTGTAACCGGAGCACGCCATGCGCACAGCCCTGCAAAACTTTACTGGCGGCGAAATAGCGCCCACCCTTTCAGCGCGCTATGATCTGGCGCGATACCGCAACTGCCTTTTCTGCATGGAAAACATGCTCCCCGGCCTGCACGGCGACGCGGCCCGTCGCCCCGGCACCCGTTTTGTGGCGGACCTTGGCGGGTATTCCGTGCTTATCCCCTTCAGCTTCAGCGCCCTGGCCAGCCAGAATTTCGTGCTGGTTCTCGGCGACCACAGCCTGCGCATCGCCAGCGAGCGGGGGCTTGAGAACATTACCCCCATTGCGACGCCCTACAGCCCCGATGAACTGCTGGACATCTCCTACGCCCAGGTGGGGGACATCGTGTACCTCGCCCACAGCAATCACCCCCTGCACAAGGTGGTGCGCCGGGATGCGGTCAGCGGCTCCACCCCGGATTCCGACTCAGGCTCCGGGGATTCCAGTTCCACTGACGGGCATGCCGCATACGCCTGGCACCTGGAGGCAGTGGCACTCAACACGTCTCTCAAGCCGCCGACCACGCCCACGGTGACATTTTCCGGCACGGCGGGCAGCTACACCCTGCGCTACAAGGTGGCGGCCGTGGACGCCAACGGGCGCGAATCCCTTGCTTCGCCCGCCGGGCAATGCGCCACGGGCCGCCATCCTTCCGACTGGGTGCAGGGCAACAGCGCGGCCATATCCTGGCCCGCCGTTACGGACGCGGTGGAATACAATATCTACAGAGAAGAAGCGGGCTACTTTGGCTTTATCGGCGTTTCCACTGGCCTGAGCTTCAGCGACCAGAA
This sequence comes from Desulfovibrio sp. MES5, assembly GCF_002237645.1. Taxonomy (GTDB): domain Bacteria; phylum Desulfobacterota; class Desulfovibrionia; order Desulfovibrionales; family Desulfovibrionaceae; genus Desulfovibrio. Next base: position 28,971 of record NZ_MJUZ01000006.1, read on the forward strand.
CTATGAGGCCGATACGTCCGACACCCCGAAAGAAGACTGGGATCCCTTTGCTGACGGCAATTACCCCGGCGTGGTGACCTTTCATCAGCAGCGTATGGTGCTGGCGGCCACGCCAAAAAGTCCGCAGGCCTTTTATATGTCGCGCGTGGGCGATTTTGAAAACTTTCGCAAATCCCGCCCGCTGCAGAATGATGACCCCGTGGAATACCTCATTGCCTCCGGCTCCATCGACGCCGTCACCTGGGCCGCCAGCTTCGGCGATCTGCTGCTGGGCACATCTGGCAGCGAGTACAAGGCCACCGGGGGCGACGGCAAGGCCATCACGCCGGGCAACATCAGCATTACGGCCCAAAGCTACTGGGGCAGCGCGGGCCTTGCGCCCATAATCATCGGCAACTCCATCCTGCACGTGCAGCGCCACGGCGCCCGCGTGCGCGACCTCTTCTATTCGCTGGAAAAAGACGGCTACGCGGGCAATGACCTTTCCATCATGGCCCCGCACCTTTTTGAAGGGCACACCATTTTGCAATGGGCCTATCAGCAGACGCCCGGCTCCACCATCTGGTGCCTGCGCGACGACGGCCTGCTGCTGGCTTTCACCTATATGAAGGAGCACGACATATGGGGCTGGTCGCGGCAGGTTACTGCCGGGCGGGTGCTTTCAGTGGCCGTCATCTCCGGCGAAAAGGGCGATACCCTCATGCTGGTAGTGGAACGCCTGGTAAACGGGCAGGAGCGCATTTTTCTCGAACGTCTTGCCCCGCAGTGGCAGGATCATGAAGCCATTGAGGAAGCCGTTTTTGTGGACTGCGGCCTGACCCTGCGCCCGCAGCAGCCCGAAGCCAGCCTGGACGGCCTGGATCACCTTGAAGGGTGCGGGCTGGCCATACTGGCGGACGGCAGCCCGGTAGAAGGCTGCGTGGTGCGCCAGGGCCGCATAGAACTGCCCTATGCGGCCAGCGTGGTGCAGGCGGGCCTGCCTTATGTTTCAAGCCTCGCCACCCTGCCCATAGAACTGGAGGCCTCTTCCGGCACAACGCTTGGCCGCCAGCGCGCCCACGGCATGTGCACCGCCCGCCTGTACCGCAGCGTTGGCGGCAAATACGGCCCCAGCAGGCAAGAACTCTACGATCTGCCCTTTTTGCCGGAATACTGGGGGCAGGCGGTATTGCCCTACTCCGGCGACGTGTCCTTTGCCCCCGGCGGCACATGGGCGGCGTCAGACAATCTCTGGTTGGTTCAGGACAGACCCTTGCCCTTCCGGCTGCTTTCCCTGGTGCTGGAAGTGAGTTTTTCCTGAAGCAGCCGACACGCCTTCCCTGACTGATCCTGCAATGCCTTGAAACACATTGGTGGGGAGGAACCCTTGCGTAAAAGGGATCCTCCCCGGCGGCCTCATCATTACAAAAAACTATCTTCGTATTTCACATCATTACAAAAAACGCCTCGGCCTGAACACGGCTGCCAGAAACCACGCCTGCCGCCATGCGCAACCGTACAATCAATCTGCCCATATTCGCCTGTTTACTGCATCTCCCTGAATCAACAAAGGAGAACACCATGCTGGCATTTGCCACCGAACCCTTCGCACAACTGGAGGCCGAGGCCCGGCCCCTCACCGCCGCGCACTGGAGCGAAGTGGAGGCCCCCCTGCACGGAAAAGCGGCCTATGGTCTTGACGCGGCACGCTACGCCCGCCTTGAAAGCCTGAGCATGCTGCACGTCAGCGCCGCCCGCGCCCCCGACGGCGCTCTGGCAGGCTATGCGGCCTTTACCCTTGTGCCCTGCCCACACCGCCAGGGCATGCTGCTGGCGGCTCTGGACGGACTGTATCTGTCCCCGCAGGCGCGGGGCGGCTTCACGGCCTTTAACCTGCTGCGCCATGCCGAGACGGAACTCAGGCAACGCGGCGCAGGTCTTGTGCAGTACAGCTCGCCCGCCTCACGCCCCTGTGACGCCCTGTACCGCCGCCTCGGCGCGCACCATACCGAAACCATCTGGCACAAGGAGCTTTGCTGATGGCCATTGCAACCAGTACAGCCGCTGCCATAAGCGCAGCCGTAGCTCTGGCCGGAGCCGCCGTGGGCACGGTCAGTTCCATCCAGCAGGCTGAAAGCCGCCGCCAACAGGCCGAATATCAGTCTCAAATGGCTGAGCGCAGCGCACAGCAGGCGGAACAGAGCGCCACCCTGGCGGATGATGCCGCCAGGCAGGAAAAACAGGCCGGGTATGAAGCTGCGGTAAAAAAACGGCAGGAGGCCGCCCGCATCATCGGCGGGCAAAGAGCGCAGGCGTCGACATCCGGCGCGCAGGTTGACGCGGGCAGCCAGCTCGATCTGAACCTTGATACCACGGAAAAAGGCGAACTGGACGCCCTGGCCCAGGAGCAGCAGGGCAATGCCGCCTCATATAACCAGCAGGTGCGCGCCTGGAACCTGCGCAATCAGGCCACAGCGGCCGCTTTGAACGCCGAAAATCTCGGCAGTCACGCGCAGACCGATTATCTGGGCCTGACCACCACCCTGATCAACGGCGCTTCCCGCATGGGGCGCAACTTCTACACCCTCGGCACGCGCGGCCCACTGTTGCCCTGAGTACGTAGGCGGGGAGCCAAAATGCTTTTGTGGGGGAGGGACGTCAGCCCCTTAAGCGCCGCAATCTCGGTTGCCGGGCCAGAATGCTTTGTGGGGGAGGGACCCTTTTGAAAAAGGGTCCCTCCCCCACGCCCCCACCCCCTAAAACGTTTATTCCTGTTTTACGGCTCTTGAAGGGGGTCTTCACATCCGAAACGAGGCTTCCAAGGGTTTGCGCAACGTCTTTCTCTGAAAAAACAATAAAACCTCTTTGCTTAAGGGGGGCATTTTGAAACGCTCACGCCACAACCGCTATGGCGTTTTCAAGTCCGAGCTGGTTAAAACAGCGCAGTTCAGCCCGATTTTTGAACTGCCGCAGTTGGAGCCGGTTCATTTTACTCCTGCCAATGCCCTTCCTTTTGAAAAGGCATATAGCAAGGCGACCGACAAAAACTGGCTGCATTTCTACACTCACGATCATATTTTTGAATGTGTCTGGAACAATCCAAAGCGCTACCTGCCGGTATTCAAGCGTATTGCCGGCGTAATTACGCCGGACTTCAGCATATACCGCGAAATGCCATTGGCCATGCAGATATGGAACACCTACCGCAACAGAGCACTGGCCTTTTGGCTGCAACGTGAGGGCGTGCCAATCATACCCAATATCCGATGGGGAGACGAACGCACCTACGCCTCTGCCTTTGAAGGTCTGCCCAAAGGGGGAACCGTGGCCGTCAGCACCAATGGCCTGCTGCGCAACAAACTGGACAGAGAATATTTCAAACAGGGCCTGGCCGTTATGATTGAAACGCTCCAGCCGCGAACCGTCGTCAACTACAGCCGGATGCCGGACGATACTTTTGGGCCTTACCGTAACAACGGGCCAGAACTGATTGAAATACCATACTACGCATTTTCTGCTCGCAAGGAGGCCGCGTAATGGGTGGTGGACGTGGTGGTGGATTTTTTGCAGGAACAGACGGCTGGCGCGCGTCAGAGGCTTTTGCCAGGGGAACGCTGGTTGCGGCGGCTGCTCAGAACACGGCTACGGACGCTGGTGGCGGCTCCGGCGGGATACTTGATGCTTTGCGCCCGTGGTGGTCTTACCCGTATGGACATCCAGAAAAAACAAAAAAGATTGAAATGCTGCAAAAGGCTTTAAAACCGAGAGCGGAAAAAATGGCAAACGGATTTATGTATATGCCAGATATGCCAAACCTGCAGGAAGAATTGATTTATAGTGGAATTGAACTTTTTAAAAAAAAGCAAAAAAACTGATACCGTCAAAAGCACAAGCATATTTTCCGCAAAAAATCATCAATGGTAAATTATTGATGGCTTTTTGCGGAGCTATCTTGTTTAAGATACTTTCCAGAAAAGAAGTATGTACTTAATATAAAATATAAATAAATTACTGACGCTAGAAATCCATGGTCAATAGGAACAAGGCGGTCTTTTTTGAACCAAAAAATATTGTCCATAGTACCGGGCACATCGGAAGGTCTCACTTTATCCGTACTTCCAAAAACATTGAGCAGCATCATGATCACACAATATGCCAGTACGATATTGACACTAGGCTCCAGAATCTTTTTATCAAAAAAACTTGCCACAAGGGCCATACCCACAAAAATGCGTATGCATTCCGTCATGACCACATAAGCAAAAGACGCCTGTTCCCAATGTCCGCCATACAACCATATAAAGTGGTCAACAACAATAAAGGCAAATAGTACGATTCTGTGGCGAGTATCAACAGATATACGCATAGTTAATGACCTCAGGCTGTCTGCTTTTACAAACAAAATCACCGAGCCATTAGGCTGAACATATTAGAACTTAACGCGTGCAGCTACTATCACCGATATTACTCCATGAATCTCTCAATAACAGCCAATATTCCTTTAAAATATGCCTATGGAAAAAATGATAAGTATCTTTACAGAGCCTATTTATATTTTTTTGCAATAATTTCTGGATCAATATACTTTCCAGAGAAAAAATATGCACTCAATATAAAATATAAATAAACTACTGACGCAAGAAATCCGTGTTCAATAGGAACAAGGCGGTCTTTTTTGAACCAAAAAACATTGGGCATTGAACCGGGCACTTCGGAAAAATTCGTTTTATCCGTGGCACCGATAAAATTGAGCAACATCATGGCTACGCAATACGCCAGCACAAACTTAACGCTGCCCTCCAGAATTTTTGGGTAAAAAAAGCTTGCCACAAGGGCAATGGCCACAAGAATCCGGATGCATTCCGTCATGACCACATAGGCAAAAGACGCCTGTTCCCAATGTCCGGCATACAGCCACACCAGATGGTCAAGGATAACAAAGAGCAAGAGCACTATTCTATGGCGATTATCACCAGATATACGCATTCAAGCCTCGCGCTGGCCGGTTATTGCAGAAAACCATCGCTACTCTAGGGGCTGTTTTTAAATTAATGATTTTGCGCCAAGGGCAAGGAAAAGGGCTTTTTTACGAGAGGAATGTACTTTTGCGGTACATGACGCGAGTAAAAAAGAGCCTTTTGACGCAGCCAATTGGACAAAAGAATTATTTAGAAACAGTCCCTAGCCACTGAACGTATCAGACCTCACTGCACGCTGCGGCTTTCGTCGGCAACCTGCCCCATAAGGGCTTCAAGGTTTTCAACAGCAACCAGCCGCCCGGAGCTGCTACCGTCAAAATTCACTCTTCCGTTCACCCGGTAACTTTCGCCATTGCCGTGATCGTAGACAGTAAAAGGCACCAGCCAGTCGCCATTTTTGGCGCGAGCCTCGCCCACCTGCCGAATTTCCTTGCGGCCAGTGGAAGCGTCCGCGAACAGGGGGGCCAGCACGCCCTGAGCGGCGCGCCCTTCCACCTTGCGCCCAGCAAACGCGCCGGAACTGATGCCGTTGACGATAAAGGCGCGTGATTCATTGAGCAGAAGGGCGCGCACCGTGGCGCTGCCCTGCTCGCCCGATGCGGCCTGAGAAAACAGTATGGCCAGCATGGGCGGCAACTCGGCCGCTGCCTGCGGCTGCCTGGCCCGCCGCACAAAAATATCCAGGGCGGCAGCAAGAATGCCGTCCATATCCACAAGCTTTTCAAAAGCCGCCGTATCGGCGCTGTCCACGGCTTTGCCAGCCTGCACGACGCACTGCCGCGCGGCGGCTGCCGTGCCTGCCGCCAGTGACGGCGAGGCAAATGCCAAACACAGAGTCATCAGAAAAAGACACAACAAAACCAGCGGCATGGCCCTTTTATGGGACGTGCCGCTGCATTTGCGCGAACAGTTCAACATAGTTCCTCCGGCAGCGCCCCCTTGAGAGCCAGGGGCAGGCCGCAACTGACAAAAACCACATGGTGGCAGACTCGGGCCAGTTCCTGATTTGCAAGGCCAAGCACGTCATTAAAGGCTCGCCCCAGAGGCGACATGGGCACAAGGCCCAGGCCCGTTTCGGCGCTGACCACGGCCACAGGCAAAGGGGGCGCGGCCAGACGCTCCCCAAGGGCCGATACGTTACGTAAAATTATCTCCTCGTCCTGATCGCGGGCAAGAAGATTGGCAATCCACAGGCTTATACAGTCCAGCAAAATGACGCCCGGTGCGGCGCTTTCCGGCCCGCCTGGCCCTTTCGGCATTTTTGGCCCGTTCGGCATTTCTGGCCCGTTCGGCATTTCTGGCCCGTCTGGCACGTCTGGCCCTACCGGGCCGTCCATTGCCGATGGCGTCTGCGAAGAGCGCACACCGCCAACCTGAGATGTCGCTGCAAAAAGACGGTCAAGAGCGGCGGCGGGATTCAAAGGTTCCTCAAGGCATTGCCAGCCAGCGCCGCGCATATTCTGATGCCTCGTCACACGGCGCGCCATTTCCTCATCCTCGGCCCAGCAGGTAGCCAGATACAGACGCTGCGGGGCCACGGCTTCGGCCCAGCGCTGGGCTATACCGCTTTTGCCGCTGCGTGTGCCTCCCACAAAAAAGACGCAACGTGCGCTCAACGGCCCTGCCCGCCCATCTGAACTGGTGACCCAACACCCTCCGGGCGCGCTGCGGGCGGCGTGAGGGCCGGGCTTGCATGCGGCGCGGTTGGCCCGGCGGGAACAGCCGGGGCCATTCCCTGAGATGGAACTTGCTCCGATGCCGGGGCCGACGTCGGAGCCAGTACTGAAGCAGGAACAGGCGCTGACAATGCGCCATTGCCTGCGGGCGGATTCAGGCTCTGCGCCGCGCCGGTTGCTGCTCCCTGCCCGGTTGTTGAGCCGGGATACGCGGGTTGCTGCGCTGCCCCCGGGTAGGAGGCGGGCGCGCTGTTATGAGGCGCAGGCGAACCGTTGTGAGAAGAGGAAGATCCATTGTGAGGCGCTGGCGCGCCCGTGGCGGCCTGTGCGCAACGCCGGGAAAGATCACGCAATATGCCCGCCGATGTCTGCACCGAGGCCATGGCCTGCGGGTCCTGCTTGAGGCGGCGGTCAGCCCAGCGGGCCACAAAAATAAGCTCGTCATCGTCCATAGTCTGTCCGGCCCCGCGCCGGACGGCGTTCACCAGCGCCCGTTGCGCCACGGCCTGCTCTTCCAGGGAACGGCGAAACCGTGCCCCAAGGCCGTCCACGCGCAGTTGGGCCGTGTTGAGCTGGCTCTGTGAAGCTTTGGCTTCGCGCAACTGGTCGTATTCAAACACCGCCTCGGCCATCTGGCTGTTGATGCCCACCGTGTTTTGCGCCGCCGCGTCCATCTGGCGCAGGCGCGCGTCAAGGTCAGGGGTGGCGGCAACGCCTTCAAGCGCTCCGGCAAGCATCACAAAACGGCCAGCCAATGCCATGTACAACTGCTGCGTCTGTTCTGCGTTCAAATCCCTGGCCTTGGCTTCACGGGCTATATCTTCCATGAAGCGGTCCACATACAGACTGTACAGCCCTTGCAGCATGGTAGGATGAAAAGCATAGCGCAAAAGGGCGACCCTGGCCCCCGCGTCGCCGTCTCCAAGGCCGGTGAGTTTGGAACCGAAGCGCTGATTGACGCTCTGCACCGAAGTGTTGAGCGTACCGGCACGCGGGCCGGGCTTGAAACGCGAAACCAGATATGCCGCCAGGCCTTCCACAAATTGCGGGCGCACGCGACTGTCTTCCGTAACGCGCGGGGTCAGCCCTGTGGGGGGGACGACACCGTCCGGCGCGGCGGCAGTTCCGTTTCCGGCCATAGGCGCATCAGCGGGGCTGCTCACAGTTCCCTGCACATTCTGTCCGGCCAGGGTGCCCGGCGCTGTATAGGGACTCACCACCGAAGGCGGAGGCGGCGGCGGCGCGTCACGCAGAACGTCGCCCACGCCAGCCAGGGGCGTGCCGCTGGTGGCGTTGTCGATAACGGCGGCTGCCTGATCGCGCCAGTGGTCGCGCGTGTCTTTATCACGCGTAAGCCAATAGGCGGCCCCGCCCACCAGCAGCACCGCCAGCAGGGCCAGAACCACCACCTTGCGCCCGCCCTTGCCCGGAGCAGGATCAGGAAGATTGATAATACCCGGCACTCCGGGTTCATTTTTTTCCAGTTTCATGCGCAACTCCTTCAACAGCGGCGTGCGAAAAAACATATGATCACACTGAGGCGCAAAGCCCCTCGCAGGGCGCTTTCGGCCCCGCAGGTCACCCATATGCGGGCTCTTACCGCTTTGCTGATGCTAGCATTGCTTTTCGGGGCTGTGAAGATATTTTCTAGACTCTCCGGGGCCGGAACGGTGGCGAACAGCAACACATTGCACCTGGCAACAGGGCGGGCTATAGTGCGGCTCTGTTCGCTCTTACTGTTTTCTACCTACTACCCAAGAGGCTCGCATGTTGAATCCTCCTAACATTCTCACTATTGCCGGGTCCGACTCCGGCGGCGGTGCGGGCATACAGGCAGACCTGAAAACCATTATGGCCATGGGCGGCTACGGCATGAGCGTCATTACTGCTCTTACCGCCCAAAACGGCCTGGGCGTCACGGGCATACACGCCCCTGACCCCGATTTCGTGGCTCTGCAGCTGCACACTGTGCTTGACGGCTTTTCCATAGCGGCCGCCAAGACAGGCATGCTTTTTTCCGCTCCCATCATCAGGGCGATAGCTTCCATACTGCGGCAGCGCAATTTTCCTCTGGTCGTGGACCCGGTTTCCGTAAGCCAGAGCGGCAGCAATCTTTTGCATGAAGACGCCGTCAGCGCGCTCATCAGTGACATAATTCCCGGCTGCGACCTGCTGACGCCCAACAGGCCCGAAGCCGAAATGCTGACCAATACGACCATAGACACCTTTGAAGACGCCGCGGCCGCTGGCGAAAAGCTGCTGCAAATGGGCGCAAGGGCCGTGCTTATCAAGGGCGGCCATATGGAAAGCAGTGTTGTGGTCACGGACTGCCTGTGCATCGAAGGCGAGGCCCCCAAGGCCTTGCCCCAGGCCAAGGTAGACACGACAAACAACCATGGCACGGGCTGCACGCTTTCTGCGGCCATCGCGGTGGGGCTTGGCAAGGGGCTGCCCCTGCAGGTGGCCGTGACACGCGCGCAGGAGTACCTTAACCTCGCCCTGCGCCGCAGCTACAGCCCCGGCAAGGGAGCCGGGCCGGTCAACCATGCGGCGGCCCTGAACGTCTAGAGCAGTTAACGCTTGAAATGCTCGCCACGCAGGCAAAAGCCTGCCTGCCCGCATTTCGTGGCAAGGATTTTCAAAAAAATCCCTGCAGAGCAGTTAACTCATTTTATTCGCAACCTGCTCTAGCTGACCAGAATCTGAAAAACAGGCCGGAGTTTGCGGCGCACAGGCGTGTCGGCCCTTTCACGCTTTTACCGTCGTTTGCTTTCTCTATCATTATATATAGAAGGCAGAGCGGCGGTTGGAGCGACACTTTGCTGGCGACAGCCCGTTATGGTTGCAGTTATGGCCGCTCTCATGGCCGCCGTGTCGTAAGAGCTTTTCGCATGGCACGCGCGCCGCGAAAAGCAGGGGACAGTTATGCGCGCGAACAGGTTGCGCGCAAACCGGCCACAGCTTGGCCCGCTGTTTGCACTTGATGAAAACGGATGCCCCGCAGGTGTCAAAAAAAAGGCGGTATGCGCGTGCCCTTCCGTTTCAAGATGCAAAAAGTGCTGGATTACCGGGAACAGCTGGAAGAAGAGGCCAAGGTCAACCTGGCCATTCAGCGTACCCGGCTGGCCGAAGCCCAGGACCGTCTGGACAAGATCAAGGCCGAGCTGCGCCAGGCCGAAGACCGCCTTGTGGGCGCTGTTCTTATGGATGCCGCCGAACGCTGGCTGCTTGAGCAGTACGTCAAAGGCCTGCGAGGCGACGCCGCGCACGAAGCCATCCAGGTGCGCATGCTGGAACAACTGGCTGAAGAAGCCCGCAAACTGCTGGCCGAACGCGCCATCGACAAAAAACTGCTGGAAAAGCTCAAGGAAAGGCAAAAGCAGCACTATGTCCGTGAGGAACAATTGAAGGAGCAACGCACCAATGACGAAACAGCCACCCTCCGCTACAAAGCTCCGACTCTCTAAGCTGTTCCGCTGGCTGGCGGTGCTTTGCTTCATCAAGCTTTCCATGCTGTGCATGCTGCTTCTTGACGTTCCCCTGCCTTCATGGCTTGGGGGCGCGCCGTCGCAAACGGCCTTTGTTCCTCCGGCGGACCCGCTTTCCGAGGCCGCCGTTATGGACAAGCTGACAGCGCTTGTGGCGGCCAGCCGTCAGGAAAACGACAAAACCGCCGAACCCGTGGATCTGCCCGCAACGCCGCAGCATGCCGCTGGCGCACCTGTCGTGCCTGCGGCTCCTGACGCGGGGGGTAAATCCCAAAGCGCGCCCGTTGACCGGCTTGCCAAAGATCAGGCCCATGCGCCGCAGGGTTCTGCCGCAGCCAGAATGGCGGCTGCTGCGCAACCGCATGGCGCTGCCTCGCGGGGACGCGTTATGGATGCGGACGCCCTGCCCTCGCCCATGGTGCCAGCGGGAGTCTCCCCCATCAGCCACGCCGCCGAGCAGCAACTTTTCACCCCGCCCGACATCAGCCAGCCCGCGCCCCTGCCTGCGCCGCTGGCCCAGCCGGGCATCAGCGCGCCAGCGCATGCCAGCTCTGCCGCCGCAACCGCCGCGTCAAAAAGTTCTGGCGAACACAGCTGGCTTGACGCCCTTGGCCGTTTGCCCATCCCGACCCTCGGCAGTGTGCAGGCCGCCCACGCGGCCGCCCAGGATATGCCCGTGCCGCAAACGCCGCCCCTGGGTCAGACAACGCCCTTTGCTCCCGCCGCGCAGACCGCGCCCTATTCACTGCCCGGAGCCCCGGATATTCCGTCCAACATCCCCCGAGGTCAGGGTGCGGACGGCGCGCCCCTGCCGCCGCGCGGCGCTTCGGGTTTTGGCGATTCAAACACGGGCAGCGTCCCTGCCCTGCCCATGAGCAGCCAGACAGGCGTACCCACGCCACCGGCCCCTTCCGTACGCCCCACGCAAACGCCCACTGACCCCAATATCAAGGCGCAGGAACTGGCCCGCGAGCAGCAGGACATTCTCATGCTGCGCCAGCAGATGGATCAGCGCCTCAAGGACATGCAGAACGCCGAACAGAAAATGAAGGACATGATCCGCGAAGCGCGCGGCATTGAGGATGAAAAAATCCGCCGACTCGTGCTCACCTATACCCAGATGAAGCCCAAGGCCGCCGCCAAGGCGCTGGAAAGTATGGATGAACGTGTAGCGGTACGCATCCTTACCGGCATGTCGCCCAAGCAGTCGGGGGACATTCTCACCTACGTCAATCCGGCCAAGACAGCCAAACTGACGGAAATCATCACCCGCATGAAGTTGCCGGAATAATGCGTCTCCGACTTCTCATTTCCTACGTGGGCACGGGCTACAGCGGCTGGCAGATTCAGGAAAAGCCCAAGCCTCCGCCGACCATTCAGGGCGCGCTTGAAGCCGCCCTGCTGCAAATCGCGGGACAGCACGTGCGCGTACATGGCTCGGGCCGCACCGATTCCGGCGTACACGCGCATGGGCAGGTGGCGCATTGCGATGTGCCTGACGCCCGCGCGGGGATTGACTGGCGGCACAGCCTCAATGCGGTGCTTCCGCGCGATATCCGCGTTCTGGAAGCAGTGCAGGCAGCTCCTGATTTTCACGCGCGCAAAGACGCCCTGCGCAAAACCTATGTCTATCAATTCTGGCAGGACCGCCGCTTTATGCCGCCCCAACTCCGCCCCTTTGCGTGGAACTGCGGGCCGCTGGATCAGGACGCCATGCGCAGCGCCATTCCATACTTGCTTGGCACGCACGACTTCGCCGGGCTGCGCAATGCGGGCACTGATGTGGAAAACACCGAGCGCACCCTGCTGGACGCCCGTCTGGAACAACTGCCCCCCTGCGAATTTTATCCGCCCCACGCGCCCATGCTTCGCCTTGCCGTCACGGCTGACGGCTTTTTAAAGCAGATGGTGCGCAACATGGCTGGTCTTCTGGCCGCCTGCGGCCAGGGCAAGATGCAGGCAGAGCAGATACCCGCCCTGCTGGCGGCCCATGACCGACGGGCGCTGCCCTCGGTGACGGCCCCCCCTGAAGGGCTGGCGCTTGCCTGCGTGCACTACGCTGCGGACCTGACCTGACCACTGGGATTTAGGCCGCACGCAATCCACAGGCATCAGCCAGATGCCCGAAAACCGGCACGTGCTGTCCCCCGTAAACCCTCCGGCCTGACTTTTTCAGGAGCCGTTCCCCATTGCGATGTCTGTTCGCAATGGGGTGCGGCTCCTGCTTTTGCCCGTGGCTGCAGGCGTTATGGCAGCGCCGTGTTTGCCGCAGCCGCCAGACGGCCTCAACGCGAGCCGAAGATCACAGCAGATGGCTGCGGCAAGGGCAAGGCTCCTTTCGCACAAGCCAGGGCAGTGCCCACAACCCGGCATTCACGCTATCTCTTCATCTCACTCTGGTGAAACCCGATAGCCTGCAATGGCGCTCTAATGACTTTATAATTATAGAATATAGCATATATAAACATAAAACTATTATTTAGTAGTTTTGTCTGACAACTCCGCAGACAAAACCGTCCCTCTGCTTGTGTGGAGCAAAATGCCCCTGTCACAGACCTGGCCCATCATTGTAACACCCTGCGTAACACCCTGCCGGGGCAGACAATACAAGCACGTGAATTCGGCCTTAATTTTTTCGGCGAGTGCCAAAAAATTATACCAATGGTATCATGAATGTAACATACTGAATTTATAGAGCCCTTTAATTTTTTATCCGCGTGCAGGCAAAAAAATTCAGCAACCAAGAAAAAAATTATTGCGTGAAAAAACTTTAACATAACGATTTAATAGAAGTTTTTTATTTTTTATTTTTTTTAATCCCAAGAGGGTTAAAATTTTTGCACGATAATGCTTGCAATGTGCTCGAGGCTTTTCTATAGTTGGCCCGAAGCGGACATCCGCTCCACAGGCGTGTACAGTAACAACGTGCCCTGACTGGGCAAAATAAAGGAAGGTTAACCATGAAAAAGATCGCTACTCTTCTGTTGGCGGCCGGTCTGGTGTTCGGCGCTGCCACAGGCGCCAGCGCCATTGACTTCAAGGCCAAGGGCCAGTGGATCATGAGCTTTGACTACGGCCAGAACGGCAGCTTCACCGGCGGCAATGGCCGCACCGGCTACAACAGCAGTGAAGACGAGTTCGAAGCCAACCAGCGCGTTCGCCTGCAGTTGGACGCCGTGGCTTCCGAATCCCTGTCCGGTACCGTGTTCTTCGAAATCGGCAAGACCACCTGGGGCAAGGCTGGCAGCAATGACAAGCCTTCCGGTGGCGCTCTTGGCGCTGACGACAACAACTCCATCAAGCTGAAGAACGCCTACATCGACTGGCTCGTTCCCCAGACCGACCTGAAGATCCGCATGGGTATTCAGGGTATCGCTCTGCCCAGCTTCACCACTGAAAGCCAGGTCTTCAACGACGACGTGGCCGGCATCACCGCCTCCTATCAGTTCAACGAAAACGTTGGCGTGACCGCGCTGTGGGCCCGCCCCTACAACGACAACTACAATACGGCCAACAGCGGCACCAAGAGCAACTACATGGACAACGTTGACGTTGCCGCCCTGCTCGTGCCCCTGACCTTTGACGGCGTGAAAGTGACCCCCTGGGTCATGTACGCTGCCATCGGCCCCAACGCCTTCCGTAGTGACACTGGCTACCTCACCAACTTTGCTGGCACCTCGGGCAAGTTCCCCAAGGCTGGCATGGTTCCCGTGGGCGGCGCTCACCACAAGGACGGCAGCCTTGCTACCAAGAAGCTCGGCGAATACGGCAACACCATTTGGGCTGGCCTGACCGGCGAAGTGACCATGTTTGACCCCATCCGCATCGCGTGGGATGTCAACTACGGTTCCGCCAGCTATGACGACAGCCGCCTCAACCGTTCCGGTTGGCTGGCTTCTCTGCTCGCCGAATACAAGCTTGACTGGGCCATCCCCGGCATCTACGGCTGGTACGGCTCCGGCGACGACAGCAACCCCGCCAACGGCTCCGAGCGTATGCCCAGCCTGAGCGTGAACAACATCAACAACGCCTTCTCGAACTTTGCCTTCAACGGCAACCCCTACATCGCTCGTGAAGCCACCCTTGGCTACAGCATGGCTGGCACCTGGGGCGTGGGCGCTCGCTTGAAGGACATGAGCTTCGTGGAAAACCTGAAGCACACCCTTCGCGTGAACCTCATCGGCGGCACCAACAGCACGACCATGGCCAAAAAGATGTCCAACAGCTGGGGCGGCGGCAACCTTGCTGCTAACAGCGGCGGAAGCGGCACGGCTGGCATGGATCCCCTGTACATGACCACCCAGGACTACGCCATGGAAATTGGCCTGACCAACGCTTACAAGATGTATGACAACTTCACCATCATGCTTGACGCCGCCTACCTGGCTACCTGGCTTGACCAGTCCAAGTCCGTGTGGGGCAACAGCAAGATGAACGGCAAGTCCGACGAAGTGCGTGATCCCTGGAACGTCAACGTGAGCTTCGTGTACTCTTTCTAAGAGAACAGAACTCAAGTTTCTTTATAAAGGGGAGCCTTGCGGCTCCCCTTTTTCTGTTTATGGCTTCAGCCAGTTGGGCACGCAAGCGCGGCATGCCCCTAAGTCCTCCCATACCCCAGACAAAATCCCCCAGGAGCGCCATAGAGCATGTTACCGCTGGAAAACTGTACATGCGCTAATGCTGCACGAAAGTGCCGCGCCGCCACAACGTGGCGTGGATTCAGCCGAACTTTAGCCGTTGCGACGAAGGAAGCTACGGATGCTTCAAGCGTTGTGGCGCAGGCTTAAAGCGTTGTGATGTAAGAAACTACGCTTGAAGACAGCATACGTAAAAACACGGCCTGTCCCATACAATCGCTGTCGCCATCCGTAGCGATGCTGTCCTGCCCCGTAAGACGGTCCGTCAACGGTTCAGGCAAGCCCTGCGGGCAATTGCTGCCGCAACGACAGCAATTACTTAATTGCACGGACAGCCTACTGATGGCTGTCGCTGCTTTAGCCGTTGCGACGGAGGAAGTTACGGATAAAGACAGCAATTGGTTAAGTGATCGGACAGCCTACTGATGGCTATCGCTGCTTTAGCCGTTGCGACGGAGGAAGTTACGGATAAAGACAGCAATTGGTTAAGTGATCGGACAGCCTACTGATGGCTATCGCTGTCCGTAAGCGGCAAAGGCCCGATAACGGCTAGCGCAAATCGCATTTTGGGGCTGAATGAACACCTTGAAATGCGAAGCAGTTCAAAGTTGCTCTGGTCTGGCCCCCTGGCAGCCCATTCCTTTTTGTTGGCAAGTTGGGCAAGGGTGGTTATATGGATGCCATGCAGAAACCGGAATCCTCAACCATCCCCCTGTCGCCCGGCGTTTACCTGTACAAGGATGTCCGGGGCCGCATCATCTACGTTGGCAAGGCGCGCGTGCTGCGGCGGCGCGTGCTTTCCTATTTCAGGGCTGACGGCTTGCCCGCCAAGACGAAGGCCATGCTTTCTCATGCCGCAAGCATCGAATACCTCACCACCACCACGGAAAAAGAAGCGCTGCTCCTTGAGGCCAGCCTTATTAAAAAGCACAGGCCGCGCTATAACATCGTGCTGCGCGACGACAAGCAGTATGTGCTCTTTCGTCTGAACACCAAGCACGACTTTCCCCGGCTTGAAATTGTCCGTCAGGCCAGGCGCGACGGCGCACGCTATTTCGGGCCGTTCACTTCGGCGCTGGCGGCGCGCGAAACGTGGAAGATCATCCACCGCGCTTTCGCTCTGCGCCGCTGCACCGACAAGGCCATGAAAAACCGCGTGCGCGCGTGCCTGTATCATTTTATGGGGCAGTGCCCCGCGCCCTGCATGGGCATGGTGACGCCTCAGGAGTACAATGAAAACGTCCGCAAGGTCTGTGACCTTTTGCAAGGACGCGCCGCGCCGCTCATGAACAGTCTGCGCGAGGCAATGGACAGGGCTTCGGAAGATCTGGAATTTGAAAAAGCCGCCATCCTGCGCGACCAGATTCGCGCAGTGGAGCGCACGGTGGAGCGTCAGGCCGCCGTGCTGCCCGGCGGCGGCGACATGGACGCCGTGGGCCTCTTTCCGGCCGACAAGGGCCTTGCCCTGGGCATTGTCTTTGTACGCGGCGGCGCGGTGACGGATGGGCGCGCCTTCTACTGGCCGGGCCTGGGCTTTGAAGACGCTCCCGAGCTGCTCTGGAGCTTTGTGAGCCAGTACTACAGCCAGGTCACTCCGCCGCCCCGCATCCTTCTGCCCTGGCTGCCCCCCGATGCCGAGGATATGGAAGACGCGAACAACGGTGAGACACCCTTTGCTGAAGGACTCTCCCCGTCTCCCGACGCACTTCCTGCCGCAACCCCGGATTCGGCCCCTGTAACTTCCGCACCGGTAATTTCCGGGCCGGTAATTTCCGGACCAGAGACTTCCAGGCCGATAACTTCCGGACCGATAACTCCCGGAATGGACGCGCCCAACCATGCCGGGCAGGCTGCCCCTCATGGAGAAACAGCCGCGCCGTCCGCCCCGCCATCCTCTTCCACTGCCCGCGAACTGCTGGAGCAGGCCCTGTCCGACCGCAGAAACGGCGCTGTGCGCATAGTGCCGCCCCAGCATGCCGGGGATAACCAGCTCGTGGACATGGCCCAGTCCAATGCCCGTGAAGAGGCGCGCCGTCAGGAACAGAAAACCGAACTGGGCATTCTTGACCGCCTGGCCCGCTCCCTGCACCTTGCGGGGCCGCCGCACCGCATCGAATGCGTGGACGTTTCCCACACTGGGGGGCAGCAGACGCGCGTGGGTATGGTGGTTTTTGAAGAAGGCCAGCCCGCACGCTCACAGTACCGCGCCTATGCCATGCCTGACAGCGGCGACGACTACGCCACCCTGTACGCCTGGGTGGCGCGCAGGCTTGAAAGCGGCCCCCCCTGGCCCGACTTGCTGCTCATTGACGGCGGGCGCGGACAGCTGCGCACCATTCAGCGCGCGCTGCAGGAGGCTGGGCAGCCAGACCTTTTCGCCCTGGCCGCCATTGCCAAGGCCAGGGACGAGCAAGGCCACGCAGACCGACGCGCCGGCAATGTGGCCGACCGCATTTTTATTCCTGACAGGGCCAACCCCCTGCCCCTGCGAGAAGGCGGCCCGGAACTGCTTTTTCTGCAAAATGTGCGTGACAGCACCCACCGCTTTGCCATTGGCCGCCACCGCAAGGCCAAGCGCGGCGCGGCCCTTGCGGGCGAACTCATGCGTTTGCCCGGCATTGGGCCAGCCACGGCGCGTCTTTTGTGGGACCGCTTCGGCAGCGTGGAAGCCATGCGCGCAGCCACACAGGAAGAGCTGTGCGGCCTGCCCGGCATCGGCCCCGCCAAAGCCGCGCTGCTGCTGCAAAAACTTTCCGGCCTCGGCCACGTGTAATAGTCCCGCAGGCTGCCCCCGCCAACCGTGTCGATCCCCTTTGCTGCAGGGCAGAGTATATTTAAGATCCCTTGTGGGGGAGGGCCCCTTTTGCAAAAGGGTCTCCTCCCCCACGCCCCCACCCCCTAAAATTCTTATTGTATTTGGTGCAGCACAACGAATTTTCTGACTTGGGTGAGGTTCCAGATATAGCGTCTGGCGTTATACCGCCTCAAAGATTCTCTGCACAACGCAGGTCAAGAGCCACGACCCCGCCGCGGCCCGTGGCAGTTCCCAAAACTCTGCGCTCCCGACCTGCCGGTGCTCCATTTATCGGCGCATGGCTTTGACGCGCCCGCCAGCTCCCGCCCCTCTCCCGCAGCTGCTGAAAATCACGCCAAAAGCCTGTGCTGAACACGGCTGAAAGACCCCAGAATAAAAATCCTGAAAATCTGATAAGGATTTTGGTTTTTGCGTAAAAATGTATATTGTATTTCACAGACAGGCATTGACCTTACGTATCACGGCCTTATTCTTGCATATTGAGACCCGGCCACGCACAGATACGGCCGGCACAGCCCGAACCACCATCCCCAAAAGGGCGGCGCGAGCGGGAGTACGATTCGCACGGGGGAACACAGAATGTCAGTATCTTATAAGGACTATTACAAACTGCTGGGAGTAGAGCGCACGGCCAAGACCGAGGACATTTCCAAGGCCTATAAAAAGCTGGCGCGCAAATACCACCCCGACCTGAATCCCGGCGACAAGCAGGCTGAGGACAAGTTTAAAGAAATCAACGAGGCGCATGAGGTTCTTAAAGACCCGGAAAAGCGCAAGCTGTACGACCAGCTTGGCCCCAACTGGCAGCATGGCCAGCAGTTCCAGGGCGAGCCGGGTTTTGAAAACGTGCACTTTACCTTTGGCGGCAAAAGCTTTGATGGATCAGGGTTTTCAGACTTTTTTGAAACCCTTTTCGGTGGAGCGGCAGGCGGCGCACAGTTTGGCGGTCAGTCCGGCAACCCTTTTGGCGGCTCGTTCGGCGGCCAGTCAGGTGGTCGTGGCGCGCAATTCGGCCCGGACCCCTTTGGCGGCTTTTCCTCCCGCCCCCGGCGTGGCCGGGATGTGGAGGCCGAGTTGCCCCTGACGCTTGAAGAAGTGCAGAAAGGCGGCAGCCGCACCGTGTCGATCCAGGGCCCGCAGGGTCCCAAGACGCTGGACGTCAATGTGCCCTCTGGCATACGCGAAGGGGCCAAGCTGCGGCTGGCCGGGCAGGGTGATCCCGCACCTGGCGGCTCCCCCGGCGACCTTTTTTTACGGGTGCGCTATCTGCCGCACAACACGTTCAAGGTGGACGGCGAAAATCTGCAATGCGACCTGGCCCTGGCCCCCTGGGAGGCCGCACTCGGCGCCAGGGTTGAAGTGCCCACGCTGGAGGGGCATGTGGAAATGCAGATTCCCGCTGGCTCCAGCTCAGGCCGCAAATTCCGCCTGCGCGGCAAGGGCCTGGGCGCGGTCGGCAAACGTGGCGACCTGCTGGCCAGAGTCATGATAAAAACGCCAACGCAACTGTCCGATGCCGAGCGCGAACTCTGGCAGAAACTGGCGGATACTTCGGCCTTCAAGGCCCGCGCATAACGCCTGGTGGAGGGTTTTAGCATGAGCATGACACCCAAAAATCCCACTCTGCCCGCGCCGTCCACGGTCATGGTATGGGAAGAATTTGTGCAGGTTACGGGTATAGACCCCGAGCGTCTCAACGAACTGCTCGCTCTGGGCTGGCTTGAAACGCGCGGCGCGGCCGAGCGGCAGCACCTCTTCCGCGATGCGGACATTTACCGCGTACGCAAGCTTGAGCGTATCTGCTGCGATTTTGAACTGCCCGTTCTTGGTGGCACCATTATCGTAGACCTGCTTGAGCGCATTGACGCTCTGGAACGCGCAGTGCGCAGCCTCAAGAATTTTGAAGACTAGGGAAGCACTGATTAAAGAGCCACCTGGAAACGCGCAGTTATTTCGTTTGGCAAGGCGCGATCTTTTTTTGAAGCAGGAGTGGACTCTTCCGTCCTCGACTGTTTCAAAAAAAGTGAAGCAACGCCGCCAAACGAAATAAATCAGCGTTTCCTTAGGAACTGATGCAGAGTTTTGCTGTAGCAGAACCAAAAAATATATATTGCCCGCCCGTAACGGCGCGGCATTGTCGGAGGAATCCATATGGATATCAACAAATTCACTGAAAAAGCGCGTGAAGCCGTCAGCGAAGCCCAAAGCCTCGCCGCTGGCATGGGTCATCAGGAGACGGACGTCGACCACCTGGCCCTGGCCCTCACCCAGCAGGAAAACGGCATAGTGCCGCGCATTCTGGATCAGATGGGCGTGCAGCCCCGTGCCTTTGCCGTGGCCGTTGAAGGCGCGCTGCGCAAGCGCCCCTCGGTGTCCGGCGGCGGCATGGACCCCACCAAGATCATGATCACGCAGCGTCTGGCCAAGGTTCTGAGCGATGCCCAGAATGAAGCCAAACGCATGAAGGACGAATACGTCAGCGTTGACCACCTGTTCGCGGCTTTGACCGAAGTGCCGTCTTCCACGCCTCTGGGCGAGGTGTTCAAGGAGTACAAGATCACCCGCAGCGCCTTTGTTGCCGCCATGGAAGAACTGCGCGGCGGCGCGCGCGTGACCAGCGCCAACCCGGAAGACACCTTTGAGGCCCTGAACAAATACGCTCGCGACCTGGTGGAGGCCGCCCGTCAGGGCAAGATGGACCCGGTTATTGGCCGCGATGCCGAGATACGCCGGGTTATCCGCATTCTTTCGCGCCGCACCAAGAACAACCCTGTTCTTATTGGCGAGGCGGGCGTTGGCAAAACCGCCATCGTTGAAGGTCTGGCCTTCCGCATCGTCAAGGGCGACGTGCCCGAGGGCCTCAAGGGCCGCAAGCTCTTCGCGCTGGATATGGGCGCGCTCATCGCTGGCGCGAAATATCGCGGCGAATTTGAAGAGCGCCTCAAGGCCGTTCTTAATGAAGTGGAAAAAAGCGAAGGGCACACCATCCTTTTCATTGACGAGCTGCACACCATAGTGGGCGCTGGCAAAACCGAAGGCGCCATGGATGCTGGCAATCTGCTCAAGCCCATGCTGGCGCGCGGCGAGCTGCACTGCATCGGCGCTACAACCGTGGACGAGTACCGCAAGTACATTGAAAAAGACCCGGCCCTGGAACGGCGCTTTCAGCCGGTCATGGTGGAAGAACCCACGGTGGAAGACACCATTTCCATATTGCGCGGGCTCAAGGAACGCTTCGAGGTGCACCATGGCGTGCGCATAAGCGACTCGGCCATCGTGGAAGCCGTGGTGCTCTCGCACCGCTACATCACAGACCGCCAATTGCCCGACAAGGCCATAGACCTTATTGACGAGGCCGCAGCCCTCATCCGCACGGAGATAGACTCCCTGCCCGCAGATCTGGACGAAGTGAACCGCAAGGTCATGCAGCTTGAAATCGAGCGCGAGGCCCTGCGCCGTGAAACCGATGCGGCTTCACGCGAGCGCCTTGAAAAGCTCGAAAACGAACTGGCCGATCTGCGCGCCGAGCAGGCCGATCTGCGCAAGCAGTGGGAAAGCGAAAAAGGCTCCATCAATCAGGTGCGCGAGATCAAGGAGCAGATCGAACATACCAAGCTGGCCATCGAGCAGGCCGAACGCGCCTATGACCTCAACAAGGCCGCTGAACTCAAGTATTCGAAGCTGCTTGAACTTGAGAAAAAACTGGCTGACGCCGAAGTGGCCGGAAGTAGCGACGCCAATGGCGCGCGCCTGCTCAAGGAAGAAGTGCGGCCTGACGACGTGGCCGAAATTGTCGGCAAATGGACGGGCATACCCGTTACCCGGCTGCTGGAATCTGAACGCGAAAAGCTGCTGCGCCTGCCCGACCAGTTGCATGAACGCGTCGTAGGTCAGGACGAAGCCGTCACTGCCGTGTCTGACGCTGTGCTGCGCGCCAGGGCCGGGCTTTCCGACCCCGACAGGCCCACTGGCTCGTTCATCTTCCTTGGCCCCACGGGCGTGGGCAAGACCGAGCTTTCCAAGGCATTGGCCGAAGCGCTCTTTGACACTGAGGACAACATGGTGCGTCTCGACATGAGCGAGTATATGGAAAAGCACTCCGTATCCCGCCTCATCGGCGCGCCTCCAGGATATGTGGGCTATGACGAAGGCGGCCAGCTTACCGAGGCCGTACGGCGCAAACCCTATTCCGTCATTCTTTTTGACGAGATAGAAAAGGCCCACCCCGACGTCTTCAACACCCTGCTGCAACTGCTGGACGATGGCCGTCTTACCGACAGTCAGGGACGCACGGTGGATTTTCGCAACTGCATCGTCATCATGACGTCCAACATCGGCTCAATGCATTTGCTGGACGGCATCGAGGCTGACGGAACCCTGAAGGAAGGCGCACGCGAAAGGGTTATGGAAGAACTGCGCGCGCATTTCAGGCCGGAGTTCCTCAACCGCGTTGACGAAACCGTGGTCTTTCTGCCGCTGCGGCGCGACCAGATCAGCCGCATCGTCGAATTGCAGCTGGCCCGCCTGCGCAAGCGCCTTGAAGACCGCAAGATCAAGCTGAACATGACCGACGCGGCCAAGAACTTCATAGGCGAAGCCGGGTACGACCCCATTTACGGCGCACGGCCCCTCAAGCGCTATGTGCAGCAGGCGGTTGAAACCCCGCTGGCCCGTCTGCTGGTGGGCGGCAAGATCCGCGACGGCCAGACCGTGACCGTGGATGTGAAGGACGAAGAACTCACCTTCACGGCCAACCAGTAGAGCATTTTGCTAATGAAAATATCTATCCTTAATGTTTCCAAGACGCCCGCTTCGGCGCGTAACAGCGCAAATAAATTGCGCTTACGCCTCTGCGGCGGGCGTCTGCTCCCGTATCCGCCAGAGCAATTTCAAAGTGAAATTGCTCTAAAATGTCCATAAAATCCGGCTGCCGCCAGGCCGGAAAGTGATGAGGCCCCGTGCGGTATTCCGCACGGGGCCTGTTTTTTTACGGTATTGCGAACACGGCGCAGCATCGGCGTCGATAGTTTCACTCATTGCTTTTGAGGCAGCAAAATCTCAACGTCACTATAACCTGAAGACGTCGCCACGAAAGCCGATGCGCGCCCTGCCTCGCAACTGCCGAAAAGAGCCGCTTTGCGGCAGACGTTTCACTGCCGTCGGCCTCCGGCTGCTGGATGCCTACTGGATGTCTTCGGGCTTTACCACAAGCCAGTTCTTGTCGGCCGTGACGGGCTGGCCCAGTTCCTTCTGCCGGGCGGCGGCCTTCTTCCACATGTCTTCCATTTTTTTCATGGCGCTGTCTTTGCGGTTGATCCATACACGGGCCCCGCCCTTTTCCACGTCCACGCCGTTCAGCAGCATGAAGCCGTCGGAAATGGGCGTATCGCCGCCCACAATGATGGGCTTTTTCCACTGGTCGATATACCCGAGGATGGTACCCATCTTGCCTTCATACCAGGTCATGGGATTCATGAGGTAGGAAGTCAGCAGAAGGTCGAGATTTTTCTTCTGGTCATACTTGCCCTTCTCAATCTGCAGGCGCGAAGTGGTCAGTTCGCCCGTGGCGGGGTTCTTGAGCAGCATGGTAACGCCAATGACGTTTTCGGGCTTTACGTTGTACCCGTACTTGGGGTCGCTGGCCACCATGCGCACCAGTTCTTCGCTGGCGGCGGTCATGACGTAGACATCAATGCCGTTTTCCATAAGCCTGGCGTACAGTTCCTGCATACCGGCAAAGGGCTTGGGCGGATTGATGCTGGTCTCCTTGACGGTGTCGCCGCTGTAGTATCTGGCCTTGAGAGGCTTGCCGTACTCCATCAGCCCGTCCACGTGGCCCTTGAGTTCCTTGAGGGTAAAGCCCGAGAAGACCTGCGCCACCCACGGGTAACAGATCAGATCGTCCACTTCGCAGAGGCGGTAGTAGTAGCTGATCAGGCCTTCCTTGAAATCCTTGGTGTCCTTGAAGGGGATGAGCCGCAGTTCTGGGGGCAGGGTGTCGCGCGTGAGCGCTCCCTTCATTTCCATATAAGCGAGCAAAGATTCTTCCAGATCGTAGCGATAGCTCGTGTTGTCCATGTCAAAAACAGCAAAATTACCCTGATTGGCATTCTGATCGATAATTACATCCAGTTGTTTTTTGACAGGATCAGGCCAGTGCTTCAACTCCGTCGCCGCGTTGGATGCCGAAGCCATCAAAAACACAACAAGCATTGAACATACGATGGACCCAAGGAACTTTTTTCGCATTACAGCCCTCCTTAAAGGTTTAACAATCTTTTTATGACGACGTGTATACAGTCGTCATAAACCACCAGCTACGTCATATTGTCATAGTGAAAACAAAAAAATGTTATATTCTTTCGAACATAACATTCCAGTAAAGGGGAAGGTCAATAGGTTTTTTAAATTTTGCTGTTCGTAAGTATGAAGTGTTTTAATATGCGACTGTATATTAAAACACAAAAACACTTATGCAGCATATAAAACAGGCACAGGCAGGAGCCGGTCGAACTCGGCAGGAATCAGACGTGAAAAAAACGGTTCCAGGCTACGGCCTGGACAACCGAAGTGATGGCTTGAAAAAAAACACGCGCGCTTTCTTCGGAGGGGTGCTCCGGCGGCTCGGGTTTGTGCCCTGCGTACCAGGGCAGCGTGCGCATCAGCGCGGCGAGCATATGGTCATAGGACGGCACAAGCACATCCTGCGGGCGGCTGCGGCTGGCGTCTTCTCCTTGTGCGCAGGAGGCGCCGAAAACCATGTACTGTCGGCAGGCCACAGGCCGCACGGGGTAAACAAGGCAGGCGCCGTCACAAAGGAAGGGACAGGGCGAGGCAATGTCGCGCTTTTGCCCCTCATAGCGCGACAGCCTGTGCGCCAGACCGGCAAGGACGGCTGGCGGCAGCCTGTGGCGGGCATACCTGTGCAGCGCCAGCACTTCCAGCGGCGTTACGGGGATGGGCTGCCAGCAGCATTGCGCACACCCTGCACGGCAGGCAGGCACGCGCCCGTCCCGGCCTGTGGCGACCTTCACGCCCAAATCCACCACGGCATAGGCGTCAAGCAGAAGGCCGAGGTCGGGGTAGCGGCGCTCAAGGGAAGGGTCTGCATACCTGAACGCTCGGGCCTCTGGGGGCCACGCTAAGGGCATAAGCCGCGCCCCCGGCGCGCGTGGTCACACATTGTCCGTGCCCTTTTCGCCGCGGGTGCGACGCGAGGCAGTTTTTTCATTGCCTTCCGCTTCACGGGGCGTGGCCTCTTGGCCCGAAGCGGCAGCGGCAGGGGTGAGCCCGGTAACAGCGGCAGGCGTGAACCCGCCAGCAGCGGCTGGCGTCGTGGAGGCAAGAAACATGTCTTCCTTGTTTTCGCCCTTGTGCTTGAGGCTTTCGCCCCGGCTGATAAAGTACACATGCTCGGCAATGTTGACGGAACGCCGCCAGATGCGCGTCAGCGAACGTGTCACCAAAATTATGTGCATGGCCTGATGCGGTTCAAGGCTGCTTTGCGGGTCAGAAAGCCCTTCCATAAGCCCTTGAATGATGCGGACTTCCGTTTGCACGGCTTCGTCATCGCCCCGGCTCATGATCAGCGCGCCCTGAGCGTCGTTCTCGCGAAAAACCCGCACCGCGTTTTCAAAAGCTTCGCGCGCGCTCACGTAAAGCTCGCGCACATGCGGTATCACGCTGAAGCCCGGCATATCCTGCATAAGAATGGCCTGCTCGGACATGCTCACGGCCTCGTCGCCAATGCGCTCCAGGTCCACCACCATACGCAGGGATGTGACAACAAAGCGCAGGTCGCTGGCCACAGGCTGCGACCGGGCCAGCAGCCGCAGGGCCATTTCATCTATCTCATTTTCCAGGGCGTCGATGGACGCGTCGCTTTCGATAACGGCAGCGGCCCTGCCCGGATCGTTGGCGGCAAGGGCCTTGCCCGCCTCTTCCAGCGCAATGCCCACACTGGCGCACATGACCAGAAGCCGGGTGCGCAGGGTCACAAGCAGTTGTTGCAGATAATTGGCCTGTTGCATGACAGCCTCCTGAAAATCGCGCTGTATGTTCTGGCCGGATCGCGGCCACATCTGTTTTGGTTTTGAATGCGAACAAAGGCCCCAGGGCCGAAAGACGATACTCTTGCCGCCGCCTAGCCGAAGCGTCCGGTGATATAGTCTTCGGTCTGTTTTTTGGCAGGCCGCGTAAACATTATATCTGTGGCATTATACTCAATGAGTTCACCCATATAGAAGAACGCCGTCGTGTCGGACACGCGTGCGGCCTGCTGCATGTTGTGCGTAACGATGATGATGGACAGGGACTCGCGCAGCTCACGGATGCTTTCTTCAATCTTTTGCGTGGCTATGGGGTCCAGGGCGCTTGCGGGTTCGTCCATAAGCAGCACTTCGGGCTCCACTGCCAGGGCGCGGGCAATGCACAAGCGCTGCTGCTGCCCACCGGAAAGACCTAAGGCCGGGGCTTGCAGGCGGTCTTTCACCTCGTCGAAAATGGCGGCCCTGCGCAGGGAAAGCTCAACTTTTTCTGCAATAAGGCTCTCGTCCCTGAGGCCGTTGACCCGCAGACCGTAGGCCACATTTTCGTAAATGGTCTTGGGAAAGGGATTGGGCTTCTGAAAAACCATGCCCACCCGGCAGCGCAGCGAAACCACATCCGTGTCCGGGCGATTCATGTCTTTGCCGTCCAGCAGGACTTCCCCTTCCACGCGCGCGCCGGGCACGAGGTCGTTCATACGGTTCAGACAACGCAGAAAGGTGGATTTGCCGCAGCCCGACGGGCCGATAAGGGCCGTCACCTTGCAGGGTTCAAAGGCCAGGGACACTTCGTGCAGGGCCTTGTGCTGCCCGTAATAGACACTGACGTTGCGTGTCAGCAGATGTTCCTTCATGACTGTGCTGCTCCGTGAACGGAAGTAAGAGTGAAAACAAGGGCCGTATTGCCGTCAGGGGCCGGGCTTTCCGCCCGGATGCTGCCGCCGTGCCTTTCAATGATATGCTTGCAGATGGCAAGGCCAAGGCCGGTGCTGGCCTGCCCCCTGTGCCGCTCGACCTGATAGAAGCGTTCAAATATGCGTTCAAGGTCCTGCTTGGGAATGCCTGGGCCATCGTCGGTAACGCGAAAGATGACGCTGTCGCCAGCCTGTCGCGCGCTCACGCGGATGCTGCCGCCCTCTGGCGCGTACCGGCCCGCGTTTTCCAGCAGATTGCGAAAGACCTGGGTCAGATGCGGCTGGCTGGCCATGACGCGGCAATCGGCCGGGATCTGTGGATCCACCTTGCAGCGCCTGCGCTCCAGCACTTCGCGGCACATGCCCGTGGCCTGCGCCAGAGCTTCGCGGGGATCGACCGGGGCAAGCTCAAGGCTGCCGCTCTTGCCTTCAAGCCGCGCCAGGGTGAGCAGGTCCTCCACCATGCGCGAAAGGTAGGCCCCGTTTTTGAGAATGATCTCGCCAAAGCGGCGGCATTCCGGCGGGCCGTCCAGACTGATGAGGGTTTCGGCATATCCCTGTATGGCCGTGAGCGGCGTGCGCAATTCGTGCGACACGTTGGCCACGAAGTCCCTGCGCACTCTTTCAAGCCGCATGAGTTCCGTAATGTCGTGGAACACGGCCACAGCGCCCAGCTGCCCGCCCTTTTCCGTGTCGGCGGATGCGGGCAGCGAAATGCACACCGACATGACCTGTCCCGAAGGCAGTTCAAGGTGCAGATAACGCTGCATACGGCCGCCGTCCGGGGTGAGCCCTTCATCGCTGCCGTCTTCGTCATCCTCAAGGCCATCAAGGTCTGGCGCGACCGAATCCTGCGTTGCCAGCCCGGCGTCATCGGCCCCGGCTGTCTGGGACTGGGGCGCGCCATCAACCGCAGACGCTACTGCTCCTTGGCCCGCTGGCCGTCCGTCCGCCACAAGTTCCGGGTAGTCCTGCGCCACGGAGGCGGCAAGGGCCAGCGCCCGCTGACGCGCATGGTTTTGGGCTTCCGCCTCTGCCATGAGGTCGTCGACGGCATTCTGCAAGGGCGGCGAAGGGATGACTTCAACCACTTGAGCGCCCAGGGCTGACGCGGCATCGGGAAATTCCCTGGCCAGCGCCCTGTTGCAACGGCGGATGCGTCCGCGCGGGCCAAGCACCAGCACCCCGTCGCTCATGGTATCGAGGATGCTTTCAAGCTGAGCTGTCTGCTCGGCCGCCGCACGGATGTGCTCTTCAATATTTTCGGCCATGCGGTTCACTGCGTCCGCAAGAGGCGCGAACTCGCGCCCCGGTATGCGGCGCAGACGGCGCTGAAAATTGCCAAGCGATATGGCCTCAACAACAGACACCATCTGACTTAACGAACGCCGCAGCGCGCCGGACAGCAGCCCGGCCAGCACCAGTGAAAGCGCCACCGTGATGATGCCTATGCGCGTGAAGACGGCAAGCTGGCTGTCGATAATCTGCCTGAGGCTGACCAGCGGTACGGAAACGCGCAAAATATCGCCGTTTTGCAGGGCCACAGCGGCATAGGCCAGGTCTGTGCCCAGGGTGCCGCTGGGCCGGATGGTAAAGCCTGCCCTTCCGGCCATGGCCTCACGCACTTCGGGTCTGTCGGCATGGTTGTCCAGACGGGTGACGGGCTGCGCCCCGGGCGCTGTATCGCCCAGCACGCTTCCCTTGCTGTTCAGCAAAGACAGGCGCTCTTCCGGCATGTCAAGAATGGCCGCCAGTTGAGAAAGCCCGGATGTATGGTCGCCAAGCCTGTCCAGTATGGCCCCGGCCAGCACAGTTTCGCGCACAAGACGTTCACGCGCGGATTCAAGCTGGGCCTTTTCAAACCAGGCCTTGCCGTAAAACACGGCCACAGCTATGGAAACCAGGGCCACAGCCAGCATGCCGTAAAAAATTCGGGTTCTGAATGAAAACATAGTTCCCTGCCAGTGCGGCCTTGCCGCCAGCTTTGCTATGAGCCCCACGGGCGCAGCCCGTGCGGAGCCTTTCTACTCCTTGATTCTGTAGCCGACGCCGCGTACGGTTTCCAACATGGCCGCAGCGCCGCCGAGCTTGGCGCGCAAACGGCGCACATGGGTGTCCACGGTGCGGGCATACCCTTCAAAAGAATAACCCCACACCTTGTTCAACAGCTGCTCGCGCGTACGCACGGCCCCCGCGTGGCGGAGCAGGTCTTCAAGCAGACGAAACTCCGTAGCGGTGAGCGGCATCTCTTCACCCAGCACTTCGGCCGTATGGGCTTCGGGCCGCAGGCGTATGCCGTGACGTTCAAGCACTGGGCTTTCACTGCTGCGCGTACCGCGCCGCAGCACCGCCCGGATGCGCAACATGAGTTCGCGCACGCTGAAGGGCTTGACCACGTAGTCATCCGCCCCAAGACTCAATCCCACGACCCTGTCCATTTCTTCGCCCCTGGCTGTCAGCATGAGAACCGGAATATTGGCGGTTTCAGACTGCGCACCCAGGCGGCGGCAGACCTCAAACCCGTCAAAACCCGGCAGCATGACGTCCAGCAGCATCAGGTCGGGCATATGTTGCCGGGCCAGCTTAAGACCTTCATTACCGTCGGCTGCCTCCAGCACGCTGAAGCCTTCACGCTCAAGATTGAAACGTAAAAGTTCACGGATGTCGGCTTCATCTTCAACTATCAGTATTTGTTGACTCATAATTCACACCTCTCTGACGCAGCCCGAGTACATCGCCTTTTTGCGCCATTGTGATGGTGGATTTGTTACAATTGCGTGACGGACTGTAAAACTAGAAAAACCATGCCCCACGCGGGTTTGAAAAGCAAATGCAGGCTTCACGCAGTCTTCTTTGTTCTGACATCATTCTGTAACAGAACAAGGCCAGAAAAGAGTCGCGGCGGGCGAAAACCGCCAACGTAACCCAATGTCACAGAGAATTAACAACAGGAGAAGACCTATGTCTTTCGACTTCAAGTCCCGCATGACCCGTTACAGCGGCAAGCTGCTTGCCGCCGCCCTTACCGTCCTTTGCCTGGGCGCTCCGGCCATGGCCGCCCAGCAGGTCGTCATCAACGGCTCCACCACGGTTTTGCCCGTGGTGCAAAAAGCCGGTGAAGCGTTCATGGCTTCCCACCCCGGCACGGAACTCAGCATTTCCGGCGGCGGCTCCGGCAACGGCCTCAAGGCCCTGCTCGAAAAGCAGTGCGATATTGCCATGAGCTCGCGCGACATCAAGGATAAGGAAGTGGAAACCGCCGCCAAAAACGGCGTGACCCCCCTGCGCACGCCCATCGCCATTGACGCCATCGTGCCTGTGGTCAACCCCGCCAACAAGGTGGCCGCGCTCACAGTTGAACAGCTGCGCGACATTTTCTCCGGCAAGATCACCAACTGGAAAGACCTTGGCGGCGAAGACGCCCAGATCGTGGCCGTTTCGCGCGACACTTCTTCCGGCACCTTCGAGTCCTGGGAAGAACTGGTCATGAACAAGGAGCGCGTCAGCCCCAAGGCCCTGATGCAGGCTTCCAACGGCGCTGTTGTGCAGACCGTGTCCAAGAACAAGAACGCCATCGGCTACGTGGGCCTCGGCTATGTGGACAAGTCCACCAAGCCCCTCAAGGTGAACAACGTGAACGCCAATGCTGAAACCGCCGTTTCCAAGCAGTGGCCCATTGCCCGCGAACTTTACATCTTCACCAACGGCGCTCCCAAGGGCGTGGTGAAAGAATTTGTGGAATACCTGCTCGCCCCCGACAAGGGCCAGAAGGACGTGCGTGAAGTGGGCTACGTGCCCCTGACCAAGTAAGGCCACTTCGTCGAAATGGTTGCCGGGCGGTGCAGAAACTCCGCCTTGCAGCCATTTCGAGGTGGCGACAAATTATCCCGGAATGACGGGAGACATCTGATGGACAAGGGCGCAGCACGCCCTGCAAGCAATTTTCGCATGGCGCGGAGCAAACGGAAACCACATTCCCCTTTGCCCCGGCATATGCGCCACAAGTGCCAAAGACGCGGCTGGCGCGTCAGGAGAAAGGCCCATGCGCTCCAGAGATCTGAAGGAAAAGCTGGTTCATTACATTCTTACCGGCATGGCGGCCAGCTCCCTGCTGGCCCTGGCCGGTATTGTCATATTTCTGTTTATGGAAGGCCTGCCGCTCTTTGCGCACTACTCGCCCATAGATTTTCTTTTTGGCAATCTGTGGTATCCCACAGAGGAACCAGGACTTTTCGGCATCTTTCCCCTGCTGGTCGCCTCACTGGCGGTGACGTTTTTTTCCTCGCTGCTGGCTGTGCCGCTTGGGGTTCTTACAGCCGTATACCTGACGGAAATCGCCCATCCTGGCGTTCGCCGCATCATCAAGCCCTTTGTGGAGCTTTTGGCCGCTCTGCCCTCGGTGGTGCTGGGCTTTCTGGGCATGGTGGTGCTGGCCCCCTTCTTACAGGACTACCTGGGTGCGGCCACGGGCCTGAACCTGCTGAACGCCTCCCTGGTGCTGGCCTTCATGAGCGTGCCCACCATCTGCTCCGTGTCCGAGGATGCCCTGTACAGCGTACCGCGCGACCTGCGCGAGGCGTCGCTGGCGCTGGGGGCTACCCGCTGGCAGACAACGGTTCGGGTGGTCATACCCGCCGCGCTCTCCGGCATCGGCACTGCCGTCATGCTGGGCATGTCGCGGGCCATCGGCGAAACAATGGTGGTTCTTATGGTGGCTGGCGGCGCGGCCATCATCCCCACATCCCTGCTGGACCCGGTGCGCCCCATGCCCGCGTCCATTGCCGCAGAAATGGCCGAGGCCCCCTTCAGAGGCGAGCATTACCACGCGCTCTTCGCCATCGGCATTGTGCTTTTTCTGCTTACGCTGGCCTTCAACATGTTCGCCGGGCATATTGCCGAAAAACATCGTCAGGCCGGAACTTCCAGCTTATAGGGAACAGGACGGAAAAACATGTCACAAGCACCATCTTCACAGCACGATTCACAGCCCGGCGCATCCGCCCGCGTGGCGCTGCCCTCCAGCGGCAGAGCCAGAGGGCGCGCGCAGAACGTCATGTTCTGCTTTTTGCGCGGCGTGGCTGGCTGCAACGTTTTGGCCCTGATGGGCGTATGCGGCTTCTTGCTCTACAACGGCCTGCCCGCGCTGAGCTGGGAGTTCGTCAGCCAGTCTCCCCGCAACATGATGACGGAGGGCGGCATACTGCCCTGCATCATCGGCACGGCCATTCTCTCGCTGGGCGCGCTGCTGCTGGCCTTTCCCCTGGGCGTGGCCTCGGCGGTGTATCTGCACGAATACGCCAAGCGCAACGCCTTTGCCCGCTACGTGCGCCTTGGGGTCAACAACCTTGCGGGCGTGCCTTCCGTGGTCTTCGGCCTTTTTGGCCTGTCCTTTTTTGTGACGTTCTGCGGCTTCGGGGTCAGCATACTCTCCGGCGTGCTGACCCTGGCCGTGCTGACTCTGCCCGTGATCATCGGCACTGCTGAAGAATCCCTGCGCAACGTGCCGGACACCTACCGCGAAGCCTCCCTGGCCCTTGGCGCTACCAAATGGCAGACCATCAGCCGCGTGGTGCTGCCCTGCGCGCTGCCCGGCATGCTCACCGGGGCCATCCTGGGCGTGGCCCGCGCGGCGGGCGAAACCGCAGCCATCATGTTTACCGCAGCGGTCTTTTATACGCCCAGAACCCCGGACTCCATTTTCAGTTCCGTCATGGCTCTGCCCTACCACATGTACGTGCTGGCCACAGCCGGAACCGAGATCGCCAAAACCCGGCCCCTGCAATACGGAACAGGCCTTGTACTCCTGCTGCTGGTTTTGAGCATGAACCTGCTGGCAATCCTGCTGCGCGACCATCTCCAGCGCAAACGCTAACCCGCCTGACGCACTACTTCCACGCCGCTTTTTTCACGTCTCTTTTACACTGCATCCGCCCTCACAGATCAATGACGGGCGGATGTTCTTTTGTGGGCCAGCATGACGCCATAGGGGTCAGGTTCATCCAGAGCGGTTAACGCATGAAACGAGTTGACCGCTTTGCAAAGAATTTCAGAAAAATCATTGCACAAAATGCGCGTAGGCAAACTTTTGCTTACCGTACGCCAGCATACCAGGCGTTCAATGTTCTCAAGGACAAGCAGCGCCTCACCGCAGCGCTCGGCCCCTGAGCAGTCATCATTGACGCGCACGCTGAGTGAGTTCCGAAAACTCATGATGCAGCGGCAATTGCTCCCTCAACCTTTGCTGAAGTGGATACGAAGCCAAAAAGTATGAAAACCATCATCGTATTTCCATATACCCAGTTTAAAAAAAATTCAGATATGGATTTTAACAGATCGCCGGCAAACATACCCACAAGGGAGTATCAGATGGCACAGTCTCCCCAATTTGATGTTTTGCAGCATAAATCAACACAACATTCATTCAATGTGGACTTGCATGTCCACTCGCGGCACTCCACAAATCCGTCTCAATGGGCTCTACAGAAAATAGGTTGCAGCGAGAGCTATACGCTTCCCTCAAAAATATATGACATCGCCAAGTCCAGAGGAATGGACTATGTGACGATTACTGACCATGATACAATTGCAGGGGCGCTGGAAATAGCCCATTTGCCGCAAGTATTCATCAGCGAAGAAGTTTCTGCATATTTTCCTGATGACCGCTGCGAAATCCACGTGCTTGCCTGGAATATAACGGAAAAACAGCACGAAGACATACAGCGACTCAGAAGCAATATTTACGACCTTGTTCCCTACCTCATCCAGCAGGATATTCCACATGCCTGCGCCCACCCTTTGTGCCCTGCCAACGACAAACTGACCATACAGCACGTTGAAAAGCTTATTCTGCTGTTCTCCGTGTTTGAACTGAACGGAGCGCGCAATGATGTGCAGAATGAAACTTTACGCTCTATAGTGGCCGCGCTTACCCCAGAAATGACCTCACGATTTGAGGAAGAATACAATTTTGCATCTCTGCTCGCGCAGCCCTGGAACAAGCATTTCATGGCTGGCTCGGACGACCACTCCTCATGCAATATAGCCAGAAGTTTTACACGCATTACCCCCGTTGGCGGCACTGACGAGGGCAACACGCTTCCGGCTCCTGCGCATCTTTTGCAGGCCGTGATGCAGGGTAATACCAGCGTAAATACTGTTCCGGCCACGCCGCTCTGCTTTGCCCACAATCTGTATGCCATCGGGTACCAGTTTTATAAAAATTCCACCGACTTGGCTCAGGACATGCACTACAGCAGCGCACTACGCTTTGCGGAAAACATGCTGACAGGCGCGCCGGAACTCAAGCCCCTGTCAGTCAAAACACGGATGCTGACGTTAGCCGGGGTTCTGCTCCGCTTCGGACGGGGAAAAAGGACTGTTGAAAAAAGCATGCAGGCAAATCTGCTTGAAGCTGCGGAGCAGGTGATCGCGCAGTTCCCGCAACTGCAGTTTGCCGCAAGTGAAACCAATACAATTCAGGCGCTCAAGGATTTGCCGCAACGCGAAGAAATGCTGACCCATTTCATCTCGGAAGTAACAGAAAAGGTGCAGCACGTTTGCGTGGATGCGGTGCTTGAAGATATTCTTAAAGGCAACTTTTTCAATGTGTTCAAACTGATCGGCTCCATAGGGTCACTCTACGCCCTGCTTGCTCCATACGGCATTGGCTACAGTCTGTTTTCCAAAGACAGAAAATTCGCTGAAAGCTGCTTGCAGCACTATGGAATTCAAAACTGCATGCGCCCCCAGATGGCCGAGGAAACAGCCATTGCATATTTTACCGACACATACTGCGAGGTGAACGGGGTCGCAAAATCCTTACAGATCACACTCTCCCTTGCCGCAGCGCACAACAAAAAACTGGACATGCTAACGTGCATGCCCCAGGGCTCCAACGCCTTTCTGAACGATCCCAAACTTGCCCCAATAAATTTCCCCCCGACAGGCAGTTTTTCCATGCCTGAATACCCGGAACTCTCGCTGCACCATCCGCCAGCCCTAAAAATCATCCAGCACTGCTTTACCCGTGGCTACACGCTGTTACACTCTGTAACCCCCGGCCCAATGGGGCTTATAGCCCTGCTGGCGGCAAAGATGCTGAACCTGCCCATCCACGCAACCTACCACACGTCCTTTCCGCAATACGTATACAGACTGACGGATGACTCCTCGCTGGAAGAAACGGCTTGGCGCTATATATTCTGGTACTATAACCAGATGGACGCCGTTTTTGCCCCATCAGAAGCGACCCGGCAGGATCTCATAGCGCGCGGACTGCAACCGCAAAAAATTCACGTATACCCGCGGGGTATTGATGCCTCAGTTTTTACCCCTTCGTGGCAACGGGGTGATCTCTCAAAAGAGCAGCAGATCAAATTTCTTTATGTCGGCAGATTATCCAAGGAAAAAAGCCTCCACCTGTTGATGGAAGCCTTCCGACGTGTTTATCCGCAAGTACCCAATGCGGTGCTGACTCTGGTTGGGGATGGGCCACAGTTTGGGGAATTGCAAAAAATGGCCAAGGATCTGCCAGTGAAATTTACAGGCTACCTTGAAGGGGAATCGCTTATTCGGGCATATGAAAAGGCGGATATTTTTGTTTTTCCCTCTGCCACAGACACATACAGCAGGGTCGTGCTGGAAGCTCAGGCCGCCGGACTTGCCACCATAGTGAGCGGAGTCGGCGGGCCCAAGGAAAACATCATTCCTGGCAAGAGCGGGCTGGTGGTCGAGCAGGAAAATGCGGAGGCCTATGCCGCAGCAATGCTCTCGCTGGCCTGCCACCCGGAACGCATGCAGGCCATGAAGCGTGCCGCCCGGTCCTGGGCGGAGTCTCGCCCCCTGCGAAGCGCCTTTATGGCTCAATGGCAATTATTTGAAAAATTGAAAGCACAGTCGCAGGCGGCATAGTGCCCGTCCAGGCCATCGCGTGCACGGCATTCATTTTCGCCAAATGAAATGGTCACGCGCAGCGGCATTATACCCTGCGTCACACTTACTGGCCGTTGACATTTGCAGCAGGCGTTCTTTTTCACCAGCAAAGCGCTGCAACATGCCTTGCCATTGTAAAAACAGAAATTCAAAACAACGTATGGAAAACAGGCACTTCCCACAGGCACGCAGCCTGACCGCCACTGTGAACTGCGGCCTTGCGGCATACCAGCCCTGAAAGCCAACACATCGCAAAACAGCCTTGCTGCAGAAGACACAAAAAAAGGGAGGCCGAAGCCTCCCTTTGAAGTCGTAATCCTTGCCTTTCGGCTAAACGCGTAGCTTAGAAGCTGTACGCGAAGACCACCTGGGCCTTCCACATATCCTGCTTGCTGAAGCTGCCGTTGTTGCCGCCGTTGGCCTTCTTCCAGGTGCTGTTATCCATGCAGTTGATAACGTAGTCCAGTTCAAGATTCATTTCGAGGTTTTCGTAAATCTTGTAGCTGTTCACCAGGTTGAATTCCACCATACCGTCGTTGGTGGTCAGGTAAGGACCGGTGTTGTTGCCCCAGCCGTCGGCCCAGGAGTGCGCGTTGTCCATGTACTTGACCATACCGGTGCTGTTGGTGCCGCCCCAGTAAGCCACACGGAAGGTGTGCGACAGGTCTTCGATGAAGCTGACGTCGCGGATCTGCGCGCCGATGCCCCAGGTGCCGTCATAGGTCAGGGAGTAGTCCTGACGGATCCAGCCCATGTTGCCGTCACCAATGAAGGAGGTGAAGTTGCCGGAAGCAGCAACGGAAGGCATGCGCTGCGAACCGTTCTTCGGGTTGCCGTCGTCGCCGGAAGCATACCAGCCGAAGATGCCGGGCACGCCCCAGTCAAGCTTGTATTCCACCAGGGCCTTGGCAAGCCAGCCCTGACGCTCGGTGCTGGCGCGCTTGCTGCTGCCGTCGCTCTTGAGAGCATCAAAGCGGCCCATGCCCTGCATGTAACCGTAGTTGATGTCCAGTTCGATGTTCAGCGGATCCCACAGGGTGATGGCAACAGGCAGGCCAGCCCAGAAAGCGGTGCCGTAGTCGTTGCTGGTCTTGCCAATGTTGCCATTGGTCGCGCCAATGCCGGGGTAAGGACGCAGGGAGTAGGGCAGGTTACCATCGCTGGTGCCCACGCTGTCATAAGCGCTGGTCTTGGGGTCCCACTGGCGGTTCAGCGCGTTCTTGCCCACCATGCCGTACATGGCCCAGGGGGTCAGCTTCACGCCGTCAAAGGTCAGGGGCACCATCAGGCTGAACAGATCCATGTTGTCCAGATAGTTGTTCTGCGTGCTCTTCTGGTTGTCAACATAGTTGTCGTTCAGGGGACGGGCCCACAGAGCGGTCAGGCCAACGTTGTCGTTGAACTTGTAGTTGACGGTGATGCCAGCCACGTCGGTATCCATAACAGCGGAGCCACCGGCCACGTTGGGCAGGGCCACGCCCTGGATGCCCATGCGCACCTTGGCGTCGGTCTGCGGCACGGCCCAGTCAATGTAGGCGCGCTTCAGCTTGATGGCGTTGTTGGCGTCAGCGCCAAGAGCGCCACCGGAAGAGCTTTTGCCCCACTGGGTGGTGCCGATTTCGAAGTACACGGTACCAGACAGGGATTCGGAAGCAACGGCATCCAACTGCAGACGCAGGCGCTGGGCGGCCTGGAAGTCGTCGTCAGTGTTGCCCTTGGTCTTCACGCCGTTGTCACGATAAGTGTCCATGGGGCTCGCGTTGCCTACGCCGAAGCCCATGAGCCACTGGCCCTTAGCCTTAAAATCAATGGCGCTGGCGCCAGTGGCCGCGCCAAACAGCAGGCCGGCAGCCAAAAGAAGTGTACAAATGCGTTTCATAAGCCCTTCCTCTCTTTAAAATCGTCCCACAGGTAACATTAACAACCTACGTTTAGGTTGAAAACTCTTTTACACGGATTTATATATATACGCAAGGTTTTTCGTAAAAATTTTTTAACCAAAATTGCCATCACATGCCAGCGCTTCGTCATGAGCCTGACATATGCCCAAAAACCCGGCTGCCGCGTAGGCGACAGCCGGGTTTTCAAAATTGTTTCCGTCTCAAAAACTTCCTGCGCAAAATTCAGGCGGGACAGTTTATTGTACTATAAAAAATCCGGATCAGCAGCAGCCTTACCCTCAGCCAGCATGATGCGCACATAGTGCAGGCTGTGCTCGTCCACCGGAATGATGGGAAAGCCCTGCCCGCAGCCGGGGCAGCGCACCATGCGCGGTTCGGTGGGACTGGCCTGGGGCACATGTTTGCCGCAGCCAGGGCACTGGTAGAAGAAAAGGATTTCCATTCCGTCAGGGGCCACGGGCTCAATGGGTTTTTTGCGCTCACCCACGGGCGGCCTCCTTGCGTGCCTGATCCGCGTCTGCGCCGTTCACGGCCAGATTACGTCCGGTCATGGGCGAGGATGGTTCGATGCCCCACAGGGCCAGAAGCGTCGGGGCAACGTCGCTCAACCTGCCGTTGGCCAGCGCCTTCACCGCGCCGTCCGGCTCCAGCAGGATGCAGGGCACGGGATTGGTGGTATGGGCCGTTTGCGGGTGGCCTTCAGGCGTGAGCATGACTTCGCAGTTGCCGTGGTCGGCAATGATGAGCATGCGTCCCTTACGGGCCTCCACGGCTTCCACCATACGGCCCACGCACTGGTCCACCACTTCGCAGGCCTCGACTGCGGCTTTAACCACGCCGGTGTGCCCCACCATATCGCCATTGGCAAGGTTGCAGACAACAAGATCATACTGCCCGGAATTCCAGGCCTTGACGAATTCATCCGTCACCAGAGGCGCGCTCATGGCAGGTTTCTGGTCATAGGTCGCCACGTCGCGCGGCGATGGCACAAGAACGCGGTCTTCGCCCGTAAACGGCTCTTCAACGCCGCCATTGAAAAAGTAGGTCACGTGGGCGTACTTTTCCGTTTCAGCCAGTCGCAGCTGACGCATGCCCCGCTCCGACACGACCTGACCAAGGCCATGGCTGACCGCTTCCTTGGGAAAGGCCACCGGCAGGGTAAAGCTGGCTTCATAGGACGTCATGGACGCCAAAGCCGACAGCGCGGGCATCTTGCCCCTGTCAAAGCCTTCAAAACCGGGGGTGATGAAGGCCGCAGTCAGTTCGCGCATGCGGTCGGCCCGAAAATTGAAGAAAAAGACCGCGTCGCCGTCGGCCATG
This sequence comes from Desulfovibrio sp. MES5, assembly GCF_002237645.1. Lineage (GTDB taxonomy): Bacteria > Desulfobacterota > Desulfovibrionia > Desulfovibrionales > Desulfovibrionaceae > Desulfovibrio. Next base: position 67,656 of record NZ_MJUZ01000006.1, read on the forward strand.
CCGGGGGCGGCATCACCCGTGTCAAAGCGCACGGGCTTCATGAATTCATCGGTAACGCCCGCATCGTATGATGCCTGCACCGCCGCTTCGGGATTGGCCGCCGTGGGGGCCTGACCGTGCACTATCACGTCCCATGCCTGGCTGACCCGCTCCCAGTGCTTGTCGCGGTCCATAGCGTAAAAGCGGCCCACAAGACTGGCTATGCGCGTCTGGGGCTGATCCTTGATGCTGGCTTCAAGCTCGCGGATAAAGTCCATCCCGCTGTGCGGCTCGCAATCACGGCCATCCATAAGGGCATGCACGCGCACGGGGATGCCTTGCCCGGCAGCCATGCCGCACAAAGCCTCCAGATGACGGATATGACTGTGAACGCCGCCGCCGGAAAGCAGACCCACAAGGTGCAGCTTGCCCCCGCCGCGTCTGGCCGCAGCCAGCACGTCGTTGATGACGGGGTTGGTTGCAAAGGAGCCGTCCTCCACAGCCACGTCGATGCGCGTCATGTCCTGATAGACCACGCGCCCTGCCCCGATGTTCAGGTGCCCGACTTCCGAATTGCCCATATATCCTTTGGGCAGGCCCACATCACGACCAGAGGCGATGAGCTGCCCATGCGGGCAGCGGGCCGTCAGGGCATCCAGATTGGGGGTTTGCGCCAGGTACGGGGCATTGCCAGGCCCTGGCGGGGTTATGCCCCAGCCATCAAGTATCAGCAGCAGCGTCGGCGTCATATATTATTCTCCGCGGCCTTCGCGCCCAGCGGTTTGGGCGGCTCCGGAGCCGTGCCCCCACAGGGCTTCAAGGGCGTAAAGCTCGCGCACGGGTTCCTGAAAGATGTTGACGATAACATCGTTCATATCCACCAGGATCCACTGCCCGGTGGCGTACCCTTCCGTGCGCAGGAATTCGTAGTTTTTCTCACGGCACATCAGGCTTACGCCGTCAGCAAGGCTCTGAGCGTGACGCACCGAACCGGCGCTGGCAATGATCAGGGCATCGGCAAAACCGACCTGCCCCTCAAGATCAATGCACACCACACGCAATGCCTTGTGCTCTTCAAGCCATTGGACCACATCCGCCGCCTTGCGGCTTGCGGGAACTTCTGAAAACTGCTTGGGGGCGCTGCCCCCGGAGGGAGTATTGGGATGATTATTTTCCATAGCAAGCACATATCGCAAAGCCGGGTCAAGGGCAATGACTTCCCTAAGCTGCCGGGCCTCTGGCACGCCCTGCGACAACCCGCCAAGCGGGCATACGGGCATCGGCCCGGCAACATCCCTTGCGGCGCGTCTTTCAGGGCAGGACCGCAGCGCTCCGCCATGGGCCGCTTGTCTGGGCCGTGCTCGCCAGGGCTGCCTGCAAAACGCTACCCGCCCATGCCCGTTTTTGTTGACCCGGTGCGGACATTGCGGCATACCCAAAAGGGCTTCCACACTACAAAACCGTTTATTCTTTTTCATTGACGGCTCAAGCCGCCAAATGCCAGCTATCTATTCTATAAGGAGTGGGTCGTGCTTTTCAATATCAAACAGGAAACCCTGCCCCGCGAAGAACTGGAAGCGTTGCAACTGCGTCGCCTGCGCAACCTGTGCGACCGCGTGTACGCCAACGTGCCCTTCTATCGTAAACGCTTTGACGAGGCGGGCATCACCCCCGCCGACATCAAATCCCTGGCGGACCTGAAACTTCTACCCTTTACCGAAAAGCAGGATCTGCGCAACTACTACCCCTTCGGGCTGTTTGCCGTGCCGCGCGACCATATCGTGCGCCTGCATGCCTCCAGCGGCACCACGGGCAAGGCCGTAGTTGTCGGCTACACAGCCCGTGACCTTGAAAACTGGGCCGAGCTTATGGCCCGCAGCATGGCCGCCGCAGGGGTCAACCGCTCGGACGTGGTGCATGTGGCCTATGGCTACGGCCTCTTTACGGGCGGGCTTGGGGCGCACTATGGCGCGGAACACATCGGGGCCACGGTGGTTCCGGCTTCCGGCGGGGCCACGCGCCGCCAGGCGCACCTCATGCGCGATTTTGGGGCCACAGTGCTGTGCGCCACGCCCTCCTACGCCCTGCATTTGTGGGAAGCCGCCCAGGAAGCTGGCGTGGACTTTCGCGAACTTGCGCTACGCATAGGCATCTTTGGCGCTGAGCCCTGGTCCGAAGCCATGCGCCGGGACATCGAAGAAAAAATGGACATCGATGCCATGAACATTTACGGCCTTTCTGAAATTATGGGGCCGGGCGTCGCGATGGAATGCGTGGAAGCCAAGTGCGGCATGCACCTTTGGGAAGACCACATCCTGCCGGAAATCATTGATCCTGTGACCGGCGAACAGCTCCCCCCCGGCCAGGTGGGCGAACTTGTGCTGACGACCCTCACCAAGGAGGGCATCCCCATGCTGCGCTACCGCACCCGCGACCTCACCAGCCTGGACTACACGCCCTGCTGCTGTGGCCGCACCCACGTGCGCATCTCGCGCTTGCAGGGCCGCAGCGACGACATGCTCATCATACGCGGGGTCAACGTCTTTCCGCAGCAGATCGAAGGCCTGCTTATGGAAAGTGACGGTCTCACCCCCAACTACCAGATCATTGTGGGTTCGGTTAACAATCTGGACACGCTGGAAGTGCATGTGGAAGTCAGCGACAGCCTGTTTGCCGACGAGATACGCAAACTCCAGATGCTGGAAAACCGCCTGCAAAAGAACATCAAGGAGTTCCTGGGCGTCACGGCCAAGGTGCGCCTGATGGAGCCGCGCTCCATCCAGCGCTCCGAGGGCAAGGCCCAGCGCATCGTGGACAAGCGCGGCAAGGACTAGTTGCGGCAAGAACCAGTTTTAGATTGTCACTGTGAAATGATTTGCGGGGGAGGGACTCTTTTGCAAAAGGGCCCCTCCCCCACGCCCCAGCCCCCTAAAATCTTCACGCCCACCCCCATAAAACTATTGCTGCACTTTGGCAGGGTACCGAAGCATTGCAATCTTAAAATGCTCCGGAGGCTGCGTGCAGACGCCCGCCGTGCAGGCGTCAACCCTGATTGCCTGCGTAGTCAGCGCCGTGACGGGTATGCCGTAAACATTGCGAAAGCACATGCTTGCCGTCACTCTGCGCTATGGGTTTTCTGATTTGCGGCGGGAGCCCAAAAACACGCCTCCCAGACGCCGCATCATTGCGAAACTTGTCGCGCGTGCGCTTGGCGAGGGTACGCACGGTTGCGCTTCATGAGGACGCCTGTAGTCGCGCTTGACGGCGAGCCCTTGCTTACGCCGCCGACGCACTCCTGCGGTGCAATTGCCCCAGAGGCGGCAAACCGAATTCAAAAAAGCGCCCTTCAGGGTTGCGTCCCCCAACGGCCAGTTCTCCCCGGTTTGCCTTCACGGCTTTTCATGCGGTTTATCAGCGTTTTGAGCGCCGCCAGTAGCGGGGAAAAATAAAACTCTGTAAAATTTATGGAACAATGCTTGACACTCAGGGTCAATCCACGTAAAAGCATACCTCGCTGAGCGGGAGTAACTCAGTGGTAGAGTGCAACCTTGCCAAGGTTGAAGTCGCGGGTTCAAATCCCGTCTCCCGCTCCAAATTTTTTGCTGGCGGCATAGCCAAGTGGTAAGGCAGAGGTCTGCAAAACCTCCATCTCCAGTTCAAATCTGGATGCCGCCTCCAAAAAGTATTTTTCACGCTTCGCCGTTTGCAGACCATGCGGGAGTAACTCAGTGGTAGAGTGCAACCTTGCCAAGGTTGAAGTCGCGGGTTCAAATCCCGTCTCCCGCTCCACTTTTGCGGGAATAACTCAACGGTAGAGTGTCAGCTTCCCAAGCTGAAGGTTGCGGGTTCAAATCCCGTTTCCCGCTCCAGAGAAATCAAGCCCTTATGGTTAAAAACCGTAAGGGCATTTTTTATTTTTATATATATTGTGCCACCCCTGTGCCACAAAAATTTACGATGGCCGGTGCCTCTCCCTGTGTGACCCTCAGGGAATAAGCGGGCGCGCAAGTTGGCACTGATTTGCACGCAAGTTGGCACACGCGAGCGCATAAAAAAGCGGGGGTTTAGCCCCGCTTTTGTGTTATTACCAGCACACAGTATCCGGCTTGGGATAAGGCTCTATGGGCAACCTCAAGCGGCGTTGCCAATCAGTTTTTAAGAACCGCACATAGCGGAACTGCCGCAGCTTATGCAATGTCGCCCGATGAAGGTTATCGCGTAGGTATGCCCCACGTTGGCCGCTTTTGCAGTAGGCTGTTAGCAACATCTTATGGTACGTTTTCCCGTCCAGATCATAAAACGCCGTTGTGTGGCTACCAACATATAGGAAGCTGCATGCCTGATACACTACCCGCGACCTTCCAGCCCTTTTCTTCGCCCACATACATATGGGGAGCCCACAGGGAAACCATATCGCCGATGCCGGTACTGAACGCACCCAGCGCCTGCGCCTGGTCCATATTTTTGATGGTCACGTCGCTGTCCTTGAGGCCCAGTACGCGCAGCCAGTGGCTGAGAGCAAAGTGCGAAGAAGACACGGTAATGGCAAGAATGGTCTTGCCGCGCACGTCGTCAGGATGGCCGTACACCTCAGGAGACTTTGGGGTTGTAGCCCTTGGTCTTGAGAATGGGGCTGTCAGGCCGCACCATGACGGCATTGGTCATGGATTCGTCATTGCCTATGCCTATGACGTAGGTATTGTAGCGCAGGTTGCCCATCATGGCAGGCACGGCGCCTGTGCCGCAAAGCACCCACTCGCCAACGGGCAGGGCGTTGAGCTGGGGCATAGCCGCCCTCGCCAATGGCCACATCGGCGGGTACGCCCACGTCAAAGCTCTTGGCGCCAAGGCTCATGGACTGCTCGCGCGCGTCGGGACGGATGTCCACGGCGGTGACCACAGCGCTAAGGCGCTTGGCGGTGGCGACGGCCTGAAGGCCGGCCACGCCCGTGCCAATGACCAGCACGTTGGCGGGTTTGATGACGCCCACGGCAGTGCCCACCATGGGCATGAACTTGGACAGACGGTTGGCGGCCATGAGCACGCCCTTGTAGCCGGCCACGGTGCTCATGGAGGTCAGGCGTCCATGCCCTGGGCACGCGAAATACGCGGAATGCCGTCAAGCGTGATGCCGATCACGCCCGTGGCCGCCAGCTTCTTCATCATTTCATGGTTCACCGGCGCGGCGGGATGCAGGAACGTGATCAGGTACTGGCCGTCACGCACCATTTCCGCTTCGTGCTTGTTCACTTTTTTGTTGAACAGGGGTTCCTTGACCTTCAGGATCACGTCGGACTTGGCAAAATAAGACTCCTTGGGGTTACGGATGTTCAACAAACAAGGGATCAAACGGCAAGCAAGCGCCGTGTTTGCAAAATAAAAAGCAAGACATATGCCAAAGCTTTTGTTTATAATGTTATATTTTATTTAAGAATGTTATAAAAATAAAATCAGGGCGTCGTCCAAAACATAACCCGCAGGGGATGCATTACAGCATTACTTTACGGATTTTTTTTGAAAATAAACCGAAACTGGTTTGCTCGCAGATTTGCAACGCAGGGCATCGCCCATGCGCAACCCGAAATCCAAGAGGAAGGAAAAACGCAAAGTCGTCAACAAACGCTGCGGACAATACATACTGAAGGCATAAAGGACCATCGTTCGCACTTTACGTTTGCCAAACCTGCGGTATGCGCGTAGTGGAATTTTATGCCATCTTATATAGTGCTTACAGTACTATTTGCCGCCCTTTTACATGCCCTGTGGAACATTATTGTTAAGGGCGGCGAAAACAAGCTCTTTGAAACTGGCCTTAATGCGCTGGGCGCTGGGCTTGGCGCGGTATGCATTGTGCCATTTCTGCCTCCAGTTTCCCCTGAGGCATGGCCGTATCTTGGCATGTCCTGCATTTGCCATTTTACATACTATATTTGCATTGCTGAAGCTTACAAGAAATCAGATCTTTCTTTCAGCTACACCATCATGCGCGGTTGCGCACCGCTACTGACATCACTGGCCATGCTCTTTTTCAATGTGTCGCTGAGCCTGGGCGCGTGGTGTGGCGTTCTGCTGCTGTGTTGCGGTATTTTCTGTCTTGCCGGGGACAACGCGCGGCGCGGCGCGGACAGAAGCGCCATTTTGCTTTCCCTGCGCACCTCCTTTGTCATCATGGGTTATACGCTGGCAGACGGCCTGGGCGCACGGCACAGTGGCAGCGCCGTGAGCTACGCCTGCTGGATTTTCGTGCTCAACATCATTCCTCTGAACACCTTTATTTTCTGGCGGCATGGCCTGAGCTACGCCCGGTATGTGCGCAAACGGGCCGCCATCGGATTTTTCGGCGGCCTAGCCGGTCTGGGCTCATATGGCATTGCCATCTGGGCCATGACAATCGCCCCCATTGCCATGGTGGCTGCCCTGCGTGAAACCTCGGTTATTTTCGGCATGCTGCTGGCCGTGGTTCTGCTGCACGAAAAGTTTACCTTCTGGCGGGGAATAGCCGTTGTTCTGGTGGCGTTCGGGGCAATGATACTAAAACTGACATAATAATATACTGCCCCCCATTAACAAGGCAGCCCTGTTAAGGTAGTTTTCTTCCAGCCCTGGAGGAAATATGAAACGCCGTATCTGGGACAGCAAAAGTAAAGCCCGCATCGTGCTTGAAGGCTTGCAGGGGCGCTCTGTGGCAAGCCTTTGCAGTGAATATCAAATCACTCAGAGCATGTACTACCGCTGGCGAGATACGTTTTTGGCCAATGCCGCCCAGGCATTCGAAACCAGCACGACAAACCGCCGGGAAGAGCGCCTTTCGGCAGAGAACCAAAAGCTTAAGCAAGCCGTTGGCGAGTTGACGCTGGAATTAAAAAAAAACGACTGGTAAGCGGGAGGCGTCGAACCGCCCAGGTTCAGCTTCAGCGCGATGCCGAGCTCTTGCCGTTGATAGAAGCCCTTAAAATGGAGCATCCTTTTTGGGGCTACCGCCGCGTGTGGGCTACCCTTCGGCATAAAAGCGGCATGAACGTCAACGCCAAACGTGTGGGACGCTTAATGCGCCTGCATGGACTGGGAGTTAGGAGAGCAGCCTTGCGGGCAAAGCGCACTCCCACTGGAAGCAAACCGCGTCCTGTTCGGCCCTGCCAATGGTGGGACGTCGATATGACCAAGGTCATGACGGAAAGTGGCTGGGTGTATGTTGTACTGGTAGTGGACTGGTTTTCTAAAAAGATCGTCGGCCACCATGCTGGCTACCAAAGTCGAAGTCACGAGTGGCTACAAGCCTTGGAAATGGGCATTCAAGCGCACTTTCCCGAAGGCGTCCGAGAACAGGGTTTGAGCCTGATGAGTGATAACGGCTGCCAACCAACAGGAAAGGCTTTTGTACGTGAGTGCGCGATACTAGGCATCTCACAGGCATTCACTAGCTATAACAATCCCAAAGGAAACGCGGATACTGAACGGACAATGCGCACGATTAAGGAAGAACTTTTCTGGCTGCATGAATGGCGCAGCCTTGAGCACTTGGCCGACGCACTTTCCGGCTGGATAGAACTCTTTAATACCACGTACCTGCACTCGGCGCTTGGCTGGAAGACCCCGCAATGCGTGCATCAGCAGGCTGGTAAAAAACGGAAGGATACTCCCTTAAAGGCCGCTTGATTCATGGGGGACATTACAGCCAATTCCATGTCAGGCCTACCCTCATTCATTTTTGAAGTAGCTAGTTGTAATCCCAGTACTCTTGCCACGGCCCACCATGAACCCCCCCTGAAATGACCACGCAGCTTTTGGGCTGGTTCACAGCCCGGCAGAACCCCGCGCTGATTTCCGGGGGCATAACCGCGTCCGTGCGGCTGCTTAAATGTCGCTGGGGCAAGTGCTGCAGCGATGAAGCCCCCGCCTTTGGATTCAAAGATTCTGCAAGTTGGCTCACGCCCTGCAAATCTGCCCAAGCATCAGTATCAAGATTGCCCGCAACCGTGCCCTGAAAAACCACATCCTGCCTCGCCGCAGCTAGAAGCGCCGCATCCCCTACCCCCGCCCCATTCCCCTCGATACCAGACTGCATTGCCATGCAATTCCACCGGACTGTCGCAACCGGGCCAAGCCCCCACCGCCGTAGTAAGCAGAGGCCGAAACATTCCCCCATTGCTTGCCGCGCGGAAAGAACGCGCCCGGCGCGCCCGGCGAAAATTGTTGCATGCGTATTTTTTGTACAGAACCTGCCTGTTCCAGAAATAAATATCACTGATAAGCACTCTGCCCGATTTATTTGTATGCAGTGAAATATCCATTTCAGCAAAAAAATAATTTATCATTCTTTTTTATCAAATATCATTCACTGCATAAAATACTATTTGCATATTCAGGCAAACTGATTGTAGTGTGTCTATGATTCCTACACTGCAATACAAACTAAATATTTGCATTTTAAACTGCATAAACAATCAATGAAATATTTCACATTCAATAATTGCGCATACAAACAGTCGCTTTTACATCAAGAACAATACTCTCATTGGTTGAACAATTTTTATATACTGTAAACACAATGCGTACAACAGGTCAGATACGTCAGCACAACATGTAAGGACAAAAACTGAATCATATCACAGGGACGCCTTCGGGACCGAGTATGCCAAACACTCGCTTTGACCTCACGCACCCACCTTTTGACCTGCTGACCATGGCGGAGGCATCTGCCCTTTCGGCCACTGCAGACGTGCTGTTTTTCAGCAACGACCAGGAGATTCTTGCCGCGGGGAGCGAGGTTGACGCCCTGTATCTTGTCATGAAGGGCCTTGTACGTGAAATGTCGGGCGAGGAAATTGTGGGCGCGTACCGCGAGCACGAGGCCTTTGACTGTCGGGCTTTGGCCACAGGCAGAACGCGCCACAGGTTTGTGGCGCACGAAGAAGTGTTGCTCTGCGTGTTTCCGGGGCGGGAGGTGCTGGCCCTGACGGAAAAAAACTCGCTCTTCGGCGCCTACTTTTTTGCAACAGTGTCCGACAAGCTGGGCCAGCTTGCCCAAAGCCGCGACCGCCGCGAGTGGCAGAGCCTTTTTGCGGTCAAGATCAGCGACGCGGGTTTTCGCCCGCCCATATTTGCCGACGCGTCGGACACCATTGCCCATGCCGCGCAACGCATGAAGGAAAGCCGGAGGCGATCCATCTTTGTGCGCGACGGTTCCAGCACGGGAATTTTCACCACGGGCGATTTTTGCGACATCGTGGCCAACGCGGTTTCCAACCAGACCCCGCTCAAGGCCTGCGCGCGGTTTTCCTTGTTGAGCTGCGAAAAGGACGACTACCTTTTCAACGCCCTGCTCCTCATGACCCGCCACAACATCCACCGCATTGTGGTTACGGACAAGGGGCGGCCCGTGGGCGTTCTGGCAATGATCGACCTGCTTTCCTATTTTTCCAACCATTCCCTGTCCATCGCGCGGCAGCTTGAGGCGGCCGCCACTCTGGCCGACCTGCACAGCGCCATGCGGGATATGGAAACCCTGGTAACAACACTCGTTACCCAGGGCATAAAAACGCCGCAGCTTGCGCGCCTTGTGCAGGTGCTCAACGCGCAGCTCATGGCCCGCCTCTGGCAGCTGACGGCCACGCCCGCCGTATTTGCCGGAAGCGCCCTGCTGGCCCTTGGCTCCGAAGGGAGGGGCGAGCAGATACTGAAAACCGACCAGGACAACGCGCTGATTCTTGCGGAAGGCCTGGACGCAAAGGAGGTGGAACACTCTGCAAACAGCTTTACGGAACGCATGCTCAGCCTTGGCTACCCGCCCTGCCCAGGGGACATGATGGTGAACCAGCCCCTCTGGCGGCACACGGTGCGCGGATGGGAGCGCACGCTGCGCCAGTGGGCGGATGCCGCACAGGGCGAGGGGCTCATGCGTCTGGCTATCTTTCTTGATGCGGAAACCGTCTCCGGCCCTGCCGCATGGCTTGCCGCCTGCAGGCAGGCCCTGCGCTCAGCCCTGCGCGACGATGCGGCGTGGTTTGCGCGCATGGCCCTGCCCATCGAGCAGTTCCCGACCCGCACGGGCGAAAGCGGCTTTTGGCGGCAACTGCTGAACCGCGAAAAAAACGCCCTGCTCGACATCAAGAAGGCGGGAATTTTCCCCATTGTGCACGGAGCCCGCGTTCTCGCGCTGGAGGCGGGCATTGACGCCACCAACACCTTTGACCGACTGGAGGCCCTGACATCACGGAGTTTCATGGAAAAATCGCTGGCGGACGATCTGGCCGAATCCCTGGCATTTCTGATGCGCCTGCGGCTGGACGCGGGCCTTGAAATGCTGCGCGGGGGCAGCCCCCTGAGCAATGAGATTGACACGGCCACCCTGTCCACCCTGGACAAAGACCTGTTGCAGGACGCCCTGCAGGTGGTCAAACGCTTCAAGCGCATGATCGGCCAGCGGTACGGGCTGGACAGGTTCTGAAATGCAAAAACCGTGGCTACAGTCCGTGGCGCGCCGCTGGCGCATGCGCGGACTGCGGGAACCCTACCGTTCCCTGCTGGATCAGGACGACGGCCTGCTTGTGAGCATTGATTGCGAAACCACCTCGCTCAATGTGAAGGAAGCGGAGCTGTTGTCCCTTGCCGCCGTCTGCATAGACGGCCGGCGTCTTTGCACCAGAGACGCCTTTTACGCGCTGATAACGCCGCGGCATGCCCCTGATGGGCAAAATGTGCGCGTGCACGGGCTGCGCCCGTGCGACTTCAGCACTGGCCTGCCGCTTCAGGATGTGTTGTCGGCTTTTCTTCAGTTTGTCAGAGGCAGAACACTGGTCGGCTATTATCTGCAATACGACCTTGCTGTGTTGAACAAAAACTTGAGGCCACTGATGGGGGCAGTATTGCCAAACAGTCGCATAGAGGTTTCAGGCCGCTATTACGACTGGCGATTTGCGCAATATCCTGGCGCCTACATTGATCTGCGATGGGAAACGATGGTCAGAAACCTTCGCCTGCCCACGCTGCCAAGGCACGATGCCATGAACGACGCCATAACAGCCGCCATGATGTATCTGGCGCTGCAATCGCGCGGATACGGCGCACACAGGCTCCCATAACGTCCGATGTCTGTACAAAAGACATTGCGGACAAAAAGATGCGAGGAGGGAACAATGGCCTCAGAACTGACGCAACGAATTGAAAAAAATACGCAATACCAGCACCTGATCAAGGCGCGCAACTCCCTTGGCTGGCGCCTGACGCTTATGGTTTTTGCCGCGTATTACGGCTTTATCCTTGTTGTCGCCTTTGACAAGCAGCTCTTTGCCACACCTCTTGCAGCCGGAATGACAACAACCTGGGGCATCCCCCTGGGCATCGGCATCATCCTGCTGACAGTTGTGCTCACGGCGATCTATGTTCGCAAGGCCAACAGCGAATTTGACCCTGCGCTCAAGCAGATTCTTGAAAAAGAGGTGCAGTCATGAAGGGCATAAGCAGTTGCACGTCCAGCCACAGGCCCAGGCGGCGGATATCCGCCAGAACATGTACCGCCGCTATCCTGCCCACGGCTCTTTTCGGGGCCACGGCTCTTTTCGGAGCCCTGCCGCCCGGCCTCGCGCTGGCGGCAGGCGCCATAGAAGAAACACAAAAGCAGAACACCGACTGGACAGCCATCATAATGTTCACCATTTTTGTCGGCGCATCGCTGTGGATTACCAAGTGGGCAGCCAAGCGCACCCGCTCCGCCGCAGATTTCTACACGGCCGGCGGCGGCATCACGGGCTTTCAGAACGGCCTTGCCATTGCGGGCGACTTCATGTCGGCGGCGTCCTTTCTGGGCATTTCAGCCGCTGTGATGGCAACGGGCTTTGACGGCCTGATCTACGCCATCGGCTTTCAGGTGGGCTGGCCGCTCATAACCTTCATGCTGGCGGAACGCCTGCGCAATCTCGGGCGCTTCACCTTTGCCGATGTGGTGGCCTACAGGCTCCGGCAGGTGCCGGTGCGCATATTTGCCGCATCGGGCACGCTGGTTGTGGTGCTCTTCTATCTTATCGCGCAGATGGTGGGCGCGGGGCAGCTCATCAAGCTGCTCTTCGGGCTTGATTACCACTATGCGGTGGTCATCGTGGGCCTGCTCATGATGGCCTATGTGCTTTTTGGCGGCATGACGGCAACCACGTGGGTGCAGATCATCAAGGCCTGCCTGCTGCTCGGCGGGGCCTCGTTCATGGCCTTCATGGTCATGGCCCAGTACGGTTTCAGCCCCGAAAAACTTTTCACCGCCGCCGTGGGCATCAAAAAAAGCGCGGCCATCATGGGGCCGGGCGGCTTTGTGAAAGACCCCGTTTCGGCCATTTCGCTCGGCATTGCCCTCATGTTCGGCACCGCCGGTCTGCCGCACATCCTGATGCGCTTTTTTACCGTGCCGGACGCCAGGGAAGCCAGAAAAAGCGTACTGTGGGCAACCACCTGGATCGGCTATTTCTACATCCTGACCTTCATCATCGGCTTTGGGGCCATTGTGTTTGTGAGCACCAACCCCGAGTTTCTTGATGCGAACGGAACCCTGCGCGGGGGCAGCAACATGGCGGCCGTGCATCTGGCCAACGCCATCGGCGGCAACATTTTTCTTGGCTTCATGTCGGCGGTGGCCTTTGCCACCATTCTGGCGGTGGTGGCGGGGCTGACGCTCTCGGGCGCGTCTGCCGTGGCGCACGACCTCTACGCCTCCGCGCTCAAAAAGGGCAAGGCCAGCTCCAGCGAGGAGCTTAAAATCTCCAAACTGACAACCGTGGCCCTCGGCATCATTGCCATGTTTCTTGGCATGGTGTTTGAAAAACAGAACGTGGCCTTCATGGTCTCCCTGGCCTTTGCCATTGCGGCCTCGGCCAACTTCCCGGCCTTGATCCTTTCGGTGCTCTGGAAGGGCTGCACCACCAGAGGGGCAGTTGCCGGGGGCTTTGCGGGGCTGGTGGCGGCCCTGGCCATGACCATGCTTTCGGATGCGGTCTGGGTGGCAACCCTGGGCAACCCGCCAGGCAGCGCGCCCTTTCCGTATTCCTCCCCGGCCATCTTTTCCATGCCGCTGGCCTTTTTGTGCATCTGGGTAGTGTCCATATGCGATCAGTCCCCGCAGGCGCAAAAAGAACGGGAGGCCTTTGCCGACCAGAAAATCCGGTCTGAAACAGGCCTTGGAGCGTTCAAACCCACTGCGCACTAGGCATACGCGCCCCGCGCCCTTGGCTGATTGGGCTGCCACCTTTAACCTGCGGCAGCGCGCCAGAAACCATGCCCGCCCGAAAAACAGATATTTTTTCGGGCGGGCATACTCCGTGCATCTATAAAATACGTCCTCAAAAGCAACACGCCTGTACCCGTATCCTATTTTGCGCCGTGTGCCTGCGAATGCCGCCGCATTCCGGCCCCGCCGCTTTTCTTTGCGGGCCTGCCTTTTGGCCTGGAGCCTTTTTGCGCCGGGCGGCGCGATGGCGGCGAATATCGTCAATATCAACGACGGCAACAGCTATACCAACATTTTCGGCAACTATGACGGCCAAGGGGCTACGCAAACCGGAGCCGACCCCACAACCGGTCCAAGCAGCAGTAACGACCTCACCGTTTCACCGGGAGTCGAGGTCCGCGGCGCTGTCGTCGGCGGGCAGGGTGTGAGCGGGGCAATGGACGCCGGCACCAATACCGTCATTATCAACGGCGTCACCTTCAGCAATGACAGTGATTACGGTGTGTTTGGCGGCTACCCGTACATCCATGGCCCTTCCACGCTCGGACATGAGCCAGGCCGTGGCCGTACGGCAGGATTCGGACGGGAGCCTGAGTCTTGATTCCGGCCTGAGCGCGGGTGACGGCCTCAAAAACGGCCTTGGGGTGTGGATTATGCCGCTCTACCAGTCTAACAACGTCTGGGGCATGAAGGCGGAAAACTTCAAATCCGGCTACAACAGCAACCTGGGCGGCATTGCCCTGGGCGCGGATTACACCATCAACGACATGTTCCGCTTCGGTGCCGCGTTCAACGTTGGGGCTGGCTATGCCAAGTCCAGCGGGGACTTCAACGGCACGGACAACAGCTTCAACTTCTGGGGCGTGAACCTCTACGGCGGTTGGGTGTACGACAACTTCGGCCTCTCCGCCGACGTGGGCTATACCGGCAACTATAACAAGGTGGAGCAGGACATGCCCGCCTCCATGCAGATGCGCGACCTCAAGGCCGACGTTACCAGCCATGCCTGGAATACGGGCCTCAAGGCGGAATACAAATTCAACGCCGGTGCGCTGGACATCATTCCGCATGTGGGCGTGCGTTATCTGGGGCTTGTGACCGACGGCTACGACGTGAAGAGCGGCGGTACTGTTTTTGAGGTGGACGGGGACACGCAGTCCATCTGGACATTCCCCGTAGGCGTGAGCTTTGCCAAAGCCATTGAAACCGAAAGCGGCTGGCAGTTCAAACCGCAGCTTGACCTGGGTGTCATCCCGGCAGCAGGTGACGTGAAGGCCAAGAGCAAGGCCCGCGTAGGCAAACACTGTGCGGCTCAGCCGCAACGCGGTGCAAGTCCTCGTGATGCTCAAACCATACTCTTCGTGAAGGAAGCAGACTAATTCGCGCTTCTCGGCTGGCCTCAGAGCTTTTTTTCGATAACGTCCTTCAAGGCCCT